>CAZHTJ010000011.1:73730-74960 GCA_964535525.1 uncultured Acidobacterium sp. | reverse complement strand
CTTTGCTGAAGGTTCCGATGTAGATGACGCGGTCGCAGGGGTCGAGGCCCTGGAGGGAGGGGATGGGCATGGAGTCGAAACGGTATTCGCTGTCGTAGTCGTCTTCGACGATCCATGATTCGGCGCGGCGGGACCACTCGAGAAGCTGGAAACGGCGCGAGGCGCTCATGGTGACGCCGAGGGCGTAGTGATGCGAAGGCGTGACGAAGGCGACGCGGGCGTCGGGAGCGAGGCGGATGCCGGCGTCGACATCGAGGCCTTCGTCGTCGACGGGGACGGGCACGGGTTTGCAGCCGGAGCCGAGGAGCAGCGAGCGGACCAGCGGGTAAGAGGGCTCTTCGATCCAGGCGGAATCGCCGGGGTCGAGGAGAACGCGGGTGACGATGTCGAGCGCCTGCTGGGAGCCGGAGACGACCATGATCTGCGCGGGATCGCAGCGGACGGCGCGGGCGGTGCGCAGGTAGGAGCAGATGGCTTCGCGAAAAGGCTGGAGGCCGAGGGGGTGCAGGTTGTTGGAGGGGTGAATGCGCAGCGCGCGGCTGTGGCGGGAGAGGAGCTTCGACCAGAGGTCGAAAGGGAAATGGTCGAGCGCGGGTTGGTGCACGCCGAAAGCGCCCCAGCCGTGACGCCAGGGATTGAGTTCGTAGGGCGGGAATAACAGAGAGCGGCGCGAGGTGCGGCGGGACGCGGGGGATTCTTCGGTGGGGCGTTTGGCCTGGCCGGCGCGGTGCGGGAGCGAGGCGGCGACGAAGGTGCCGGCGCCAACACGGCTCTCAAAGTAGCCCTCGGCGAGGAGCTGCGCGTAGGCGTCGAGGACAGGGAAGCGGGAGATTTCGAGCTCGGCGGCGAGCGCGCGGCTGGAGAGGACCTGCTGGCCAGCGGCGAGATCACCGCGCAGGATAGCGTCGCGGAATCCGGCGTAGACCTGGCGATGCAGAGGGGTGGCGGCCTCGCGGTCAACGGGGATGACGGGGACGATTCCTGCGGAAACGTCGAGCATTGGAAGGGATAGTAGTGGCTATGTGGTTTTCGTGGCAAGTTGTCATGCGGAGGGACCACTTTTAGGGTGAAAGTGGCTATGACAAATGCAGCCGGTAGCCGGTAGCGGGTAGCCGGTAGCTAAAGACGAGGGAAAGGCGAGGGGAACGGCGAGGGAACGGCGAGGGAAAGGCGAGGGGAACGGCGAGGGAAAGGCGAGGGGAACGGCGAGGGAAAGGCGAGGGGAACGGC
>CAZHTJ010000011.1:0-73630 GCA_964535525.1 uncultured Acidobacterium sp. | reverse complement strand
GGCGAGGGAAAGGCGAGGGGAACGGCGAGGGAAAGACGAGGGAAAGGCGAGGGGAACGGCGAGGGAAAGACGAGGGAAAGGCGAGGGGAACGGCGAGAGAAAGGCGAGCGGAAGCGATCGAAGGGCGGCTATTTCAGACCGACTTCGCCCATGAGGGAGGCGAAGTCGGCGGAGAGGCGGAGTTCGGCGAAGGCGGGATCGTGCCAGAGGCGCTTTGTGTCTTTGAATCCGGCGGCGAAGGCTTTGCGGAGGTAGTCGAGGGCGCGGTCCTGGTTCTGCATTTGCGCGAAGAGCTCGGCGAGGGAGTAGTCCTGCTGGGCGCGGTCCTGGTCGGTAATGGGGCCGTTGATGATCGAAGGCGAGTCGAGATCGAAGACGGCGGGGTCGAGGGAGAATGCGCTGCGATAGGCCTCGAGGCCCTCGGTAGGCTTGCCCTGCGCGAAGAACGCGGTGCCAAGATTGGCGGCGATGACGGCGGCTCCGGGATTGAGCTGGAGGGCGCGGCGGTAGAGATGGATGGCCTGGCCGTACTTCTTCTCGGCGAAGTAGGTGGCTCCGAGGTTGTTGAGGGCGTCGGGGAAGTCGGGGCGGAGCGAGAGCGCTCGTTGGTAGTTCACCTTCGCCTGGGAGACGGCGGAGAGATGATGCCAGGCGACTCCGATTTTATTGAGGGTAGCGGCGTCGGCGGGGGCGCGACTGTAGGCGTCGATGGCTTCGATGAATTCGCCCCGGGCGAAGAGCAGATCGCCGGTGGCCACGGGGGTGAGGTTCTGTTGAGCGCCTGATAAGGAACCCTGGGGGGTCTGCGCGCGGGTCGAGTGGCCTGGAGCGAGGAGCAGAGCGGCGAGGGCGAGGGAAAGCCGTTTTGCGACCAACCGATGAGTGCTCACGGTGAAACCTCGCGCGAATGAGGCCGCTTGAGACAAGATGATGCCACATTTCACGAGGGAGTGGCCGGGGCGTTAGGGGAAATTTGTGACGGCTGGCTGACAGATAGCTGCCGGCGGTGCAAGAGGCGGTGAACCAGCTCCATGATCGGGAGTACGATTTTCTTGTGAAGCTGAGTGTGATTCGTTAAAGTGGCGTCTATGCGGGAGCTGGTGTTCGAGGTCACTCAGGAGACGGACGGCGGCTATACGGCGGAGGCTTTGGGGGAGGGTATCTTCACCCAGGGCGACAGCTGGGACGATCTGCGCCGCAATGTGGCGGATGCTGTCGAAGGATATTACTTCGACGGGGAAAAGCCTGCGCAGGTGAGACTGGGTTGGTGCTCGGGCCTCCCGCAATCCTGACCGCTGCAATCATCGGTAAAATAAAGATGTGACAGATGAATTGCTGACAGAACGCGCCCCGGGAGTCCGAGAGGCGCAGGGCCGGCCGCGGGTGGGGTTTGTGTCGCTGGGCTGCCCCAAGAACCTGGTCGACAGCGAAGTGATGATGGGGCTGCTGGATCGCGCGGGGGCGGAGATGACGCCGAACGCCGAGGCGGCGGACATTCTGGTGGTGAATACCTGTTCTTTTATAGACAAGGCGAAGCAGGAGTCCGTCGATGCGATTCTTGAAATGGCGCGGCTGAAAACAGCGGGATCGGCGCGGAAGCTGATTGTGGCCGGATGCCTGGTGGAGCGCTATCGCGACGAGATTCAGAAGAACATTCCTGAAGTGGACGCGGTGGTGGGCACGGGCGAGCTGGAGCAGATTCTCATCGCTGCTGGGCTCGACCATCCTGCGCCCGTGACCGGGGCGGCGTCGCCCTTCACAATTCTGAACGGCAATGGCCATGCCGATGTCCGACCGGGGCGGGAGAGTCTTGCGGGGACGCACAAAGACGGGACCATAACGTCGGCTTTTCGGCCTGAAGGCGATCGGCGCGAGGAGCAGGGCCGGTTTTCGCGCGCGACCTGGGATGGCGCCGGAGCGCAACTGCCGCAATATTTGTACGACCACACCACGCCGCGGCTGCGGACGACGAAAAGCGCGTCGGCCTACATCAAGATTGCGGAAGGTTGCGATCATCCGTGCAGCTTCTGCGTGATTCCGAATCTGCGCGGCAAGTTCCGGTCGCGGCGGTTTGAGTCGGTCGTGGCGGAAGCGGAGGCGTTGGTTGCTGAGGGAGTGCGGGAGATCACGCTGATCGGCCAGGATACTACTTGCTATGGCGAGGATTTTGGCCTGAAGGATGGTCTGGCGCTGCTGCTGGATCGGCTCGCGCGGGACATGACTCGGGTTGGGGGCCTCACGTGGCTGCGGTTTCTCTATGCTTATCCGAACCGGATCACAGGGCGGTTGCTCGAGACCATCGCGAAGCACGACAACATCTGCAAATATCTCGATGTGCCGCTGCAGCACGCGTCGGCGCCGGTGCTGAAGACGATGAAGCGCGGCGGCGGGGCGGAAATTTTCCTGAAGATGCTGGCGAAGGTGCGGGCAGCGGTGCCGGGGATCGCGCTGCGCACATCCTTTATTGTCGGATTCCCGGGCGAGACCGACGCGGACTTCGAGGCGCTGTGCGATTTTGTCGCCGAAGCGAAGTTCGACTGGCTTGGCGTGTTTGCCTATTCCCATGAGGAAGGTTCGAAGGCGTTTGATCTGGCTGGGACAATCCCGAAGCGGGTGATTGAACATCGTCGTCGGGCGCTGATGAAGCTGCAGAAGGGAATCAGCCGCCAGGCGATGCGGGCGCGTGTGGGGAAGACGTTTGACGTGCTGGTGGAGGGCGAGTCGGAAGAGACGCCGCTGCTGTGGGAAGGGCGCACGCAGCTGCATGCGCCGGAGATCGATGGAACGGTTTACCTGAATGACTTTGGTCCGTTCGAGGCGCTGACGCCGGGTGCATTCTACCGATGCGAGGTGACTGAAGCGCATGATTACGACCTGGTAGCGCGGGTCGTGGGCCGAGTTTCGGAAGAAATTCCGGGCGAGGTCGAGGCGCCGGAGTTTGCCGGAGTGGGAGTGGGACGATGAGTTTGCAGGGCAAAATTTTGCGGTGTCCGACGTGCCGGACGGTCGTGACGGAAAAGGATGAGAATTTTCCGTTCTGCAGCGATCGCTGCCGGGTGATCGATTTGGGCAAGTGGGCCAGCGGGGCCTATCGCATTTCGTCGCCGGTGCTCGATCCTGAGGTGCTGGAGGGGCTCAGCGGCGATTCGCTGCCGTTAGAGGAGCATGACGAGAAAGACTGAGTTGCCACCACCGGGGGTGCGGATTCACGAGGGCGGAGCGCCGGCGCCGGCGGCGAGGACGGGTTGGGCGTGGAAGGTGGGAACGGTACTGGGAATCGGCTGGCTCAAGCCGGGGCCGGGCACATGGGCATCGCTTGTGGCGGCTGCGATCTGGTATATAGGGCTGGACGCAACGCATCTCACCGATGGAGTGGCGACGGCGCTGACGCTGGCCGGCGCGCTGGTGGTCGCGCTGATCGGGATTCCGGCGGGAACGATTGTGGAGAGGGAAAGTGGCCACCCGGATCCTGGGTTCGTGGTCATTGATGAGGTCGCGGGGCAGTGGGTTACGCTGGCGGCGGCACCGGTCACCATCGGGCATGCGTTGCTGGGTTTCGCGTTGTTCCGGTTCTTCGATATCGTGAAGCCGTGGCCGGTACGGCAACTGGAGCGATTCAAGGGCGGCACAGGAATCATGCTGGACGATATTGGCGCGGGACTGCTGGGGTTGCTGGTGATGCTGCTGATACGGATATGGTGGTGATGGGATCAGGTTAACGGAGTCAGATTTAGATCAGCGATGGTACGTCTTTTGAAATCCGAATCGAACACGGCGCCGAGGATCGACGCCATTTCGCCCACGGCGGCGATGCCGGGTGGCGACGTTGAAGTACGTGGCGCGAATCTGGGGGCGGTGACGACGAGCCAGCCCGATCCGAGCCGTGTTGGCGGCGGAGAGTATCGGCGGCCGATCGCGATGCTGGGGGATTTGGCGGCGCCAATTTTGTTGAGCCGCGGCGCTCGGCTGACGCTGCGCGTGCCGGACGAGGCGGAGTCCGGGCGGCTGCGCATTTTGCAGAACGGCGCGCAGAGCAATGCGGTGGAAGTGCGGGTGGCCAGCCTGCTTGCCACCGGCGTGCATGCAGTGGCGAATCCGGTGATGGATCATTCCGGCAACATTTACGTCACGTTTTCCGGACAGCGCGGGCAGGAGACGCCGGTCTCGGTGTTTCGCATCGAGCGCGATGGGGAGATGCGGCCGTTCGTGCGCGGCATTGCGAACGCGACCGGACTGGCGGTGGATCCGGAGGGGAATCTTTACGTCTCCTCGCGGCATGAGGGCAAGGTTTATCGCGTGGCGAGGAATGGCGCGGCCGCTGTCTACGCGGAAGGCATGGGCGTGGCGACGGGGCTGGCGTTCGACGCGGACCAGAATCTGTACGTCGGCGATCGCAGCGGGACCATTTTTAAAATTGCGCCGGATCGGCAGATTTTCGTCTTCGCGACGCTCGAACCGAGCGTGGCGGCCTACCACCTGGCGTTTGGTCCGGATGGGACGCTGTTCGTGACCGGGCCAACCACGTCGAGTTACGACGCGGTGTATGCCATCAACCGCGATGGCGATATCGGGGTGCTGCATCGCGGACTGGGACGGCCGCAGGGTGTGGCCGTCGACATTGCGGGCAATCTTTATGTGGCGGCTTCTTTGCGCGGGCGTCGCGGCGTTGCGGTCATCACGCCGGAGGGCGAGGCCTCGCTGGCGGTGTCGGGCCCTGGCATCATCGGCTTCAATTTTGTGCCGGGCGGAGGCGCGCTGCTGGCGACGAGCACGTCCGTTTACCATTTGGCGCTGGGCATTGAGGGTTGGCGGCTGGTTTGATCGCGCAGCGGTTTGCGATCTGATTCTCGGGAATCCTGGAGATCGATGAACGCGGAGATCATCGCGGTTGGGTCGGAGATGCTCACGCCGTTCCGCCAGGATACGAATTCTCTTTACATCACAGAAAAACTGAATGAGCTGGGCGTCGCGGTGGACTTCAAAACCATCGTGGGCGACCGGCTGAAGCAACTGACCGACGCGGTGCGGCATGCGCTGGGCCGGGTGGATATCGTGGTGCTGTCGGGCGGGCTGGGACCGACAGAAGACGATCTGACGCGCGAAGCCGTGGCTGAGGCGCTGGGCCTGAGCCTGAAACGCGACCCGGACCTGATCGCGCATCTTTACGCGCGCGCTGCGTCGCGGCGCATGACGATAACGCGCAACAACGAGAAGCAGGCCGACGTGATTGAAGGCGCGACCATGCTGCCGAACCGGCTCGGCTCGGCGCCGGGGCAGTGGCTGGACACGGTGGTGGGGAAGCATCGCAAGGTGGCGATGTTGCTGCCCGGGCCGCCACACGAGCTGAAGGGGATGTTCGAAGAGGAGTGTCTGCCGCGCCTCAGGGAGATTGTGCCGAAGCGGCACATCGCTACGCGCGTGCTGAAGGCGGCGATGATCGGCGAGTCTGCGGCCGACGCCAGGATCGCGCCGATTTACACGCTCTATAAGGATGTGGAGACGACGATTCTCGCGCACATGGGCGACATCGAGCTGCGGCTCTCGTGCGTGAAGGGGATTCCAGACCTGGCGCAGGCGCGCGTGGATGAGCTGGCGGGCAAGATCGAAGACGAACTCGAGGAGCTGGTCTACTCGTCGCAGGGGGAGACGCTGGAGCAGATTGTTCTGTACCACCTCGAGATGCGCGGCGCGACTCTGGCGGTCGCGGAAAGCTGCACGGGCGGCATGGTGGCCGAACGGCTGACCAGCGTGAGTGGAAGCTCGCGGTCGTTTGTGGGCGGCGCGGTGGTCTACAGCAATCGGCTGAAGACGGATCTTGCCGGGGTCGATTCGCAGTTGATCGCGAAGCAGGGTGCGGTGAGCGAGGAGGTCGCGATGGCGCTGGCGGAGGGGATTCGGGAACGATGCGGATCGACGCTGGGGCTGGGGATCACGGGGATTGCGGGTCCTGGCGGGGGCACGGAAGAGAAACCCGTGGGGCTTGTGTTTTGCGCGGTGAGCGATGCGGATGGAACGGAGTGCGTGGAGAAGCGCTTTCCAGGGGACCGGGCGGGCGTGCGCTTTAATGCGAGCCAGCAGGGGCTGGATTTGGTGCGGCGGCGATTGATGTAGCCCTCGGAACCACGGCAGTCCAAAACTCGTAAAAATATTTTGCTAACCCTCTTGCGTGGTGCCCGGTCTTATGTGTTACAGTGGGTAACACTATGACGAGTAACACTCCATCCGGGCACGATCCAGCCGAACTGGGAGAGCTGGAGCGCGGCATTTTGGGCATTGTGTGGCGGCTGGGCAACGTCACCGCCGAGCAGGTTCGCGAAGAACTGGACCGGCCGCTGAAGGACTCCACGATTCGCACCGTCCTGCGGCGGCTGGAAGAGAAGGGGTACCTGGCGCATGTGGTCGACAACCGCACCTTCATCTACCGGCCTGCCGAATCGCAACAGAAAGTCGCGGCGCGCGCGGTGCAGCGCATCGTGGACTGGTTCTGCGAAGGCTCGGTGGAAGAGCTGCTGGTGGGTCTGCTGGATTCGAAAGTGGTGAGCCGCGCGGAGCTGGAACGGCTGACGAAGCGCGTGGCTGCGGCGAAAAAGCAGGAGGGAGGCAAAGCATGACGGTCCTCATGATCGAAGCGGCGGTGAGGGCGATGGTGTTTGCGATCGCGGTGGGCGCGGGGTTGCGTCTTCTGCGGGTGAGCAACGTGCCGGTGCGGAAGGCGGCCTGGAGCCTGGTGCTGGTGGCTTCGCTGGCGATGCCGTTCCTGATGCGCTGGCCCGCGATGGCGGCCTGGACAGGGCGGGTGGGGTGGGCGGTGCCGATCCGGATGAACCGCGATGCAGCGCCGCAGGCACAGATGCCGGCATCGGTGGCGGCACCGGTGATTCTGGCGACAGTCGATGAGGGGAAGGATTCAACGCCTGCCGATACCGCGGTTGCGCCGGGCCCTTTGCTGATCTCTGCCGCCCAGGATGCACGCACGGTGACGATTGCGCCGACGGGCGGCATTCCGAGCCAGCCTAAATTTCATTGGCCTGCTACGGATCGACTGATCGCGTTGGTTTATCTGACGGTCGCGGGCGCTCTGTTGATGCGGCTTTTGTGGGGGCTGGCCGTTGCGCTGCGCCTCTGGATGACAGCGGATCTGGTTTCGCCGCTGGTTGCGCCAGAGCCGAATGTGCGGTCGAGCAGCAGGGTACCTTCACCCGTGACGATCGGGTCGGGAATCGTGCTGCCGGCGAATTACACCGAGTGGGACATGAAGAAGCTGCGCATGGTGCTGGCGCATGAGCGTTCCCACGTGCGGCAGATGGATTTCTATCTGCAGTTGCTCGCCGGGCTCTACACGGCGCTGTTCTGGTTCAGTCCTCTGGGATGGTGGCTGCGCCGCACGCTGGCTTCCCTGGGAGAAGCGATTGGCGACCGGGCCGGAATCGATGTCGCGGCGAGCCGATCGCGCTATGCCGAGGTGCTGCTTGAATTCGCGGCCATGCCGCGCCAAACCTTGCCAGGAGTTGCCATGGCTCGCCCAGGAAATCTCACGCACCGGATCGAACGGCTATTGAACGAGCATCTTTTCCGCAGTGCGTTTGCTGAGGGGCGGCGGCGCGCGGTGGTCTCGCTGTTGCTGATCCCCGCGGCGTTGTTTGCCGCGACCGCTTTGATTCGCGTGCAGAGTGCGGTCGCGCAGACGGCCCCGGCTCCGGCGACGGCACCCACTCCCTCGGTGGCTCCGGCGCCCTCGGCCCCAACGGTACCGTCCGCTGCTCCGACTCCGGCGGCCGCGCCGGACGGTCAGGCACCGCCTGATGCAACGCCCGAACAGGTACAGGACCAGAGTGCGCCCCCAGCTCCCGGGGCACCGACACCACCTCCGCCAATGACCGCTGCTCCTCCAGCACCCGGTGAAGTGAGCGGGATGCTCTCCGATGGAAATTCGGTCACCGTGCGTGGACCGGGCGCGAACATCGTTGTGGATGGGGACGACATCAGAGGCTATGCCTATCACTTCTCTGAGAACGGTGACTCGTACGCGATCATTGACGGCTCCGATGACAACATCACGTTTTCAGGGGAATGGAGCGGCGACCGGAAAGCCGAGCTCGAAGCGGCGCGCAAAGTGGCGAAGGGACCTTTTCTCTGGTTTACGCATGCCGGAAAGTCGTACGTGGTCACCGATCCGGCGATCATCGCGAAGATTCGCGCGATGTACAAGCCGATGGAGGCTCTGGGACAGCAACAGGAAGCGTTGGGTAAGCAACAGGAAGCTCTGGGCAAGCAGCAGGAGGAGCTGGGGCGTGAGCAGGAAGCCGCGGGCGCGGTAAGAATGCCGGATCTGTCCAAAGAGATGGCGGAGCTGAATGCGGCGGTGGCCAAAGCAAAAGAGGCGCAGGACAAGTGGGACACGAAACAGCTGGCCGAAGCCGAAGCCAATCTGAAGGCCGCGCAGAATCAGATGCTGACGCCGGAGAAAGTCGCCGAGCTGCAGGAGAAGCTGGCGGCGGCTCAGGACGCGTTCAGTTCCGAAAGAATGGCGGAGATGCAGGAGCGGCTGGGAGAACTGCAGGCGAGGCTGGGCGAGCTGGAGGGCAAGGCCGGAGAGCGTCAGGGCGAGTTCGGCGAGAAGATGGGCGAGCTGGGTGCGCGGGAGGGCAAGCTGGGCGACGAGCAGGGCCGCCTGGGTGAGGAGCAGGGCAGGCTCGCCAGGCAAGCCGATCAGCAGGTGCGGAGCATCATCGATCAGACTCTTCACAACGGCAAAGCGACGCAGGTGCCAGCCGTAGAACCGTAACCAGGGACTCATCGGTGAGTTCGGGGCCGCGAGAGGGAAACTCGCGGCCTTAACTCTGTTTGGACATCGCTCGATCGGACTCATTCGCTCTGATTCCAACTGGTAGACTCGTAAACGCAATGCCCCTGATCTTCTATGCGGGCGCCGCGCTGGCGGCGTATCTTCTCGGGTCTATTCCCTTCGGATATCTGCTGGTTCGAATCTTCCGCAAGGAAGATATTCGGCAAAAGGGCAGCGGCAACATCGGCGCAACGAACGTGATGCGCTCGGGGTCAAAGGGCCTGGGCGCGGTGACGTTTGTTCTGGATGTGCTGAAGGGGTATGGCGCCGTGTGGCTGTGCGGCGTCTATTCGGCATATGCAGGACTGACGCCGGATGCGCGCTCGAACGCCATCGCGATTGCCGCGTTGTTGGTTGTGCTGGGGCACATCTACCCTGTCTGGCTCGGGTTCAAAGGGGGCAAGGGCGTCGCAACGGCCTTCGGTGTTTTTCTGGCGTTGGCGCTGTGGCCGGCTCTGGTGGGTGTGGGAATTTTTGCCCTGATCTTCGCGGTGTCGCGCTACGTTTCGCTGGGGTCGATTCTGTCGGCTGTGGCATTTCCATTCCTGGCACTGTTCCTGCCACATGCTCCGCGCACGCCTTTGGAAACCGCAGCGATGTTTATCATTCCGCTCCTCGTGATCCTGAAGCATCACCAAAACATTGGGCGACTGATGAGCGGGACTGAGTATCGTTTCGGCAAAGCGAAAACGCCGCATGCAGGAACGACAGCTGTATGAGCCGCATCGCCATCATGGGCAGTGGCGCCTGGGGGACGGCGCTCGCCATCAGCCTCGCGCGCCGCGGCGGTCATCGCATCACGCTGTGGTCGTTCGCGAAGGACGTTGCCGCGACCATGCGCGAACAGCGGGAGAACGTCGCGTTTCTGCCCGGATTCAAGATTCCCGAGTCAGTTGGCGTCTTTGAGGAGGCCGCCGACGCGCTGGGGGGTGCGGAGATCGTCGTCAGTGTGACGCCATCGCAGTTTGTGCGGTCGTCGTACGAGGGATTCGCTGGCCATCTGCACAAGGGACAGCTGCTGGTAAGCGCGACCAAGGGCATTGAAGACGAGACGTATCTGCGCATGACCGAGGTGATTGACGAAGTGCTGGCGAAGCGTGGCCTGGCGCTGCCCTGCGGGGTGCTGAGCGGGCCTTCCTTCGCGCAGGAAGTGGCGGCCGGTGCTCCCACGGCCATCACTATGGCTTCGACCGATGCGCACCTGGCGGCGCGGGTCCAGCGGGAATTCTCCAGCGGCTCTCTGCGGCTCTACACGAATGACGATGTGGTCGGCGTGGAGCTGGGAGGATCGCTGAAAAACGTGATTGCGATTGCCGCCGGCATCGTGGCGGGCCTCGATCTGGGATTCAACAGCAACGCTGCGCTCATCACGCGCGGCATGGCGGAGATCACGCGGCTGGCTGTGGCTTGTGGCGGGCGGCGTGAGACGCTGGCCGGCCTTTCCGGCATCGGCGATCTGGTGCTGACCTGTACCGGGTCGCTGTCACGCAATCGATCCGTCGGCATGGGCCTTGGGCAGGGACGCAAGATTGACGACATACTCGCCGGGCTCGAGGGCAGAGTGGCGGAAGGCGTGCGCACGACGTCCGCCGCGCTGGGTCTTGCGCGCAAGCACGGCGTGGAGATGCCAATTGCGGAGCAGATGGCGGCGATCCTGATGCATGGCAAGGCGCCGGAACGCGCGATTGAAGAGCTGATGCTGCGTCCGGGTAGGGACGAATAACCTGGCAGTCATCCTTCCTGTTACTTAGGTCCCATTCGAATCAACCATTACGGTGGTAAGGTCGTGTTGACCCGCTCAGAGGGCGCTTTTACCACCTTCGGGTGAAGCAGGAAAAGCCCTTATCTTCGTAGACTGTCGGAGAAGGGTTCAGCATGCAAAGTGTTCCTGCTCGCGCGGACCGGCTTTCCTCGTTGCCCGGGACGCGAATTCGCTGGCGTGTGTTCGCGCGCTTCCTTGCGATCTTCGCGGGAGCGTCGACGGTCATCGTCCTCGCCATGCTGGTGGCGCAGCGCACGCTGCACCCGGTACCCGCCGGATGGGCCATTGTGTTCATCGAGTTGAGCGGAAGCGCCGGAGCCGCGTTTCTGTTGACGGCGTGGCTGGAGGGCCGGATCGGCCGGCTGGTCGAGGCGCTGGAGTCCGGGATCGCGGGAAATTTCCAGGAGCTTCCGCCCGAGGCTGCCGACGACTTGTTCGCGGATGTGATTCCGACCTGGCAGCTGGCGCTGAAGGCGCTGCGGGATCGCAGCCAGGAAAAGAACGAAGAAGCGCGCGCGCATTACGACACGCTGAAAGATCTGATGCGCATGGTGGCGAAGGCCGTTGACGAGCGCACCGCGTATCTGCGCGGGCACTCGGAGCGGGTTGCGGCGTACGCGGCGGCGATTGCCTGGAAGCTGGGACTGAACGAAGAGGAAGTGGAGCGTGTCCGGCTCGCGGCGCTGCTGCACGACATCGGATGCCTCGGGGTCGAGGATTACCTGGTGATGAAGACCACTCCGCTGTCGCCGGAGGAATTTGAGATTGTCAAGGCGCACACGGTGAAAGGCGCGGCCATTCTGCGGCCCATCACTATGCTGCAGGATTTGGTGCCGGGCGTGGAACTGCACCATGAATCGCTGGACGGCATGGGCTATCCGTATGGGCTCAGGGGGGAGCAGATTCCGCTGATGGCAAGAATTGTTTCGGTCGCGGATTCGTTCGATGCTATGACCACACCGCGGCCGTATCAGGCCGCCATGAATGCCGATTACGTACTCGACATACTCTCTCGGCTGTCGGGCACGCGCTATGACTCGAACGTGGTGATTGCGCTGACGGAGCTGGTGAGTACCGGAGCACTGGAAATCAGGAACGTGCGGACTCCGGTTTCGTTCCGCATGAGAAAACCGGTGCCTGAGCTCGTCTGATCTGGCCTGATCTCTGGAGCCCGGACCCACAACATGGAGGCAGCAGGTTCGCTACACTCGAAGAAGTGTAGTGAGGGCGCAGTACTCATGATTCAGACGTTGTTCGGCAGCCTCAATCAGGATCAGGAACCAGAAAAGAAGAGCATCTTCGAACGCATGCGGCAGGCGGTCACGCGGACGCGCGACAGCCTGGGCGAGCGGATCGACGGCGTTCTGGCGATGACCCGGACCGTAGATGAGGCGGCGCTGGAAGAGCTGGAAATGAGCCTGATCGCCTCGGACATTGGCGTGACTACCTCAGCGGAGATCGCGGGCAATCTGCGTGAGCGGGCGAAGCGGCAGCAGATTCGCGATGGAGAAGAGCTGAAGGATCTGCTTCGGGAGCAGATCAGGGCGATCCTCGATGAAAATGCGCGCCCGGCCACTCAAGTGGCAACGGCTCCGGAAGTGATTATGATGGTCGGCGTCAACGGCACAGGAAAAACAACAACGAGCGGCAAACTGGCTGCGATGTATCGCTCGCATGGGAAGACGGCGCTGCTGTGCGCTGCCGATACCTTCCGCGCGGCGGCGATTGAACAGCTCGAAATCTGGAGCGAGCGCAGCGGCGTGGAGATGGTGAAGACGAAGCAGGGCGGGGATCCGTCGGCGGTTTTGTATGACGCGTTGCAGGCCGCTAAAACGCGGCATCTCGACGTCGTCATCGTGGACACCGCGGGGCGTTTGCATACCAAGACCGGATTGATGGCGGAGCTGGACAAGATGCGGCGCACCGCGCAGCGCATCATTCCCGATGCTCCGCATGAAGTGCTGCTGGTGCTGGATGCAACGACGGGGCAGAATGGCCTTCAGCAGGCGCGGCTGTTTATGGAGTCCGCAGGCGTGACGGGCATCGTGTTGACCAAGCTGGATGGAACGGCCAAGGGCGGAATCGCTGTGGCGATTGCGCGCGAGATGAAACTGCCGGTCCGATTTGTGGGAGTGGGCGAGACGCTCGAAGATCTGCTGCCGTTTGACAGCGGAGCCTTCGTGGACTCGTTGCTGGAGAACTAAGCGAAGCTCGTCTTCGCGGATTGAAAGGGAGTCGTGACGCAGGAAATCGATCGTCTGCCCGCGGACGAAGGCTGGATGAAGCGAGCGCTGGAGCTGGCACAGCATTCCATTGGCCTGGCTTCTCCCAATCCCGCGGTCGGATGCATCCTGGTGAAGGACGGTATTGTCGTCGGCATTGGCCGCCACGAATACGACAGGAAGGATCACGCAGAAATCATTGCGCTGAAGAACGCGGGCGAAGCGGCGCGGGGCGCGACGGCGTATGTCACACTCGAGCCGTGCTGTCATATCGGTCGCACTGGCCCTTGCACGCAGGCGCTCATGGAGGCAGGTGTCGTGCGGATTGTCGTTGCCACGACTGATCCGAATCCCGCGGTGAGCGGCAAGGGAATCGAGCAGTTGCGCGCGGCGGGGATCGAGGTCACGGGCGGCGTGCTGGAATGCCAGGCGCGCAAGCTCAACGAGGGATTTGCGAAGCACATCCGGACTGGGTTACCGTTCGTCACGCTGAAAGCGGGACTGTCGCTGGACGGACGCATCGCGCCCGCGCCAGGAAGTGCGCCACGCGGCGCTCCGGTTTTTCTGACCGGCGAAAAAGCGCGGGCGGAGGTGCAGGAGATGCGCCATGCGGCGGATGCCGTGATCACGGGCGTGAACACGGTGCTGCAGGACGATCCTCACCTCACGGACCGTTCCGGATTGCCACGGCGGCGTCCCTTGTTGCGCGTGGTTCTCGACTCAGGGCTGCGCACGCCGCTGGATTCGAAGCTGGTGCGCACCGCGCAGGACGATCTGCTGATCTTCTGCACCGTAGCGCCCACGCAGCGGCAGCGAACCCTGGAGGCGCTGGGGGTTCGTGTGGAGCGCGTTGCTGCCTGCGAAGCGGCGACGGACCATTTTGCTACAGAAGCCGCCACGCATGGACGCGCTCCTCGGCGCAGCGGCGTCTCGCTGAAAGCAGTGATGAAGCGCCTGGGGGAAATGGAGATCGTTTCGGCGGTCCTCGAGGCGGGCGGGCAATTGAATGCGTCGGCAATGAGCGGCGGGCACGTGGACAAGATCACCTTATTCTTTGCGCCGATCTTTCTCGGCCCGGACGCTGTGCCGCTTCTTCAGGAGCCGATTGCGAAATCGCTGCTCCCGATCCCGCCGACGATAGAAAGCATCGGAAACGATGTGCGGGTCGATGCCTATCTGCGCAATCCCTGGGGAGAAAGCTGAACGGGGAGCGAAGGGCGAGCAAAAGGCGAGCTAGAAACGAGGGAGAAGCGAGTAGACGGCGAGCCAGGCGGCGAGCGGAACAGAGAGCTGAGGGAGAAAGCGGGACGATGTTTACTGGGATTATTGAGGCGACGGGTACGATTGCGACGCTCGAACGCCGGCAGGGGACTACGCGTATTGCTGTGTCGGCGCCGGAGTTCGCGGGACGCCTGCGCAAGGGCGACAGCATCGCGGTGAGCGGGACCTGCCTGACAGCACTCGCAATGGAGCCGCCGATCTTTTACGCCGATCTGGCGGCGGAGACATTGGCGCGCACTTCACTGGGCTCGCTGAAGCCCGGATCCTTGGTGAATCTGGAGCTGCCGACTGCGGCCGGTGCGCCGCTCGGCGGGCATATCGTGCAGGGCCACGTTGACGGCCGCGGCGAGCTGGTTTCGTTCAACCCTGTCGACGCCACAGCGGATCCGGAGTTGGCCGACTGGTGGCTGCGCGTACGCGTTCCGGAGAGCACACGGCCGTACATGGTCCAGAAGGGTTCAATCGCGGTAGAAGGCATCAGCCTGACCATCGCGACCTGGGATGGCGACATCGTTGGGATTGCGATTCTGCCGCACACGCGCAACGTGACGAACCTGCGCGTGCTCCAGGCGGGCGACCCTCTGAATGTCGAGGCAGACGTGATGATCAAGCTGGTGGTGGATCAGAAGAACCCCGGCTCGACATTTGAAGTGACACTTGAATATTTGCTGGCCAATGGATATTGAATATTTAGCTTAGCTACTGCCTCAGGGTGAGACTTGGCTGCGAACCCGCCGCAGGTAATCCGCCAGCGTTTGCCCTGCCTTTGGCGTGAATTTCTCCTCCAGACTATCGACGTGCTGGACGCGGTCGACGCGAAAGCTGCGGAAGTCGATGCGCAACTCGCACCAGGCGGCGAGCGTCCACGTCCCTCCCCAAAAATAGAGCGCCAAGGGATGCACACGCCGCACACTCGGCTGACCATCCTCGCGCGAATAGGCCAGCAGCACGATGCGGCGCTCCTGCGCGGCGGTGTGGAGCGCGTCCAACTTACGGCGAAGCTCGGGCGGCGCCTTGAATCCCGGCGCATACAGCAATACGTCATCGATCTTTTCGCGCAGGGTCGCAGGCAGAACGGCTTCGATCTTGCGCAGCGCGCGGTTGGCGGCTTCGGTGAGCTCGATGCCGCCCCACGCCTCCACCATGCGTGCACCCAGCACCAGAGCGGCGATTTCTTCGCGGTCGAACATGAGCGGCGGAATATCGAGGTCGCGGCGCAGCGTATAGCCAACGCCGGCTTCGCCCGTGATGGGCATGCCGGAGAGCTGCAGGTCCTGCACATCGCGGTAGATGGTGCGATGCGAGACCTGCAGCTTTTCGGCGAGACTGCGCGCGGTTTGCAGGCGGCCGCCACGCAGCAGTTGCACAATGCGAAAGAGACGGTCGGCGCGGCGCATACCGGCATTGTAGTGTCGAGGCCGCGCCAGGCGGCTCAGTCAGCAGCGTGCAGACCGACGCGATTGCCTTCCGAGTCGCGAATCTGCGCGACCCAGCCGACGTTGGGGATGTGGTTCTTCGGCTCGACGATGCTGCCGCCGGCCTTCTCCACGCGGTTGAGCACCTGATCGATGCGGCCATCGCAGTTGAGGTAGACGACGACGCCGTCCGCGGAAGGCCGGCGCCCTTCGCCGTGCACGATGCACCCAGAGATGCCAGGGCGCTCGTAAGGGAAGATGGCCATGCCCGGGAAAGCGGCGACGTGAAGCAGGGGCGTGGCGAAGATGGTTTCGTAGAAGCGGATGGCGCGGGCAAAGTCGGATGCGGGAATTTCGAACCAGGTGATGGTTGAGGTGACGGTCTGTTCAGCGGTGGCCATGGGAGTGTCCTCTCGGTTTGGGAATCGACTACGAGAGGAGTATGGGGAAGGGCTGCTGACAGCGTGGTGTCAGCAGAGAACCAGGGTTTAGGGATTAGGGTTTAGGGTGTAGGTTCAGGACGTCTCGATTTGGAGATCCGTTGACGGAACCGGCGTATCGCCGTCGTCCTCGGGCAGATCAACGTTCCGTCCGAAGTCTGGTTCGCGCGGAATATCGAAATCGTCAACCTTGGGACCGTGGATTAGATAATTCCCGAATTTGGCTCTCATAAACAGCATTGCCCCTACCACCCCTACCAGTATGGGTCGCTACTGCGGCGTGATGATCCGCCGACCGGTGTCCGCTGCGGGTACTTTTTCGCGCCGGGACGGGTCAGGTGCATGGCCTCGGCAATCGCGCCGGTGTACTTGAGGCCGGAGCCGGTGTTGAAGAGGACCACACGGTCCTCGCGCTTGAGGAAGCCGGTTGCGAGCAGGTGGTCGTAGGCTGCGGGGGCGGGTGTTAGGGCTTCGGGCCAGCCCCCAGCGTCAACCGCACACCGTCACCCCGTGCTACTCTGACCCCAGCAGGAGCCCCGCGTATGGCTACAAAAACGCTACTGACCATCGCCGATTACGCGGCCCTGGAAGAACCCGAGGGCGTGCGCTACGAACTCAGCAAGGGAGAGTTGATCGTGACACCGTCCTCCAGTCCCCGCCACAACATCATTCGGGACCGCCTGGCGCGAGCCCTGCATTTTCCGGGGATCGAGCATCTGGGGACGGTCTTTACCGAAACGGATGTGGAGCTCGGCAACAGTACGGTCCGCCGGCCCGATGTAGCCTTCATTCGCGCGAAGCGGATCGCCGGCATCGATCTCGAGCAGATTCCCCTGCCTGCTCCCGACCTGGCCATCGAAATCGTCTCCAAAAACGATCGCGCGGATGACCTGATGGACAAGGTGTTCCAGTACCTCGAAGCTGGCGCCACGGCCGTGTGGCTGATGTACCCACGCAGAGGCGTCGCCCATCGCTACACTCCCGGCAGAGTGGATCCGGAAGTACGCACCACTGCGGCAGGGGATGTGTTCGAGGAACCGTCCTTAATGCCTGGCTTCTCTTTGCCGATTCGCGAAATACTCGCCTGAGTGCGCGCATTTTGCCGCAGTCCCCACCCAGCCGGAGGTGGGGGCAAGGGCAACATGACAACTACTGCGGCGTGATGATGCCGCCTACTGGCGTGCGCTGGGGATATTTCTTCGCACCTGGCTTTGGGTGGGGGCGAGCGAGATGCATGGCCTCGGCGATGGCGTCGGTGTATTTGAGGCCCGAGCCGGTATTGAAGAGGACCACGCGGTCTTCGGGCTTAAGGAAGCCGGTTGCGATGAGGTGATCGTAGGCGGCGGTGGCGCAGGCGCCTTCGGGGCAGAGGAGGAGGCCTTCGTTGCGCGCCCAGTCGAGCAGCGAGGTGAGGATCTGCTCGTCGGGCAGATCGATGACCGTGCCACCGGATTCGCGCACAATTTCGAGGATCAGAGAATCGCCGTAAGGCTTCGGCACGCGCAAACCGGCTGCGAAGGTCGTGGCGTTCTCGAACATCGTCGAGGCCGACGCGCCCTCTTTCCAGGCGCGTGCCACCGGCGCGCACCCTGAGGCCTGAACGGCGATCATCCTGGGACGCTTTTGGGGGCGCTTGCCGGAGACCCAGCCGAGCTGTTCCATCTCCTCAAAAGCCTTCCACATTCCGATCAGTCCCACGCCGCCGCCGGTGGGATAGAAAACGGCGTCAGGATATTCCCAGCCAAGCTGCTCGACCAGCTCGTAGCCCATGGTCTTTTTGCCTTCGACGCGGAAGGGCTCTTTCAGCGTTGAAACATCGAACCAGCCTTCGCGCTTTGCGCCTTCAGCAACCATGCGTCCGCAGTCGGAGATGAGCCCGTCGACCAGCGTGACGTTCGCGCCGTAGGCTACGCCTTCGAGGTAGTTGGCCATGGGCACGTCGCGCGGCATAAAGATGTGGGCCTCGATCCCGGCAGCAGCGGCATAGGCGGCGAGCGCGCTGGCCGCGTTGCCGGCCGAGGGCGCGGCGAGCTTCTTCAGTCCATAATGGCGCGCCATGGTGACGGCCATCGACATGCCGCGCGCCTTGAAGCTGCCGGTGGGGTTGTCAGCCTCTTCCTTAATCAACAATCCCGGATAGCGGCGGCTGGGCAGCATCGGCGTCCAGCCTTCGCCGAGGGTGACGGGTTCAGCGTCCGGGAGAACATTCGCGTAGCGCCACATGGACGCTGTCCCGCCGCAGCCGGGCCGCGTCGCGGAGTGCTGCAGCGACTCGAGATCATAGCGGACGTAGAGAGATCCGGCACAAGCGGGGCAGACAGTCTGCGGGACATCGGCAGAAACTTGCTGATGGCAGCGGGAGCATTCCAGGAACAAGATGGGAGCCACGCAATCAGAATACTAGCGGCCTTCAACTCGCAGCGGCGGCTCCGGCGGTGCGGCTTGACGGTTTGGCTCCGCGCCGGTCGTGCCGATACTTCCAGATTCCGGAGGCGATCGCCGCAACAAGCAGGCCAAGGAAGGTGTAGAGAATCACCGACGACCAACCGGCAAGGTAATGATTGAACCAGCGCAAAATGTGCCGGCCATAGATCAGGGCCACGGCGGCTTCGCCTCCGTAGCGCAGCATGCGCGCGATGCCGAGCGCGATGAAGAGCTGTCTGCGCGTGACGCCCATGGCACCGGCAGCCAGCAGGAACGGCAGCAGCGGGATGGGCGGCGGCAGCAGCGCGGCCACACAGACGCTCAGCGCGCCATGATTTTGGGTCCAGCGCTCGATGCGCGAGCGGAAGCGCCTGGGCACATAGCGCTCGATCATGGGCTCGCCGCCTTTTTTGCCAGCGCTCCACGTGAACCACGCGCCGAGCAGGCTGCCGGCGATCGCGACGGGCGCGAGAAGCCACGGGCTCTCCCCGTGCGCGCCGAGGATGAGAATCAGAATGTCGGTGCTGCCGGGAACCGGCAACGGAATGGGCGCGGCGTCGAGGAAGGCCACTGCGAAGACGCCGGCGAGCCCGAACTGCAGAATCCAGGCGGGCATGAGATGGCGATGCACCTGCTTTGCTGCTGCTTTGGCCGCGATATACACGACTGATAGGACGCGGCTGAGGCGGTTCGAGTCACGCCACGAACGTGGATTTCTTCAGAGAAAGTGCAGATTCGGCACAAACGGTAACGCGCCGCACTCGACGCCATAACGGTAAAAGAGCTCGAGGCCCGCGAGGCAGCTCTCATCGAGGAAATACCAGATGTTGTCCGAAAAATAGGTTCGGATGGTTGCGCGCGGGATCGGGATGCGCGTGGACCACTCGTCCGCCAGGGCATCGATGTGGGCGAGTCCGGCATCGCGAGAGCGCTGGAAGTCTTCGACGATCTGGGCGGGTGCGATCTGCGATGCGGCGAGGGCTTCGGGCCGCAC
Source organism: uncultured Acidobacterium sp. (assembly GCA_964535525.1). Lineage (GTDB taxonomy): Bacteria > Acidobacteriota > Terriglobia > Terriglobales > Acidobacteriaceae > Palsa-343. The sequence continues at coordinate 54,247 of CAZHTJ010000011.1, read as the reverse complement.
CGCCCAGAAGGCCGAGACCCAGACCGTGCCGGTAAGCTTGTGCCATTCGTGGGCGAGATCGAGATAGAGGAGCCGCTCGCCAGTGCGGTGTTGACGCGCTTCGCGGTCTTCGAGGGCGAGAAGCGCCCGATCGCCGATCAGCAACGCAGCGTCGGCGGCCTGGAGCATTGCTTCGAGGTCCGGCTCGTGCTCGACGAACGCGGGCTCAATCTGCCAGAAGCGGGCGAAGAGAATGCGGGTGTAGGTCGAAGACGTGCGCGAGGACGAGTCGAGCGCAACGCGGCCGACTCCATCAATGCCGTCAGGATGGCGGACGACGAGAATGATGGAGCGCACGCGGTCGCGCGAGGCGATCGCGCAGCCAGGAACGACGGCGAGCGAGGGCGTGAAGGCGAGAGCCGAGACCGGTACGAGGCCGATGTCAGCCTCGCCCGTCGCTAATTTCGCGGCGCACTGGGCCGGAGTATCGGAGGAGAGGGCATAGCGTTGCGCAAAGCGGGCCCGATCCGGCTCGTGCTCGAAGCTCCACATTAAAGGTGCGGGATTGAGGAAATGAATGGCGGAGACGCGGAGGCGGGGGTCGGTCACTCGTCAGTGTAGCAACGAATTCAGGGGGTTCACCCCCCTCGATGTTGCTGATTCTGCTGAAAGAATTCTCGCGAGTAGCCCTTTGTGTTCATCAGCTTGCTACAGGGGTCAGGTTAGCGCCCCTGGGTGGAAGGCCGATTTGGTTTTCGAGGCGTCCATCGATGGGGTTCTGCGATCCAGGTTGCGAGTGGTGCTGGCGCTGGGCGCGAGTTCTTTAAACAGGAAAAGAGGGGGTTACCCCTCGGGATATCTTTGATTCTGCTGGAAGGGTGTTGTCGCGTGCCCGCCATGTTAACTACTTGGTTAAGGGGGTTGAGGCTGCGAGCTTTGTGACTTCCAGCGGATTGGCGATGCGGCCAGTCAGTTCACCGACGAAGGCATTCTCGGCCCGAGATACTGGTGGACGCGGCGAAGCGGCTGGTCAATTGGTCAGGCGAAGCTTGGGCAGCACTCGATACCGCTTTCTGTTGCCCAACCAATGAACAAATAGGCCGCTTCGCAACACGCTGGTCCGTTCCACAACATTTCGGAGGACAGCGGCGGCGCCTGCAACCAAAATGCAATGCAACCTTCGAGTGCTTTGTTGACCCCCGCTCGACCAGAGTTCTGCGCGGTCAGGCAAGTCTGAACCGAATACGTTTGAGAGGAAACTCAATGTTGAATCGCGTTCTTAAGGTGCTGCTCGTTACCTGCCTGGCTACTGTCACGTTATGGGCAGCCGACGATCCTTTTGTAGGCAAATGGAAGGTCAACGTCGCCAACAGCAAAATCACCGACGAAATGAAGGTTGAGGCCGTGGGCGAAAACAAATACGCCTTCACCTTCGTTCCCGGCGCGGTCGACACGATCGTAGCCGACGGGGCTGACCATCCAACCCCGGATGGAACCACACTGTCCGTTGCGGTGGAGGGGCCGAACAACTGGACAGTCGTCCGCAGGAAGGATGGGCGGAAAATCATCTCGGCGCTTTGGACGCTTTCCGCGGATGGCAAAACGCTCGATGACGCCTTTACACAGTACCAGCCCGACGGTTCGCCCATCAGTGTGAACCTTACCTACCAGCGAACCGCGGGCGCCTCAGGATTTACGGGCACATGGGATAGCGTGAGCTCCTCGAGGCTGGACTCAAGCATCGAGCTCGAGATACAGCCCTACCAGGGCGACGGCCTTTCTCTGATAAGTCCCGTTGTAGGAGGCACTCAAAACATCAAGTTCGATGGAAACGATAACCGGCGCGTGAATCAGCACAGCCTCGAAATGACAAAGGCAGCGCACGGCCAGACCAGAGTTACGCAAATGGAGGTTTCCCCGGATCTAAAAACCCTGACGATCAATGTATATCTGGCTAATGCAAAGCAGCTCGCAACCATTCTGGTGTTCGACCGGGAATAGATCATTGCAGATACAGGAGCGCGGCCTGCGTCCTCCCAGGACAACATTGCTCCGCTGTTCTACGATCTTGAGATGAAGAACCGCTGGGCCGCCTGGACCGCGGCGATACTGCTGTGGAGCGCCCTGGGTGTGCTGTTCGCTCTGCCGGGTCTGGGGTCGGGCAACTGGAGGCGCACTCTCCTGGGCTCTCTTGTACAGTGGTGGTCCTGGGGCCTGGTCACACCTCTCATCTTCTGGATAGATAAGCGGCTTCCCTTCAAAGGGAACCAGCTGGGCAAGCGTATTTTCGCGCACTTGCTCGCGAGTGTGCCTCTTACCCTCCTTTACGTCTATGTGGCCATTGCGATGGGTACCTTGCTCGGTCACGGTTCATGGCGTGTGCTGGCGCATCCGGGCCCCGTTCTGAACCCATTCGCCGTTCTCTGGAGCTGGCTTGTCTATTGGGTTATCTTCGGTGCACAACAGACATTTCATTACTACGAACGCTATCGCGCCGGTGAATTGCGGCTGGAGCGAATGCAGCGCAGCTTTTCGCAAGCGCGCCTGAATGCATTGCGTATGCAACTGGACCCGCATTTCCTCTTTAATGCACTCAACACCATCTCGTCCCAGGTGGAGCGCGATCCGAGACTTGCGCGCACGATGATCGAACACCTGGGCGATCTGCTTCGCTTGTCGCTCGACGCGCGAGACAAGCAGGAGATTCCACTCGCGGAGGAACTTGCTTTTCTCGACAACTACATCGCGATCCAGAAGGTTCGTTTCGCAGAAAACCTGCGCATCGAAATACAGGTCGCCCCCGAGGTGAAGTACGCACTCGTACCCTGCCTCATCGTGCAACCGCTGGTCGAGAATGCCATTCGTCATGGCATTTCCCGGCGCGCCTCAGGCGGAACTGTGACAGTAACCGCTGGGCGCGACGTGAACCAGATAGACATCCGTGTGGCGGACGACGGCGCAGGATTGCCGCCAGGATGGGCGCTCGAAACATCGTCAGGTATGGGACTGTCGGTCACGCGCGAGCGCATCGTCAGTCTGCATCCGGGCCAAACCAGCAGCTTCTCCGTCCGTCCGCGTGCCGGGGGTGGGACAGAGGTGGAAATTTCACTGCCGCTGCGATTCGCAGAAGAGCCCGCCAATGGCGCAACCCGCTGAGCCGATCCGCGTTCTCGTGGTCGATGATGAAGCACCCGCACGCCAACGCCTTTTCGATTTGCTCAAAAAGGACCCGGAGGTCGGAAGCATACTGGAGGCGGCGAACGGAAAAGCTGCCGTGGAGATGATCGAGCGCGAAGCGCTGGATCTCGTCTTTCTCGATGTGCAGATGCCGGAGATGGACGGCCTGCAGGTGGTTGAGACCGTTGGTGCGGCAGCGATGCCGCTCACTGTATTTGTCACTGCTTACGATAAGCACGCCATCAGCGCCTTCGAAGCGAATGCACTCGATTATCTGCTGAAGCCGTTCAGTGATGAACGGTGGCAAGCCGCGCTCGCCCGCGCCAAGACCCGGCACGATGAGCTCAACCTTCGTGAATTTGGCCGCGGCGTCCTGCGCATGTTAGCCACCCGCTCGCAGCCCAGCCGCTATCTCGATCGCCTCGTGGTCAAGGGCGGTGGAACTACGCGGTTCATTCGCGTGGCCGACATCGACTGGATTGAAGGCGCGGGAGTCTATGTCAATCTGCATATCGCCGGTAAGGAGTTACTCTACCGCTCCGCACTCAACGACCTGGCCGGCCATCTTGATCCCCTGCGATTCATCCGCGTTCATCGCTCCTCCATCGTTAACATAGACAGCATCTTCGAACTTCAGCCCATTTCCCACGGCGAGTTCGAGCTCGTTCTCAAGAACGGCCACCGCCTCCGCGTCAGCAGAACCTATCGGACACACCTTGAGAAACGCCTCGGCCAATCCTTGTAACGACGCAGACTGGAAGCGCTCCGCCGGGGTGACAATTCGGGAGTCTTCCAGGAGGGAAAAGGGGGAGAGCCCATCGGTAATCTTGACCGCTGTGGAGAGGCGCGGCTAATCTCCTGGCAATGCGTCCCGGGCGAACCCCTGTCCCGGACCTCCGCATTTCTTCATGACCTCCCCTGCCTCCGCAGTTGTCGAGCCTCAGACCGCCTCGCCCGGAACCGTTTCTTTCGAGGAGCGGCATGCGTGGCTTGCGCTGGCGCTGACTCCTGGCGTGGGGCCGCGGCGGCTTCTGCGATCGGTGGAGCGGTACGGTTCCGCGGCGCGGGTGCTGCATCTGTCGCTGACTGAACTCGAGGCGCTGCAACTGCCGGCGCAGGCGGCGCAGTTCATTGCCTCGGGCGAGGCGGCGCACGCTGCCGATCAGGAGCTGGAGAAGCTGTCTGCGACGGGTGCGACGATTCTGACGTGGCATGACGAGGCCTACCCGACCCGGCTGCGCGAAATCTACGATCCGCCCGCGTTGCTGTGGGTGCGGGGCGATCCGGCATTGCTGTCGAAGTCGGCTCTGGCGGTGGTGGGAACGCGGCACCCCTCCCCCTACGGCACCGGCATGGCGGAGAGGCTGTCGCGCGATCTGGCCCTGCGCGGGCTGATTATTCTGAGCGGCATGGCCCGGGGCGTGGACACGGCCGCGCACAAGGGGGCCATCGAGGCGAAACGGCCGACGATCGCCGTCTGGGGCACCGGCGTGGACGTGATCTATCCGAAGGAGAACAAGTCGCTGGCCGAGCAGATCATCCTGGGTGGGGGAACGATCCTCTCTGAGCTGCCTCTGGGCACCTTTCCGGCCCCGCAAAACTTCCCGCGGCGGAACCGGATTCTGAGCGGGATGAGCGTCGGTGTGCTGGTGATCGAGGCCGCGGAAAACTCGGGCACGCGTGTGACCGCCCGCTGCGCCCTCGAACAGAATCGCGAAGTATTTGCGGTCCCCGGCAATGTGACGACCAAAAACGCCTGGGGTCCTAACCTATTGATAAAGCAAGGCGCGAAGTTGACCGCATGCTGGGAGGATGTCTGGGAAGAGCTGCCCACACAGGTCCGGATGGAGCTGGAGCAGAGCGAGGGATTTGCATCCGAGGGCACATCTGTTGCATCGTTATTCGAGGAATCACCGCTGCCGCCCTCGGAGGCGCGCGTGCTGAGCGTGCTTCGTCAGGATGAAGCACTCCAGATGGATGAAATCCTCGAGAAGCTTGAAACGGAACTGAGCTCTTCGGAGGTTTTCACAGCGCTGTTCGAGCTGGAACTGGCCGGTCGCATACGACAACTTCCTGGGAAAAATTACGTCAGGAGTTTCTGAGCAATACGTGCGTACCGTTGCATGGTCTGGTGCGCGGTCTACCCCGGAACTATAGATTCAAGGCGGCGGGACGTGGTAGAACCGGTCTCATGTGCAGGTCATGACTTCGGTGAAGATCGTGATGGATAGGAAAGCAGGTCCCTCTCTCCGCCTGCCCCATCCGCACCTGTTGGTGCGATGGGGCCCCAAAGCGCTCCGCTCGGGATGACAGGTTTGATTTTTGGGCAGTCAAAAGGAAACGATGAGTAAATCCCTGGTCATCGTCGAATCGCCCGCGAAGGCGAAGACGATCAACAAATATCTCGGTAAGGATTACGAGGTCGAAGCCTCCTTCGGTCACATCATGGATCTGCCGAAGCGGGATATTGGTGTGGAACTGGAGCACCGAACCTTCGTGCCGACGCTGATTGTGTCGCCGGACAAAGAGAAGGTGGTAGCGAAGCTGCGGAAGATGGCGCAGAAGGCGGACGCGGTGTATCTGGCGCCTGACCCGGACCGCGAAGGCGAGGCGATCGCTGCGCACCTTTCGATGCAGCTGATGCCAGTGGTGAAGGACAAGAAGCTGATCAGGCGGGTCACTTTCAACGAGATCACGCAGAAGGCGGTGCGCGCGGCGTTCGAGCATGCCCGCGATGTGGATGAGAACCTGGTCGACGCGCAGCAGACGCGCCGGGTGCTGGACCGGATTGTCGGTTATCAGATATCTCCCTTGCTGTGGGACAAAGTGCGGCGCGGGCTTTCCGCGGGGCGCGTGCAGACGGTTGCGGTTCGGCTGATCGTCGAACGCGAAAAACAGATTCAGGAATTCAAGCCGGTCGAGTACTGGACCATCGACGCGATTCTCGAGGTGTCGGGAGGGAAGTCCGGCGGCGAGTCGCAGCTAATCACGGCGCGCTTCATCGGGGTTGACGGCGAGCGTGCGAAGGTCGAGGGCGTGAGCGCGCCATCGGTCGGGAGCGAAAAGGAAGCGCGTGCAATCATCGACGCCACGACCAGCGCGGCCTGGAGCGTCGCATCGGTCGACAGGAAAGAGCGGCGGAGCAATCCCTATCCGCCGTTCATCACCAGCACGCTGCAGCAACAGGCCGCGGGGCGCCTCGGATTCAGCGTGAAGCGCACCATGGGTGTGGCGCAGCGGCTGTACGAGGGCGTCGATCTTGGCCCGGACGGAACCATCGGCCTGATCACCTACATGCGTACCGATTCCACGCGCATTGCGCCGGAAGCCATCGCGTCGGTGCGGGAATACATCGGCAAGAAAATCGGCAATCAATATATGCCGGCGCAGCCGAATGCTTATCGTTCCAAGAAGGACGCTCAGGATGCCCACGAGGCGATCCGCCCGACGGATCCGGGGCTGCACCCGAACAAGATCCGCCGTTACCTCAGCGACGAGCAGTACAGATTGTACAAGCTGATCTGGCAGCGGTTCGTCGCTTCACAAATGGTCCCGGCGATTTACGACGTGACCACGATCGAGATCGACGCGAAGAACAAGAAGACTTACAACTTCCGCGTTTCGGGCTCGATCCTGAAGTTCGACGGCTATCTGAAGATCTACGAGACGGACGATGACGATGAAGAAGAGCTGCCTGAGATCCCCGATGGCGCGCGGCTGACCCTGGCCACGCCGGAGCATCTGTCGGGCATTGCGGCGCAGGATCGCGCGGCAAAGATTGCACACGCACGGAAGAGATACGACATTGAAGTCGCGAAGATCGAGGCCCGCAACGAAGAAGCGGGTCCGGGCGACAAGATCGAGGAGATTCCTCCGTTCGAGGAGCCGCAGATCGAGATTGCGTCGCGGCCTTCAGCGGTGCATGGCGTGCAGAAATTCACGGAGCCGCCGGCGCGCTACAACGAAGCGTCGCTGGTCAAGGAGCTGGAGGAGCGGGGTATTGGCCGGCCTTCGACCTATGCGTCGATCATCACGACCATTCAGGATCGCGAGTACGTGACCAAGGTCCCGCCCACGGGCCGCGGCGGGCGATTCTTCCCCACCGAGATCGGCACGGTTGTGACGAATCTTCTGGTCGAGAATTTCCCGTACATCTTCGATCCGGCGTACACGGCGAAGCTCGAAGAAGAGCTGGACGAAATCGAAGAGGGCAAGGAAAAGTGGACCGATCTGCTGAAGGGCTTTTACGGGCACTTCGAGGAAGAGCTGAAGAGCGCCGAGAAGCACATGGAAAACGTGAAGCGGATGGAGAAGCCCACAGACGAGAAGTGCGATCTGTGTGGCTCGCCGCTGTTGCTCAAGTGGGGCAAGTTCGGGAGCTTTTACGCATGCAGCGCGTATGCGAAGGAGAAGCCCGTGCCGATCGCCGCGACCAGCTGGAAGAAGGAGCCGAAGAAGGTTCTTTCGCGCGTCGAGGCGAAGCTCAAGTACCCGATGCTGGTGAAGACGACCGAGAACGACGAGTCGAGCACGGTTGAAGTGAAGGACAAAGCCGAGTTGAAGGCGGCTCTCGAGGGTGCAGTAGGGACAGGACGCAAGGTCGCCGTGGAGCAGGTGAGCTGCGGGTTCACGAAGGAGCACTACGCGGCCAAGCCGGATCTGCAGAACGGCGACCAGAACGGCGCGCCTCCTGAGGAATACTGCGAAAACTGCGGCAAGGTGATGGTGCTGCGGCGGGGTCCGTTTGGCGCGTACATGGCATGCCCGGATTACAACGCCGATCCGCCCTGCAAAACGGTGCGGCGGCTGAGCCAGAAGCAGCAGCAGAAGCCAGCGGTGCCGCTGGATGAAAAATGTCCAAAGTGCGGCAAGCAGCTGGTGCTGCGTTCGGGAAGCTACGGGGAGTTCGTCTCCTGCTCGGGTTATCCGAAATGCAAGTACGTCAAGCAGAACCTGATTGAAGGACTCAAGTGCCCGAAGTGCGGCGAGGGGGACATTGCCGAGCGCAAGGCGCGCACCGGGAACATTTTCTGGGGATGCACGCGCTATCCGAAGTGCGACTTTACCTCGAACCTGAAGCCGGTGGCGCAGAGTTGCCCGCAGTGCGGGTCGCCGTATGTGGTGGAGCGGGTGACGGATGGAGGGCTCTATCTGGTCTGCCCCAACAACAAGGAGATGATGCCGAGGCGGCGCTTAAAGAAGGGCCAGACCGCGGCGGACGCGCAGAACGCGATCGACTGCCACTTCAGCGAGCGAATCGGCGACGCGCCGGCCCCGGCTCCCATGCCGGTCCCAACCGCAGCCACGCACGGGCCTGTGGTCGAGGAAGAGCTGCCGGTGGGTTGAGCGGCCTGCCCATTCAACATTGCAAGAAGCAAAAAGAAAGGACCCGCCGAAGCGGGTCCTTTTGGTTTTGAAGCGGCTCTGGTTTATGGAACGTAATAGCGGAACGAGGTCCAGAACATGTTGTCGATGCCTCTGGCGCCGCCGCCCGGGTTGGTCGTGCCACCCGCGCCGGACCAGATATCGCGCTCGAACCGGGCGTACTGCAGGCCGAAGCGCATTCTGCCCTTGGGACCGTTGTAGAAGTTGTACCACTCGCCCGCGGTGAACTCCTGGACGTCCTTGTTCTGGTTGCCGCAGCTGCCTGGAGCGGCTGGGTCGAAGCCGGTTCCATTGCCGCCATAGGTATTGTTCGTACCGCTGGGTGCGGGTTCGGTGTTGCAACCGGTCATCGAGGTCGACGGCGAACCGTAGCCCTTGGCGCCGAAATAGTGGCGGTAGACGTAGTCGCCGCCATAGTTGAAGTAAAGGGTGAAGCGCGAAACCGGTGTGATTTCGAGAGTGCCGAGGGCCGAGAAGGCCTTGAGCGGATCGATCTCGCCGTCCGGCCGGAGGGTGATGTCGGCGATAGTGGAGGAGCCATAGCGGCCCATGCCTTTACCGTAAAGACCCTTGAGCCCGACGGAGACCTTCTTCATGGCAAGGGGAACGCGGAGGCTGCCGCCGATGCCTGAGCCAATCGCAAGATCGTTATAGGCGCCCGTCGTATTGCCGGTGCAGGCCGTGGTAGTCACTCCCGAGCCCGAGGCGACGGCGGTGGCGGTGCAGACCTCATTGGGATAGATGCGGTCGCGGAAGTTGCGCTCGATCCCGAAGACTTCCCAGTGGCCCCAGCCCGGCTCAAAGACCAGCTTCCCGACGAAGTCAGGGCTGTAGTTGAAGGAGTAGTTCGCGGTTGCGTTATAGAGGCCGCCACCGGTTCCGGCAGAGCCGATGATGACGTTCAAGGGCAGGCCAGCGCCGGCCGGGTTCAGCGTTTCAGCGTTCTCAGCGGAAGCGCCCAGCCAGAACTTGTTGGCGAAATTCTTGGTGACGCGGAAACTGTACTGGCGCGTCCACACGAAGCCGGCGGTGTACTGGGAATCGATGGTGGCCGGCAGGATTTCGCTGCCACGCGTTTCGCCCTGCGTAGTTTCCGTGGCCAACGACCATCCCTGGCCACCGGAAACATCCAGGCCGTTGCTGAACAATGCGTCCGTCCACAACTGGCGCTGACGGAAGACATAGCTGTTGGACTGGTTGTTGTTGGAGGTGATGCCGGTACCGAGCCAGTCAGCCTCGTAGTAGCCGCCCAGCGTGACATTGGTGAGTTTTCCGCTGGCCTTCAAAGCAATACGCGACTGACGGCCGGTTCCGAAGAACTCACTGATCTGCGCGTTGTCGGAATTCTGCAGAGGAACACTGGTGAAGGGGGTATTGACGTCGCTGCCTGTTGCCCCCTGACGCCACACGGTTTCGGCCGCGATGAAGCTGCCCGCGGGCGAAAGCGTGATGCCTTTGTAGTGAATCGCCTCCGGGCTCTCAATCGCCTTCTTCACAGCGGCCTGCTGTTCCTGAATCGTGCCGGCGATGGAGACACCGTTGGCTTTCAGGTCAGTGACCGAACTTTGCAGGCTCGAAACCGCATCGGTGTTGGCGGAGATGCTCTGCTGCTCGGCATTGGCCGCCTGCTGTGCGGCCTGCGCGGCGGCCTGAGCTGCTGCCGCTGCCTGCTGCGCCTGCTGGAGCTGCGCGTCGCGATCGGCGAGTTGCTGTTTCAGCGTGTCGATCTGGCCGTGGTCGGCCTGTTGCTGTTGCCGAAGCTCCTCGATCTGCGCCTGGACGGAGGGTCCTTTTGGTGGCGCAGGTTTGCGATGAACCTTCTTTGCCGTGCTGGGGGAGCTGGCCGCGGTCTGCGCAAAACCGGTGGCCATGGCCGCGGTCAGCGCCAGGGTGGCGAGCGCCTTCAATGTGTTCGTCATTCAGCCTCTCAGGAGTTGGAAATACGTGAAAGATGAAGCCAGCGGGGGGGAACTTCCTGGGTCCTGAGCGTGGCCGGAGGTGAGCACCTGATGGAGCGCCACCCGCCGAACAGCCCACAGCTACCCACTGGGCATGGTCGCAGGCAATTGTGAACGTGCAGAGAATTTGCGGTGAATGTTCGGGGAAAAGGGCCGGGGTGGATGGGGGGAAATCAGTGAAGGGTCAACAGCTTACGCGATTTGCGAGCCGGACACGCATGTTTTCCTTTATATCGCGACAGTAGGGAAGCGGGCTTTTCCGATCACGAATATCCGCGCCCCAGGGCGGTACCCTTGCTTGCTCTACCATCGGCCTACAGAGCCCCTTGTTCGCGGTTTCGTCCCAGGGTTTTTATTGACACAGTTAACCGTTGTTCCTACGCTGGGGAGATGGAAATACAGCTTTCTCCGGAGCGCCAGGCGCAACTGAATGACTACGCTCTTCGCCACGGCCAGGACCCTGCAACTGCGCTGGATGAAGTTTTGCGCGAAGCCCTGGAATGGGAACGACAGGACTACCGCGAATCGGTCGAGGGTATCCGCAGCGGCTATGCGGATTTAAAGGCAGGCCGCGTGCGGCCTGTTGATGAAGCCTTTGACGCATTACGCGAGAAGCATGGCCTTCCGCGTTAAACAAACCGCACAAGCAGAACGTGATTTAGATGGCATCCTGGATTGGTTGCTGGCACAGCAGGCGGGCGAAGCAGGTTTGCGCTGGTTCTGGAAACTTGCATTGCCCCATCGCGCCGCGCGAATTCTGTGATGCGGCCATTCAGGACTGGCCAGGCTTCTTCCCGACAGCAACAAGATTAGCCAGAATCCGGTAGGCTCCGGGGACCGCCTCCGGCAGTTGGCGATAAACGGCATACGCCATGTAGATGTAATTCCCCTTGCCGTAGCGCGTATAGAGAAGACCGCCTTGCTGTGGGTCCTGGCCGGAGTCGTGGACTTCCGTCAGCGGCGTGTACTGCGACGACCAGGATTCGAGGAAGGAATGACCCCGCTCTTCAACCCAGCCATCGAAGTCCGCGGGCGTGATGCGATTGGGCGAAGTGAAGACGGCGCTGTTCGGATCGAGCAGCTTCACCGGGGCATGCTCGTCAACCACCTTCTCGGGGTTCCTGCCCAGGGTCAGCGGATACGGAGAGGGGAACTGCGTGCTCTGGTACTGCACCACGAGCGTTCCCCCTTCGTGCACATAGGCGAAGAGCCTCTGCGTCGCTGCGGTCAGGTCAGGGCGTGAGGAGTAGGCGCGGATGCCGACCAGAATTGCGTCATAAGCTGAAAGATCGCCCTGAGCCAGGTCCGATGCGGTGAGCAGATGCGTCTGAACGCCAATCTCCGCGAGCGCGGTGGGGACCTCGTCGCCGGTGCCCATGATGTATCCGACTTTCAGATTCTTGGGCACCGTTACGTCGACCCCGCGCAGCCGATAGGTCGCGGGGCGATACAGATAATAAGGACGCAGCCCGGGGTAGCCAACGGTCGTGAAGCCTTCGGTGAAGCGATCGCTGCCGGTCTGCGCCACGGCGCTTATCTCATAGCCCTGGCCGGAAAGCTGGCTGGGATGCAGGGTGAACTGAAAATCCTGGCTGCTCTGGGGCGAGATGTGGAACGGCGCTTCGGCGGGATCGGAGGCCCAGCCTGCGGGCAGGTTCAAGTGCAGCGTTCCATCCGCATTGTTCTGCTGCTGGTTGCTGACCGTGACGGAAAAGGGAACCGTCGTAGTGCCGAGAGGAACCACGCCGGCCGCCGCCGCGAGGTTCACGGAGAGTTGCGGGACCACAGCAAGAGGCTGATAGACGCCGCCGATACCATGAACGCGATGGACGGTCTGTACTACCTGGCCAACGCGGATGGGAACGCCCATGTAGTGAAATTCGGCCCAGCCCGCCAGCGGATAGGGAGCGAGGGGCAGCGTGAGCCAGCGCGGATCCTGGATGTCGTAATACGGCTGCTCGGTGTTGGGGCGCGTGAAGTACGGCCGCGTGAGCCCGGCGTTGCGCGGCACGTAGACGCGGAAGATGGCGTCGCCGGCGTTGCTGCTGACCGCATCGAGCCCGGGCGCGCCGATACGGGTGATCTGCCAGGCGCTGCCGTCGGGTTGATCGAGCCAGGTGCGCCCGAGTTGCAAGCCTTCAGGTGACGGACCCCAAAAGGGAGCGGCCGTCACGTGGACGCGCACGTCGATCTCAGAGCCCGGAGTGACGGTGGTTTGTGTCTCGTCGGGGCTGAACGTGGGGAAGGGATTCGCCCCCGCCGCGGTGCGAGGCATCACCAGCGAGCTGACCTCGAGCCCCAGAGCCTCCGCCAGCGCGGTGTTGAACTGCGCCAGCTTGATGTTCAGCTCATGAACGATGTTGGCCTTGTCGTCGGCGCTGAATCCGCTCTTGTTCACCCAGTCGATCAGCTGCTGCGTCACCTTGTAGCCGGTGGCCAGTTCGGGTGCGATCTTCTCCGGGTGTGCAGGCAGATCGCTGTAGAGCGCCGTCGCCACGTGATGGTGAATGTCATTGAGTGCGGCCACCAGCGGTGCGGTGTTTCCAGAATGAGCCAGCGTTGCTATGCCAGGCAGCGTGGTGTCGATGCCGTCGAAGAAGGAACTCTCTTTGTCGGTGGTCTTCACCGAAGATCCGTAGCGGTGATAGGCCACGCTGAAGGGCCCGGACAGAGGAGGCGTGCCTCCGCCGTTCTGCGACTTCTGTTGTCCCCAGCCGGTGCGCGCAATCTGGAGGTACGACTCGCCGAGGATCGGGTCCCAGGTCCCTTCAGGAATTTCGAGCGTCGTGGAGGGAAAGCTGTCGGTCCACTGCTTCGCGACGTAGTCGTAAAAGCGTACCGGCGACCATTTATTCGTTGCGTAATCGAAGATGCCCTTGTTGCTGGGAGCGAAGAACGGAACGCGGGCGTAGACCTTGAGCGGGGACCAGGGGCGAAGTCCCGCGGCGATCTGATCCGGGCAAACGTTGGGGTCGCCCGCTGCTGTGAAGGCCTCCTGGTTCGCTTCGCCGGAAACCTGATGATGGCCGTGGCCATCGGTGATGTTGCCGGTGAACGTCGAAGCCAGCACCAGCGGGTGAACCATCCGGACCGCGCGCACCACGTCACAGAGAACGCGATCATGGCCCCACTGCTGGTGCGCCTCGTCGATCGTCTTGGAGAAACCGTAGTCGGCGACGGTCCCGAAATATTGTTCCGACCCGGAGTATTGATCGGCCAAGAGCAACTCGTTCGTGCGGATCAGCCCCAGAGCATCGTAGCTCTCGCCGGACATCGCGTTCTGGCCGCCTTCGCCGCGGGTGAGGGTCAGGATGGCGGTGCGTGCGCCCATGCCGCGCGACTCGAAGGCAAGCATGCCGCCGTCTTCATCGTCGGGGTGCGCGACGATGAACATGAGGCTGGCCCAGGTGTCGAGCTTGCGCAGCGTTTGCGCCAGACCCGCGGCGCCGCGATCCTCGGGAAGAACCTGCGCGTCGGAGGAAGCGGCGATCTCGGCGCGCCATGGAACCACCTGGCCAAACAGCGTGAAGGCGCAGATCAGCGTCAGCGCGAGAGCACTGCGAATTGTACGGAGCAGAGGGGAACTGGGAATCATTGGGCCTGAATTGTCAGTGTAATCGTGACGCGATTTGATACAAAGGCAAAGATGGTTTTCGAACCAGTTGCGCCGGATGGGTCGGCCCCGAATGCAGGCACGACGGCGGGTGCGGCTCCGCACCTTGAACGGCGCATCGGCCTGGCCAGCGCGGTCGCGCTGAACATGATGTACATGATCGGGGTGGGCCCGTTCATCACGCTGCCGCTGATCGTCGCAGCCATGGGTGGGTCGCAGGCGTTGCTGGGATGGCTGCTCGGGGCGCTCATCGCCGCGTGCGATGGGCTGGTGTGGGCGGAGCTGGGCGCGGCCATGCCGGAGGCAGGCGGGTCGTACGCGTTTCTGCGCGAGATTTACGGGCGCGAGGGCGCGGGGCGGTTCGTCTCCTTCCTCTACATCTTTCAGCTTGGATTCAGCGCGCCGCTCTCCATTGCCTCGGGGTGCATCGGCTTTGCGGAGTTCGCGTCCTTCATGTTGCCCGGTCTGCGGCTGCCCATTTTTGCCGCCTGGCCCAACGGACCGCACTGGACCAACGTGCTCGCGGCGGGCGCCGTCGCCGTGATCGTGGGGATGCTTTACCGCGACATTCGCGCCATCCTGCGGACGGCCTGGGTGCTGTGGGCCGGCGTGATGGCGGCGATGTCCATCGTGCTGATCGCCGGGTTCACGCATTTTCACCCGGCACTGTTACAAATGTCTCCCCATGCGCTGAGCCTGTCGCCGCTTTTCTTTGCCGGACTGGGTTCGGCCACGCTGATCGCCACCTACGATTACTGGGGCTACTACAACGTCTGCTTCCTGGGCGGCGAAATTCGTGATCCTGGGCGAACCATTCCGCGGGCTGTGCTGTTTTCCATCGCGATTGTCGCCGTGCTCTACATTGCGATGAACCTCAGCGTCCTCGGTGTAATTCCCGCACAGCAAATGCAGCAGGTAGGCCGCACCGTCGTCGCAGAAATGGTGGCACGCACGTTCGGGCCGGTGTGGGCGGTCGGCATCGCCTGCCTCATCATGTGGACCGCCTTCTCCTCTGTTTTCGCCTTGCTGATGGGATATTCGCGCGTGCCCTACGCCGCCGCGCTCGATGGCAACTACTTTCATGCCTTTGCCCACCTGCATCCCAAACGGAATTTCCCCGACGTTTCGCTCATAGCTCTGGGCGCCGTTGCCGCGGTTTTCTGCTTTTTGCGCCTTGCTCAGGTGATTGCCGCGCTGGTGGTCATCCGCATCGTGCTGCAGTATCTGCTGCAACAGGTCGGCGTCATCGTGTTGCGGATTCGCAGGCCCGATCTGCCGCGGCCCTTCCGCATGTGGCTTTACCCGCTGCCGCCGCTGGCTGCCCTGGCGGGGTTCCTCTTTATCCTGTTCTCGCGCCCGCAGGCGCTTCGCTACTTGCTGTACGCTTTTGCAATTGCCCTGGCAGGCAGCATTCTCTATTTGTTCCGCGCGCGCAGCCGCCACGAATGGCCGTTTAGAATGGCTTCGTCGGACGCAGGGGGATCATGGTCGACTTAACCGTTGCTGAAGGCAAGCTTGTCCTCAACGTGCGCGGGGCGGATAAGTTCTGGGCGCTGAAGAGCACGCTGGAAATTCCGCTGCAACATATCGCCGGCGTGCGCGCGGATCCGAAAATCGCGCTCGGCTGGTGGCACGGCCTGAAGTTAATCGGATCCGACATTCCAGGCGTGTTGCACGCGGGCACGTTCTATCAGCACGGCAAGCGTATCTTCTGGGACGTCCACAATCCCGGCAACACCATCGTGATCGACCTGCAAGACGAGCGCTACGGCGAGCTGATCGTCGAAGTGGCAGACCCCGCCGCGGCTGTCGAACTCATCCAGCCATACTGCCAGGGAACCAGCGGGTGAATGCCTTTGTCCTTGCCGGCGGGCAGAGCACGCGCATGGGCCGCGACAAGGCTCTGCTTGAGATTGACGGGAGGCCTCTGGTTCAGCACCTGCTCGATACACTGCGCTGCTTAGGCCGGGCCCCGCGCATCTGCGGCTCGCGCCCGGACCTGGCCCGCTTTGCCGATGTCGTCCCGGATAACTTTGCGCGATCGGGACCGTTGGGCGGCATCGAGGCGGCACTCGCGGCTTCCGACTCGGACCTGAATCTCTTCGTCCCGGTGGACCTGCCGCGGTTGCCGTCGGAGTTTCTCCGCTGGTTGATGGCTCGGGCGGAGAGGAGTCAGGCGGTGGCGACCATCCCGCGCTATGCCGGCCGCCACCATCCGCTGTGCGCCGTTTACAGCCGGCGTTTGTTATCCGGCCTGCAGAGCTCCCTCGCCGCCGGGAAATTCAAAGTGATGGTTGCGATTCGGGAATCGGCTGCAGCGCTCAGCGAACCGATCGACGAGTTCGACGTGGAGTCGGTCGCGGCCTCGGGCCCTTCAGACTGGCCTTTCGAGCTTCGTCTGCGCGACTGGTTTCGCAACGTGAATACCCCGGAGGATTATGCGAGCCTGCAAGCTTGCTCTGGAGCAAAAAGCCGTCATCCAATAAGCTGAAGAAAGGCGTACCCGAGAGGCCTCGCAACCAACGTGGGCATTCCGCCGGATGTTCCCATCGAAGTTAAGACCGAATCCAACGGTCACGCGGACCGTCAGCCGTACATCGCCTTCGAAAATGTCTCGAAGTCCTTCGGCAGTCTCGATGTTCTCAAGGACATCAGCTTTTTCGTGATGCCTGGTGAGACGCTCTGCATCCTGGGCCGGTCCGGTGTGGGCAAGTCGGTTTCTCTGCAGCACATCATGGGGTTCCTCAAACCCGATGCCGGCCGCATCCTCGTCGCCGGCGAAGACATCACGCAGTTCGACGAAGCACAGATGCAGGGCGTGCGCCGTAAAGTCACCATGGTTTTCCAGAACGGCGCGCTCTTCGATTCACTCACCGTCGGCGAGAACGTCGCGTTTCCGCTGCGCGAAGGGCGCGGCCTCTCCGAAGATCAGATTCAGCAGATCGTCCGCGGCCTTCTCGAGATGGTAGGTGTTGCGGAGATGATCGATCAGCTTCCGTCCGATCTGTCGACCGGAACGAAGCGCTCCGTCGCCATCGCGCGCGCGCTGGCAGCCGAGCCCGAGGCGATTCTCTACGACGAGCCAACCACCATGGTCGATCCGCTGATCGCGCGGCTGCTCGGCGACCTGATCCTCAAACTCAGGAAGCAACTGCACCTCACCAGCGTGGTGGTTACGCACGATATGCGTTTTGCGGAGCGGCTGGCCGACCGCGTCCTCTTCCTGCACCAGGGGCGCGCGGAGTTCTTCGGCACTTTGGAAGAAATGAAGCGCAGCGACGACGAGATTCTGCGTCAGTTTCTGGAACTGGATGCGCTCGTGTTGCCCGACGTCTAAGGTAAGGCAGGCCGGCGCCATGTTGCGGGGCCTTCAGTTGGAGGGTGGCCTCATCTCGCGCTGATCCTTCACCGTGAACCCGGCCGGCAATTCGAAAAGCTGCGGATCGGGCGGCGCGGGATCGAGTTCGCTAATGGTAAAAGTCTGCGTTCCGAAGAGCGGATCGGTGCGGATCGAGAGCAGGTTCACCGCCAGCTGATCCGATCGCCAGGTTTCGCTGGTCTGGACCACGGGCCTGTCATTCCCCATCGCTCCCGGATTGAGGGTCGTCGTAACGCGCGTTCCGGTCGTATCCATACCGGTGATCACGCGCGTTCCCAGATTTTCCAGCTGTACGAATCCGCGGCCACCCGCCAGGGGCCCAGCAACCGGAGGCTGCGGGTTAGCCGCGGCCAGATCGGGCCCGAAGTTGTAACGCAACAGATCGCAAACGTGCGTCAGCATGTTGCAGTTGTAGAGAATGCGGAGACGCGGATCGGCAATCTGAATCCACTGGATACGCGACTTCACATCGCTGTCTTTGGGAACCAGCGCCCAGCGTTCCTCGTACACGCGGCCCTGCGCTTCCCGTGCCACCTGCCGCTTATTGATAAAGGTGATGGAAGCGCCGCCCGGCGTGTAGCGCACCCACTCCGTAATCAGGCTGGCGGTGAACGGTGCATCCGGAATCGGGGGAATAACGATGCTCTCCAGCACCTCGCGCACGCCGCCATCCCGCGCGGGAAACACGGACCGCCCCTGCGACGGCGGTGCGGGCGGAGGAACCTGCTGCGCCGGAAGCACCGGCCGGTTGGGTGTGGGCCACTGCTGCGCGTGGGCTTGCATGACCGCGCAGAATGCGACGAGAAGGCTGAGTTTCGGAGCGAGCACACGAACCTCCGATGCGGACATGCTAGTGTGAACAGCCCGCCCCGGTCAATCGTGGCTCACGAAGCGGGGCCCAGCTCGTTGCTACACTGAAAGGGTGAAGATCGCGCTGGCGCAGATCGATCCCACTATCGGCGATTTCAGCGGCAATACCGCAAAGATCCTCGAATTCACGCGCAGGGCGCAGCAGGGCGGCGCGGACCTGGTGCTCTTTCCGGAGCTGGCTATCTGCGGCTATCCGCCCGCCGATCTTCTGGAGAAGCCCGCGTTCGTGGCCCGCTGCGGCGAAGCCATCTGCGAAGTCGCCCGCGCGACCGCGAGGGACTCGATCGCCGTCATCGCCGGCTACGTCACCGCCGCGGAGCACGGAGCAGGGAAGCATGTGATGAACTCCGCCGCACTGGTTCGCCATGGTCACGTCGAGTTCGTTCAGTCGAAGATGCTGCTGCCTTACTACGACGTCTTCGATGAGCAGCGCTACTTTGCCCCGGCCGCGCGCCAGAGGGTGTGCCATCTCGATGGACAGCCGGTTGCGCTCACCATCTGCGAAGACGCCTGGAACGACAAGAGCTTTTGGGAGAACCGTCTTTACAGCGTCGATCCCGTCGAAGACCTGATGAAGCAGGGCGCATCGATCATCCTGAACATCTCGGCGTCGCCATGGTGGCGCGACAAGCGTGCCCTGCGCCGCGAGATGCTTGCCGCTATTGCCAGGCGTCATCGTGCACCGGTGGTCATGGTCAACCAGGTCGGCGGCGACGACAGCCTGGTGTTCGATGGATCGAGCCTGGTGATCGCGCCCAGCGGTGAGGTGATCGCGCAGGGCAAGAGCTTCGAGGAAGACCTCATCTTTGCCGACCTCGATACGCTGACCGGAGATATGCGCGAGCAGCCGGGTGACGAAGATGAGGCCCTGCTGGAGGCGCTGACGCTGGGCACGCGCGATTACGTCCGCAAGTGTGGATTCTCGAAGGCTGTGGTCGCGCTCAGCGGCGGTATCGACTCCGCGCTGGTCGCTGCGATCGCGGTGCGCGCGCTCGGCGCCGAGAACGTTACCACCCTCGGCATGCCGAGCCCGTATTCCTCCCAGGGTTCGATCAACGACAGCCGCCAGCTCGCGCACAACCTGGGCATTCGCTACGAAGTCGTGCCCATCGATGAGATTTTCAGCGGATACAACCACGCATTGGCGCCGGTTTTCGAAGGCCGCGAGCCGGATATCACGGAGGAAAATATCCAGTCGCGTATCCGGGGTGCGCTGCTCATGGCGTTTTCGAACAAATTCAACGCGCTGGTTCTCACCACCGGCAACAAAAGCGAAATGTCCACCGGCTACTGCACTCTCTACGGAGACATGGTCGGGGCGCTGGCGGTCATTGGCGACGTCTTCAAGACGCGCGTGTACGATTTATGTCGGTTCATCAATCGTGAGAAGGAAGTGATCCCGCGCGCGATCCTCGAGAAGCCGCCGTCGGCCGAGCTGCGGCCAGGACAAAAGGACACCGATTCGCTGCTTCCGTACGACATCCTCGACCCGATCCTCGAAGCGTACGTCGAACATTACGACACGCCGGAGAAGATTGCCGCCGAGCGGGAGCTCGATCTGGAAACGGTGCGCGCCGTCGTCAACAAGGTCGAGCGCAGTGAGTACAAGCGCCAGCAGGCCGCGCTCGTGCTGAAGGTCACGCCCAAGGCCTTCGGAATGGGCCGGCGGTTTCCGATAGCGGCTCAAGTTTAGATTTAAGCATCACGCTGAAAGGACTCTAATGCTTCGTTCTGTTTCCCGCGCTTTGCTCGCGCTCCTGTTCGTTTCAACCCTGTGCTTTGCGCAGTCGGAGACACCCTCGGCTCCCACGCCGCAGGAGGCGCCATCGGCTCCTGCACCGCAGACTGCGCCCGCGGAGCCGCAATTCCCCCCCGTCAGCGAAGCAAATTTCGACGCTCCTTCGCCGACCCGAACCGACGTCGAAGCCTTCCTCAAAACTTCGTGGGGCTACGACTCCAATCGCCTCTGGGAGGTCTACAGCATCCAGAAGACGACCGCTCCTGGCGTCAGCAAAGTGACGATCCTGGTCGCCGAAAAACAGACTCCGCAGCAGATCGCAACCCTGATCTTCTTCGTTACGCCCGACGGCAGACATCTTATCGCGCAGGAAGCCGTCCTCGACTTTGGGCCGCATCCTTACGAGAGCAACTACCGGCTCCTGCAGCAGCGCGCGGACGGCCCCTCGCGCGGCGCGTCCGCGAAGCAGTTTCAACTGGTCGAGTTCGCCGACTTCCAGTGTCCCCACTGCAAGGACGCGCAGGCCATCGCCGAGAAACTCGTGCAGGATTTTCCCCAGGCCCACTTCGTCTTCGAAAACTTCCCACTCGTGAATGTTCACCCCACCGCTTACAAGGCCGCGGTGTGGGGCGCCTGCGTGGCGCAACAGGGAGGCAGCGACGCCTTCTTCAAGTACGCCAGTTCCGTCTTCGCCGCGCAGAACGATCTCGCAGGCCAGGGCGCGGACCAGGCCCTGCGCAATGCGGCGAATGCGGCTGGCGCTGACCCGGACAAGATCGCGGCCTGTGCCGATTCCGCCGCAGGCAAAAGCGCGGTCGATGCTTCGATGCATCTGGGGCAACAACTCAACGTCAACGAGACGCCCTGGCTCTTTATCGACGGTCGCGGCATGCCCATGCTGGCGGTTTCCTACGATCAGCTCAAGACGATCATCGAATATCAATTCTCGCTGGATAAATAAACCAGACATGTAAGCAGAGGCGCCGTCGTGATCACGGACTGTGGCGCGGATCGGGACGCGGACCTGCACACTGTTCTCGTGGACAAATTCTTTCCGCATCGAGGGAGCGTGGCGACCGCCGGCGAACTGCTTGCGAGCCTGACCGGCTGAACGTCTATCGGCGTCCCCGAAAAAACGCTCCATCCAGGGCGAGATATCCGGGCCCGTCCGCCAAAAGGAAAAGCGCCAGGGCCAGCACGCTGAGCGGAAATTCATATCCCTGCGGACCGATGAGTCCGTGCTTCAGGTGCACTTTCAGAATCGCGACAGCCATTTCGATGGCCACGCCCAACGCCGCAATCGGGGTCAGCAGGCCGAGGATGAGCGCGATACCTCCGAAGAATTCGGTGAATGCAGCGACATAACCGAGCCAGTAGGGAAGTCCCAGATGCGACACGGTGTTGGCAAAGTTGTAAAGCGATCCCCGAGGGATAACCTTGCCCCATCCGTGGGTGAGCAGGATGGCGCCCAGAACCAGGCGGGCTACGAGGGCCACGGCCGGACGGATTCGCTCAAAATTCGTGACCAAAACTCGATCCTCCAATCACTTTCCGAAGAATAACTTGAGCGATTTTGTGGTTCGCGGGACCCGATTTGGCCCTGTGGCCAGGCCCGACATTACTTTAGGTACGGGGAGCACCATTCCACCCCTCGAGGTCATCTAATTGAAACAGGGATGTTTAGTTTTCAGATACGCTGTAGCCCTTGGGCATTTTTCTCTTGATTTTCATAGAAAAAATCCTTAGAATAATAAAGTTTTGTGACTTCCCGAGCAGGTCTGTACGGGCCTCCGGATTTTCTGTTCGTCACTTCCAATAGCAGAGGGTAAATCATACATGGCAAAGCGTCGTGGTAATCCAAATTGGGGCAAGCCGGAGCCAATTGGACCGGTAGTGCCCACCGTGACTTCCTTTGAGCAGGTGGTCAAGGAGTTTAAGCTCACCCCGGATCAGTATGTCCGTTCCACCCGTTTGCGCGAGTGGGCTCGCCGTAATCGCAACTCGAAGTACATCCCTGAATCGCTGCTGGAAGCGTGGGGCTTCGAGATCGAATCCACCCTTTGATTCGATCCGGTAACGTGCAGTAACGGACGCCGCCTTCGGGCGGCGTTCCTGTTTCTGGTGCGAAAACCCCCTGTGCATCTCTTCCTTTTTGCGGAGGGGCCATCGTCATGGCATGATCCGTTCATGGGCACCGGCCTGCCTCTTTCTGCTTTGCTCTCCTTCGCGCTGGTCGCCTTCACCATCGAGGCCGACAACGAAGCCGAGCACAGCCTTCCGCACCGCACCACGACCGGCGGCCCCAGCACAGTGACGGGTTCAGGCCCATGGCTGACGTCCATGGCCATGTGGCTGAACTGCATGCAGTGGGTTCCGGAGCAGGGAATTGCTGTCTGCGAAGTGGAGCGCATTGCCCGCACCGTAACCAACTGGGATGGCATGCGCCGCTGGGGATACATCTTCTTTGAGCCGAGTCCGGACGACAACCGCCCGAAGCCGCCGCAGTCCGCCCTCATCGTGCGTCCCACCGCCAGAGGCCGGCTCGCGCAGCAAGTGTGGACGGCGCTGATTCCGGCCATCGAGAATCGCTGGCGCGAGCGATTCGGCAGCCAGGCAATCGACGAGCTCCGCTCCACGTTGATTGAGGTCGCGGCTCAGCTCGATGCCAATCTGCCAGACTGCATGCCCATTCTCATGTACGGTCTGGTTGACCAACCGCCAAAGCTCTCGAACTCCAGCCCGAGTGCGGCGAATCTTGCCGGCCTTGCCCTGCCGGCGCTCCTGGCGCGGGTTCTCCTCGCGTTCTCGCTGGACTTCGAGCGCGAAGCGGAGGTCTCCCTGGCGATCTCTGCGAACATCCTCCGTGTCATCGACGACACCGGAACAAGGGTCGGCGATCTGCCTGTACGCAGTGGCGTCTCAAAGGAGGCAATCGCGATGGCGCTCGGGTATCTCACCAAGCGCGGCTACGCTGTCGTTGAGCCAGAGGCGCGCGGCAGCCGAATCAAAGTCGCTCGACTCACGCCCTCAGGAATCCTCGCTCAGGACGCGTATCGAAAGCTGACTGCATCCATCGAACAGCGCTGGGTGAAGCGCTTCGGAGCCGGTGTCATCGAAAACCTTAGAACCTCTCTGGAGGCGTTGGCTTCCGATGGCACAGCCGATCGCTCGCCTCTGTTTCGTGGTCTGGCGCCGCACCCGGAAGGGTGGCGCGCAAAGGTGCGCATGCCCTCAACCCTGCCGCATTATCCGATGGTGCTGCATCGCGGCGGATACCCCGACGGAAGCTGAGAACCTGCGCAGGACCCTCACGCCACGCGCGCCTCAATAGACGCTTAGCTTGCTGGCGACGTACTGCTTGCCATCGAAGCTCGCCGTCACGCTCACACGCGAGCCTTCATGCAGATCGTGGCTCACCGGGAACCGCGCCGGATCGAAGGCGATGGTGTAGCTCTTCTCATCGCGCGGATCCGTTAACCCGATCAGCCCGGCATGCATGTCAAGAAACGTGACGTTGCCGCTGAAGTAGAAGCCCGATCCCGGAGTAGCAAGGATCGCAATCGCATCGGCGATGCCTCCGCCCGCGTTGTCGCCTTCGAACCTCACCGAGATCAGCGCGCCCAGCATCAAATCCGATGTGCCGGTCATCGAGGAGGCAAAGGCAGGTTGGCCCATCCGCGCGATCGTCGTCCGCGGCTCAACCCGCAGCTTGATCGGCTCTCCCGAAAGCGTATTTCGCAGCGTCACTTCTCCATTGCGTGGATCGAAGGCCAGCACCTGGCCCTCGCATTCGCCCTGCGGAGACCGCGACAGCATGTGTACGCTGACTGCGAAAACATCGTCTCCATCCAGGGTTGTTTCAACAGAAGCATGGTCTTCGGCACGCATATCGTCGAGCGGCGTTTTCACTCCGTCGCGATAGAACTGTGTGCGTTCGTCGAACAAAATCTTGATCGGCTTGCCGCCATACACATTCAGCGTCATCTGATCGCTGACCGGATCGATACGGCGAATCACTCCGCCAATGACGGTGGTCTTGCCGCTCGGCAACGAGGGCAGCGGGGGCAGAAAGCTCGCCGTGGTTCCTGTCGCAAGGGGCAGGTCCGCATTGGTCGTGGCCGCGGCGGCTGCGTTGGGAGCGGGCGGCGTACCGGGCCCTCCGGGATCCGAGTCAGGATCCGAGCTGGCAAACGACAACGGCACAACCAACACCAGACCGAGCACAACGGGGATCAGAGACCAGCGCATTGCAGTCGACTCCAGGCCCTCTGGGAATTGCGGCGATAGTTGGATGACGGGTTGTGGGCCGCGGTTGGCCCGGAGCGGCCGTCTTCTCGTGCGATCCGCGCCCATTGCGGCAAACACACGCGCCTCTTTCGCATCCAAGCCATATGTTTCAAATAACCTGGCCGAAAGGTCGCAGGTTGATGCAGGGTGGAACAACGCGCATGATCCGCAAACAACTCGCACGGCTGGTCCCGATTCCGTTCGTCCCGATCGCAGTGGTATTTCTCCTTGGTGTGCTGCCGATTCAGGCGCAGAAAGACATCAAAATCACCATTCCGAAGCGCAGCCAGCTCACTCCCGTTCAGCGGCTGAATCGCGATGGAGTCGACCTCGTCCGCAAGCAACAGTACCAAAAGGCGGAAGCGTTCTTCTATAAGGCCTATCTCTACGATCCCTCCGATCCCTTCACCCTGAACAATCTTGGCTACATCGCCGAGCTGCAGGGCCAGCTCGATCGCGCCCAGCGTTTCTACAAGCTCGCGTCTGAGCAGGGCACGAGCGCCTTCATCGACCAAAGCAATGAGAAAGAACTGCAGGGCAAGCGGATGAGCTACGCGCTCGACAACCTCAAGGACGGGCTCATGCGCGTCAACCGCATGAACTTCGATGCGATGACCCTGCTGTCTCAGAATCGAGGCCTCGAGGCGGAGACGCTGCTGCAGACGGCGCTAAAGCTCGATCCGCAAAACGTTTTTACGCTGAATAACCTGGGTGTTGCCAGCGAGGCAACCGGCGATTACGACCAGGCCCTGCGCTACTACGACGCCGCTGCGGCTTCGCGGTCATCCGAGCCGGCGGTAGTCACACTCACCGGCGCCTGGCGCGGCCGACCCGTCAGCCAGATGGCTGCTGCCAACGCCCAGCGCCTCGAACAGCGCATCCAGGATTTGAATAACAGTCAGGCAAAATCCGCATTGCTCGCCTCCCGCGGCGTGGCCGCCATCAACCGCAACGACTGGCGCACAGCGCGGCAGGACTTTATCCAGGCGTACACGCTCAATCCCAACAGCGCCTTTTCCCTCAATAACGCTGGCTACGTTGCTGAGCACGATGGCGACATCGAAACTGCTGAGTTTTTCTATGCCAAAGCCCAAAATGCCGACGATGCTGGCACCGCGGTTGGGTTAGCGACGCGTCACGATGCGGAAGGGAACCCGCTTGGTACAGTCGCAACGAAAAATGACCAGGAAACGGAAACCAAACTGGAGCAGGAACGCGAAGCTCGTCATCGGCAAACCGGCCCAATCCAGTTGCTGCATCGCGACGGCACGCCAGTAGCTCCATCGAAACCAGCGCAGCCGCCTGCGACCGATGGATCGGCGCCCAGCTCTACAACTGCGACGCCTCAACCGCAACAGTAATACTTGACGCCGGGGATTTCTGCCTTCGATGACTAGCCCAAAGACTCCCTCGAAGAAGTCCATGCTTCTTCTCTCGCACTTGTTGCTCTCCGTCGATACCACGCGGCAGGTGCCCGAGCGCAGAACCAATCTTCTCGATTCGCAGCTCACGAACATCAGCGGCGAAGATTTCGATGAGTTGGCAACTCTCGCCAGTTCCAACCACGTCATCGTCCGCGGCATGGAAAACTTCCGCAACCTGGTGCAAAGCTTTCGAGACGAGGCTCGTGTGGTTTGGGCCGCGGACGCTTTGGCTGCCGAGCACGCACGCATTCAGAATGCCGTGCCAAATCTGCATGCGATCTGTGCTGCGTTCGAGCAGGAGGGCCACGACATCACGGTGATCAAGTCGCTGGATCACTGGCCCGACCTGGGCAGCGATCTGGATCTCTACACTACCGCCCCACCGGACAAGGTGCTCGATGTTATGAAGCGGCGCTTCGACGCGTGTCTGGCTCCGCGCAGCTGGGGCGATCGGCTGGCTCGCAAGTGGAACTTCCTGATTCCCGGGCTTCCTGAAGCCGTCGAAATTCACGTTGGCCGCCTCGGCCAAACCGGTGAACAAAGGGTCCTGGCCTCGTCGGTGGCCCGCCGTGCGCGGCAGATTCAGATCGATGGCCTTACCTTCCGCGTCCCCGCGATCTCCGATCGCCTGATGATCTCCGCGCTGCAGCGCATGTATCGCCACTTCTACTTTCGCCTCTGCGACATCGTCGACAGCGCCGGTCTGGTGGAAGGCGGCTTCATTGACTACGACGATCTCGAGCGCTCTGCGAACGCAGCCGGTATCTGGGAAGGAATGGCGACTTATCTCGTCATCGTCTCTGACTATGTTAACCAATACCGTGGCGCAGGTCTCGACTTACCGCAATTCGTGCGAGCCGCGGCCCGCTTCGGGGGAGGGAAGGTCTACTTCGCACGGGAATTTCTGCGGGTTCCAATCCTGCCGCAGTCGGCGGCCCTCTACGGCAGACAACTCAGCGGTCTGTTGCGCAGAAGGGAACTCGAGAGTACCGTTCGTCTCGGATTGCTTCCCTGGCTTGCCACTGCCGCTGCCGTCGGCCAGAAGATCACGGGTAGCGACAAAGGCATCTGGTAGCATCAACCCCCTGGTCCATCCACATTGCTCAAAAAAGAAGGCCGCTCAAAAGCGGCCTTTCTTTGTTGCCAATTGAAGCGCCGGCACGCAGGGCGAGCTACGGCCCCATGCTCGCGGGCGTGCAGGGATCATAGCCGAGCGACTGCGCCGTGACCGGTGTGGGCGGGGACGGCGGTGCAGACCACGGAATCTTGTTGAAGTCGAAGAACTCCAGCAGATTCGGCTGTGCTGCGTCGCGCTTAGTCAGATTGGTCGACGGGTTGATGAAGCGATTCTCCACAAACTTGATCACCGCCGTGTGGTCCATCGGTGTGTGGGACACATAGTGCCGCCGCGTAAACGGCGAGATGATGATGTTCGGCAACCGGAACCCGAGTTGAGCCGCGAAGCCCTGCTGAGCCGCCGCATCCGCTGGATTCGCTCCTGGGTCCGTCGATACCAGGTCGCAGTGAAGCGTCGGCGTCCCACCCGGCGGCAGGCACGGATTGTAACTGTCTGCGTTGACTGCAATCGTCGAAATATCCGGAATGGTTCCAAGTGAAGCGTCGGTATTCTGGTTCGAGTGGCCTGGGACCGGCGGCACGTGATCGTAAGGGCCGCCACCCTCGTCATAACTCAGGAAAAACACCGCATCCTTCCAGGACGAACTGGCCATGAGCGAATTCACAATGTTGGCGACTTGAGTTTGCCCCAGAAGAATCGACTGACCCGATCCAGGATGCTCGTCGTTATTGCCGTAACCTGCCTCAATAAACGCAAAGCTGGGCAAAGTGTCGTTGTTGAGGTCCGTGAAGTATTGCGAGAGCGGAGCAATGTGGTTCGGGTCGATGCAGAATGAATTCGACGAATCGCCCACGGTACTCGAGGGTTGAGTTGCGCCGGTGCATGGTGCCCCAGAGGGATTCTCGTATAAGTATTGATACGAGTAAGTCAGGTTTGAAAAATCTGTGGCTGGATATTCTGCATTGGCTCCGCCCGTGCAGTCGTCCTCGTCCAGGCAAAAGCCCTCCGTCACCGTGTAATAAATCTTCCAGGACACGTTCGCCTGATCCAGTTCCTCGAACAGGGTTGGAATGTCGAGCTGCGTGTTCAGGTGATCGTCGCCTGCCGGGTCCCTGGTCAGTCCCTGCGTGGTGCCCCCGGTGAACGTAGCAATGCGGTTCGCAATGCTCTTGCTCGAAACCGGTGAGAACCACCGATCCGACACGGCAAATTGTGACGCCATGTAGTAGTAGTAGTTGAGAAATCCCTGATCGTAATAGCCCATGGACCGTTGACCAGCGGTGTCCGTGAAAGCACCCGAGCAAGAACCTCCTCCACTCTGACAACTCTTTGCGTAGCCTTCAGCATTGTGAACAAAACCATCCATCGGATAAGTGCGAGTCGTGGCGAAGTCGTAGCGGTTCACCTCGCCGTAGCTAGCCAGCCAGTCCGAGGTCAGGTCGTCGATACACGTGGTCTTAAATTTGAATATCGGAAACGTCTGGCCTTCATCATCCTGGTTGCTGATGGTTCCCAGTTTGTCGTCAATTCCGTCCACGTTATATGTATTTCCGTCATTTCCTGCGCTGTAGCCGTTCGCCTGGCGGTATGGATTCAGCATGCCAAAGTAATTGTCGAACGTGTGGTTTTCCTGCAGCATGAAGACCACATGATCGATGGACTGCGCACTGCCTGCCGCAGCGACCGTAACTGTCGCCTTGGCCGTGACGCTTCCTCCGGCTCCGGTCGCAGTGGCCGTGTAGGTTGTAGTCGCGGTGGGGCTCACGACGTCTGTACCCCCGCTGGCCTGGAGCGTATCTGAGCTGCCATCCGATCCAGTCACCGTCACCTGTGTCGCGTTAGTGGCTACCAACGTAAGGGTCGATGAATTTCCCGCCGCAACTGACGTGGGGTTGGCGGCAATTGTGACGGTCGGCGCCATGCTCGTGGTGGTCGCCACCGTGACAGTCGCCGTCGCCGTCGCTTTTCCGTCTGTCCCGGTTGCGGTCGCCGTATAAGTCACGGTCGCCGCCGGACTAACAACCTGCGTTCCGCCGCCGGCCTGCAGCGAGTAGGAACTTCCGTCCGACCCGCCGACCGTCACCTGAGTGGCATTGCTTGCGACCACCATCAGCGTCGAGGATGCTCCTGCGCTTATTGACGCAGGGTTCGCGGAGATGCTGACCGCGGCGGGGGTTCCGCCGCCTTGTTTATCGCCATTGGCCACACCGCAACCGCTCATCGCGAAAGCTACAATCAGAGCACTCATCAACGCTAACAAAGAGATCAGAGGGTTGAAGGAATGGCGTTTGATTTGCTGTTGCAAGGGTTTCTTCTCCTGATCTCGGAACACGGGAAATGGGCAATCATTGGGTCTCGGCGGACCCACTCAGCATTCCCCGTCGAAAGTCGGGCCGGACGGATAGCAATCGATCATGGTTGTATTCCGAAATTCACCTGGATTTTCCCAGTTCGGTTTATTCGATAACTCAGCAATGCAATCAGTGCCGGCCGTCAAATCAAGCCGGCCTGCGAGCTCCTCTTCCTGCGTCTCGCGATCGAACGAACCCGGCGCGGATGGCCAATCGGGCGGACTACCGTCCTTCTGCGGTGACGTACCCTGCGCAGGAGTGAAATGCCCTGCGGCAATCGCTCTCCCGCTGCGGAATGCCTTCCTGCACCTTTGCAGCTCAAACCAGCGAAGGTAGTTACGAATGACGGAGCTCATCGTCATTCGCACGCCTGCAGTGTAGTTATGCTCGGCCATACGGCGCTGCAGTTCGGTAGAAGTCAGAATTGTAATCAACTGCTCGGCCAGGTCCTTTGCATCGCCGGTCCTGTAGAAGCTGACCGCCATGTCCTCGTCAGCAGCCATCTCGCGCAAATCGGGAATATCGGCGCAAACGATGGGCACGCCATACTCGCACGCCTGATGCGCGGGTCCGCTGGAACCTGTGGCGGAATCGTAGGGCATCACCACGACCGAAGTGGACTGATACAAGTCGGGAATAGCTTCTTCAGGCACGTAACCGCGAAATTCAATGGGCAGGTGAGCCGGCTGCGCCGCCCGTATCGACTCCCAGTACCCGGCGCGCGTATGGTGATTTGCGCCTGCCACGACTAACTTTGCGTTCGGAACCTCCTTCAGGACGACTGGAAAAGCCTCCATCAGCGTCTCGAGACGCTTATAAGTACCCCAGTGCCCAATAGCCAGAATGCGAATTTCGGGATTACTCCGCCTGGTAAAGTCCGGAGGTGTCGGGCTCGCTGCAAATGTGCCGTGTGTGCCCAGCAACACATTTTTCGCGGCATACTTCGCAATCAGAGTTCGCTGATAGCCGGGGAGCAGAACCGAAACGGAGTCAGCCTTGAGCAGAGCGCGCGTCGCGATGTCGGTTCCCATGCGATAGAGACGCTCTCGCCGAACTCCTGCCGCCGCAAAGTCGACGTGCTCCAGCACATGGTGAAGTGTTATGTGTGTGAAGTAGCCGAAGGCCCTCGCCAGCGCCGGAGCAGACAGCCCCGCCAGTGCAGCCACTGGGTAATCCGGAGTAGCGAAGCTGGAAAAAACCAAATTAAACCACACGATATCCGGCTTGATGCGCCGAATTACATTGATCAGCCGAAGCGGCGTCTTCAGGCTATTGAAATCCCAGCAACGAACTACGTGAAAGCCGGGTAGTTCCGTCTGCTGCGGCGCATTGAGAGAGTTACCCTTCTCATCCGTGGCAAAGTCATAATCCGTGAGTTCATCAGCGAGAATGGTGAGTTCGATGTCGGGGCGGCCCTTGAGCTCCCTTGCAATATGGAACGCATACTCATTCAGCTGGCGTCCGCTGGGAGGAAAGGTTGCTACAAGACAAATCTTCATCGATTTCCTCCTTCAGAATAAGGTGATGCTGAAGTAGGGTCTGAACTGCTGATTCTGCCCACCTGTGAAATTGAAGAAGGTCTCCTGTTGCACTCCGGCTGAAAAACGGATTGGATACTGCAGGACAACATCTCCGGTTTCGTCTTTGAATTCCCGGTGGAAAGGCATCCCGTAGGAAACAGAAGCCGCGCTCTGAACTGCGTCGTAGACGTGGAAGCTCCGATTGTCTGAATAAGCACCCGAAGCCTGAATACTCCACCGCGTGGTGGGACGGTATTGCAGCGTGCCTGCGGGACGAAGGTCCTGAGCAATCCCGGAGCGGCTGCCCACAGTCCGCCATGCCCGCAGATCTTCGACAATCGCCTTTGCGTCGAAGTGATCGCCAAAACGGCGATCCAAACCAACGTAGGAAGAGGTGTAGTAGTCTTCAGTGGCGACTGGCGTGAAGGTCTGGTCGTTCTCGCCCCATCCGGTAATTAATGCCGTCTTTCCCCAAGGCTCTCCCACGCGGAAATCGACCCCTGCGGCAAAGGCGCTGGAATGGAGAGTACTTTCAGTAAAGGGTCCTGTTTCACGCAGGATGTAGCCATCGATCGACAGCACGTTAAAGAATGAGCTGGTCGACACGTAAGTGAACTCGCGAAACAGATTCTGGTTCAACTGCACGGGAGACTCAGAATCGCGCCGCATCGTAGCCTGAACGCCGCTGTTGAAGGTGATGATGTTGGTTCCGAGATGAATCGTGGGGTTGACCCCAAAATTAGCGGCGTAATCGGTTGTATTGCGACTTACGACAGAGTTCGTGGCGGGCACCGAGATATCGCCGCGCGCATTCCGCAGTTCAAAGAAGCCGCTCGCCGTCGGAAGATAGTTCGAGTGCAGATGGAAAGCGCTGGTCCACTGCGTTTCCAGCGAAGACCGCGGGGGAGGCAAAAGCGAAGTATCTGTCGGCGAGACTGGAAAGGTCGCGTCCAGCTTCGAGTCGAGCACATAGACCGTAGTGTCTTCGAAGATCGGATCCATCGAAACATTCGACAGCACGCTGAACCGCCGGTCGACCCGGAATCCCTCGTCGCCTCCCGCCTGCAGCAGATTCTGTTCAGCCGTCTGGTCTTCTCCCGCTGCGTCCGAGGCCTGGGCAAATGCGGTTAATGCCTGAGTGCTCTGATGCTCCTGCCGATGGACATTGGCTTCGGCCAATAGATATTGATAGTCCGGCTCATCGTCAGGCGAATTGTTGACAGCCGCAAGCTCGCCCTGTGCTCTGGCGGTATCGCCCAATGCGAGGTACGTGTTGGCCAGACCTACGTGCACAGCACTATCGGATGCGCCTGCGGCCTCGGCACGTTGGAGGTAAGTCTCGGATAATTGGTAATCATGCATCTGCCGAAACAGATCGGCCGCCTCAATCATCTGCTGTCCGGTGGGCAGAACCGTCTCTCCCGCCTCCGCCTCCATCAGAGCGAGGGCGATTTGCCGGCTGGCGTCCTCGGTGTGAGCCTTCTGCGCCATAACCTGCGCGATCGCCAGACGCACGCCGACTCGGTCGCTTCCTGTCATGGTAAGAGCTCTTCGAAAGCGATCCATCGCGGCGTTCTGGTCGCCCAGGTGGCTCAGAGCCTCACCCGTGATAAGAAACACTGCCGCGCCATCCGAATGACTCGAAGCGCTGGTGGCGGCCTGTCGAAGAAAAGCACGTTGTTCCGCCAGCTGGACGTAGCGCATGGTCTGTTGCTGGTCGTCCAGTTGTGACCACGCACGAGCCAGCCATGCGTACACCATGTCATCGCCGGGCAGCAGTTTTTGTGCGATGTTCAACTCGTCGACAGCATCGTGATATTGGCGCTCGGTGTAAAGGGTTCCTGCGAGCGCGAGGTGCAGCGATCCGTCATTCGGTGTGAATTTGATCGCAGCGCGATACTCGTTGGCCGCTTTTGCCAGCGCACCCTGCTGTCCGTAAGCTGTCGCGCGAATCAGGTGAATGGGCTGGCTATCGCCCAGGCTGGTTTCCGCAAGCGCCACCTGACGCAAAGCCAGCTGCGGCTTGCGCAGGTCGAGGCTCGTATAGGCGAGCCCAAGATGAGCTTCGCCGTTCTTTGGCTCCCGCTTCAGCGCAGCTTCAAAATCGCCAGCTGCCTGCCGTGGCTGACGGAGATCGTGTAACACAAATCCACGATTCACGTAAGCCGTAACGATTTCCGGATCGCGCTGAAGCGCCGCGGAAAAGTCCAGCCTGGCCTCGCTCAGTTGGCCATTGTGCTTATGGACATATCCTGCAAGCAATGGGAGGTCTGGTTCCTTCGGCAGAACCTGATCGTACTTCGACGTTAGGTTGAGCAGGTCGTCGTACCGGCTCAGGTAGAGATAGTCATAGCCAAGGTAGACCACTACATCCCGGTCGTTGGGCAGAACGCGAATGGCCTGGGCTGCAATATCGGCTGATTGTTGATAATCGCCACGAAAGCTCAGGTACCTCTCTTTCTCGCGCAGAACCTGAGGCTCGTCCTGCATATCCTGCGTAGCCCTATGAAACCAAACTTCGGCGGCATCCAGCTTGTGCGCTTCGATGTTGGCATTCATGCCTCCAGCTACGATCAGCGCGTTCCCCGGAGCCATCGAATATCCCTTGCTGTAGGCGCTCTCCGCTTTGGCATAATCGCGACGCGACGTGTAAAGATCGCCCAGCGCAAGCCACGGCACATACAGGGTCGGATAGGCCTGAGCCAGACGCTGAAAATACTTCTCCGCATCCTGATCGCGGCCGGCCGCTCGTGATGCATAGCCCATTGAAGTCAGCGCAAAGCGGCTGTTGGGATCCATCGCCAGGATTCGCTTGTAGACCGTGATAGCTTCCTCGGTATGGCCGAGCTTCATCAATAAGTCGCCGTCCAGCTGCAGACTGTTGCGATCGGTTGCATTGATCGCCAGCGCCTCATTCATGTCGGTGTGCGCACCCTCCAGATCTCCGGAGGTCATCCTGATCAATGCGCGCAGACGCAGAAACGACGCCCGGTCCGAACCATGCTCGTCCAGCGCGTTGATTGCCGCCTGCGCCGTGGCCAGTTGTGCGTGCGCCGCATCGGCCTGATGGAGGCTCTGGTACAGCTCCATCAGATCCATATGGAGCTGGATTCCGTAAAGCGGGCCCTCCGCAGGGTCTGCCGGCAGATGCGCCAGAGCCGCTTGATATTCCTGCACTGCATCGCTGTCGCGTTCTTCGATGCGGGCGATCTCACCCCTGAGAGCGTGCAGACGATAATGGTTTGGATCGATCGCTGCCGCCCTCTGCAGGAACTCATTCGCATGCTGTATGGAACCGACGGCCACTTCAGCCTGCGCCGCTGAGAGCTGCAGACCCAGGTCCTTCTGCATAGCATTGGCAACTTCGCTGTAGAGTTTTGCGGCGATTTCCTGCTTTCCGTCCAGCTGATAGGTGTAGGCCAGTTCCGCTTTCACATCCGGCCGCGGTGAACGGATAGCCTTCAACGCGGCGATGGCGTCGCCATAGCTCCCCGTTTCGCGGTAGTAGCCGGCCAGTGAGCGCTGTACGTCCGGATTGTTGGGCGTTCGGGCTTTCGCCAGGTCCAGATAATGCCGCGCCAGATCCATCTGCTTCGTGTGTTCATACGACAGCGCCAGGAGCAGCTCGGCGCGGGCGCTCGGCTGCATTCGTTCCGTCCTGCTCAGAGTGTCAAGCGCGTCCTGATAATCGCCAGACCTCATCTGCAGGTCGCCGAGCAGCAGCGCATCGTCGATCTGCTTCGGGTCCGCCGCCAGCACCTTTGTCAGCAAATCCTGAGCTTCCTTCGTCCGCCCCATGACCCCATACGTCTGCGCCAGACCGGAGAGGCCCTCCAGCGACGAAGGACTCAGACGGAGGCCGTGATTATAGGCGTCGACCGCGAGGCCGGGTTTGGAGTCAAGACGCGCCGCGTAGCCGAGCAGGAACCACAGATGCGGATCATTGGGTGCAGCCTGCGCCGCACGTTGTGCGTATTCGACCGCCTGCTGATAATCGCCGCGCTTCAACGCCGCTTCGGCGGCTCCTGCGAGTCGCGCGTTCTGAATATTCGATCCCCACCCAAGTTGTTGTCCCGCGGGCTGCGTCTGTTGATTCGGGGGCGATTGAGACTTTGTCGAGCCATCGGAGCCGACTTTGTACGTCTGTGCGAAGTTGCGGCTCGCGAAAGCGACAACCATCAGCAGAACGCTTGCAAATCTGAAGCAGCCAGGTCGAGCAATCAAGGTGTCACCAGTCGTTCGCACGGAATACAGGCTTTGGATGCTGCGCGCTGCATCAACGTTGGCCCTTGCGCGCGCTCCGGCGCGTGTTTACCGGGCAACCAGGAGGCTGGAAAAGCGAATCCAAAGCTCATTCATGAGGGATTTCATTGCAGAGACTTGAAGCGGTAGCACCGGCGAATCGACCCATCCCCATGAGTTTCATCCTCATGGCAGTCTTTGCAGTTCATCTGCCGCTGCTGCTGATGGGACTGCCACTGAAGTCGTACGACACAAATTTCCATATTTTTTTCGCGTCCCACTATGTGCACCATTGGTTTAGTCCCTGGAACCCTAAGTGGTATGCGGGATTCTCGCAGACAACCTACCCGCCTCTGCCACAGCAGTGGGTCGCGCTGGTATCGAGGGTGATCGGTCTCGATCTGGCTTACATGGCGGTCCAGTTCGCCGCCATTCTGCTTCTCGCCGTTGGCGTCTATCGGTTTGCTTTGCTGTGGGTCGGCCCGCGGGCGGCCTCCCTGGCCGCACTGGCGAGTGTGTTCCTCGGCTCAGAGAGCTTCCTCATCTATTCCGCGGGTCAGCTGTCGACCACCGCGGCCGCGCCTCTTTACCTCAATGCTTTGCCCTACATGTTTGAGTGGATCAGGGAAGGGAAGTGGCGGTCCTTCCTGAAAGGCGCTGCGCTGTTCACCGCGGCCGCGGCCGCCCATCACGCAACATTGCTCTTCGGCTCCATGTTCTTCGCCGTACCCGTGCTGGCGCTGGTGCTTATCGATCGCCAGGACGGCGAGCGCGTTTCGACGGGCGCTTTCGTCGCACGCACTGTGGTCATGAGTGTGGTCGTCGGCGCGGCCGTAGCGCTTGTGCTGCTGCCTTTTTGGATCGCGCTGATCCATTATCCGGTCACGCAAACACCCATCCCGCACCCGAGCCGCGCCAACTACATCCTGAGTCCGCAGTGGGGCATAAACTACTTCGTCGTTCCGTATGGATTTCTGGTTTTGGCTCTGCCTTTCATCTTTGTGCGCGGCTCGGCGGTCGCTCGTCTCCGCCCTTTGTTGCTCGGTTTCTGGGTGGCTTTTCTTGTCGGCCTCGGCGGCACAACGCCCGTAGGGAGGGTGCTTCTCGGCCGCGCCTTTGACGTCCTTACCATGGAGCGCTTCAGTTATTGGGCGACATTGCTCGCGCTGCCGTTTGTAGGACTGCTTGCCGCCGAGCTTATCGATCGCTATCGCCTGCGTGCGATCGCCGGACTTACTCTTGCGGCGACTGCCACTTGCGCGCTCGCTGTAGCCTGGTCTACCTACCGTCCTGCCGACGCCGAGGATTTCAAGGTCGATGCTGTCGCAAACTGGCTGAATCGCGACGGCCACGACAACTACCGGTATGTAACTCTTGGTTTCGGCAATAAGATATCCCGGTTAGCGGTTCTTACCGATGCCAGCAGCGTCGATGGCGAGTGGAACTCCGGCCGTATGTTGCCCGAGCTCACCGCACATGGCGGCGGCGCGCTCACCAGCTCAAAGTACTTCGGCGAAGAGGGGCTCGACGCGCTCCGCGCCATCCTCGATCACGCCGATCGCTATGGTCTCAAGTGGATCTTCGTCCGCGACCCTTATTACGAACCGCTGCTCTCGTTTGGAGGCTGGCGTCGAGTCGACGAGCTCGAAGATCGCACCATTGCTGTTTGGAGCAAGGATGGTGTTCCGCCGGCGACCCCGGTAAACGCACCCCAGATGCCTCCGGCGTGGCAGGGTCTGATGTGGGGCACGCTGCCGCTGGGCAGCAGCATTCTCGCCATTGTGGTGGTTCTTCTGCCCGATCGCCGGCGCCGCGCGCCGATTGGCGTCGAGTCTGACATCGCGCGGGAAGGTTACGTCCCAGGAAGGCTGGTTTCGTGATGGGCGGACGATTTCTTGCTTTGTTTCTCGTGGCAGCGACCATAGCGCTGATTATCGCCGGCACCGTTTCGCCCGTCCCGGCCGCGGCCGCTTATGCGGGCATAAGCCCCACCGGCATCATGCACTCCGCGTCTACGCCGGAGGGTGCTGTCGACAATCTGGCGATTGCCATGGGTCATCAGGACTGGGGAAAAGCTTACTCCGAACTCGGCAATAAGGCCGAATTCAGCGAGCAGGACTTCATTCACGACCTAAGCGGGAGTTATCCGAGCCTTCGTACTTACGCTATTCTCGATAGCTACCAGGTCCGGCCTCTGCATGCTTCCGACAACGATGCGCAGGTGCAGCTCCGGCTGCGCTGGTCGACCGTCGTCGGCACCTTTCTCGACACGCGCAACATCCAGGTCGTCAGAAACGGGGATCGATGGGCTCCGGTTTGGCCTCTTGTCAAAGAGACCCGCGTGCCCCCGCAGGTCTTTGCTGTGAATTACCTGCGCTGGGATGTGATTTATCGCGGGCCGGGGGATGACTGGGGCGCACAGGACGTCGAGGCTCCTCACATCCGCATCGTGGATATGCATCCGGTGGAACGAGCCGCGGGCGTCGTCGTCCTTGGTGAATTGTTGAATGAAGACGTCGTGCCAGCTTACGTGTCGGTGAGAGCGACACTCCTGGCCAAAAATGGCTCGGCCATCGGGTCAGAAGACAGCTTTGACAAAATCTCTCACCTGCTTTTGCCCAAGCAGGTCACGCCTTTTCTGATCATTTTTCCTCACGTCTCGCTTTCCGACGTCGACAGCATCCACATGGACCCGACGTCGAATCTGATTGCGGCCTCGGCCGATCCGGTGATCGAGATTCAGGACCAAAAGATGACCCCGGCGCCCGACGCTTCTTTCGGCGGGAACCTGGTGAACCAGAGTGGCCAGATCGTGAACATCGCGCACGTGCTCGGCACCTTCTACGACCAGAACGGGCAGCTGGTCTGGGTTGCGGATCAGTACATCGACCGCGCCCTGTTGCCGCAAACCCCGGTTCCGTTCTCTATGTCGGTTCCCGAGGACCTGGCCCGTAAGGTCAGCACCGAACGCGCTGTGGTTGCGACTTACAGCTCCGGCGGATTCCAATGAGCCGTGCCTGTGTCTCGCTGCTTGCTCTCATGATCGGTGCCGCGGTATTGCCGGCGCTCGGGCAAAGCGGAACCCTCAACCTGCCCAAAAGCGTCGAGGCCGGAGCCGCCTTCTCGATTCCGACCAGCGGCAGCGGCAGAGCTACTTTGTACATTGCCGGACCAGCCCAGATACTGAAGCGCGAAGTGCAACTTGGTCAGCCCATCGCCTTTGCGGCGGGTGACCTAACCAACGCCGGCCACTATCTCGCTGTTCTCTCCAGTCAATCGTCGACAGCAACCCGCGAGTTCGACGTTGTCCCGGCCCCGCAGCCTGCGACGCTTAGCTTTCTGGCCAGGCCTTCGCGCCTTCCTGTCGGCCTGCAAAACGGCGTCACCGGCGCCGTGTATGTCTTCGATTCCTTCCAGAACCTGATCACGAACCCGACGCCGGTCAGCTTCCAGTTATCCGTCGCCGCCGCTCCAACGCAGGCGCGCATCGTCACGACCATTCAGGGTGCGGCGTGGACTGAGATGAACTCCTCGCCCAAAGAGGGGAATGCGAAGTTCGTTGCGCAGGCCGGGGATGTTAGCGCTGCCCGCGTGATCCAGCAGGTTCCTGGCGATCCCTGTGGATTGAAGATGAGCGCGCGCAAGGCCGGCGATAAGATCCAGCTCGAAACCGATCCTCTGCGCGACTGCAGCGGCAACGCCGTCACCGACGGGACCGTCGTCACGTTCACCGAAAGCTGGAACGGCGGTCAGACGACCGTCGACGTGCCTCTCAAACATGGCGTCGCCCAGGCGGAGGTTCCCGCTCACAACGGCGCCCGCATCACAGCAGCAACGGGCGTCGTGATGGGGAACGAAATCCGCTGGGAGGGTCAGTCATGATGCGCTCCCTCGCCATCTTCTGTGCGGCGGCAGCCATTTTCGCTGCATCCGCAGCCGGTCAGGGAGCGGTGCAGGTGGAACCCACCATGCTCAAGGGGCCGCGCCCGCTCGCGAAACAGACGGAGTCGGCCGTGGTGCGAGATTATCTTGAGGCGTGGCAAACGCTCAGCGCCGCCCTGAATCAAAACCAGGCAGACCTCTTGAATCAGGATTTTGTGGGCACTGCGAAGGAAAAATTTGCGGCCACGGTCGACGAGCAGGCAAAACTGGGCCTGCACACGCATTACCAGGAACGCTCTCACGACATCAAAATTATTTTTTACTCGCCCGACGGGCTATCCATTCAGGTGGTTGACAACATCGAATACGATGTACAGCTTCTCGAACACGAGAAGGTCCTGGCGACACAGCCAGTACGGGCACGCTACATAGCGGTTCTAACTCCCACTGAAGTGCGCTGGAAAGTCCGCGTGCTTCAGTCAGAATCGCAGTGAACGTCCAGCCTGCCCCGCAAGACCGCACGACACATTGCACGCTAATTCAGACCCGGCGCGTTCGGCTGCGCTGGCTCGTGGAACAAAATCAAGGAGGATAGATGATTTCGGTCGTCGTGCCGATCTACAACGAGGAAGAGAACATTCCGCTCTTCCATGAAGCTGTCGCCGATGCATTGATGGACATTGGCGAGCCGTGGGAAGTCGTCTATGTCAATGACGGCTCCAAAGACTCGTCGCTCGATCTGCTGCGGGCTCTCCAGGAAGACGATTCCCATGTCGTCGTCGTCGATCTCTCTCGCAACTGGGGTCACATGGGCGCCATTTCCGCAGGTCTGCAAACGGCCCGCGGCGATGCCGTGGTGCTGATGGATGGCGATTTTCAGGATCCCCCCGAAGTCATTCCGGAGCTGGTCGAAGCGTGGCGCGGCGGATCTCAGGTCGTGGTTGCT
This sequence comes from uncultured Acidobacterium sp., assembly GCA_964535525.1. GTDB lineage: Bacteria > Acidobacteriota > Terriglobia > Terriglobales > Acidobacteriaceae > Palsa-343. The sequence goes on along the minus strand of CAZHTJ010000011.1, from coordinate 14,418 downwards.
GTGCGCAGAAGCCGCCAGGAGCGCCGCAAAATTCTCGCCAAACTGTTCCCGCTGTTCTATCGCGTGCTGAGCGCGCTCTCTGACTTTCCCATCCCGCTCAACGCCGGCATCTTTGGCCTGATGGATCGCCAGACGGTAGATTCCATCAACGCTATGCGCGAGAACAACCGGTATCTGCCCGGCCTGCGCGCATGGGTGGGTTACAGCAACGCAATTGTTTACTATGATCGCCAGGACCGCCTGGCCGGCGATGGCAAGCTATCCTTCATCAGCCGCATCAAGTACGCGATGGATGCGATCACCAGCTTCAGTTACAAGCCGCTGCGGCTTTGCTTCGCTCTCTCCGCTGTTGCGTGCGGCATGGCCGGCGTAATGGCGCTGGCCAGCGTCCTCTCCAGTACTCCCTGGAACGCAGTGGGCTGCGGTGTAGCGTCTGCCGTATTCCTTGTGGGTGGCGGACTACTATTGTGCCTCGGTGTGCTGGGAGAATATCTGGGACGCGTCTACGATGAAGTTCGCCAGCGCCCGCTGTCCATCATCAACAAGGTTCACTACGCGACGGAGGCAGCGTCCGCTCTGGATGGTACGGCTGAGGAAGAGGAAGAGAAGCCTGCGAAGATCCTCCGCATCGCGTAAGCACTACCGCGCTGCTTTCGAGCCCGCTCCGCACGTTGGAATGCCGGGCTCGATGGCGGTGCCCTCCTCATAATCGTTCCAGGTCTCTACTAATAAGTACGGAAGAGGATCGTCCGCCGAATAGTACTTACGCCACAGGTTCAGGGTGTCGTGGAAGGTCTCCCCGCACCGCCCTGAGATGTGCCGGTTCAGGCTCCACGACGCCCTGCTGTCGTTGAATTGTGCCCACGCGCCGCCCACGGCAATCTTGTCCGGATACTTCGATTGCATTGTCTGATAAAAGTCAGCGAGATAGTCATCGCCCCAATTGCTGCCGTCCGCCGCCCACCCCTTCTTGCCGGGCTGGACCCAGGCATAAAAGCCGTCAAACGCACCAGCATTCGCGCCGGGCAGATTCTCCTGGATCAGATACGGCGCGGGATTCCACTTACTCACGGCCTCGCGCACCCGATTCCAGTCCGTGTGTCCACCTTTGGGGAAAATGAAAATGATGGGCCGGCCGTTGAGAGTGAGATAGGCGTCGCGGCCCCCGGCGTCCGCCGACAAATAGGTATCGCGAAACGTTGTGAAATCGGCGATGGCCTCGTCCGTCGCGCCATCCTCCGCGTCCGTCTCGTCGTACATCATCGCGATATGAAACTTTTCCTCCGCGGCGATCGGCTGCAGCAGCTCGTACGTCTTTGCATTGAACGGGTCGCGGTCTCCATACCAATCCACGACAAAGCCGGAGATGCCCATCTTCTTCGCCAGATGGATCTGCTTCCGCAGCTCCGCGGGATCATGCGAGGAGTAGCCGACAGAAATGTGCTGGGGATGCCCGAACCATGGCTCGTAAACCGCCAGCATCACGGGCGACACGCCGGGGACGCCCACTTTCAGCCGCGCAGGCTTCTGTGGAGACGATTCAGAACATCCATGAGCAAGCAGAGCTAAGGCAAGGAAGGCTGTCGTTCGAAACATTACGAGAAATGAATTAGAGCGACGTGGGAAAGAAAAGGTTGCCCATCGAGCAGCTGGCGAAGCATCGTTGGTTCTCGGTGCGAGGGCAGCCGGGACCATGAGCCACGCATCTAATCGTCTGTTTCACGAGGGAACTCTGTCGCCGAACTTGTCTTCGGTTTGCCGGATGCGCCCTCGACGACTCATCCGACCAGATTCGCACAGAGGCATCGCAATCGCAACGGAGCCCAAGGTTGTGGAGAACGGCCCCATAGAAGCTGCAAAGACCCTCCACGCCCGCATCTTGTCGGGAAGTTTCGTTTTGCTCCTGGGCTCCGGCCTCGCAACCGCCACCAACTTCATCTATAACGTCGCCGTCGCGCGTTTTCTAGGGCCCACGGGCTACGGCCATGCGACCGCCGTCTACACGCTGCTCGTTCTCATTTCCGCGGCGACGCTCTCCTTCCAGATCGTAGCCGCCAAGGTCGTCGCGCAGCAGGACGGCCTCGAGGAGAAGCAGGCCGTCTATCGTGGTTTTCACCGCGCTTCGTGGGCTTGTGGCGTTCTCATCGCGCTGCTCCTGTTCCTGTTCCAGCGGCCCATCGCGAATTACCTGAACCTGCCTTCGCCGATTCTCGTCGCTCTGCTCGCCATTGGAGTCGCCTTCTACGTTCCACTCGGCAGCAGGCGCGGTTATATCCAGGGTGTATGCGGTTTCCGCAGCCTTGCCACCAACCTTGTGCTCGAAGGAATTGTCCGCCTCGGCGGCTCATTGCTGCTCATCCAGTTCGGTTTCGGCGTGCGAGGCGTGGTGGCCGCCAATGCGGCTGCCGTGGTAGTTGCGTATTTTGCCGCTGTTCCCACTCTGGGCATCCCGCGCATATCGAATCCGTTGCTGTTACAAAATGCGCTGCGCGAAACCGTCCAGGCCATGGTCTTCTTTTCCGGCCAGGTTCTTATCAATAACTGCGACATCGTCCTGGTCAAACATTTCTTCCTTCCCACCACCGCGGGTCTCTATGCCGCCGTGGCCATGGTGGGCCGCGTGATCTTCACCTTCTCCTCCGCCGTCATCAATTCCATGTTTCCCCTGGTGGCCGGCACACGCAAAGAAGAACGCCGCGGATTCAAGGTCATCGCTACTTCGTCCTTACTCGTGCTCGTGATCGGCGCCGTCCTTGCTATCGGACTTCGCCTGACTCCCGCTTCTCTGTGGGCCCGATTCTTTGGCAGCGGATTTTCTGTCAGCGGCGACTATGGTTTGCCCTATCTGCTGTCGATGTATGCGGTCACTACCATCCTCTATTGCCTCAGCGTCGTCATCATCACCTATGAGATGGCCTACAAGATCGCCAACACCAGCTGGGTGCAGCTGGCGTTCAGTGGAGTGATCATTGCCGCCCTCTGCCGGTTCCATTCCTCTCTGCGTGAAGTCATCTGGGTTCAGCTCATCCTGATGATCGTGCTGCTGGTGATTGTGGCGGTCCCGTTCATCCTCACGTCGCTTGCCGATGCTCGCGCTGCGGAAGGAACCATCGGCGCCGCGCCCGTCAGGATCCTGCGCCACATTTCCGAAGCCGAAGTGATCGCTGAATTTTTGAAAAGCGATTTTCACAGTCCAGCTTTTCACGAATACCGCCAGGCCCTGTCCGACCTCGTGACGGCGCCGGATCTCAACGATCCCGCCGAAAATGCCAAACGGAAGGCACTCCTGTTTATTCGTCACCTTGCCTTATGGAAAGAGCTGCCCGCCGAAACGGAATGGTTTGAGGTAGAGCTGCGACCCTCGGAACTGCACCGCATCCGCGTGTTTCCACGCGCCCAGTGGCGAAAGGTCGCGCGCGGCAACTTCTCTCTCACTGCGGTGGCCGAGCGCATGCTGAGAAATCGCCACGCCATCGATCCGTCATTCCGGGGCAAGATCGAAGCGATCGGCGATCGCGTCTCCAGCGACGATCCGGACCTGGGCGCGGTGATCCTCATCGGCCTCGGCGAAAGCGACCCGCTCACCGTCCTCGATGGCAATCATCGGTTAATGGCCGCCGTTCTGGCGTCGCCGGACAAAGTGACCCGGCTGCGCTTTCTCTGCGGCCTGTCGCCCAGGATGACCGAGTGCTGCTGGTACAACACGAATCTTGTCACTCTCACCCGCTATGCGAAGAACGTTCTGACGCACGTGGTGCGTGATCCTGAAGCTGAACTGGCCCGGCTGCTCGAAAGCGCCGGATGAAAGGAAGAGGAGGGAACTGGCAGATATGAACACCGCTATGCGTGCCGTTGCAGTCAGGCGAATCCCGGAGGTGCACAGCGTTCGGGAGAAGGTAGCGTTCCTCCACGAGATCGCAAGCGTGATGAATGCCAGCCGCCCGCGCCTGGTTCTCGACTGCTCCACTCTCCACGAATGCAACACCTCCACGATCCACCTGCTGCTGCATTGTCTTGAGGAAGCCATGAAGCGCAACGGAGACGTGAAGCTGGCCGCTGTGCCGGCCGCCGCTGCGCTGGTCCTTGTCAAGACAGGTGTGGCGCGCCTCTTCGAGACATTCGACACGACCGCGGAGGCCGTGAACAGTTTTCATCAGCTTCCCGTCATCGCACCCAGGCAGACGGTTGTTTCCGAAGAAGCAGACGGCGCATCGGAAAAGGCCGCGTAGTTGTTGCAACCCGTGCGCGCAAAAGCTTACGGCCCGGCAAGTTTGGAGAAAGCCATGAAGAGAGTAGCTCTGTGGTTGAATCGGCAAATCGCAATCGGACTCATCGTCTTGCTGGCGACGCCCCTCGTGTCAGCATCGGCGCAGGAAGCGCCGTCCGCTCAGCAGGCGCCGGCGCCAGCTCCGTCGCAAACCAGCACTCCGGCCCCCGCTCAACCCGCGACGGCGAGCCCCACCGAGGTCGCGTCCTTACCCGATAGCCCAGGCCCGGCGCCCGCGCCGACCACGCCTGCCTCACCGCAGGAAAACGCTTCGCAAAGTTCGACGCCACAGCAGACCGCTCCCTCGCAGCCTCTCGGCACCGCGGCCGCGCCCGCGGAACCCGCCAGCGGTGTAGCCGCTTCCAGACCCGCCGGCGCTGCGATCGCTCCGGCCAAACAGAAGCGCTCGCGGTCCTTCGTCATCAAAGTGGGCTTGCTGATCGGAGCCGCCGTCGCAGTGGGCACCGTCGTCGCGCTCTCCAGTGCCAGCCCGAGCCGTCCGTAGCAGGGAATCAGGTCACAAGAGAGAAAACCACCATGGGTCCAGGCTCCGGATTGCGAGGCACCAGGTTAGTTAGCTTCTCCGGCATCGACGGCGCCGGCAAGAGCACACAGATTGACCTTCTCCGCGCCCGTCTGCAGAGGGCCGGTCTCGAGGTTCGCGTGATCACCTTCTGGGACGATGTTGCCTGCTTCACCGCCATGCGGGAAACCGCCGGCCACAGGCTCTTCAAAGGCGACAAAGGCGTCGGAACTCCCGAGAAGCCCATCAACCGCCGCGATAAAAACGTCCGTTCCCGAGCCATGACCATCGTCCGCTGGTGCCTTTACCTTGCCGACGCCCTCTCTCTGCGTTACAAAGTCCGACGCGCCCTGGCCTCGGGTTTCGACTTCGTCATCTGCGACCGCTACGCCTGGGACGAGCTCGTCAACCTCGCGCTGCGGTCTCGGCGCACGCGTTTGTATGTGCGCATGATCATGAAAATCGTGCCGCGCCCCGACGTCAGCTATCTCCTCGATGCGGACCCGATCCAGGCGCGCGCCCGCAAGCCCGAGTACCCGCTCGATTTTCTCTGCGAGTCTCGCGAATCGTATCTGACCCTCGCCGAATTGGTGGGCGGCATCACCGTCATTCCTCCCGGACCGATTCACGAGGCGGAGGAGGAGATCCTGAGGCACATCTCGCTGGAAGGTTTGCGGAAAGATCCCAAGCCGCAGCTGGTAGAAGAGGCTGACGGGGGCGCTGCCGCCTGAGAGGCGCTTACGTCCGAGCAGTGCCTGGGAGCGGCGAAGAGCATGGTGCAGGTCGAAGCTGCTGAGGAGCATCGGAGAACGGCCTGGGAGGTGCGAAGGGGCATGTAAAATAGCATCGCAACGATGCTATAATCGGCACGTCGAGGTTTGCATGCGCACAACCATCGCTCTTGACGACGAGCTGATCCGGCAGGCCGAGGAATACACCGGGATCAAAGAGAAGGCTGCGCTGGTAAGGGAGGCGCTCACCCGGCTTGTCCGCAATGAGGCGGCCCGGCGCCTGGCGGCGCTTGGGGGGAGCGATCCGACGGCGGAAGCCGCGCCGCGGCGCCGAGAAAAGCATGATCCTCGTTGATACTTCGGTCTGGATCGATCATCTGCGAAGCCCGGAAGCGCAACTGCAGGATATGCTCCAGAACGACGAGATCGCAACGCATCCACTTGTGCGGCTGGAACTGGCGCTTGGTTCAATCGCCGGCAGGGAGAAGGTGCTGAACGACCTTTCTTTGCTGGTTCAGGCGCCGGTCGTTACAACGGACGAGCTGTTCGCCCTGGTTGAGCTGCGCAGGCTGTACCGGCGAGGGATCGGCATCACGGATCTTCATCTCGTAGCCTCTGTCCTCCTGAACAGGTCGTTCTCGATCTGGACCAGAGACCGGCGATTGGGCGACATTGCAGACGAACTGGGAATCCGCGCCGCCATTGCCTAACGATGTAAGCGAAAGCAACGGAAGGAAATCTGTAGTACGTCCGATAACAGATATTCTGTTAACTAACGTCCGCCCGCCCCAGGGAAAGCCCCGGATTACCGGTCCTTCTCCTCTTCGCCCCAGGCGCCGCTGGCTGCCTGCACCGACAGCGCGATCCGGTTCCCCACTCCCACCTTGCGCATCAGCCGCGCGACGTACGACTTCACCGTCTGCTCGCGAATGCTCAGGGCCTGCGCGATCTCGCGATTCGACCGCGCCAGCACCAATTGCTGCAGAACCTCTTCCTCGCGTTCGGTGAACCGCGGGCTCTGCCGCCGGCGCCGCGCAGCCGACCCCTCGATCGCCCGGTCCACAAACGTCGACAGAACCTTCCGCGGCGCCCAGATGGATCCGCTCAGGATCGCGTACGCCGCCTGCATCACCTGAGTCGGCGATGCTTTGTCTTCCAGCCACCCCTTGGCGCCTGCGCCGATGGCCTCGAGGATTTTTTCCTGCTCGGAGCCGGATCCGATCACCAGCACCTTGAGCCCTGCATGCCGGGAGCGCAGCCGCGCCAGCAGCGCCAGCGAAAACGCATGATCCCGCAGTACAACCACGACCAGATCGAAGGAAGACTCCTTGAACGCCGTCGCCCAGTCGGACGCCACCACCTCGAAATCCGGCTGCTCGGCAAAAATCTGCCGCAGCCCCGCGATGCGGATCGGCTCGAAATCGAGCAGGCCAACTCGCATGCGTCGCGTGGGTTTGATGATGCTTTCCATGGCTCTTACAACTTCGGCAGAACGATTCCCTGTTGCTTTTGGTACTTTCCTTTGCGGTCGGCGTAGCTGATTTGGCACGCTTCGTCAGATTGAAAGAACAGGATTTGGCACAACCCCTCATTCGCATACACCCGCGCCGGCAGCGGAGTGGTATTGGATATCTCCAGTGTCACAAACCCCTCCCATTCCGGTTCGAAGGGCGTGACATTGACGATGATGCCGCACCGCGCGTAGGTGGATTTTCCCACGCAAATGGTCAAAACGTCACGCGGAATCCGAAAATATTCCACCGATCGTGCTAACGCGAAGCTGTTGGGCGGCACCAGCACGTTCTCCGCCTGCACCGATACGAACGACCGCTCATCGAAATGCTTCGGATCGACAACCGCGCTGTTCACGTTGGTAAAGATGTTGAACTCGTCGGAGACCCGCAGATCGTAACCGTAGGAGGACAATCCGTACGAGACGACCCCCTCCCGCACCTGCTTTTCGCTGAATGGTTCGATCATGCCCTTAAGGGCCTGCTCCCGAATCCAGCGGTCGCTCTTGATCGCCATGACCCTCCCTGCCGCCTCTTGCCACGGCCGTCTCGCAGTGTCCCCATGCGGTGCTTCCCCGTCGGTCGAGGCACGGCTCGCCCAGGAAGTCCCAGTTGCAATCGGGGTAGAAATTGCATCTTACGGGAGGCGCGCCGCATTGACAATGCCGTCAAACATTTCTACGATCAGCCTTGACACGGACACTTCGGCCGACGGGGGAAAACCTTGATAAAACAGGACATCATTCACCAGGTGATTGAGCGCACCGGGTTGCAGCGTAATAAAGCCGAAGCCGCTGTCGATACCGTATTCGAAACCCTCAAGCGCGCCCTCGCCGAAGGTCAGCGCATCGAGCTCCGCGGCTTTGGGGTCTTCAACGTGCGTCCTCGCAAGACCGGCATCGGCCGCAATCCCCGCACCGGCGCTGAAGTCAGCATCGCCCCAGGCAAAGCAGTCCGCTTCAAGCCGGGCAAGGAACTCCACCTCCTCGACGGAAAATAAATCGACGGGCAATAAAGCTCCGCGTAGCGCGCCCGACTCGATACACTGCTGTCAACTGGTGTCACCTCGCTCCAGATCGTCGGACCAGATCGTCGAGCCAGGGCGGCCGAGCGCTTCCGCCGCTCCCCAGGACTCGTTGCTGGCTCGCGGTAGCTGGCCTCGTCCTTTTTGTGCTCATCTTCGCTGCAACCTTTGCGGATGGGAGCCTGATGAACTTCCTTCACCAGCGTCGGCACCCATCCGCGGCCCGGTTACTGCCACCACGAAGGAGAATCGCAATGATGAAAACGAAATGGGCAGTTCTTTGCGCAGGACTGGCGGGCATCGCGATTGGCGCAGGAGGAGGTTTCGCGATCCGCGCCCAGCAGCCCGTCACCCCGCCCGGCTATGTGGTCGCCGAAGTCGACATTCACGACATGGCGACCTTCCAGAAGTACGGCGAAAAGGTCCCGGACACGCTGGCGCCCTTCAACCATCACTACGTCGTCCGCAGCAACAAAACCCAGGCCCTCGAAGGGGACCCGCCCAGGGGCGGTATCGTTGTCATCGCCTTCGACAGCGTCGCGAAAGCCCGTGAATGGTACGACTCGCCCGCCTACGCCGCCATCCGCCCCATCCGCCAAAGCTCAGCCACATCGCGGTTGTATATCGTCGAAGGCTTGCCTGCTCCGTAATTCCATGCGCGGCACTCAGTGGACCCTCAACGGGTGCCGCGAGCCGTTCTGGATTTCCCGGCCGTTGGCCCGGCTGTTCCGCGGCGAGTCGCAATCTTCTTTCCAGCTCGTTTGAACGCGAATCGGATTTTATTGCCCGGGTGTAAGGCTTCAATCACGGCGCTGGGATTGCGGGCAATGACGGTGAGAAAAGCTCGTGCTGACGACTCCGGTGTGCGTCGTCCGCCTTCCCAGTGCTTCACCGCGTCCAGGCTGAAGCCGAATGTGTCGGAAAACCGGGACTGCGTCATGTTCAATTTCCTGCGTATGCCTTTCACATCGACCTCGGCAGGCAAGCTCACTTTGTAGCCTGTTTTCTGTCCCGCCAAAAAGGCCTCGACTTCGCTCAGGCCTGTCATCATGTCCTGAAACATGGTGGTCGTCATTTCCCGCTCCTGTACCTGGTGAATATCTCATCTGCCCGCTTCGCCAGTTCGTTCCGCTCTTTCATCGTCAGATTGTCTTTTCGGTTCTTCGCATAAGCCGTGATGAGAAAGATCGGAAACGCCTCATTGCGCAGAATATAGATCACGCGCGCGCCGCCACGCTTCCCCATTCCGGCCCGGGCCACTCGCACTTTGCGGAACCCGCCGGTGCCCGGGATTACTTCGCCGCATTCCGGGTCCGCCGCGAGCATCGTCACGATGGCATCGCGCTCGGTTTCGGTAAAAATTGCCTCGGCAGCCTTGAGATACGACGGCGTCTCCACCACCGCTTGCATCTTTGTTATGTACTCCAATGGACACCTTCGGTCAAGCACAAAAGTGCTCCAGCGGCGCTCTCCGGTTACGGATTAACCTGGGCTCACGCGCGGCCCAGGACGCCGGGCGCAGTTCTCTGCTGACACCACGCTGTCAGCAGCCCTTCCTTACTCTGCTCTCGTAGTCAACTACTGAAACGAGAGGACACCCGAATGAGCTCTGCCGAATCGACCGCCCGCCCGGCAACCCATTCGTCCGCCCAACGACTCGCCCGCGTCCTCATCACCACAACGCTCTTCATCCTCGCGGTCAGCGCCTGCTTCGCACAGCAGCCCACATTGCACGACGAGTTCCTCGACCATCTGGCGGGCCGCTGGGTCCTTCAGGGAACCATCGCCGGCAAAAAGACCACCCATGACGTCGACGCGCAGTGGGTGATGCAACATCAGTACCTGCGGATTCATGAGGTCTCGCGCGAGCTCAACCCTCAGGGCGAGCCCGCCTACGAAGCCACCGTCTACGTCGGATGGAATCAGGCAACCTCGCAGTACGGGTGTGTCTGGCTCGACACATACGGCGGGCTCTTACCCGTCTCGCTGGCGAACGCAAAGCGTAATGGGAACGAGATTCCCTTCCTCTTCCGCGATGAGCACAGAGTGTTCCACACAACGTTCCGCTATCACCCCGACGCCGGCACGTGGGACTGGGACATGGATTCCGAGACGACCGGCAAGCTCACGCCCTTCGCCCGCCTCATCCTCACGCCCGCGCACTGAACCTCGCGCAGCGAACCCGCGCCGGCAGCGCGAGCCTGCCGCTCAACTCACGGCTTCACGTGCACGATCGTGCAGTTCACCTTGGCCATGTTGGTGGCGACCGCCCCAATCTGAATATTGCTGTAGCTGCTCCAGGTGTTGGGCGGAGTCGGCCCGTTCAGCGTCACACGATACTGCGACAGATCGGTTCCGTTGGCGTCGTCCTGTTCGCACTCCACTGTGGCCGACGTAATGTTCGTTGTCGAGTTGTTGCTCCACTTCGCGGTTGTCAGAATCAGCATGCCGTTCTGGTTGGCCCACTGCGCGTTGAACGCCTGCTGGTTGACCAGTGCCGTGTTTTGCCCACCGCCCGCCGGAGGTGGCGTGCTCGCAGGCGGGTTGCTGCCCGGTGTGCCGCCCGGTGTGCTCGGCTGCGATACCGGAGGGTTGCTCGCCGTACCAGGCGTCGGCGTGTGGTTCTTGTCGTAGTAGTAGTACCCGAGCGCCGCCACAATCAGGACCACAACCACCGTCCCCATCATTCCCTTTTTCTGCGCCGTGGGTTGCACTGGGGGTGGCGGGTAAGGCACAGGAACCCCTGCCGGCGGAACATAGTGCACCGGGCCGCCCGCCATGGGCTGTCCCGGAGGAGGTGGCGCGTAGGGCGGTTGTGCGTACGGCACCGCCGGGGGAGCAGCGCTGGCTACCGGGATCGAGGGCGCGCTGGCCGCCGGTGTGGAAGGGGGGCTGGCTGCGCCGGCCGTCGTCTTCGCGCTCACATCGGCCCCGCATTGGGAACAAAATTTTTCTGTGCCTTTGAGCTGATTACCGCACTTATCGCAGAATGCCATGGACGTTCAGTCTCCTCAGAATCCGAATGGTTGGTGCGCGCCCGTGAGTGCTCTACGAAACCGCGACACTGCCCGCGGGCTGCATGGAAGCTTCGACCGTCTGGAGTGTCTGTTGCAGATGACTGCGCTGTTCTTCCTTCACCTGCTTCAGGCCCTGTTGCACCAGGCCAAACACAACATACCAGGAAATCACGCCGGTGATGATGGAATTCCCAAGAAACGGCAACTGCATGAAGGCCGGGGCGTCCCACAGCGCGTGCATCGACACCGGGATCAGAAATGCCTTAATAAAGCGCGTGTCAAGAAACATGGAAGGGTTCAAAGGCTTGTCCTGCTTTACCCGCCAGAACGCGCCGCAGGCGATCGCGGTCCACGCGACGTGCCCCAGCGGAGCCAGGATGCCCCGCAGCCGTAGAATCTGCAGCATCGCAACGATGCCCGAGTGCGTTGCTACGTCGATGGTCTGCCCCGCCTGCAGGCCCTGCAGCAACCCCGGCAGCAGTGCCGAGTTCAGCGCGTAGCCCGTCGTTTCAAAACACGCAAAACCCGCGCCCACCGTCGCTCCGAACAGAATCCCGTTCAGGATGTACTTGTAGCGGATGCTGCGCATCACGATAACCGCCGTCAGCAGCTTCGCGACCTCCTCGACGATGCCCGCTTCCCATGTGCCCAGCTGGAAAATCGGCAGGCTGTAGCCCAGCAGAGCCACGCCCAGAGAAACCACGGCCCCAAACAGAAACAGCTTCGCCACCATATGCAGGGATACGTTCCGCGGCGTATTCATCTCGAAGAAAAGCACCAGTGTCGACAGCGGAACCGCGAACGAACCGAGAATCATCACCGCAGGAATCAGATTCCCGGCATCGGAAAGATGCATGAGCATGAACGTGCAGACCACGTAGCCGACGATCAGCGTGGCCAGCACGCGGAAGAAAAGCCACGGCTTCGGCCAGCCCGTTTCCACCAGATCGATCAGCGGAGTGGTTTTGTCGGTGCCCACCAGCATGTAGTCTTCCACCTGCTCCGGGCTCTTCTTCTTGAACACTTCGGAGAACATTTCCTTCAGGCTGAAGCCTTCCAGTTGCTCCGTCGACGCCAGGCTCTGGATGCGCCCCTGCAGGCTCCGCAGCAGATTCATCTGCTGCGCGGTATGGTGCGCCGGCGGCACCGCGTAATACACCGGCTGTCCCGGATACGCTTGCGGATATGGCATGCCTGGATACGGCGTGTTTGGGTACACCGCTTGCGGATACCCCGGGTACACTGCCTGAGGCGCGCCCGGATACACAGCGGGCGCTACGGCCTGCACCGCAGGCTGCGGAATCGCAGGAGCCACCGGTGTGATTGCGGCGGGCTGAACAGCCGCAGCGCCGGAGCTTGCCTGGTACGCAGCAGCCCCACAGTTGTTACAGAACTTGTTTTCGGCTGGAATATCGGACCCGCACTGAACGCAATACACCTGGGCGTCTCCACTTCTGGTCTGGGGGGATTTGGTATAGGAACGTAGCATGGACGCGTTTTCGAAGTAAAGATGAAAGATAAGCTCTGACCCGATCTGGCACGCAGAACCCCGACATGCCCCCACGCGTAGCTAAACCATCCACTTTTCAGGAGTTATCTTGAACAGAGCCTCAACGGCCGTTTCGCCCTCTGCCTCCAACCGCGCCTCGACTGGCTTCACAGCGAGGTTCGTTTCCGGAACCGCCATCGTTGCCGGAATCGCCCTCCTCAAACTCCTCCTCCAGTTCCGCGCCATCCCCCATTACGGCATCTTCCGCGACGAGATGTACTACCTCGCCTGCGGCCAGCACCTCGCCTGGGGCTACGTCGACCACCCGCCCCTCTGGCCGTCCGTCGCCTGGCTGGTCAGCCACACCCTCGGGACTTCCCTCTTCGCGATTCGTCTCGTGCCCGCACTTTGCGGCGTCGCCCTGGTCTGGCTCACCGGCTCTCTCGCACGCCAGATGGGCGGCGGACGCATGGCCCAGGCCCTGGCCGCGCTCGCCGTTCTCACCGCGCCCATCTACATGATCATGCACCACTGGTTCACCATGAACGCCGTCGAGCCGCTGCTCTGGATGGCCTGCGTCTGGTGCGTCCTCCGCTACATCGAAACCGCCAACCCGCGATGGTGGCTGTGGATCGGCATCCTCTGCGGCATCGGCCTCGAGATGAAGTACTCCATCGTCCTGTTCGCGGCCGGCCTGCTCCTCGGCCTCGTGCTCACCCCCCATCGCCGCGTCTTCCGCTCAAAGTGGTTCTGGCTCGGCTGCCTTGCCGCAATCCTCATCTTCCTTCCCCACCTCGTGTGGCTCGTGCAGCATCACTTCCCTTTCCTTGAGTACGAGCACAACGTCCGCAGCACCCCACGCGACGTCCGCCGCGGCCCGATCGCCTTTTTCCTCGATCAGGTGCAAATCCTCAATCCCGTCTCGGCTGTCTTGTGGGTCTTCGGACTGCTGTGGCTCCTCTTCACGCGCACCGGCGCCCGCTACAGCATCCTCGCCTGGACCTTCCTGGTCGTCTACGGCGCGTTGATGATCACCCAGGGCAAGAACTACTATGTCTCGCCCATTTATCCCATGATGTTCGCCGCGGGTGCCGTCGCCTTCACGCTGTGGATTCGCAGCGCCTGGGTTCGGGGAGCCTATACTGCGCTCCTTGCTGTGTCCGGCCTCGTCCTGGCGCCCCTCGCCATCCCGCTCCTGCGTCCGGAGACGTTCCTCCGTTACGAGCACGCGATCCACATGTCCACGCCCAAAGCGGAGAACCAGCGCACCGGCCCGCTGCCGCAAATCTTCGCGGATGAATTCGGCTGGGAGGACATGGTCCGTAAAACCGCCGCCGTCTATTACAGTCTGCCGCCCGCGGAGCGCGCCCGCACCGCCATCTTCGCCAACGACTGGGGCGAGGCGGCGGCGGTCGACTACTTCGGCCCGAAGTACGGCCTGCCCCGCTCCATCAGCGTGCACAATTCCTATTGGTTTTGGGGACCCCGCGATTACGACGGCAGCACGATGATCGTCCTCGGCAGCGACGGCACTGGCGATCGCGAACACTTCGCCAGCGTCGAAGCAGCCGGCCACGTCGACAACCCATGGTCTCGCGAAGACGAGCACTTCACGATATGGCTCTGCCGCGGATTCAAATGGAACCTGCGGGCCATCTGGCCGAAGATGAAAAAATGGGGATGAACGGCGGCTCGACTAGACAAGCGATTGGATAAGGACCTTCCCGACTGAGGGGAAAGTGCGATCCAGCGTGACAATCGTTGCCTTAGCGTGGACTGACCCCCAAAAGTGAGACACTCCGACAATTGACAGTTTGCAGGGAAGGGGAACTGCAGATGAGTCAGAGGTCGAAATA
>CAZHTJ010000010.1:63802-79113 GCA_964535525.1 uncultured Acidobacterium sp. | reverse complement strand
GGCGCATGTGCATGGAATAGGTATCCATGATCCAGGCCATGGTTTGCTCGTTGGTGTTGACGTCGGGTGCCGGAACGTCTTTTTCGGGGCCGAGGAACTCGATGATCTCGGCGGTGTAGCGGCGGGTCATGCGCTCGAGCTCGCCCTGAGACATTTTCTTTGGATCGCAGATGACACCGCCCTTGGCTCCGCCGAAGGGGATGTTGACCACGGCGCACTTCCACGTCATCCAGCTGGCGAGCGCGCGCACTTCGTCGAGCGTGACGTCGGGGGAGTACCGGATGCCGCCTTTGCCGGGGCCGCGGGCCTGGGAGTGCTGCACGCGATAGCCGGTGAAGACCTCGATGCGGCCGTCATCCATGGCGACGGGAAAATGCACGATGATTTCGCGGGACGGATAGCGCAGCACGCGCCAGAGGCCCTCATCGAGATTGAGTTTTCGCGCGGCAAAATCGAAGCGCGCAGCCTGGGCTTCCCAGGGATTGATTTCCTGTTCCAGCGTTATGGTTGCCATCGGTGCATCTCTCCAACAAATACTGAGTGGCCGAGCGGGAAAACCGTTACAGACGGTTCGCAAAGGCAGAAACCCGCATCCGGGCCAAACGGTCCGAGTATAGGCTTTGGGGCGGTTAGACCGCAAGCCTTGCGGGGGACCCCGACGTAACCATTGTGTGGCATTTCCAAAGGGTCTGCCGCGACAAACCCAGAGCTAAAGATGAACGATCTCGAGGTCCACCCATTGCTGCTGCGCCGAACACACCCCTGAATCGGGTACGAATCCTCCCAGAGCTGGGTGCCGCCCATTAGCCTAAAATCGAGGAATGTCTTACGCGTCGGCGCTCGATAGTCTTCATGCGCGTGCGGGCGAGTTGCATGCTGTGCCGGGGCAACCGAGACGGAAATTCCGGCTTGAAGAAATGCGCATGCTGGTGGAGGCGCTGGGGCATCCGGAGCGGCGCTTCAAATCGGTTTTGATTGCAGGGACCAACGGCAAAGGATCGACGGCCGCGACCCTGGCGTCGATTGTGCAGTGCGCCGGTTATCGCTGCGGGCTGTACACATCGCCGCACCTCGAGCGGGTCAACGAACGCATCCGCATCGATGGGGAGCCGATCGGCGATGAGGATTTTGCAAAACTCTATTTCCGCGTGGACGACTGCGCGAGCAAGCTGATAACCGGCGCGCATCTGCCGGGACCTCCCAGTTTTTTCGAGACGCTGACCGCCGTGGCGTTTGAGGCCTTTGCCGAGGCGCAGGTGGATCTGGCGGTGCTCGAAGTGGGCATGGGCGGCCGGCTGGACGCGACCAATGTCGTCGAGCCTCTCGTCTCGGTGATCACGGATATTTCGCTCGATCACACCGAGTGGCTGGGCGAGACCATTCCGCTGATCGCGCGGGAGAAGGCGGGGATTCTGCGACGCAACGGCGTGCTCGTTACCCTGCCGCAGCACCCGCAGGCCAACCAGACGATTGGAGAAGTGGCGGCCGAGCTGGATGTGCGCGGCGTGAACGCGGCGGAGTTTGTGCCTTCGCCAAACGCCTCCGGGCTGCGCAACCGCTATTCGCTCGAAGTAATGGGAGAGCAGATCGATGTGGATTCGCCTTTGGCCGGAGTCCACCAGCAGCGCAATATTGCGCTCGCGATTGCGGCTGCCGTTGAGATTCGTAACAGTCACGGTTTCACAATCACGCCTGCGCAAATTGCCAGCGGCATTCGCGGAACGCAGTGGCCCGGAAGGCTGGAGCGGGTGCCGGTTCCCGGTAGAGCGGATGTGCTGATGGATGTGGCCCACAATCCCGCCGGAGCGTGGGCGCTCCGCGCGGCCCTCTCTGCGCTCGATGAAGCCGAGCCGCGTCACGGGAAGCGCGTCCTCGTGTTTGGCTGCATGAAGGACAAGGCGTACGAGGAGATGGCGCAGATTCTTTTTCCGCTGTTCGACGCGGTGATCGCAACCCCCGTCGAGTCGCCGCGGTCGGCGACGGCGGACGAGCTGCTGAAGGTCGCAGCGAAGACCGGCGCGCGCGCGTTAGCCGCGAAGGATGGGCATGCGGCCCTGGAGATGGCCTGGCGTGAAGTGGGCGACGATGGCCTCGTGGTGGTCGCCGGGTCGGTGTACCTGGTGGGCGAAGTGCGGCCGCTGCTGGAGCGAGTTGCCCTGGTGGTTCCATGACGGCACACGCCATGAAGGCCTCTGTCCCAACCGGGCCCAGGCCCGATCCATTGCCGCTGCACGAGCGCCTCCTGAGCCACGTGTATCGATTGCCGGCTTTCGTTGTGGCAACCGCGTTTTTCGGAAGTCTCGCGCTCCTCGTCTCGCTCTTTGAGAAGAACGGCCGCTGGCAACACCGCATCGCACAGGCGTGGGCGCGCGCCAGCGTGCTGATCGGCGGCACGCACGTGACGGTCTTAGGGCGAGAGCGGCTGAGCGGCAAGCCCGCGGTCTACGCCTGCAATCACCTCTCCTATATGGATACGCCGGTGATCTTCAGCTCCCTCCCCTTTCAGTTTCGAATCGTCGCGCGCTCCGGGCTTTTCAAGTTGCCGTTCATCGGCTGGTGGCTGGGCCGCTCCGGTCAGGTGTCGGTCGACGTCGGTAATCCGCGCGCTTCGATTGCCAGCCTCGCCAGCGCGGCCCGTACGCTGAAGGCCGGGATGCCGCTCTTTATTTTTCCGGAGGGTGGGCGAACCGAAAGTGGTGAGATGGCGAAATTCATGCAGGGACCGGCGTTCATGGCCATCCGCGCGCAGCTGCCCCTGGTGCCCCTGGCGCTCATCGGAACCCATGAGCTGCTGCCGATGCACGCCAACACCATCCACACCGTTCCCGTCACTTTAGCCGTGGGCGAAGAGATCCAAACCCGGGGCATGACCATGAAGCAGGTCAACGAATTGACAGCCCTACTGGAGGAACGCGTCGCCGCGCTGTATTATGAGCACTCCTGGCGGAAAAAAGCGGAGGCTCTCGCTGCGACGCCGCCGGGCACTGCGGAAGTTGGAAATCTGGAGACGGTAACAATTTCTCGGGACCTGCGGGAAACCGAGGAGGCGCGGAGACGATGAAAGCACCACGCATAGCGATTCCGGAACCGAACTTCGACGATAAGGAATACAGCGAACGGTCATGGCCGCAGTATGCGCGCGCAGTGCAGTTCGCGGGCGGCGAGCCCGTCAAGGTGGCGCTGCGTGATTCGCCGGCGAAGGTGGCGCAGCTGGTGGCGTCCTGCGAAGGCGTGCTGCTGCCGGGAAGTCCCGCCGACGTGAATCCGCAGAAGTATGGCGAGGAGGCGGAGCCGGAATGCGCAGCGGCGGACGCCGCCCGTGAGGCCGTCGACGAACTGCTCCTGCAGGACGCTTCGAATTTGTATAAACCGCTGCTGGGAATTTGCTACGGTTTTCAGTCGCTGAATGTCTGGCGCGGCGGAACCCTCTTGCAGCATCTCAAGACCGCCGTGGATCACACCGCGGGTCGCATGGTGGCCGAGGCCCACGCGATTGAAGTGGAAGCCCGGTGCCGGCTGCGGCGGATTCTGGGCATGGGAGCTCGCGCGACCATTATGGTCAACAGCAGTCATCATCAGGCCGTCGGGATTCTGGGCGATGGTCTGATCAAAGCAGCGTGGTCGCCGGACGACGGCGTGGTCGAAGCCGCCGAGGGCCACGGCGATCAGTTCCTCATGGGTGTGCAGTGGCATCCGGAGCGCGTTCTCGAAGAGAACAAAGCAGCGCAATGTTTGTTCCAGTCCTTTGTGGATGCGGCGGCGGCCTGGGAGCCGCGCATGCTCAGCGAGTCAGTAGCCGACTGACGCCCCCACCACAGCTTTCACAGCTTGCGTAAAAACACCGAGACAAGCCGCTTTTGTGACAGGGCATGACTTGAGTCGTGCCGAAAATGACTCCCAAAATGACCGGGCTTCCAGCCCCGGGACCAGGTTTCCTTTTTGTCGGTGATTCAGCAAACCACCACCCCACAGAACTGTCATCCCGAACGCGCAGCGGAGGGATCTGCGGTTGCTTTTCTTTTGATCCGCTCCCCGAATTTCCATGTTCCCGCTGATGCGCCAGTGCGACGGAACCTTATAGCGCGGGCGGAGCGCTTTTGTCACAGGGAACGACTTTCAGTCGTGCCGAAAAGCGCCTCTAAAACTCCGGGGCTTCAGCCCCTGAGTACCAGCCGCCGAAAAGTTCCGCAAATGCCGGTCATTCAACCCCTGCGCAACCACCCCAGGCTTGTCCTCCTGAGGAGCGGAGCGACGAAGGATCTGCGGTTGCTCCGCACTGCCAAAACACGGCGTAACTTCCGCAAGCCGGTCACCCGCCACCGGTCTCAACCAGCCTGCGATCCTCAGGGAGAAGGCACGGCAACGTGAAGGGGCACGGCTTTCAGCCGTGCCGGACAGACTCAGAAGCATACGGGCTTTAGCCCCTGAGTACCAGCCGCCTGAAAGTCCCTCAACATCCAGCTCAAAACAACTTTGAGGGGGGGGACAGCTTCAAGCCATGCCGTTAAGGCCGCAAGGTCGGGCCGGCTTCAGCCACTACAGCCTTTCGCCTCTTCAACCCCGGTGAAAAAGTGTTACCCATCTGCCCGGTCTAAACTGTTACTCATGTCCCGGCTCGCACAGTGTTTTCCCAACACCGGGTCCCTCACAATTCGACGAATCCTTACGCCACACCGGCCCTGGGCGATTGCGCAATCATCCGAACACCGCCGAGGGGTCCGCTATCCATGAACGTGCCAGGCAGGGATCGGGTCAACATGGAACGATTCGGGCTGAACGAAAAAGCGGTCGAACGCTTTGAGACGTATCTCGTGCTGCTCGTGAAGTGGAATGCGCGCATCAGTCTGACCGCCGTGCGCAAGCCCGAGGAGATTGTGCGCAGACATTTCTTTGAGTCGATTTTTGCGGCGCGGCAAATTCCGAAGAAAGTCAAAACGCTGTTGGACTTCGGCTCCGGCGCGGGGTTTCCCGGGATTCCGATTGCGATTTGCCGGCCCGAGATCGGTGTGACACTCGCGGAATCGCAGGGAAAGAAAGCGGCGTTTCTGCGCGAGGCGGTGCGGACCCTCGAACTGAAGGCGGAAGTGTGGGCGGCACGCGTGGAGGAGATCGCTCCGGAGCGCGTCTTCGACGCGGTAACGCTGCGCGCCGTGGACAAAATGTCGCGGGCGTGCGGCGCCGCAGTGCAGCGGCTGGCGCCAGGCGGCTGGATCGCCGCGTTCGCCACCCGCAACACAGAAACCACACTGGAAAAGGTGAACGGAATCCGCTGGGAAGCGGCGATAGAAATCCCAGGCTCGGAGCAGGCGATCCTGATGACCGGCAGCCGGCAGTAAACGACAGTCCCCGCACTTGCCCGAACGTAGCTGCGCCCACGGTTCTATACTTGAGGTCCAAACCCCGGAGCGAACCGTGCTTTCAGATCGATGGTTTCGCAGGCTTGCAGGAGAACCCCGCTCATGCGCGATACAAAACGTGTACCTGGCTGGCTTTGCATGCTGGCAGCCGCGCCGATCCTCGCCGGTTGTGCTGCGACTTCAGTCGTGCCGGCGGTGAAGCCGGATTTTTCCCTGACATCGAGTCCTGCCAGCATCACCCTGACCGCCGGCGGCGGTGCGCAGACGGTTTCGCTTTCCGCAACGGCCCTCAACAAGTTTGCCGGGACTGTCCAGATCACGCTGAGCGGAGTTCCCGCTGGCGTCACCGCAACGCCCACCTCGCTGACCCTGACTCCGGGAACCCCGCAGCAGGTGAGCTTTGCGGCGGCGGCGAGCGCAAGCCCCACCACAGCCACGGTCGAGTTCACGGGGACCGCGGCCGGCATGACCCACTCCTCATCCGTGTCGCTGACCATCAATGCGGCGGTGACCACCACGTCGCCGGGCGTGGATGTGACCACCTATCACTACGACATCGGCAGGACCGGGCTGAATGCCAGCGAGACAACGCTGACCCCCGGCAACGTTACGCAATCGAAGTTCGGGTTGCTGCGGATTTTGCCCATGGATGGAAAGGTGGACGCGCAGCCGCTCTTCTTGTCCGGCGTGATGGTGGCCGGACAGCTCCACAATATTGTGTACGCGGTGACGGAACACGACAGCGTTTACGCCTTTGACGCCGATACCGGGGCGCAGATCTGGAAGACATCGATTCTGGGCGCGAATGAGCTGACCAGCGGGGATCACGGGTGCTCACAGATTTCGCCCGAGATCGGCATTACCTCGACGCCAGTGATCGATCGGAATGCGGGCGCGAACGGATCGATTTTTGTCGTCGGCATGTCGCTCGATGCAACGGGAGCCTATCACCAGCGGCTGCACGCCCTCGATGTAACGACGGGCGCGGAGCAGACAGGCAGTCCGACGGAGATTCACGCAACCTATCCCGGCACGGGCGCGAACAGCTCGGGCGGCAACGTCGTTTTCGATCCAGCCCAGTATGCGGAGCGCGTGGGACTGTTGCTGATGAACGGGACGATCTACCTGGGGTGGACCTCGCACTGCGATCAGGGCGCGTATACGGGATGGCTGATGGCCTACAGCGAGTCGACACTGGCGCAAACCGGCGTACTGAACCTGACCCCGAATGGAAGCGAAGGATCGATCTGGATGGCGGGTGCGGGACTGGCGGCCGACACCAGCGGAAATATTTATTTTCTGGACGCGAACGGAACCTTCGACGGCACACTCGACGCAAGCGGGATGCCCGTGAATCGCGATTTTGGCAATGGCTTTCTGAAAGTTTCGACCGCCGGCGGGACCCTGGCCGTGACCGATTACTTCGAGATGGACAATACGATCGCCGAGTCGAATGGGGACGAGGATCTCGGATCCGGCGGCGCGCTGGTGCTGCCCGATGTGACCGACAGCGCCGGAACCGTGCATCACCTGGCAATAGGAGCAGGCAAGGACTCGAACATCTATGTGGCGAATCGCGATTCGATGGGCCATTACAACGCGCAAAACAACAACGCGCTGTATCAGGAGGTTGACGGCGCCATCGACGGAGTCTTTTCGATGCCCGCATATTTCAACAACACGGTCTACTACGCTGCCGTCGACGATAACGTGAAGGCTCTGCCCATCACGAACGCAAAGCTCGCGGCGAGCGCCACTGTGGAGAGCGTGAACCAGTATGGCTATCCGGGAATGACGCCGGCCATCAGCGCGAACGGGACCGCAAACGGCATCGTCTGGACGGTGGAGAACGCGTCAACCGCGGTGCTGCACGCCTTCGACGCCGGCACCCTCCAGGAGCTCTACAACAGCAGCCAGGCGGCCGGAGAGCGGGATCAGTTTGGCGCGGGCAACAAATTCATCACCCCGATGGTGACCGCCGGGAAGGTGTTTGTGGGAACGCCAGGCGGCGTGGCAGAGTTTGGGCTGCTGCCGTAACCGCGGCCCTTCATGCGGCGGGCAGCAGCCAATCTGCTCTAGTCCACGCCGGACGGATTCTGCGTGATGTCTTTCTCCCGAAAGTAGACCTTTCCGCTCTTGGAGATGGATGCGACAAATGGCCCCTCATGCTTCTTGCAAATGTTTCGCATTTGTCGGTTTGCCTTCACGAGCAGATCGCCGGGGTCGCCGATCTCACCTGAAGTAAAGACGAACGAGCGAATTCTGAATTGTTTGATGAGTTTCCGCTCCAGGTATCTGGTGCGCTGTTTTTTGTCGAACGTGACGAGGACCCAATTTTTCTCGCCGACTTTCCTGAGCAGTTCAGTATCCGCAGTTGAACCGGGGAAAAAGTCTCTATGGCGTTTGTAACGAATTCCTGCGCGCTCCAGCTTTTCGACCAACTCGTCGTAGTCGAGATTGTGATCCAAATAGAGCGTGAAGCGTTTAGGCGGCGGCTTTCGTTTCTTCGAGCGAGATCGCCTCTTCGATTTCGAGTTCGGATCGACCATAGTCTTTTGCCAGTTTGGAAATCGTGGCCCCGCCGTTCTTTCGGCTCATCAGGAACGCAGTGGAGATTCTGGAGTTGACAAGCACTGGCATACCGAAAGCAACTCGCGGATCGATGACGACCACGCGCGGCGCCTGGTCGGGATTCTGTTGGTGCCGTCTGCTTGTAAAGGGGAACAACCTCCTGGCAATGCCCTCCTGATCGCGCTCAACCCGCTTTAGAAATGGATTCAGAATTGGCCTGAAGGCGTGCTGCCCCCTCGCGGTGAGGTTGATGAGCTCATCTCCGTCACCTTCCAGATAAATCTTCCTTCCCCTGGTCGCGAGTTGGTAATCCGCAAGAGGATATTTGGAAGGCTTTTCGATCCTTAGCTCTTGAACTGACTTACGGATCAGGGGCAAGCCGATGTCGTGAATCTCTTTAAGGCTCTCGAGCACATACAGCTCAACGAGGTTTTTGAAAGACAAAAGCAAGGGGCGACGGCTATAGATCGTCGTAAGGGGCGTGTTGTTTTCGCTGCCCATCCAGTATCGTAGGGTGCTCTCAGGCACAAGCAGGTACCGCGATGCTTCTTCGATTGTGTAATTCGGGATTTCCAACGGATCGAAACTCGCTGTAGACATGGCCGCGAAATTATAGCGGAATCCGCCTCGGTTTAGATTGACGACATTTTCCTGGCGCGCTTGCATTTCAATCTCCCTTCGGGCACACTAAACCTCTTCCGTCCAGCGCCCGGGGACAGATCGACCGCAAAGGTTTTGCTCTAAGGACCGCCTGCCAGCGGTCCTTATGCTTTAAGGGCCTTGACCTCTCTTAGTTTACCTCGGCTAGTTCCTGCGGCATCAGGACTTTGGGGGCCTGACCGGTATTGAACCAACCCTACCCGGTGCCCGGTCAAAAGCCGGGAAACGAGCGTAGTTTTCGCGGATGGCTCTAGTCCACGCCACCCGGATTCTGCGTTAAGTTGCGCGCATTGGTCACGTTGTCCGGCTCGTCGCTGAACGTCTTGCCTTCGCGGTACGCGAACTTCTTGAACTGGCCGCTCACCTTGCGGATGCAGTCCTGCCATCCGTCGTCCCACGTGACCTGCGCGTCGCCATTCACATATTGCCAGGTCCCGTGCTCGTGCTCGAGGGTGTTCATCGTGCGCAGCGCATTGCCGTCGTCGCGCAGAGTGATGTAGAAGTTCTCCCCGTTGCCCTCGCCCACTTCCCACTTGCCCAGAAAGCGCGCGCGCGAAGGGCCGGGCGTGCTGATCAGGCCCGCCGGAACAGCTCCGGGAAACTCGAGGCGCTGGATGTCGTTCAGGTTGACGCTCTGGCGATGGCCGTCCTTAAAAACAAGGACAAGGGTGTTCGGCCGGGAGCCAGTCTGGGCCTGGGCCGCCGGCAGCCCGAACAGAATCGCGATAGCCAGGGCCGCGGCGCTGATGAATTTGTGCATGGTGGGTCTCCTGTACATCAGCGGCGCGGCGGGGGAGGGCCAGGAACCGCGCCGTAGTGAAGTACGCGAACAGAGGGAAGTTGGTTCCCGAAAGCAGGGATGAGAGAACAGGAAGGAGTAAAGTTGCGAGTTGCTGGGGCAGACTGGGCAATGCGGCTGTGGGATAGTGGAATCCAGGAGGGGAACCGTGGCGAGCAAGGCGAGGAACCGCGCCGGGGCGGTCGCTGAAGCGAGCCCTGCTGCGCCCACCACGCGGCGGCAGAATCCACACCTGCGCATCTTCAAATCGAGTGTCTACGTGCGGGACCACGACCGCAGCTTGCCCTTCTATGTGGATCAGCTCGGCTTCAGCGTGCTGGCCGATGGCCGCTTCGAGTTTGGCCGCTGGGTCGCCGTTGCTCCGCCCGATGGCAGCACGATTCTGGCCCTGATTGCGCCGCAGCGCGGCACGGAGAACTATAAGTTAATTGGCCGGGCCACGAGCATCGGGTTCATCGCGGAAGACATCAACGCGACCTTCGAATTGTGGCGGAGCCGCGGCGTGAAGTTCCTGCGCCCGCCGCAGCCGCAGCTGTGGGGCGGAACGTTCGCGACCTTCGCCGACATCGACGGCAACGTCTTCGAGCTGCTCGGTTCCGATGAGATGAGCCGCGAGATTGAGGCGCAGCGGCGCGCCGCCAACGAGCGCGTCGAGTCCGAACGGCGCGTCGCGCAGGAGCTGGAGATCGCCAAGCAGGTGCAGGCCCGGCTCTTCCCGCAAACGGCTCCGGCGATGACCACGCTCGATTATGCCGGGGTCTGCATTCAGGCGCGGCATGTCGGCGGCGACTACTACGACTTCTTATCGTTCGGCCCCGATCGCCTGGGGCTGGTGCTCGGAGACATCTCCGGCAAAGGCATTGCGGCCGCGCTGCTCATGGCGAACCTGCAGGCGAATTTTCGCAGCCAGCTGGCGCTCGCCGGGGATTGTCCAGAGACGTTTCTGCGAACGGTCAACCAGACCTTCTTCGACAACTCGGTCGAGAGCGCGTATTCGACAGTCTTCTTCGCCGAGTACTGCGATGAGGCGCGGAAGATGCGCTACTCGAATTGCGGGCACCTGCCCGGCCTGTTGCTGCGAGCCGATGGGAAAGTCGAAGAGCTGGCGTCGACGGGGACGGTCCTCGGGCTGTTTCGCAGCTGGGATGGCCACATGGGCGACTGCGCGCTCGAGCCAGGCGATGTGCTGGCGCTCTACACCGATGGAGTGACCGAGGCCTGCAACGCGGAGCGCGAGGAGTTTGGCCAGAAGCGATTGATCGCGGCTCTGAAGCGGCGCAAAAAGCTCGGCGCGAAGGCGATGGTCGGTGCCGTGCTCGAAGAAGTCCAGCGCTACAGCCCCGGCGAGCAGGAGGATGACATCACGCTGATTGTTGCCAAGTGCGTGGCCTGAAAGACAGGTGACAGGGCACAGGTTACAGGTTTCAGGTTCGGCCCTGGGCGAGGGCGAAGGTTTGTTCGCCTCGAAATTGCGTTTTTCTGGCGAGTCGGTTTTGGAAGTATCTGATTGTAGGTATCTTGCTTGTGTTGACAGACTCGACAACAGCCGGAAACAGCCCGCAGGCGGTAGCCTGTAGCCCGTAGCGAAGGACCGGTAGCGAGGCCTCGCGAATTGCGGCGAAAGCGTTGCCGCGGATGCCGTGGCTTGGCGCAGCGGGGTGGAATCCGGGTTTTTGGGCACGCGATTTCCTTTCTCGTCCGCACAGGGATGGTTTCCCGGTTGCGGGCGGAGTCTCTGGACATCCATTGCGCTGAAAAGAAAGAGCCCGCTCGATGGCGGGCTCTTTGCACACTTTTCCTGATGTTATTAGGGTAGCGAGCGGGGAGACCGAAGGCAAGAAGAATCAGAGGGCTGGACGGTACGAAGGTCACGGCCTTCACGGCCAGGAACGGAGCGGGTTACAGCACGCATTCGCGACGGCCGCCGCACAGCACCGGCTGGGCTTCAATCTTAGGAAATCTCCTTGTCGTACTCCGGTCCAACATCGACAGCGACGATGTAAATGTAGTGCTGGTCGTAGTAGAAAAACATCCTGAGAGCTGGAATGTCCGGGAACGACTCTCCGCAAAAATCATTTGTGAAGCAAACGCTTAATTTTGTTCCATCGATAACCGGAAAAGCCTGCGGATATTCACATAGCACCTCCTCGACGTAGCGCATCAACTCATCGAATCTTTGGAAACCGCATCCGATGGCTTGAATTTGTTCTTCGGTGACGTGCTCCCAGCGAATGGTTCTCACTGCGCTTCCTAGACCAAAAGGCCGTGCTTCTTTGCCAGTTCCCGCCCGCGCTCGATATCCGCCGCTGTCGGTGCTTTCCAGGAGATGAATACCGATTTGGGGTCGATAGTGTGTCCCTTCTTCGTAATTCTCCAGCCAAAAGTATCATGCGAGAACTTGCTCACTTGTGTGGCCGTCATGGGTCGCAGTCTGTCTATCCAGGCATCGACAATGGCGATCTCTTCGCCGCTGAAATCGCTCAGATCGGGATCGCGCAGTGAGATCGGCCTGTCCTGTGTGTACCCGTAAAGCGATCTGGGTTCGATCACAAGAATCCCTGCAGTCATCATTCTCCTTTGGATAGGAACCATTGGACGAGCCGCAGGGCCTTCATCGAGGTGCTGATATTCGACTCCTGTGATCGTTCTTCCCAGGCGTCCGAACGCAGTGAAATCTGAAAAAAAGACAACCTTGTTCAGCTTAACTTGACCAAAATAGTCGTCGTTCGACAGCTTTTTGTTGATATAGAGAATTAGCTCCGTGAGTCTTTTCTCCTTGCCGCTCCTGGCAGGTAATCTCAACGGCACGGCTCGCCTTCCCTTTCTCCGGCGATCTCGCTCTCGCCGGGGTTTCCCTTCAATGAACCGCTGATCTTCGGACGAACCCAGGTCAACTGAAAATCAGATATGGCTGCGTGAACACACGTAGTGCGCGAGCCCCTTCAATTTTGTCCTGTTCATCTCTGTCCCACCCTCTCAACGTCCTAGCGGACGCAGCCTCCTAAAGGGTGTTGCCCGCGCAGGGGCCGGCTGGTAACCAAATCCCTGCGAATCATGATCGTTCTTAACCTTAGCAACAATACAAATCCGTTTGCCACCGAATTTCCACGGCTTTTCCACAGCTTGATAGGCACCCGCCCATCATTGGTCACTATTATGATTATCGCACATGTTCGCCTTTTGTTCACCTGTTTCGGCGTCATCGTTCCCCTTCTCTCCCAGTTCGGGAAGGAACCGCTTCTCGTGAGCCAAGTCGATTGATGCCTTTGTTCATATTGAACGACTCAATAACCGCCGCTGCTAGCCGGTAGCAACCGCAGACCCTTCCGCTGCGCGTCAAGAAGACAGCGTACTGAGTCTGTGGTCTGCGGGCGATAGACAGGAGTGTTCCACGTGGAACCGTGCTCTGCTCCAAGCTCCTTGCTTCCAGCTTCCTGCTTACGACGGATGTCCCCGGAATAAATAGAACAGCTCAATCAGCAGAATCAATACCACGATGACCTCTAAGAAAAAGGCCCGGCTCTGGTTGAATTGCTCGACCATGTAGTCGTAAAGCTCTTCGGCGGTGCGGAGTTTCTGGGCAACGAGGTTCTTGTAATCCGGCACGCCGACTTTGCCAGCAGCGAGGCGGTAGAGACGGGCAGCGTACATGTCGCTGAGGAACTTGATGGCGTTGTCGGCGTGCTCGGTGAGCTCCGCGACTTCGAGCAGCACTGTATGGAGGTTGTTGGCCGATCGCGCCAAACGCCAGCGGGCCAGCCTTCCATGCTTTTGGTCGAGGCTGTCGTAAACGCCGTCGAGTACGCCGTCGAGCAGCTCGTCGTAATGGCGGAATTCCAGAAGCTGGGAGTTCGCGTATTCGAGGAGCTGGATGGCAGTTTCGGCGCCGGCGCTCGAATCATAAAGGAGGGCAGCGTTCCACCCGATGACCGCTACGTCGTTGGCGTAGTAGGAGATCTGCGAGTTGAGCACCTCAGCGCACTCGCCGGCGGAGAGCAGGTTGCGGTCACCGCGGACAACCTGGGCGATCTGGCTGCGGTAGTCACGAGTAAGGTCGGCGGCGGGAGGCTGCCCGGCGACCTCGCGGACATGGAAGATGAAGTAGTCCTCGCTGAGCCAGCGGTCGTAGGGCTTGACGAGGGCGGAGGCGGCGCGCTCCAGGCGCTGACGGATCAAGGGTTCGGCGCGGGAGGGGAAGTCCACGTCCCAAACCCAGCGGCTGGAGAGGTGAACCAGCGAGTTCCAATCGCCGGTGAAAGGGAGCTGATAGAGGACACTGACGACACCGTAGTCGTAATACTTGATTTCGCCCGTGAGCTGTTCGCCGGAGTCGAGCACAAGGGGGTCAGCGGGGACGACGACGGGTGGACGCTGGTAGCGAACATAAGCCGGGGCGGCGTGCTTGAGGCTCGGCTGCTGGACGGTGCGGGAGTTGATGAATTGCTGAAGGACGTCGAGTCGGATTTCTTCGCAGACATCGAACTGGATCAGGACCAGGACCGAGCCGGTCAGGGAAGCGTCGGGGGGAGCCGGTCCCTGGGGTCCTATAAGCGGGATGGTGGAGAGCTGACTCATCGGCAAGGTACAGGTTACAGCTTAAAGGTTACAGACAGCCAGGACCCATGTTCCACGTGGAACATGGGTCCTGAAATTGGGGCTCGGATAGCGGGATTATGGCGACCAAAATGGCCCTGTTTTTCCACGCGGGGTCCTTTCTCGTCAACACTCCTGTCACACCGTCACGAAAGGGTATATCTTCCGATCCTACTTTGGTTTAAGGGCGGCCTTCGGTTGGGCGCCAGCGGGCATTCCACAGATGCGTCCCTGTTGTGCACAGGCGTTTCGCGTTGCGGTGAGAGCGCCGGACCGGTAGGCTTCTCTTGACATGGGGAAAGTGCTGGCCGTAGTGAATCAGAAGGGCGGGGTTGGCAAGACCACAACCGCGATTAACCTGTCGGCAGCGCTGGCTCTGGAAGGGTTGCAGGTCCTCCTGGTGGATTGTGATCCGCAGGCGAACTCCAGTGGAGGCTATGGGATTACCCGGGATGCGGACCGGCGCTCGTCGTATGACGTGCTGATGGGTGACGCAACAATTCCCGAAGTGGCACTCAGGACCGAGATCGACACCCTGAAGATCGTGCCCTCGAACAAGAACCTGACAGGCGCCAACGTGGAGCTGATCCAGATGGATCGGCGGGCCTACCGGTTGCGGGAGGCTCTGGACCCGGTCAAGAACGACTATGCCTTTGTGATTCTCGATTGCCCGCCCGCACTGGACCTGCTGACGTTGAATGCGCTCGTGGCGGCGGATCGGCTACTGGTTCCGATGCAGGCGGAATACTTTGCGCTGGAAGGGATTAGCGAGTTGGTACACACGCTGGAGCGGGTGCGAGGGGCGTTCAATCCAGGGCTCGAGATCGAGGGCGTGCTGCTGACGATGTACGACGACCGCACGAATTTGGCGCAGCAGGTGACGGAGAATCTGCGGGAGTTTTTCAAGGACAAGCTGCTGAAGACGGTGATTCCAAGGAACGTGCGGCTGGCCGAGGCGCCGAGCTATGGCAAGCCCGTGCTGCTGTACGATCCGCGGTCGCGGGGGTCGGAGAGCTACCGGGAGCTGGCCGATGAGCTGCTGACGCGGAATGGGATTGAGAGCCCTGCCGCGAAGGAACGAAAAGCGGCCCAGGCGGCGCAGGAGGCTCAGGGGGAGACGAAGGTTCGGTTTTGGCCGTACGCATGAGGGCAGAGTACAGAGTTTAGAGTTTAGAGTTTAGAAAGCGGCTGGGTTAGCGATGTTTTCTGCCCTGGCCCTGAGTTTAGAGTTTGGAGTTTGGTAGAGCGGCGGGTGGCGATGTTTTCTAAACTCTAATCCCTAAACTCTAAACTCTGTACCTGCTTCACTTGCTATTGCACTTATTTGGCTT
>CAZHTJ010000010.1:60020-63702 GCA_964535525.1 uncultured Acidobacterium sp. | reverse complement strand
CATGCGGTGGCGGAGCCGGGAGCGGCGGACAGCGGCGAGGGCAGGCCGCGGGAGATCCCCGTGGGGGAGATCGACCGCAGTCCGTTTCAGACGCGGACGCGGTTCGACACGGTGCAACTGGCCGAGTTGACCGCGTCGATTGCGGCGACCGGAGTGGTGCAGCCGATTGTGGTGCGGCCCCTGCCGCATGGCCGATTCCAGCTGATTGCCGGCGAGCGCCGGTGGATGGCGTCCCAGGCCGCGGGGAAAGAGACGATCCCGGCGATTGTGCGACAGGTATCCGACGAGCAGGCGATGGAGATGACCATCGTCGAAAATCTGCAGCGCAGCGACCTCAACCCGATGGAGCAGGCACGGGCGTATGACCGGCTGGCGCGGGAGTTTCAGCTAACGCAGGAACAGATGGCGCGGAGGACGGGGAAAGATCGCGCGTCGGTGGGGAATTTTTTGCGGCTGCTGAAATTGCCGGTTGAGGTCCAGGGCCAGGTCGAGGAAGGCGCCCTCAGTTTTGGGCACGCGCGGGCGCTCCTGCCCCTGGAGGATCCGCAGTCCATATTGAAGGCGGCGCAAAAGGTGGCCGCACTGGCGATGAACGTCCGGCAGACGGAAAGCTATGTGCAGAAGCTCCTTAGCCCTGCACCAGCCAAACCTGACAACGAACAAACGGAGAAGTCTGTCGATCCGAATGTGCGGGACGTCGAGGTGCAGCTCCAACGGGCGCTGGGGTTGAAGGTGCGCATCGAAGACAAGAAGGGGCGAGGGCGGGTCATTATCGAGTACGCGAAGCTCGAGGAGTTTGACCGTCTGCTCGAGAAGCTGGAGGGGAAGGAATAGCGAATGGGACTCAGGCGCTGCGGACTGTCTCCGCGGCATCGGCCGTCGGCGCCGCCTGGGGAAACAGCTTCTTGATGGTCTCCGCGCCACGTTTCATGGTGAAGTGGGCGGCGTAGCAAGGCCAGGCGTGAGCCGTCATCGCTGCGCGCTTTTGCTCGGGCATCTCGAGCCACCCGCGGAGCAGGCGTTCTGTCCCTTCCAGCGTATCGTCTTCGATGAGGGCTGCGCCGTCTTCGAGGATTTCTCGCCAGATGTTGACCTTATTTGTGGTGAGAACAGGCCGGCCCACAGCGAGGGACTCGGCAACCACAATGCCGAAGTTCTCCGAATGCGAGGGAAGGATGAACGCCTCGGCAGCGCGGAGGGCCCCCCATTTGACGTCGCCACCGATCATTCCGGGCCAGTAAACGCGATCGCCGATCCCCTTTTCCGCTGCAATGCGCTGGAATTTCGCCTGAGAACCTTCCTGGTCCGGACCAGCGACCACGAGATCGACGCCGGGGAATTCCGCAGCGACTTTCGCAAAGCCATCGATCAGCAGGTCGCACCCCTTCTTGGCGTGCAGGCGCGACATAAAGAGGAGAAAGCGGCGGTTGCGGAGCTTCGGCAAAGCGCTGTAGAACGCTTCGATTTGAACGGCGGGATCGCCCTGCGGCTCCTGGATGCCCTGAGGAAAAACGACCGTGTTCCAGGCATTGGGAGAGAAGCTCAATTTTGCCAGATCGGGTTCGAGGGCACTGGTGAACAGGACCGCCGTGGCGTCGCGCAGCACAGGATACTGGATCGGCCAGTAGAGCAGCTTTTTGAGGTGCTTGAGCGGATACCGTTCTTTGAACCACGGGTCGAGGGAACCGTGAGGAAAGACGGCATAGCGTTTTCCGGCCCTGCGGGCAGCGAGGCGAGCGGCGATGCCCGGAAAGGTCCAGATGCCCTGGATGACAACTCCGTCGAAACGTCCAATGTTCTGCTGGAGCCATTTCCACAGCCGTGGCGAAAGTGAATAGCGCCCGAGCCAGCGCTGGCCCGTGGCATGAACCCGACACGGAAAATCCCTGAGGAACGGGGACTCCGGATCGTCAGCGCAGAGCACTTCCATTCTTGCGCCATTCTGGTCAAAGGCCAGCGCCAACTGGCGCGTAACTTCCGGCGGTCCTCCGTCGCGCGGAGAAAGACTGCCGATAACATGAAGAATGCTCATTCTGGGGCGTCGTGGTCGCAGGGGAGCGTCTCCAGGACTACGCCAATTGTATCCAGGCACGGATTGTCAGTCCGCTGCCAGTGGACGCTCTGAGCGCGGGGCCGATTGGGGCATGGGTATACCGTTCCAGGTCACTGTCGGCATGATCTGCGACTGATCCACACGATCTCTGTACCGAATTGCAAAGTGCAGAAGCGAATCGAGCAGGGATTCCGAGAGGCGGTGCGGCTCCAGTCCCAGGTCGCGCAGGTGAGTGTTCTTCGCGTTGTAATAGTGCTCTTCCTTCTCAACGCGCGGATTGGCAAGATGCTGCACTTCCACCTGCAATCCAGCGCGCTCGCCGACGTTGTAGACCATCATCGCGAGATCGTGGACGCTGAACTGTTCGGTGAACTGGTTGAAGACGCGGAACTCGCCTGCCGCGGCGGGATTCGAAACTGCAATCTCAATGCAGCGCACGGTGTCGCGAATGTCCAGAAAGCCCCTGGTCTGGCCGCCGGTTCCGTAAACGGTCAGCGGATGGCCAATCGCAGCCTGAATGCAGAATCGGTTGAGCGCGGTGCCGAAGACCTGGTCGTAGTCGAGGCGATTGACGAGAACTTCATCGCGCGCGGTCTGGCTGGTAAGCACACCATAGACCACGCCCTGGTTGAGATCGGTCGCGCGCAATCCCCAAACCCGGCACGCAAACTGAATGTTGTGGCTGTCGTGCACCTTGCTCAGGTGATAGAACGACCCGGGCTGCTTCGGGTAAGGAAGCCGGTCCCTGCGCCCGTTGTGCTGGATAGTAATGTACCCCTCTTCGATATCGATGTTCGGGGTGCCGTATTCCCCCATGGTGCCGAGTTTTACCAGGTGAATGTCCTTGCCGAACTCGTTGATCGCGTAAAGGAGGTTCAGGTTCCCAACGACGTTATTCACCTGGGTCAGGACGGCATGCTCGCGATCGATCATCGAAAAGGGCGCTGAGCGTTGCTCCCCGAAGTGGACAATCGCCTCCGGCTCGAATTTGCGCATGAAGTTCTGCACAAATGGGTAGTCGATGATGTCACCGATGAACAACTCGATGTTGTGGCCGGTCAACTCGCGCCACCGCTCGATTCGCTGCCGAATGGGAGCGATGGGGGTAAGAGTGTCAACACCCAGGGTCAGATCCCAGTGGCGGCGCACGAGGCTATCGACAATTCCGACTTCAAAGCCACGGTCTGACAGGTAAAGCGCCGTGGCCCATCCGCAGTATCCATCACCGCCTACAACCAGCACTTTCATCGATACGATACGTCCTGTGGGGGAGTCAAATTATGAAGGCCCATATGCGGTGGTGGCTCAACACTTCCACCTTTTCTGTCAGGTTTATATCACGCATCCGTCTGGTCAACTGATGCCGATTTTGGTTCCCCTGTTGTGCTGCCTCGCAAACATCGAAGCCGGAGAACGAGCATGAACTACGCGGCCGGCGAAGAAAGTACCGCAGTGTCGATCTCCTGAGCGAAATTCGTCTCGTACCTCCCTGATTCCCGGTCCGTTGGCTTCCTGAGTTTGGAAGAGGCAACGAATCCCTTGGCTTTTCCGTAAACCCCATAGACGAACGAGAAGACGATCAGGCTGCACAAAAATAATTCGCAGGAGTGACCAAAGTTTTTCTGCGGA
>CAZHTJ010000010.1:0-59920 GCA_964535525.1 uncultured Acidobacterium sp. | reverse complement strand
GACGATCAGGCTGCACAAAAATAATTCGCAGGAGTGACCAAAGTTTTTCTGCGGACGATTGGGGCGGGCCGAGGCGCTGAGTCCGAGTGCGGTTGAACATTCCGACTTCCCTCGGTCTCGGCGCTCGAGACGATCCATCGCAAGCGCACGCCGTTGCTGCGCGATGCGGACGGGGCTGAGTGGCGCGCGCGGTGCAGATTCGGTGCCGCTGGCGAACATGACGATGGAGCGCCCCGCCGCGCCGGATTCTTATGTAACACTCTCAGTTACAAATAACCGGGCGAGCCCGGCTGCGGCTCCGGCGTCCAACCCGCGGGGCTGCCGCCCCGCGGGCGCAGGGTAGTAGTATCAGGCCAACTGCTGACGCAGCTTGAATCTTCCCAGCCGCCTCGGATTGCACAGCGCCTGGGAGAGAAGCGAGGATCGCGGCTCCCTTGGCGGCGCGCAATACACCGGACAGACAACCACCCCAGGACGAAGGCGCCGAGTCCAGGGGCGCCACCGGACTGGCTCCGGAGGATGTGGTTGCGGAGCGGTACGTTGTCAGGCGCCAGCTCGGCGCGGGTGGCATGGGAGAAGCCTGGCTGGCCGAGGATCGGATTCTGCATCGCAGGCTGGTGCTGAAACGGCTGACTGCGGCGCAGCCTGCGCCTTCGGATTCGCAGAACGCCACGCGCGCCGGACACCTGCTCACCGAGGCCAAGCGCGCCGCGGCCATCAACAGTCCTCACATTGCGCAGGTCTACGACGTTTGCAGCCACAACGGCGAGTGGCTGGTGGCGATGGAGTTCGTGGTGGGACGCGACCTGCGGGCGGCGCTGCGAACACCGCTGGAAGCTGCGGCATTCTTCTCGCTGGCGGTACAGATCGCGGAGGCGATTGAAGCCGCGCACGCGAGTGGGATTCTGCACTGCGACATTAAGCCGGAAAACATCATGGTGACGGAGCAGGGCTTCGTCAAAGTGCTGGACTTTGGCCTGGCGCGGATGATAGCGAGCGCGGAAGGCGCCGGCGAGACGGTGAGCCTGGCGGGCGCGGGCTCCGCGTTTGCGGGGACGCCCGGCTACATGGCGCCCGAGGTGCTGCGCGAGAACGAGCCGACGGAGCAGTCGGACATTTTCGCACTCGGCGTGGTGTTGTACGAGATGGCGGGCGGGAAGCCTCCGTTCAAGGGAAAGAGCCTTGCCGACAGCGTGCAGATGACGCTGACGGACCAGCCAGCGGCGCTCGATCTGAAAGCGCGGGGATTGCCCACGGATTTGAGTCGAGTGATTCGAAAGGCCATCGAGAAGCAGCCGGAGCGGCGGTATGCCACGGTGCGGGATTTGCTGGTGGACCTGAGGGCCTGCGCGTCGAGCGGAACCGGTTCGCGTCACATCGCCCGCGATATTACATCGGAGAGCCTCAGGGGCCTGCCGCGCAATTACGTCGCTATGGCTGGCGTGGCGGTGCTTCTGGTCGCGGCACTTCTTGCGTGGTGGTTGGTCCGCCGGCATTATTCGGAGCGGGCGACCAAGGTTATGGATGTTGTCCCGGCGCCGAAGACGCGGCTGCTCGCGGTGCTTCCCTTCCATGTGATTCCCGAGGAGGCTCAGCTCAGCGCGTACAGCGAGGGACTGCGCGAGGCGATCACATCGAGCCTGGCGCAGGAGGCGTCGTCGAACGGGATCGAGGTGCTGGCCGCGAGCGAGGTGCGCGCCCACGCGCTCAAGACGCCGGAGGAGGCGCACAAGGAACTCGGCGCGGACCTCGCGATCGACGGGAGCTATCAGCAGTTCGGAAACCAGGTGCGGATTTCGTATGAGGTGAGCGACGCGACGGGAAAGATTCTGCGCTCGGAGACAGCGAACGGCACGCCAACCGATCCGTTCAAGCTGGAAGACGATGTGGTCGAGGGCGTGTTGACGATGCTGAGCGTGTCAGCGGCGGCGCCCGCTGGGGAGACCGCTGCGAGATTCGGGACGCGCATCCCCGCTGCTTACGACGCGTACCTGAGAGGCGTGGGCTATCTGCGGGATTTCGAAATTGCGGACAATCTGAGGAAAGCGGAGACGAGCTTCAGGGAGGCGACGAGAGCCGATCCGGAATTCGCGGCGGCCTTTGCCGGACTGGGAGAAACGCAGTGGGCCGAGTATCAGTCCACGTCGGATGCGGCGAAGATTGCGCTGGCGCGAGCGAGCTGCGAGAAGGCTCTGCAACTGAACCCGCAAATCGCCGAAGCGCAGATTTGCCAGGGAACGATTGACGACGGGACGGGCCAGGCCAGGCAGGCACAGCGGGAATTCGAGGAGGCGCTGCGGCTGGATCCGCAGAGCGATAGCGCGCTGAACGGGCTGGCGCGAACGTATGAGGAGACGGAGCAGCCTGAACAGGCGGAGAAGGTGTATCAACAAGCGATTGAGGCGCGGCCATACTATTGGGCAAACTATTTTGCGCTGGCGAACTTCCTGCTGCGGCGGGCGGACTACACGCGGGCAGCGACCGTGCTGGAGCAGGCCACGGCGAAATTTCCGGCGAACAGCGTTCTGGCGCGGCGGCTCGGAGTCGCGTATTTTCTCGAAGGGAAATTCGACCAGGCGGCGGCGATTCTCGACGGGGCGACCCGCGGGAATCCGCACGCCGAGGCATACATGGATCTGGGGCAGGTGTATCTCCACCAGAAGAAGTGGGACGCCGCGATTGCGGCCCTTGAGTCTGCTGCGCACATGAAACCAAATTCGTTCGCGATCGCGGCAGATTTGGCAGATGCGTATGCCTGGAGTGGGCAGCCGGCGAAGGCGGAGGCGCGATATAAGGATGCGCTCGGGATGAGCCGCGACCGGCTGCGCGTGAATGCGCAGGATCTGGACGCGCTGATGGTGGCCGCGTACTGCTCGGCGGCGCTCGGCCAGCGCGGGGATGCGCTTGAGTATCTGAGCACGGCGCTGGAGCATGCGCCGGAAGATTCCGAGGTGAATTACTACGCGGCGCGGGTGTATGCGCGGCTGGGCGATCAGGGAGTGGCGCGGGACTGGGCGACGAAGGCCATCGCCCACGGCTACTCAAAGGCGGATATCGAGAGCGCGCCGGATATGAAGGGCGTCGCGCCCCCGGGGTGAGGGCAGGCGCGCCGCGACTCCCCTATCAGTGCCCGGTGATGCCGAGGTGTGGGTCGCGGCACTCGAGATGGCGGTGCTGCGGGTCCTCGGTAGCTACGGGAGCATGCGGATCTTCGGTGACGAACTGAACTTCAAGCTTGTAGCGGCAGCCGATGGCTTCGCTTTTGGGCTCGGCGGTGTCGAAGTTGGGGGCGAAGTTGAAGTCCTCCGCGTGAAACTCACGGCTGAAGGGATGAACCGGACACGCCTGCCCGCTGGCGTTGGTCTTGTTGATGGGGACGAGACGCCGCACGCGGAAGGTACGGCCATTGCTGGACTGAAAAACGATGTGCTCGGCCATTTTCGCCGAGATGCACATGGGTTTATGGTCAGTCATCTCAGCTGCTGTGGCATGGTCGTAGGCGCAGACGTCCTTGCGGCTGATGCGCTCGACGTCCAGAACGCATTTGCGCCCGCGGGTTCCGGCAGGCGCGTCCCATTTGCAAAGGTTTTCCGCGTCCGTGTCACCGGCGCAGATCTCGACTGCTCCGGACTGCGCGGGCTTGGGGGCCGCGGGACCGGAAGCATATACAGTTAACGCGCTAACGACGAGAGTAGCCAGGACGGCTATCTTGATTTTCACAGTGGTTCTCCTGGGGAAGCGGATTAGGTCTCTGCGTGCGAGACTCGAACGCGTGCCGATGAAGGGGAGGGAGCCAGCATAGTGCTTTGAGCCGCGAGGCGCAAGCGGCCTCACCCCACGTAGCGGAGGTCAAGGACCGTGCAGTCGTCGTCGGCCGCGAGGGCCCCTGCGAAGCGTTCGACCTGCATGAAGATGTCGTCGAGCGTGGCCTTTTCGAACTCGGGGGCGGCAAGGCGGACCTCGCCGTAGAATTCGCCGTCCGGGGCCGCGGCTTCTGTAACACCGTCGGTCACAATCAGCACGCGCGCGCCAGGCTGGAGCTCGACGGTTCCGGACGAGAAAGGCGCACCTTCAATCAGGCCCACAGGCAGATTCGACTCGGGCAGACGCGAGCATCCGCCCGAATAGTAGAAGGGCGGCACGTGGCCGCAGTTGACGTATTCGAGATGGCCGTTGGGCGAGATGCGGAGGATGGCCATCGTCGCGTATTTCTCGACGTTTTTGCTGCAGATGTAGCGGTTGACGATGTCGGCGATGGTGGCCAGCGGCTGGCGTGCGACCAGCAGGGAGTAAATGAGTCCCTGCAGCGTGGCTCCGAGGATGGCGGCGGAGATGCCTTTGCCGGAGATGTCCGCAACGATGACGGCGAGCGATTCACCGTCCTCGACGATGTCGAAGAAATCGCCGCCGCATTCGCGGCAGGGCACGGAGCGCGCCGCGACCTGGGCCCAGGAGAGCGTGGGCGGCTGGACGGTCATCAGGCCGCGCTGAATTTCCGCGGCGATGTTCATCTCCTGGCGGTAAACGCGCTCCCGCTCCTCGGAGACGGCGAGCTGAGCGTTGTCGATGAGCGCCGCGGCGTCGGTGGCGATGGTGCGCAGCAGGTCGTTATCGATCTGGGTGAGGGCCCCGGGGCGAAGCCGGCTGTCGAGATAGAGAAGGCCAAGGAGGTCGGTGTCCCGCGCCGCCGCCCCCGGCCGGCGCTTGCGCAGCGGGATGCAGGTGACAGAGCGGATGCTGTGCGCCACCATGCTCGCGGACCGCGTTTCAGGATCGGCGCTCAGGGTATCGGTGACGATGAATTCGTTGGAGGTGCTGATGGCCTGGCGCATCGCGCCGTGCGACAGCGTGGAGACATCGGTGAGCCCTTCACCTTTGTCGTTGCGGCCGAGGGCCAGTTCCATTTCCCCGGCTTCGTTGCGGAGGAAGACGTAGCCGCGCTCGACCTGCGTGAGCTGGAGAGTGGTGTCGAGGAGTGCGGCGAGGATCTGGTCGACGGCGTCGGAGGTATTGAGCTTGCGCGCAGACTCGAAGAACCAGCGCAGCTTGTCAAGGGCGTTGCCGGAGCCGACCTCGGGGATTTGCTCGATGATGTCGCGGAGAGTCGAGGTGTCGTTGAGCTCATCGGCCCCCGCTTCTTCGGCGTGGAGCCGGAGGCTCGGGCCGTCGAGCGCGCCGAAGTGGATGGTATCGGATGCGCTGATGAGATGGCGGGCGGTCGCGGGCTGGCCGTTGACGAAAGTGCCATGGCGGCTCCCCTGGTCGACAACGAAACAGCCGCCCTCTTCAAGGACAAGGTCCGCGTGGCGCCGCGAGACAAAGGGGTGGGCGAGGACCAGGTCGTTCTCCGGCAGGCGGCCGATTGTGAACGGCGAGTGGGTGATCGCGATGGCGCGGCGCGTGCTGCCGTCGATGAGGGTGAAGGAGACCGTTCCCATGGCAGACAGGTTACAGGGAACAGGGTACGGGGTACAGGGGAAGCCGAATGCCCGTTAGCGCGGGGACGCCAGCCGGCGGCAGAAGATAAGGCAGGCGCCGCAGAGGGCGAGCGAGATGACGAGCCATGTTGCACCGTTGGCCGGATGGGAGACGTGAGCGGCGATGGTTTGCACGTCGATTGGCCAGTTCAGCGAGACAGCGGGCTCGCGGCGAGAGGCCGTGGACTCGAGGACGGACGCGATCATGGCCACGAGGAGCGCGAGAACCGCCACGGCGGCGATGACTCCGGGGACAGCGCGCTTCCAGGGAAAGGCCAGCGGCGCGGGGGCGGCGGAGGCTTCACGGTCGATGGCGGCCATGACGTCGTCGGCAAAACCGGAGGACGGCAGAATGCTGTCGCTGGCCGTCGCCAGGGCGCGGTCGATGTCGCCTTCGGTAAGTTGCGGGTTGGGCTTTGTCGGGTTCACGGAGTTTGTGCCTCCCTTGGTTGCCGCTGCGCGAGGCTGGCCGACTTCGATGAGCGGCTCGGCCTGGAAAATTTGGAGCGGAGGAGTTCCCGCCCGCGGAAGAGGCGCGCCTTGACGGTGCCTTCGGGGATGCGGAGAGTGCGAGCCGCGGCGGGGACATCCTGCTCGTGGAAATAAAAGAGGAGAACCGCGTCGCGATACCTGCGCGGAAGGGCTAGCACGGCGCGGCGCAGGGTTTCGGCGCGGCTCGATTCTTCGAAGGCCGTCGCGATGGCGATGCGGGGGTCGTGGGGCTCGGCGATCTCGTCGAGGGAGAGCGGCGATGCTGGCATGCGCCGGAGCTCAGTGCGATAGACGTTCGTGGCGAGTGAGAAAAGCCAGGTGGAGAAGGCGGAGTCGCCGCGAAACTGTGCAAGATTGCGGAACGCGCGGAGGAAGGCCTCCTGGGCCATCTCTTCGGCGCGGCCGCGGTCGCGGCAGAATCGCCAGGCGAGATTGACCAGGGGCGATTGCCAGCGGCGGACGATCCCTTCGAAAGCGCGGGTGTCGCCGGCGGCAACGCGCGCCACCAACACTTCGTCGGAAGCTTCCTCGGCGGAGTCGTTGCTGGACGAGTTTGTCGGCGGGTCCGGGTTCACATGCAGTCTTCCTTTGCGGTAAGACCTGGAATGATGGTGCGCGGTTTCATTATTTGTGTCGAGCGAATTCGGCGAAGAATTTGAAACCGTGCGATCGTAGCGCTGGTCGTACGGTGTGAGGCGGCAGAAAGTAGCGCCGCAGGAGAAGGAACATGGCCAACGAATTCGCAGGACCGGAGTCGATGCTTTTTCTGTTTCTGGCGGTGGGCGCTGTGGCGGTGTTTTCGATGATCTCGATCGTGAACTGGTCCGACGCCCGGCGCAAGGAGCGGGAGGCCTACTACAAGAACGACATGCTCAAGAAGCTCGCCGAGTCGCCCGGACCGGGGGCGACTGCCGCGCTCGAGCTGATGCGGGAAGAGGCGCGGATCGCCACGCTCCGCACCAGGCAGGGGCTGCAGGTGGGCGGCCTGATCACCGGCGCGGCGGGTCTGGGCGTAGTCATCTTTCTGCGGGTGCTGCTCGGTGAACACCAGGGTGTCTTTCTGTGCGGACTGATTCCCCTGTTTGTCGGCATGGCCCTGTTCGGGAGCTCGTACCTGGTGAAGACCGCCTCGGAATAAGAGCAGGGTACAGACCCCAGGTGGTCCCGGATCGGAACCTGCACGATGGCCCGTCGGGTTCCGGTGGCCGCCCACATCATTAGGCACGGATTGCAGCCGATGAGGGAGACATCCGGGGAAGGAACCGCGGACGAGTATCGTCCGCACCCGGAGGGGTGTGCTCTGGGTATCGACAACGCACGACAGACGGGCGGAGGGGCGATGACTGCGGTGGCGGAAGAGGCCGCTGCGCCGTTGATCCTCCGTCGGCTGGAGAACGAACTGGGGACCATCCTGGCCGAGTCGGAGCGCGAGATGCAGCAACTGGGCGCCGACTTTGAAGGGCTGGCCCGGGAGACAAACGCGATCCTCGCGGCTGCGGGAACCATTGCCGGCTGCGCGGAGAGCGAGCGGATCGCCTCGGTGCTGCCGCGGGTACAGAAGCTGGGCGAGCGAGCACGGGCGTTTATCGGAGAGCGGCTGGGGGCGACGGCGGGGATTCTCGAGACGGTGGTGGCCGAGGCCGCGCAACTCGAGCGGCTGGGAGAGCTGACCCGGGGACAGAAGGCCATCGTGAAGGAAACGGAAATGCTGCGCGTGCTGACCAATATCGAGGTCGCGCGGCTGGGGGAAGTGGGCGCGGGGTTCCAGTACCTGGCCGCGGAGCTGGACGACTTTTCGCGGACGGTGGCCGAGAGCACGCGTGAGCTGACCCGCCATACCGAGGAGCGGCGCACCGGGATCGAGGAGACGCGGCGAACCCTGGCCGTGGAGCTGCCGCAGATGCGGGAGGACTTCGCGCGGATGGAGGAGAGCCTCGGCAACGCCCAGAGCCTGGTGGACTCGACGCTCGCGGAGATGTTCCAGACGCCGGTCCGGTTCAGAGGCTGCATGGAAGAGGTGGCAGGCAGGATTGCGGGAGTAGTTGCGGCCGTGCAGGCGCACGACATTACGCGGCAGGAGCTGGAGCACGTGCGCACGGCGCTGGGGGAGATCGCCGCGGGACTGGAGGGTGAAGCGGCTCCTGAGCCGGCCGCGCTGCAGGCGGGGCTCGCGATCCAGAGCTATCAGCTCCGCAACGTGCGGCAGACGGTGGAGGGATGGGTCGCGCAGATCCGAACCTGCATGGACGGGATCGTACACATTGCCGGCTCCGAGCTGCTGGCGCTGAGCCCGATGATGATGCGCCAGGAGAGCGTGCTCACCGAGCAGCTGACGCGCATCGAGCAGCTCGAGAAGGAATGCGAGGCCGAGGACAGGAAGGTGCAGGCGTCGTTCGCCGGCATCTCGGGGCTGATGCAGCTGGTCAACGAGCATCTGGCGCGGTCCAAAGACGTGCGGGACCGCCTGCGCCTGCTGATGTTCAACTCCATCGTCGAGGCCAGCCATCTGGGCACGCAGGCGGATGGAATCCTCGAGATTTCGAAGTCCATCAAGCGCATTTCCTCGGCGTGGCGAGAGATCACAACGCAATCGGAAACGGCCACGGGGGAGATTGGGACGCTGGTCGAGCACAGCGGCTCCACGCTCGAAGCCTTTTCCGAAAGCAGCTACGCGGGACTGCGCGAGGCATGGAGCGAAACCGAAGAGGGGATCGCGATCCTGCGAGAGGCCGCGCAGTGCGCGGATTCCCGAGGACGGGACATTGAGACGACGGTGCTGGCGCTCAAGGCACGCGTCGCGGAGATTGGCGGAACAGCGGACCGGCTGGAATTGTGCTTTGGCCTTCTCCCGGCGGCGCTCGACGGCGTCGAAGCAGCGCGGCAGGAACTCGAGAGGCAGAACCCGGCCGCCGGACGCCACTACGACCGGGCGGCGGTCGAGGAGCGGTTTTCCGCCAGCTATACCACGGAGATGGAGCGTGCCGTGCTGCGGGCCGCGCTCGATGGAGGACCCTTGCCGGCCGCCGAGCAGAGCTTTGCCGGCAACAGCGTGGAACTTTTCTGAGGTGAGGCCCAGGCGAGGGGCCGGGAAACACCGGCGACGGCGGGAACAAAAGTACCGATTCGGAAGGTCGGATGCCGTTTTGGGAAAGCGGGACACGTGGGAGTAGTGAGTCTGGAGAAAAGCCTGGTTTCACCGATGAGAGAGATATAGGGTCCATATGAAACAAGTGCTGACAGTGGACGATTCGGCGAGCGTGCGGCAGATGGTGAGCTTCACACTGCGCAACGCGGGGTACGGCGTGACGGAGGCGGTCGACGGCAAGCAGGGCCTCGAAAAGGCGGGAGGACAGAAATTCGATCTGGTGATCACGGACCTGAACATGCCGCAGATGGACGGGATCGAGATGATCGTGGGGATGCGGAAGCTCAATGGATATGGGTTCACGCCGATCCTGATGCTGACCACCGAATCGCAGCCGGAAAAGAAGGATGCCGGACGCAAGGCGGGCGCGACGGGCTGGATCGTGAAGCCGTTCGAGGCCCAGCAGCTGATCGCGGTGGTGCAGAAGCTGGTCCGCTGACTGAAATAAAGGGAATGAAGGAGAGAGCTGTGCCTGTCACGTTCGACCGAAGCGCGGAGCCCGGAGTCGTTCGGCTGGAGGGGGAGATTGACATCGCCCTCGCGGCCGCGCTGAAGGAAGTCCTGCTGGAGGCGCTGGCGTCGGCAGGCGAGGTTAGGATCTCGCTCGAGACAGCGACGGGCTTCGATGTAACCGCGGTGCAGCTGTTGTGGGCAGCGGAACGGGAGGCGAAGGCATCGGGCGTGGTTCTTGCGCTGCAGGGGCCGGTTCCGGAGAAACTGCGCGCCACCCTCGAGGAGGCGGGATTGGAGCGATTCCCGTTCGCGGACT
The DNA here is from genome assembly GCA_964535525.1 of uncultured Acidobacterium sp. Classification (GTDB taxonomy): domain Bacteria; phylum Acidobacteriota; class Terriglobia; order Terriglobales; family Acidobacteriaceae; genus Palsa-343. Next base: position 50,037 of record CAZHTJ010000010.1, on the reverse strand, counting down.
CCCCGGCAGCCGCGAGCGAGGCACAATAGTGGCGGCGGACCAGGACATCGACCAGTTCCGGCACGGATTCCAGGAAGAAGCCAGGGAGTTGCTGGTGGAACTGGAGGCGGTGCTGCTGGAGCTGAACGAGCGGCGCGAGGATGGCGAGCTGGTGGGTCGCGTGTTTCGCGCGCTGCACACCATCAAGGGCTCGGGGGCGATGTTCGGCTTCGACGAGCTCGCGGCGTTCGCGCACAAGCTCGAAAACGCTTTTGACGAGGTGCGGAAGGGGCATCTGGCGGTGACGCCGGACCTGGTGGACCTGACGCTGTCGGCACTGGATCAGATTCGGGCGATGGTGGAAGAGGGCGAGAACGACGCAGCGGTCGACCGCGGAGCCTGCGCGCAGATTCTTGCCAAAGTGCGAGCGCTCACCGGGAGCGCTGAAACGGCTGGCCCCGGCAACGCGCCGGACAAGGCCCGGAAAGAGACCCAGCCAGTATCTGAAAAGGAAGCGGAATCGGCAATGCCGGAGCGGGCGTGGCGGATCCACTTTGCCCCCGGGCCGGAGCTGATGCGGAACGGGGCTGACCCCCTGCTGCTGATCCGCGAGCTGAGCGGGCTGGGCCGGCTGACGGCGCACGCCTCGATGGCGGAGATCCCGGCGATCGGGGAGCTCGAGCCCGAGCGCTGCTATGTGTGCTGGGAGATGGTGCTGGTGACGAGCGCCGGCGAGGACGCAATTCGGGATGTCTTCATCTTTGTCGAGGACGTCTGCGAGCTGGCGATTGAACCCGAGGCGGCTGAGGACGGGGCAATCAGGGACGGGGCAACCAGGGACGGGGCTATCAGGGAAGGGGCAATCGGGACCGGCAGCCCGGCGGCAACCGTGGCCAGTCCGGAGCCCGAGACCGGAGCGCCCCCAGCGGTGGAATGCGCGGGCGACGTCATCGCGAAAGCCCTCGAAGAAAAGCGGCGGATGGCGGGACGGCGTGCCACCGATCAGCCGGAGACTTCTGCGAGTTTGCGGGTGCCTGCGGCGCGGCTGGATCAGCTGGTCGATCTGGTGGGCGAGATGGTGACGGTGCAGGCGCGGCTGAGCGAGATTGCGGCGGGCTCGGACGACAGCGAGGTGCTGGCGGTATCGGAGGAGATCGAGCGGCTGACGTCGGCGCTGCGCGAGAACTCGATGACGCTGCGCATGGTGCCGATCCGGGCGACCTTCGAGCGATTCCGGCGGCTGGTGCACGATCTGGCGCGCGACCTGGGCAAGGACGTGGAGCTCACCATCGAGGGCGCGGACACCGAACTGGACAAGACGGTAATCGATCAGCTGGGCGATCCGCTGATGCATTTGATCCGCAACAGCATGGATCACGGGATCGAATCGCCCGAGCGACGGGCGGCCGAAGGGAAGCGTCCGACAGCGAAGATCCATCTGGCCGCGCAGCATTCCGGAGCCAGCGTGCTGATCGGGGTGTCGGACGACGGTGCGGGCATCGACGGGGACGCGGTGCGCAACCGCGCGGTCGAACGCGGGCTGACAACCGCCGATGCGCAGCTGAGCGAGGCGGAGATCTTCTCCTTTATCTTCCAGCCAGGGTTCTCGACCGCGAAACAAGTGACGGATGTTTCAGGCCGCGGGGTGGGCATGGATGTCGTCCGGCAGCGGGTCGAGAGCCTGCGCGGATCGATCGAGGTCGCGAGCCAGCGCGGCCAGGGTACCACCGTGACGCTGCGGCTGCCGCTGACCCTCGCCATCATCGACGGGCTGCTGGTGACGGTGGGCGAGGCATTCTTCGTGCTGCCGCTGGCCTCGACTCTGGAGTGCATCGAGCTGACCCGGGAAGACATCGAGCGGGTGAACGGAAAGCACATGGCGGATGTGCGCGGGGAGCTGATTCCCTACATCCGGTTGCGGCAATACTTCGCTGTGAACACCCCCCGGCCGGAGCGCGAACAGATCATGGTCGTCGAAAGCGAAGAGGGGCGCTGCGGGCTGGTGGTGGATCAGGTCCTGGGGGATTGTCAGACGGTGATTCGGAACCTCGGGCGCCTGTACCGGCACGTGCAGGTGGTCTCGGGCGCGACGATTCTGGGCAACGGAAAGGTGGCGCTGATTCTGGATCCGCAGCGGCTGGTCCAGGAGGCGGTTCGGAGCAGGATGCAGCGGGAGCGCGTTCGCGCGCAGGGCCCGCCGCCGAACCTGACGCCGAATCTGGCCCGCGAGCAGCAGAGCGGAGTTCCACCGGACGGAGCCCTCGTCGAAATCGCCAGCAACGTTGGCGCTGGAGCATTGGCCAGCGCAAGTCATTAACAGGTCCAGCAGCAGAGAAAGGGCGGGTAACATGCCGGCTACGGGAACACGGGAAAATCAGAAAACGAACGGACACCACAAGGCGAACGGGCACGCAATTCTCGATCGGGAGAATGGCGCGAACGGCCATCCAGGCGACGAAGCAATGCTGGTCTCGCAGGAGATTCTGCGGCTGGTCGAGGCTTCGAAAGACGGACGGCTGGAGGAGCGCGGCCGGGCCGGCCAGTTTACCGGGATGTATCGCGAGATGGTGGAAGGCATCAACGAGATGCTCGATGCCATCCTGCTCCCCATCGGCGAGGGGAACCGCATTCTGGCGCAGATTTCCTCCGGCAAAATCGACGAGCTGATCGCCGCCACCTACAAAGGCGACCACGAAAAGATGAAGGTCGCCGTCAACAACGTCGCCATCGTGACCCAATCGCTGCAGAAGGAAATGACGCGGCTGATCGAGGCCTCGCGGGAGGGGCAGCTTTCCGACCGCGGCAAGCCGGAACAATTCCAGGGCGCGTACGCCGAAATCATACGCGGCGTGAACACGATGCTCGATGCCATCCTGCTGCCCATCGGCGAGGGGAATCGCATTCTGGCGCAGATTTCCTCCGGCAAGATCGACGAGTTGATCGCCGCCACCTACAAAGGCGACCACGAAAAGATGAAGGTCGCCGTCAACAACGTCGCCATCGTGACCCAATCGCTGCAGAAGGAAATGACGCGGCTGATCGAGGCCTCGCGGGAGGGGCAGCTTTCCGACCGCGGCAAGCCGGAACAATTCCAGGGCGCGTACGCCGAAATCATACGCGGCGTGAACACGATGCTCGATGCCATCCTGCTGCCCATCGGCGAGGGGAATCGCATTCTGGCGCAGATTTCCTCGGGCAAAATCGACGAATTGATCGCCGCCACCTATAAGGGCGATCACGAGAAGATGAAGCAGGCCATCAACAACGTCGGCATCGTGGTGCAGGGGCTGCACAAGGAACTGGATCGCCTGATTGAGGCTTCGAAAGCCGGCCAGCTCTCGGAGCGCGGCCGGGCCGAGCAGTTCCAGGGGGCGTACGGCGAGATTGTGCGCGGCGTGAACGCGATGCTGGACGCGGTGATCGGGCCGCTGAACGTCTCGGCTCGGTATGTGGATCAGATCTCGAAGGGGGATATCCCGGCCGAGATCACCGACACCTACAACGGCGACTTCAACAAGATCAAGAACAACCTGAACGTTCTGATCCGGGCCATGAACGAGATCACGGCGGGAGCCGAACAGGTCGCCAGCGGCAATCTGGCCGTAGTCCTGAAAGAGCGGTCGCCGGAAGACAAGCTGATGCAGGCGCTCTCGTCCATGGTGCAGGGGCTGACGCAAACCGTGTCGGAGATCCGGACCATTGCGGGCGAGGTCGCGTCGGCGAGCCAGTCGATTTCAACCGCGTCCGTGCAGGTGTCGAAAGGCGCCAGCGCGCAGGCGGCGGCGGCCGAGCAGGCCTCGTCGTCGATGGAGGAGATGGTTTCCAACATCAAGCAGAACGCCGATAACGCGCAACAGACCGACAAGATCGCCAACAAATCGGCGAAGGACGCCCTCGAGAGCGGCAAAAGCGTGCTCGAAGCGGTGGCCGCGATGAAAGAGATCGCGAACAAGATCTCGATCATCGAGGAGATCGCGCGGCAGACGAATCTGCTGGCGCTGAACGCGGCGATTGAAGCCGCCCGCGCGGGCGAACACGGCAAGGGGTTTGCCGTGGTCGCGGCCGAAGTGCGCAAGCTGGCCGAGCGCAGCCAGAAGGCTGCCGGCGAAATCAATCAGCTTTCGTCGACCACGCTGCGCGTCTCGGAAAAATCCGGCGAGCAGCTGGAGAAGCTGGTGCCCGATATTCAGCGCACGGCGGAGCTGGTGCAGGAGATCACCGCGGCCAGCAAGGAGCAGGACACCGGAGCTGAGCAGATCAACAAGGCGCTGCAGCAGCTGGAGGGCGTGATTCAGCAAAACGCGTCGGCGGCCGAGGAAATGGCTTCGACGACCGAGGAGCTGACCGGGCAATCGGAACAGCTGGTGAGCGCCCTGGCCTTCTTCCAGACCGGAGACGAGGGCGAAGGGCCGCGGCGGGGCAGCAAGCCTCCTCGGCCTGCGCACCCGACCCCCGCACGCCCAGCCAGGGCGGCCCAGGCAGCCGCGCCGGCCAGGGCCGCGGCGAAGGCCGCCGGCGGAGTCAAGCTGCGGATGGGCGACAAGCACGACGCGGTCGACGGGGAGTTCGAGCGCTACTGACCGGGGTGGCGCGGGCTCCTCGGCAGATAAGCCCGCGCCGCGCTCCAGCAAAGGAAGAGAGGAGTGAGAGAGATGAGCGTAAGCGAAATTACAGAGACCCGGCAGTACCTGACCTTCAAACTCGGCAACGAAATTTTCGCGACGGATGTGGCGAAAGTGCGGGAGGTGCTGGACCTGACGACGATCACGGCAATTCCACGCACGCCGGAATTTATGGCGGGTGTGATTAATCTGCGCGGCAGCGTGGTGCCGGTGGTGGACCTGCGCCTGTGCTTCGAGATGTCGAAGACCGAGAGCACACGCAACACCTGCATCGTGGTGGTGGAGGTGCTGTTGGAGGGCGAGGCGACGGTGATCGGCGCGCTCGCCGATTCGGTCGAAGAGGTCATCGATCTGGAGCCGGATCAGATTCAGCCCGCGCCCAGGATCGGCACCCACATCCGGACCGACTTCATTCGCGGGATGGGCAAGCGCGATGCGCAGTTCATCATGATCCTGGACATCGATCGCGTCTTCTCTGCCGATGAGCTGGCGGCCGTCCGCGGCCAGGATGCGGCCAAACCGGCCACGGAGGCGGCAGCCTAGCGGAGAGGGGGGCGCCGGCGCGCCCCTTCACGCTCGAAGCCGACGCCATGACTACCCATGAGGATGCGCTCTCCACCCGGGATTTTGGACGCCTCTCCAGCTTTGTCTATGAGGAGGCCGGAATCCGGCTCGGAGCCGAGAAAAAGACCATGCTCGAGGGCCGCCTCCGGAAGCGTCTGCGCGAGCTGAACATCGACTCGTTCAGGGATTACTGCGACTATCTGTTCGGTCAGGAGGGACTGAGAGAAGAAAAAGTCCGGTTCATCGACGTGGTAACCACGAACAAAACCGATTTCTTCCGCGAATCGAAGCACTTCAGCTACCTGGCGCAACAAGCCTTGCCGGAGATGACGGCACGTTCGGAGGGCCAGCCAGTGCTGATCTGGAGCGCGGGATGCTCATCGGGCGAAGAGCCGTACACCCTGGCGATGGTGCTGAGCGAGTACGCGGAGACGCATCCAGGCTTCCGGTTTCGGATTCTCGCCACGGATATTTCGACAAAGGTGCTGGCCAAAGCGGAAATGGGGATCTACACGAACGACACGGTCGAGCCGGTACCTCCTCTGATGAGGCGCAAATACTTGCTGCGCAGCCGCGAACGGGATTCCGACCGGGTAAGGATCGTTCCCGAGCTGCGGAAGCTGGTGGAATTCCGGCGCCTCAACTTCATGGACGCCGATTACGGATTGGACGAAACCGCGGACGCGGTCTTTTGTCGAAACGTGATCATCTATTTCGACCGGCCGACGCAGGAGCGCATTCTGGGAAAGCTGTCGAGCTACCTGAAGCCGGGCGGATACCTCTTTGTGGGGCATTCGGAAACCCTGCACGACATGCATCTGCCGCTCGAGCCCGTGGGACCGGCCCTCTACAGGAGGCTCCATGGACGAACCTGAGCAATGCCGCGACGTCTATGTGCAGCCGGGAGAGTCGCACCTGGTGCATGGCCCCGCGATTCTTCGCACCGTCCTCGGATCGTGCGTGGGGGTGACCTTCCGCAATGAGCGGCGCGGGATTGCCGCTCTCTGTCATCCCATGTTGCCGCAGTATCCGGAAAAAAGCAGAGGCAAGCTGAGCCTGGCCGCATCGCGGCGCTATGTCGATTTCGCGATTCGCGATCTGGCGGAACAGTTCGACGCGCTGAGTGCCCCGCGGCGGGAAACAGTAGTGAAGCTCTTCGGCGGCGCCGACGTGCTCAGGATGCACGGGCATCACGCGCGGCCGACTGTGGGCAGACTGAACCGGGAAATGGCGCTCGAGGTCCTTCGCGCCGAGGGTTTCAACATCGCCGCTTCAGAACTCGGAGGCCCGGTCGGATTCCATATCGACTTCTACACGGAGACGGGCGAGGTCCGGCTGCGGCGGCTGGGGTAACAGCAAGAGGCGGAGACATGGGCCAGGCAAAAATTCGCGTGTTGATCGTCGACGATTCGGCGGTGGTCCGCCAGACGCTGACGCTGCTGCTGTCGCAGGATCCGGACATCGAAGTGATCGGGTCGGCGGGCGATCCGTATGTCGCCGCCGAGAGGATCGCCGAGCAGGTGCCGGACGTGATCACCCTCGACGTGGAAATGCCGCGCATGGACGGGATCACGTTCCTCAGGAAGCTCATGGCGCAGCACCCCATTCCGGTGGTCATTTGCTCGAGCCTGGTCGAGGAAGGCGCGCAAACCGCGCTGGAAGCGATCGAGTACGGCGCGGTGGAGATCGTGACCAAGCCCCGCATCGGCGTGCGGCAATTTCTCGAAGACTCGCGCACCATCATCTGCGATGCGGTGAAGGCGGCGGCCGGCGCACGCGTCCAGCCGCTGACCGCAAGGCACAAGGTCGAGCCCAAGCTGACGGCGGATGCGGTCCTGGCCCCTGCGGCGTTCGCAATGTCGAAGACGACGGAGAAAGTAGTCATGATCGGGGCGTCGACCGGCGGGACCGAGGCCCTCAGAACGCTGCTCGAAACGCTGCCCCCCGACACGCCGGGAATCGTGATTGTGCAGCACATGCCGGAGCTGTTTACGCGCGCCTTTGCCACCCGCCTGGATGGGCTTTGCGCCATCACCGTGAAGGAAGCCGAGAGCGGCGATACCGTGCTGCGCGGGCGCGCCTTGATCGCGCCGGGGAATCATCACGTGCTCTTGCAGCGCAGCGGCGCGCGGTACTACGTCGAGATCAAGGACGGGCCGCTGGTCTGCAGGCATCGGCCTTCGGTCGATGTGCTGTTCCGCTCGGCCGCGCGCTATGCGGGACCGAACGCGGTGGGCGTCATCCTGACCGGCATGGGCGACGACGGCGCGCGCGGGATGCTGGAAATGCATCAGGCCGGCGCGAAGACCATTGCCCAGGATGAAGCCACCTGCATTGTGTTTGGGATGCCCAAAGAGGCGATCAAGCTGAATGCCGTGGATAAAGTGATGCCCCTGGAGTCGATTGCCGGGGCGATTCTGACCGCGGCGCGGTAGTGGCGATGTGTTTTAATGACCGGCCCAGCACGAAGAAACTCCGCAAGCTCTGTCTAAAGTTCCGCTGAGCACGGGTTCGGCACGCAGCGTGTGGTAGCATGGCCGCGATTCCATGAGACATTCACATTTTCGTTGCTTTTTGGGAGTGGGCTTGTTGTCTGTGGCGGCCGCGGCTGGTTCGGCGCAAGCAAGTCAGCCAGCCGGGAGCGCCGCGGATGCGCAGCCGACGCGCGAGACCTGGCTGCGTCTGGCGGGCGAAGTCGACGCGGCGCTCCACCGCGAGGTGCTGGGGATGTGGTTTCCGCGGTCCGTCGATCGCGAGCATGGGGGATTTCATTCCCATTTTGCGCTCGACTGGCAATGGCTGCCGAGCGATGGGAAATTTTCTGTCTTCCAGGGGCGCATGACCTGGGTCGCGTCGCAGGTGGTGATCCGCGAGCCCGCGATGCGGGAGGAATTTCTGCCGCTGGTGAAGCAGGGTGTGGATTATCTCGAAAACACCATGTGGGACAAGCAGTACGGCGGGTTCTACTGGGGGCTCGACGACGACGGCAAAGTGACCCCGGAGTTCACCGAAAACAAGGACCTGTATGGAGTCGGGTTCTGCATCTATGGGCTGGCGGCAGCCTATCAGGCGACGAAGGACCAGAGCGCGCTGGAGCTCGCGAAGAAGGGCTTCCTGTGGGCCGATGACCACGGACACGATGCGGCGCATGGCGGCTATTTCGAGATGCTGACGCGCGCGGGCAAGCCGCTGGTTCCGGAGTCGCCGAGCGGGACGGTGACGATGCCGCCGATTCCGATCGGCCCTGAGAACTACAAGTCGATGAACACGCATATTCACCTGCTGGAGGCGTGGACCGAGCTCTACAAGGTCTGGCCTGATCCAACGCTGCGAGCGCGGCTCGAGGAGTTGCTCGCGATCGTGCGGGACAAGATCAGCGTGGAGCCGGGCGTGATGAATTTGTTCTTCACAAACGCGTGGCAGCCGATCCCTGGACACGATTCGTACGGGCACGATGTGGAGACCGCATACCTGATGCTCGAAACCGATGAGCGGCTGCACGGCAAGGCGAGCGAGAAGACCGAGCGGATGGCGAAGATGCTGGTGGATCACGCGCTCGCGTATGGATGGGACGCGCAGAATGGCGGGTTCTTCCAGTTCGGCACGACGTTCGACAAGCCCGAGGACACGCACAAGGAATGGTGGGTGCAGGTGGAGGGCTTGAACGCGCTGCTCATGATGCACGAGCGGTACGGAAAGCAGGATCCGATTTACTTCGAAAGATTCCTGCAGCAGTGGAAGTTCATCCGCACGCGCACGATCGACGCGAAGGATCACGGGCTGTGGAATCTGACCACGGCGGATGGAACGCCGGTGACGCTGGATAAGGGGTCGATCTGGAAAGCGGCCTACCACGACAGCCGGGCGTTCTGGAACGTGAGCGGGCGGCTCCGGAAGCTGGCGGCGGAGTGATTCGCTGGTAGCACGACAGGCCCGTATCCTGACGAGGAAAACACTTCCCAAAAAGTTGTAGATTCCCACGCCGGTTTGGTGACGGTGTTCACAGCCTTCTCGGCTATAAAAGCACCTGGTGTGGCTCGCTGCTGCGCGCTCCTGCTCGCTCAGCTTCAGCCGAAGACTTCCCCCGTCTTGCTCGTAACTTGCCGTCCTGGCCCCTGGATCCAGCGAATCGCCGGGCGCGGTTTTGCTGGTATTTGAAGGAGTTGCCGGGTTTGCGCAGTTGCTCCCCTGTCGATGGCTTGCCCAACTTTGCGAAAGCAAAGAAGGTGGCGGCTGCCGAGCACGGGTCGGCCGACGCGCAGATGCCGGCGGAAACGCTGGTTGTCATCCGGTGAAAGAGCTTCTTTGGGGCATCAGCCCACAGCCCGACGGGCCCAAGCCCGCGCCGCCGCTGTTCACGGCGTATGACCCGTTCGCGCCACCCGAGCCTGCCGGATCGCCCGACCTGCGTGGCTTTGTCAAACTGCTGAGCGACACACGTCACCTCACGCGAGTACGGGAGCGGATCGACTGGAAGGCCGGCATCGGACGCTGGACCATATCGAGACACCGTCCGCTGCTGTTTGAAAACGTCAAAGACTACCCGGGACAGCGGGTGTTTACGAACGGGTTGATCGATCCGATGTGTATTGCCCTGGCGCTCGGACTGGATCCGGAACTCCCGCCCGCGATGATGGTGGAGCGGACGCGCAGAAGGCTGCGGAACCCCATCGTGCCGAAGGTGGTGCGCAACGGGCCGGTGATGGAGAACGTGGTCCCGGCGAGCGTGCTCGATCTCGTCCAGTTTCCTGTCCCGCAGTGGAGCGAGCACGACAGCGATCGGCATATCGGAACGTGGCACCTGAACATCAGCAGGGATCCGGAGACGGGACAGCGCAGCGTGGGCATGTACCGAATGAAGGTGATCGGCCCGAAGCAGGCGACAGTCAACGCTCCAAAGCGCAGCGATCTGGCCCGGCACGTCGCGAACGCCGAAGAGAGGAAGAGCGAGCTCCCCATGATGCTCGCCATCGGCGCTCCGGAGTCAACCGTGATTGCGGCGCGAGCGGCGTGTCCGGAGGGGATGGACGTCTTCGATCTCGCCGGCGCATTGCAGCAGAACCCTGTCGAGCTGATGGACTGCGGCCATCTCGAGGTGCCCGCGTACGCGGAGATCGTCATCGAGGGATTTATCCAACCCGGGAAGCGCATGGAGGATGGGCCAACCTTCGACTACGAGGGCAAAGCGAAGAGCAACACGAGGGCTTTCCTGTTCGAGGCCACGCGTGTGATGCATCGCGATGACCCGATCTTTCGCGGCAGCGCGCTGGGAAGGCCGGGCGGCGAGGATTATCAGGTCCAGGCATTGCTGAGCCAGCTGAAGCTGCTGGAATCGCAGCGCTCGCGCATCCGGCAACTGATGCAGATGATCTTCAATTAGCTGGTGCGCGCGAAGTTCAGGCGTTTTCCTTATCGATTCTCTCGAAGAGTTCCGGAAGGGAAAGGTAGATGGGGGTGCCGGAGACCGTGAGCCGGTCAGAACGAACCCAGTTGCCGTCGCTGCAATCCCAACCTTCGCGGGTTGTAGAATCCACCACCCAGATGCATCGCACGCCGAAATCGATGTAGTTCCTGATCTTGGCCGCGATTCTGGAATGGCGATCCTCTGGAGAGAGAACCTCGATGGCAATGATCGGTGGTCGCGAGAATACCTGTTCGACTGGAGTGGAGCGGGAAAAAACACTCACGTCCGGGATGCGAACTTTCGTGGCGGCAACACGGGTGCGCTGCTCTTGGATCGAACGGATACTCCACTCCATCTCGTGCATGTAGAACCAGATCAGGATCGCCCGTTGAAGGATGTTGTGGTCGTACTCGCCCACGTTTCGTTCCTCAATCTCGCCATCCACATAATCCACGTCCGGCTCGTAGGGCGTGCGGAGATAGGTCTCCAGAGGGATTTGGGTCGTCGTTGTCGACAATGGGGTTTCTCCTCGTGCCAGAAATGCCGGAGAGGTAAGCTCACCTTTATTTTAGGGCCATGGGGGTTCCGCCCCAGCCGATGCGCCTCCGGTTTTTCTTTGCCAGGTCTGACAATCCCATAACAACGGAATGTGGGCCCCTTTAGCAGAGACCCCCCACGGGGCTCGTCCTGGATTATCCTGGGAGCAATGCGGTGCTGCGTGCCTTTCGTGAAACTCAAATCCGCATGGGCATGATGATGTAGCGGTATTTGTATTCGTCCGACCCGTCTTCCGGGCGCACCTGGCCGGCGGATTGCGCGTCTTTGAACTCGAGCCGGCATTCGCCTTCGTTGCCGATGGCTTTGAGGAAGTCCAGCAGGTACGCGGAGTTGAAGCCAACGACGATCGGATCGAAGCTGTAGGGCGTCTCGATGGTGTCCTCGGACTCCCCGGCTTCGGTGGAGGAGGACGAGACCTTGAGCTCATTCCCCTCCAGGCGCATCTTGATGGCACCGGAACGCTCGTCGGCGAACTGCGCGACGCGCTGGATGGAAGCGCCCAGGTCCGCGCTGCGCACGATGACGAATTTGTTGTTGTCGCGCGGCATGACCGCTTCGTAGTTGGGGAACTGGCCGGTAAGCTTGCGGCTGGTGAGCACGCGATGACCGATGCGGAAGAAGAGCGTCGCATCGTCGTCGGCAAATTCGATGAACTCCGCTTCGGTGTTCGCCAGCAGCGATTGCAGCTCCTGCAGAGCCTTGCGCGGGACGAGGGTTTTCTTTTCCGCATTGATGCCGGGAAAGTTTTCGCTGGTCTTTTCGATGTGCGCCAAACGGTGACCGTCCGTTGCGACCATCGCGATCGATTCCGACTTGAGGATCAGCAGCGCGCCGTTGAGCGTGTAGCGGGATTCTTCGTTCGAGATGGCGAAGATGGTGCGCGCGATCAGAGTGCGCAGCGAGGCGACGGGAATCTTCGTTGCGGCACTGGTTGGGAACTCAGGAACCTGCGGGAAATTCGCGCGAGCCATGCCCACCATGCGCGTGTTGGAGCGGCCGGCACGAATCTGAACCCAGTGATTCTCGAGCAGCTTGATGGACATGTCGCCGTCGCCGAGCAGGCGAATGTAGTCGTAAAGCTTGCGCGCGGGGATGGTGCAGGAGCCGGGCTTTTTCACCTTGGCCGCGCAGGAGGTGCGAATGCTCTGGTCCAGATCGGTTGCAGTGATCACGATCCTGTCGCCGTCGGCCTCAAGCAGAAAATTGGAGAGGATCGGGATGGTGGTCTTGCGCTCGACGACGCTTTGCGTGGCGGTGAGCTCACGCAGAAGATCCTGACGACTGACGGCGATCTCCATAGTCGCTCCCTGAACCCCTTTTTCCTCTTCGACAGCCGGCATGATGACTTCCCCCGATTCGATTGGACTCACTGTACACCAGGCGGGGAGGGAGTCCGCAAGGCACACAGGATCGCGCATTCATTGTAGAGTCAAGCGCCTCACATGCGCTCTCTGGAAAACGGGGGCTTTTTGTGGGAGCGGCGGCGAAGCTCGTGCGCCGCGACGACGACGGCTGTTTTTGTTTTTGAATTTACTTCTTAACCAGTAGTAGTAGCCGTTCAGTTCGGAAAAGTGGAAAGGCGACGCCAAACCGCTGGGGGAGCGAGTGGGAAGCCCGACCGAGTTTTAGAAAACACGGCTGTGGGAATGAGCAAAGTGAGGAAAGCGAGGGACGGGCGAAGAGTTCGGGCACAGGATGTCCACCGGATTCACAGAAAGCCATGAAAGTTCGTGTGGAAAGAGACGGGCGTGAGTGGAAAGGGTGGCTAGAGGCAGTCGTGATGCGGGTTCGGGAGGGACGACCGATGCACAGCCGGTGGGTCGGCCGGCTATGCATTCGAGACAAAAAGGGGAGGGCCTGTTGGAGGAAAACCTGATGACAACTAGTCGACGCTGGCTGAGCTGCTGTGCGTGATGGTCACTCCGCCGTTGACGGTCTGAACGTGGACGGTGGGTCCACCATTCCCGAGGTCCGTATTGAGACGGTTCTTGATGGATCCCTGAACCGTGATGGGGAACTCCACGTTAATGCCGCCGTTGACGGTGCCGGTTTCAAGATGCGCTGAATAATGTTCAGGCACCTCCAGTTCGATCCCGCCATTCGTGGTGTCAGCGTGGAGGCCTTCACCCTGCCAGCGATCGCCAGCCAGAGAAACGTTGAGGCCGCCATTGACGGTGTGACCCTCAACATCGCCAGAGACGTGGTCGAGCGTGACACCGCCGTTGGTGGTTTCGAAGCGGAGATTGCCATCCACACGCGTCAGGTCGATGCCACCGTTCATCGTGTGCAGCTCGGCTGCCAGATGACGCGGCACATGGAGGTGATAATCGATGCCGTAGCCGGTGTGGTTGAAGAAATGCGAGCGTGGCCCATGGTCGCGGATTTCGCCGTTGTCGGTGTCGATGACCACCTGATTGAGCAGATCATTGGCTTCGGATTCGCTCGGCGCCCAGGCGGTGACGCGCGCCTCGAGCGCGACGTCATTGCGGTCCTCACCCATGACATCGATACCGCCATTCACAGTGCTCACGCTGACCCGGCCGGAGGGGAGGGCGAAAGTGGTGCGTCGCATCTGGCAGACGTGGGCTTCGCCCCAGTGGTTGCTCTTGTCGTCGCATTCGCCGTTGTGCCAGTTGCCCGTTTGCGCAGCGGCCGCGGCGCGAACACCGTGCCGGGAGTGCGGCAGCGAAACGCCCAAAACGACGATCACCGTGAAGCAGACGATAAACAGAGCGAAGCGGCGCATGGCACGAACCTCGCTGGGCGGATACGCGGATGGATGCATAGGTGTTCCCTTGGGTGGCAATTTGGGGGGCCGATCAGTAGATAAGAGAGCACGCCACATGCCGTCGTTGTGGGATAAGAGGCTTTGGGGAATCAATGACTTAGGCAGGATTAGGGACAGACGGACTGTTCAGAAGGAGAAATGAGTGTTCGGGAGTGGACAGCAACAGGCACACGGTCGCAGAGGTGATGCTCAGTGTTTGCGCTCCCAGAATTCCTCGTGCCGGTCGTCGCGGAAGCGGATGCCCGTGACGCGGTTTTCCTGGTCGCGCTCGAAAGTGACGCGGCGCGTGTCGCCGGTCGGATAGAAGAAGGTGGTTGAGCTTTCCGGCAGCAGCTCCGTCACTTCGCCAATGCGATTGCGCGAAAGCAGCTTGTCTCCCTGGCGAAACACGCTGGCGACGATCTGATTCTGGTCTTCATAATCCCCGACGTACCCGTTGTAGAGTGCGGGATCCACCTTCGCAGGAACGGGATGAACCGGGATCAGGATCTGTTCCGAGAGCGTCGTCAGCCTGGGGATGGCGCTGAGACGCTGGGCCAGCAGCCAGTGCGGGAGCTCAGGCTCCGCATACGCGCGATCCCAGACATTGTGTTTGATCCCCGCGTATTCCCAGAAGCGGACATCCCCCCCGTTGGCTTTGAGCGCCTGGAACATGAGCAGCGACTGGCGCGGGATGACAATGGGATCGTCGGCGCCGTGGAACAGCCACGCGGGCGTCCGGCCGATGGCGCGCGCGTATTCGGCCGGCAGCGTGTAGACCTCTTTCCAGCGGTCCGGCTGATACGACCAGAAGACGCCGCCGGAGACAGGGACGAGCGCCGCGAAGCGGTGCGGATACATCTTCGCGATTTCCCAGACGCCATAGCCGCCGAGCGAGAGGCCGCTGAGGTAGACCCGGTCCGGATCGCCGCGGAATTCCTTCATCTCCGCATCCAGCGCAGCGATGGCCATCGCCATCATGTCCGGGTCGGTCCAGTGATGGTGATTGAAGGGGACCTGAGGCATAACCACAACGAAGGGCCAGCGTTCAGGATGAAGACGGATGGCCTGGGGCAAGCCGATCTGCGTTTGGTCCATGCCCTCGGAGCCGCGCTCGCCCGAGCCGTGGAGGAACAGGATGAAAGGCCACGTCTGCTGCCGATTCCAGTTTTCAGGAAGGTAGACCACGTAGCGATGGAGGACGCCGTTGATCTCGATCGAGCGGTTCAGGAAGCCGGTATCCTGCGGACGCGGGGCGGCGTGAGCCGGGAGAAAGAGAAAGAAAAGTGAAAAGGCCAGGAAAATACGGCGAATCATCGTGGGATGAAAACAGGGTACAGGGCGGAGAGCGCGGGAAGTAGGGAAAAAGCAGTTAGCTGGAAGTGTGAAGCCCGAAGCTCGAAGCTGTTGTCCGGGAATGGACGCTGCATTTGGATTGTGGACAGCGCGATGGGGGCGAATTGACTGGGCTCGTTGATTAAGCCTCGTCTTTTACTGACGATGGGTGAGCGAGCGGTTGGCGGCGAAGGTGCAGCTGCGATGCCGGGATTATTCTGCGCGGTCATTTCCCACCTCAGGGGGAACCATGAACGACTTATTCGGCGATGTCCGGGTTGCGGTCCGGCGGCTGCGCCATTCGCCGGGATTTGTTCTTGTCGCCGTGTTGTCGCTCACCATGGCGATTGCGGCGAACCTGGTGGTCTTCGGTGTGTTGAATGCCGCGATCCTGCGCCCTCTGAACGTCGCTGGGGCGAGCCGGCTGTGGACCATCGAGCACAAGGAGCACGGCTACATCAGCCACTCCTATCCCGACTTCAGAGACATGCGCGCCGGCGCCACGACCTTCAGCGACATCGCCGCCTTCCGCATCGATGAAGCCGCGGTCAGTTCGGATGGGCTCGCGAAGAAGAGCTGGATATACGAGGTCTCGGGCAGCTACTTCGACATGCTGGGCGTCCAGCCTGAGGCCGGACGGCTGTTCCACGAAAGCGACGAACATGGACCAAACTCGGCGCCGTACATCGTGCTGAGCGATGCGTTCTGGCGCACCCGCTTCGCCGCCGATCCGCGCGTGATCGGCATGACGCTGGATCTGAACAAGCATCCTTTCACCGTCATCGGCGTTGCGCCGGCTGCATTCCACGGGACGGAGATGTTCATGTGGCCGGACTTCTTTGTGCCCATGATCAATCAGGAGCAGATCGACGGCTACAGCTATCTTGAAAAGCGCTTCAACCACGGGTTGTTCGTCGTCGGGGAGCTGAAGCCTGGAGTGACGGTCCCGCAGGCCTCGAACGATCTCAATACCGTGGCCGCGCGCATGAAGAAGCAGAATCCGGTCGACGACGATCAGCTGGGATTCCGGCTGGTCAGGGCCGGTCTGTTCGGCGATCAGGTTGGCGATGCGGCGCGCAGCTTCCTTGCCGCATTGCTGCTGCTGGCACTGCTGGTCCTCGCCGCGGCCTGCGTCAACCTCGCGAGCATCTTTGCCGCGCGCGCCGCCGACCGCGGACGCGAGCTGGCCATCCGTGTCGCCATCGGCTCCACCCGGTGGCGGGTTCTGCGCCAGGTGATGGCGGAAGCCGCCCTGCTGTCCTTGCTCGGCGGAACAGTGGGAACCTTCGCATCAGTGGCTCTGATGAAGGTGCTCAGCCAGTGGCATCCGATTCCCGCCCTGCCGATTCAGGTCTCGATCCCCGCCGATGCCAGCGTCTACGGTATTGCCGTGCTGCTGGCTGCAGGCAGTTGCGTGCTTCCGGCCCTGCTCACCGCGCGGCAGATCTGGCAGATCGACGCTATGCAGGTGATGAAGGGCTCCTCCCAGGTGGTCTTCCGCCGCATGACGCTGCGCGATCTGCTGCTGGGATTGCAGGTCGCCCTATGCGCACTGCTGGTCATGTGCGCGTTAGTTGGGCTGCGCGGGATGAACCACCAGCTGCACGCGCCGATCGGCATCCAGCCCGAGGGCGTGGTCATTGCCGAAACCGCCATGAAAATGGCGGACTACTCCGACGCATCGGCGCTGCCGGTGCAAAAGCGAATGCTGGAAGAGGCTGGCCAGATCCCGGGCGTGACCGCGGTGGGCATCGTCGATGATATCCAGCTCAACGCCGGAGGCAGCAGCACGCCCGTGTATCGGGAGGGCACCCAGGACTTTCGCGATTCGAACAGCGCCATGACCGCGAAGTACTTCACCATCTCGCCGGGCTATCTTGCCGCTGCCGGAACGCGCCTGGTGGCTGGACGCGACTTCACCTGGCATGACGACAATCGCGCCTCGCACGTGGCGCTGGTGAATGAGCTCTTCGCGCGAACCCTCTTCGGTAGTGCTCAGGCGGCCCTTGGCCGGCGGTTCGCGCAGCCTGGAGAGCATGGTGCCACGCTGACCGAGGTGGTCGGCGTGGTGGAGCAGGGCAAATACGATTCGCTCACCGAGGCCCCGCAGCCGGCGATGTACTGGCCTCTTGCCCAAAACAATGAAAGCGACACAACTCTGGTCGTGCGCTCCAATCGTCCGCCGGCGGAGATCGCCGCGGCTGTAGACAGCTTGATGACCCACATCGACCCCAGTCTGCCGGTGACCATCCGGAGCTGGCCAGACGCGATGGCGTTGGTGCTCTTCCCAGCGCGCGTGGCGACGGTGGCCCTGGGAATCCTCGGACTCCTGGCCGCCATGCTCGCGGTGACGGGGATCTTCGGCATGGCCAGCTACGCCGTGGCGCGGCGGCTGCGCGAGATGGGCATTCGCGTGGCACTCGGCGCGCAGAAGGCGCAGGTCCTGCGCGCGGCCCTCGGACGGACCATGCTCCTGCTGGGCTTGGGCTCGGTCGCCGGCCTGGCGCTCGGCGCACTCTGCAGCCGTGTGTTGGCCAGCATCGTGTACGAGGCGACCGTCTACGATCCCGTAGTGCTGACCGGCGCGGTCGCGGCGATGGTGCTGATCGGAGCAATGGCGGCTGCGGTTCCCGCGCGCAGAGCCGTGAGCGTGGAGCCCGCCGTGTTGCTGCGCGAAGAGTGACCGCGACGAAAAGCTGAAGCCGTCAGGGGTGGCACGAGCATCCTGCACCGTCGTGCGCGTAGGATGAACCGATGAAGATTGTCATCTTTGGAGCTTCGGGCGGGACCGGGCGCGAGCTCGTGAAGCAGGCTCTGGCGCAGGGACATGAAGTCACAGTGTTCGTGCGGAACCCGGCGGCCTTCACCGGCGGCGATCGGCTGCGCGTGGTGGTCGGCGATGCGCTCGATGCGAAAGCTGTGGCGCAGGCGATTCCAGGCCAGGATGCCGTCTTGTCGGCGCTCGGCGGGACGCTCACAGACGACACCCTGCTGCCAGAGTCCATCGGCCATATCCTGGCGGCGATGAAGCAGGAGGGCGTGCGCAGGCTGATCGTGCTCGGCGCGTCGGGTGTATGGCCGGGAGCTGCGAAGAACCTGTCGGCCGCAACCAGATTTTTCCTGCGTGTTCTCGAGACGGTAATCCTGAAGAAGCCATTCCGGGCGCAGCGGGCGATGCAGACGCGCATCCAGGCCAGCGACACGGACTGGACGGTGGTGCAGCCTCCGCGTCTGTTGAACAAGCCCGGAACAGGACAAATTCGCGTGGATGGCGAAGCGCTGCCCGCGGGCGGGACCACCATCGCGCGAGCCGATGTCGCGACGTTTATGCTCGCGCAGCTGACCAGTGCACTCTGGGTGCGGAAGTCGCCGTTCATTGCCTGGTGAGCTGATCCATCAAACCGCTCGGCGAAGAACCGCCCGGCGAAGAAGCTCAACGACCCGATCGTCTGCAGGCAGCGCGAATCAAGGGACTACAGGCGAGGCGACAGCCTGCCTTATTTTGTATGACAGCAAAATACGATAAAATACGTTATGCCCAGGCCACGCGCCATCGCCAGTATCAGTTTTCGAGCTCCACAAAACCAGATCAAACGTCTCGATCTACTGGCTAAGCGCCAGCGGCGCGACCGGACTCAACTCATCGGTGAAGCCATCGAACAGTATCTGGAATTGCAGGATCTACATCTGGCTCAGATCCGGGAAGGGATCGAGGCTGACGAGCGCGGGGACTATGCTTCCGAGCAGGAAGTTGAGGCGGAGTTCGCCCGGTGGCGTAAGCTTTGAAGCTGGTCTGGACGCGGCCGGCGCTGCGTCAGCTTTCAGAAGCGCGAGAGTACATTGCTATCGACAACCCCGCAGCCGCCGGACGGCAGATCGAGAGAATCGAACTGAGCGTGAATCGGCTGAAGGCGTTTCCCATGATGGGGCACTACGGACTTCAGTCTGGCACAAGAGAATTCCCGGTGCCGGGAACACCCTATATCGTCGTGTATCGAGTGCGGGACGACCGGCTTCGCATTCTCGCGATCCTGCATGGCGCACGAAACCGGAAGCCGCCTGCCAGGGCCTGAACCTTCCATCTGAGTGCGCGCGAAACGCGTGCAAACGGCGAGATCTCGTAATCTCGATCGGTTGATTTCGTACCAGCACTCAACCGTTCAGCGTTTCCTGCAGCTTGTTCAGCGTCGAGTTGAGATTCTTGTCGGCGCGGCGCTGCCCGTCGATTTTCCCGATCGAGTGCATCACCGTGGTGTGATGTTTGCCCCCGAACTGACGCCCGATCTCCGGCAGTGACGCCTCGGTAAGCTGCTTGGCGAGATACATCGCAATCTGACGCGGAACCACAACAGCACGGGAATTGTTCCTCTGCTTCAGTTCCGCAACGCGCATGCCGAACTGCTCCGCCACGGCGCGCTGGATCGATTCGATCGTGATCTTGCGCACCTGCGTATCGATGAACTGCTTGAGGCACTGCTGCGCGGTGGGCAGCGTGATTTCCAGACCGTTCAGTCCGCACCATGCGATCAGGCGCACCAAAGCGCCTTCGAGCTCGCGGACATTTGTGCGGACATTCGATGCGATGAAGAGCGCGACGTCCATAGGCAGTGGCGCGGGCAGGTGTTCGCTCTCGGCTTTCTTCTGCAGGATGGCGACTTTCGTCTCAAGGTCCGGCGGCTGAATGTCGGCGATCAGCCCCCACTCGAAGCGGCTGCGCAGGCGGTCTTCGATCTCGGCCAGCTCGCGGGGCGGCCGGTCCGACGCAATCACGATCTGCTTCATGTTGTCGTGCAGCGCGTTGAACGTGTGAAAGAACTCCTCCTGCGTGCGCTCTTTCTGCGAGAGAAACTGAATGTCGTCGATCAGCAGCACGTCCACGGTGCGGAAACGGTCGCGGAAGCTGGTCATCTTGTCGAAGCGCACCGAGCTGATCATCTCGTTGGTGAACTTCTCCGCCGAGACATAAGAGATAGCGGCGTTGGGCTGACGCAGCTTCACTTCATGACCGATGGCGTGCATCAGATGGGTCTTCCCCATGCCCACACCCCCGTACAGGAAGAGCGGATTGTAGGCCTTGGCCGGCGACTCCGCCACAGCCATGGCCGCGGCCCGCGCGAATTGATTGCCGGGCCCGCACACGAACGCGTCGAAGGTGTACCGCGCGTTGAGCTGCGCGGCCGTGGACCAGTCGAAGCGCGCCTGCTGCGGCCCGCCTTGCGCAGGACGAGCGCCGCCATTCGCATGCGGAGGAATCGGCGTCGAGGAAGAAGGCGCAAAGCCTCCATCTTCGCGCACCCGCGGCAGCGTCGGATCCTCATCGGCCGTGATGAACGTGACGTCGTCGAATTCGAAATGAAGATTCTCGATGGCCTCCTGAATCAGATCGCCATAGCGATCGCCCACCAGGCGAAACTCCGCGGTGGGAACGCGCACGAATAGCATGCGCTCGCGCGTGTAGCTGTAGCGCGTCGGCTTAAGCCAGGTATCGAACGACTGACGGTTAACCTTTTTTTCGAGCGCGGCGAGAATTTGTACCCAGGGATTGAGTGCGACAGGAGACGTAACGGCGAATGACATCGGCAATCCTCTTGTGCAAACACCCGGGTGCGGAAGTGACCGGCGGTCGCCGCATCCGAAATACAGAACTGCCCGACGGAACCCTGCACGTGAAGCAGAGCATGTTCAGGGACAAGTCCGTACTGGCCGGGAATGGCTCCGATCTGTCACGCATCGGAGCGTCGGTCTAAAGTTCTTCCGACAGCCGAAGGGCGTCGAAAAAGTCTTAAGTGAACGTTGCCGATAGTAGCACAGGAGGAGGCGAAGAAAAGCGGCTTGCGCGCAGAAAATTTTTTACGCGCGAAAGTTGCACAGATGGTGGTGAAGAATGCGCACACACTGCCATTTTTGCGGGCGCGGAAGCGATGCGATATACTCAAAGCTTGCCGCGATGAGGCGAGTTCTCACCAGTTGCGCGGCCCCTGGGAGTGACTGCGCGTTCGACGACCTTGAAGTGACGCGACGCGCATGACGTTCTCAATCCGAGGAAATCAGAGGTCAGATTCTTTCCATGCCGAAGCGCACATTTCAACCCAATCGCCGCAGCCGTTCCAAAACGCACGGCTTCCGCACTCGCATGAAGACGAAGAGCGGCGCCGCGGTCCTGTCGAGGAGGCGCGCCAAAGGCCGCAAGCGTGTCTCAGTCAGCGCGGGCTATCGCGACTAAGACCTTCCCGTTCTCATTTTTCCCGCAGGGCAGCCGGTTTGCAGGACTTCAGATGGCCGCCACCCCCGAGAGTGCGACACAATGGAGATATGCCGGAGGCAGGATTCGACTGGCGCAGCGCCCGTCTGCGAAAGCATGCGGACTATCAGCGCGTGTATCGGGAGAGCCGCCGCTATTCATCCGCATCCATGAGCTACTTTTTTCGCGCACGATCGTCCGAGGACCCCGCAGGCGCACACCCCCGCGTGGGCCTGACGGCGGGGCGCGTGCTGGGCGGCGCGGTGGAACGGAATCGCATCCGCCGGCGTATGAAAGAAGCGGTGCGCTTGCATCTGAGCGAGCTCCCGCCGCGCGTGGATGTGGTTTTGCATCCGCGACGGATGGTCCTCGAGATGGAGTTTGCGCGGCTGGAGCGCGAAGTGTCGCGCGTGTTTGCCAGCGTGGCCGTCGGCGCGGAGAGAATGAAGTGAGTGCCAGCGCGATGCAGAGTTTCCGGGGCATACGAGCCGTGTTGATCCGCGGCGCGCTGGGCGTTTATAAGCACGCAGTATCGCCGGCGCTGCACGCGATTACGCGCGCACAGGGCGCATGCCGTTTTCAGCCGACCTGTTCAGAGTACGCAGCGATTGCGATCGCGGAGCACGGAACCATGCGTGGTGGCTTGATGGCGCTCATGCGATTGATGCGCTGTCATCCGCTGCACCCGGGCGGCTTTGATCCGGTGCCCGCGAAGCACTGCACCTCTCACGCTGAATATTCGGGCCCGGCTATTTCTTAAGGTTTCTCCCACGGAAGACAGGTAACGGAAGTCTTGGCAGAGATACAAAATCCCAATCAGGGCGGCGGCGGTGGCATGGGCGGCGATTCGAAATCGCTGTTCGGCTTCATGATCGTATTTGTGCTGATGGTGGTTGCTTTTCAGGTCTTCGGGCCGAAGAAGGCACAGCAGCCCGCGCCAACGCCGCAAAAACCGCAGGCAACGCAAAGCACCCCGGCTGCATTGCCACCGACGGGCGGGGAAAATGCCCCTGCCATGCCGAGCCCGGCTGCAAATGTAGCCGCCACTGCTACAAATGCCGTGCAGGCGGCCACCGAGAGCGAGACAGTTGTCGAGAACGAGGTTTACCGGATCACCTTCACCAACCGCGGCGGAGCGGTCAAGTCCTGGCTGCTGAAGAAATTCAGGGATGACAGCCAGAAGAATCCGCTCGACCTGGTGAACCACGATGCCGCGTCGAAATTCGGGCTGCCCCTCATGTTGTTTGCCTACGATGCGGGCCTGAAGAACAGGCTGAATTCCGCGCTGTATGTGCCCTCGGCGACGGGAACCATCGACGCCACCACACCCGCCACGCTGAGCTTCGATTATTCCTATGGCGGCCTCACCGTCCGCAAGACCTTCCACTTCGATAACACCTATGTGATCGGCGCGGACGTTACTGTGACCCAGAGCGGCGCACCGGTGACGACGCTGCTGGCCTGGCCTTCGGGTCTCGGCGATCAGGAGACGCTGCAGGGTTACGCGGGCGCGACCATCGACACCTCGGAGAGTGGCAAAACGGATCAGATCGCTGCGAAAAAAGTGGTCGGCGGCGATACGCAGCGCGGCTCTTTCGATTACGTGGCCGTCAGCGATTTGTATTTTTCCGCGGTCTTCATGCCGCAATCCCCGGCCGACACGAGTGTGGTGACACTGCACGAGTCAGTCGGCGTGCCCAGGAACCGCGAGCACCCCGATCAAAATGTCGATCAGGCTCCGTTGCTCGGCGCGGCCGTGGGCTCGATCGATGACGGCGCGCACACCCGGCTGTTTGTAGGTCCCAAACTGCTGGGACTGCTGGACTCGGTCCACACTACGAACGGCGGGTCCCTCGAGCACGTGGTCAGCTTCGGGTGGTGGGGCTGGATCGCCAAACCCATGCTCCTGGTGCTGCGCTTCTTTGTTAGCCACGGCATTCCCAACTGGGGCTGGGCTATTCTGCTGCTCACGCTGATTCTGAATCTCGCGATGCTGCCGACGCGCGTCATGATGATGAAGTCGTCCCTCAAGATGCAGCGCATCCAGCCGCAGATTGAGGCGATCAAGGCCAAATACGCGAAGTACAAGACCACCGACCCGCGCCGCCAGGACATGAACAAGGAGATGTTCGACCTGCAGCGCCAGGAAGGCGTCAACATGTTTGGCGGATGCCTGCCTATGTTGCTCCAGTATCCGCTGCTGTTCGGCTTCTACCGCATGCTGATGTACGCGATCGAGCTCCGGCAGTCGCACTGGCTGTGGCTGCCCGATCTCTCGGCGCCCGACACGCTGCACATTTTGCCCATTTTTGTGATCGTATCGATGTTTCTTTCGCAGTTCTTTACGCCTTCTCCCGGTATGGACCAGAGCCAGCAGCGCATGATGGCCTTTATGATGCCCGTCATCTTCGGATACATGATGTGGAACATCGGCTCCGGCGTCGCGTTGTACTGGGCCGGCAGCAACCTTCTTGGCGTGGCTACGCAATTGGTGATGAACCGCACCAGCATGGGGCTGGAGATGCGCGCAATCGCGGCCAAACGTGCCGCCAGGCGCTCGCCAAAGCGATGATCTCGCCGCGCCGATTTTTTTGCCAGGTGACGAATTAGTGGTTCAGAGCTTCACCTGCATGATCTAATAACTCCGGAGCTGACGACTAAGTAGATTCAATGCCGATTGACGATTACTCCGCCGCCGCGCAAAAGATCGCGGATTTCCTGAAGATGCTCATCCACCTCGGGGGATTGCGGCTGAAATTCCGCATCACTGCCGGCCCCGGAGCCGCCGATCCCGCGGGCCTCGAAGCAAGAGAGATCTACGTGGAGTTAGCCGGGCCCGACGCGGGGCTGCTCACTCAGCGCGGCGGCGAACTCCTCCGGGCCCTCGAGCACGTCGCCGCCAAAGTGCTGCGGCTCGAAAACGAAGAACACGACAGAATTTCCTTCGACGCGGAGAACTTCAAAGCCCTGCGCGCGCGCGAACTCAAGCTGACGGCCGAAACGGCCGCGGAGCGCGTGCGCCGCACCGGCCAGCCGTACAGCTTTGCTCCGATGAGCTCCCGCGAGCGAAGAATGCTCCACCTGGCGTTTCGCGCCTATGCGGACCTTGAAACGGCATCTTCGGGCGAAGGCATGCGGCGCTTCGTCGTGGCCTATCCGAAGGGATATGAGCATCGGGACGAAGCACCGAGGCAGGACCGCTTCTCCGGACGCCGCCGTTAAGCCCCTCACAGCGCGCGCCGAAGGAGCACTCTGCGTGCAGCCTCATCCACAAACAAAGGAACGGGAAGCGATCGCGCAGGAGACGATCGTCGCCATCTCCACCCCACCCGGACGCGGCGGGATCGGAATCGTGCGCCTTTCCGGATCGCATGCGCTGGAAATCGCCACTTGCCTGATCCGCATCGCCGGCACGCTCGAACCCGCGCGCTCACGACGGGCCGACGTCGTCGATCCGGACTCCGGACAAAAAATTGACGAGGCGATGGTTACATATTTCGCGAAGCCCCATTCCTACACGGGCGAGGATCTCGTGGAAATCGCGGCGCACGGCTCCCCCGTGGTTCTGGAGCTGCTCGTGCGGCTCGCGCTGCGCAGCGGAGCTCGGCTCGCGCGCCCGGGTGAGTTCACCGAGCGGGCATTCCTCTCGGGGCGCCTGGATCTGACCCAGGCCGAGGCCGTGCGCGATCTCATCGAGGCGCAAACGCTGTATCAGGCGCGCATCGCCGCCGAGCAGATGGGGGGCGCTCTCTCACGCCGCGTGCAGCCGGCGAAACAGAACCTGGTTGAATTGATTGCGCTGCTCGAAGCCGGTATCGATTTCGCCGAGGACGATGTAGAGGTGACGCCGGACGAAGAAATTGTCACACGCATCGATACAATTGCGGACGAGCTTGCGGTGCTCGCGCGGTCCTTCGAGCACGGACGCATGGTGCATGCGGGCCTGCGGCTGGCAATTGTCGGACGGCCGAACGTCGGCAAGTCGTCACTCTTCAACCGCCTGCTGGAGCGCGACCGCGCCATTGTGACCGCGAGCCCCGGAACCACCCGCGATCTGGTCACCGACCGGCTGTCCGTCGGCGGGATCCCGGTGGAGCTGGTCGATACCGCCGGTTTGCGCGAGGCGAAGAACGAGGCCGAGGCGATCGGCATTCGCAAATCGCGCGAGGCTCTGGCCGAAGCGGATGTGGTGATGGTGGTGCTCGATGCCTCGGTCCCGCTGCGCGAAGACGAACGCGACCTCATCGCATCCCTCGAAGCAAGGCGGGCACTCGTTGTCCGCAACAAAGCGGACCTTGACCCCGGCGCCGATCCTGCCCCCGAACTGCCGTTGCCGTTCGTGATGACCTCCGCGCTGACCGGCGACGGCCTGCACGCGTTACGCGATGCGATGGCGCAGTTAGTGCGCAATCCAGCGGGAGAAAGCGAGTCCGGCGTCCTGACGAGCCTGCGTCACTTTGAAGCGGTCAGCGGAGCGCTCCAGGCGCTGGACACCGCGAAGCAGGCTCTCCCGCAAAAGATTCCCCATGAGATGCTGCTGCTGGATCTGTATGCCGCCCTCCGCCAACTCGACAGCCTGACCGGCGAAACCACGGCAGAGGATATTCTGAACCGGATCTTCTCGACCTTCTGCATCGGAAAATAAATGGATGGCCAACGCCAGGGCGGCGGTAAGGGTCCCCTACCGCGCCCATCCGGAATACATACTTTGCAAGCTCAACGAGTAGTGCCCTGCGATTACGGCTCGACCGGCGGCCTGGGCAGCAGAGGAGACTTAACCCCGCTCTGCTCCGGCAGCTGATCGAGCAGAACCACGTTCAGCAGCGATTTGTGAACATGGATGCCGCCGTTGTACTGGATAAAACCCAGTTTGCGAAAGCGGTTCATGAAGAAGCTCACTCGCGATCGCGTCGTGCCGATCATCTCCGCCAGCGTCTCCTGCGAAATCTTCGGGATCATCGTTTCCGCGTGATCCGGTTTGCCGAATTCCGCCATCAACAGCAGAATGCGCGCCAGCCGCTTCTCGCTGGAATTAAAAAGTTGGTCCACCAGATCCGCCTGAATCCGCATGCTCCGTGCCAGCAGGAACGCTAAAAACAGATCGGAGAACGTGTGTTCCTCGTGCATCACGCGGATCATCTCTTCTCGCTCGATCCTCAGCGCGGTGCACTCGGTGATCGCAGTCGCCGTTGCCATCCGCAGTCCGCCCACCGCCGCCAGCGACTCCTCGCCAACAAAATCCCCCGCACCCAGCAGCGTGATCGTCGCTTCTTTGCCGTTCGTTGAAACAACCGTGAGTTTTGCGCGGCCGTGCCGCAGGTAGAAGATCGAGTCGGCAGCATTCCCCTGCGCAAAGAAAAATTGTTCCGGCTTCAGCTGAACAATTCTCCGTCCCAGCCCCGCGCCTGCCAGAAAAGCCCCGGCGTCAAAATTCGCTTTCTCAAGCTCAACCATTGCGATAGTCCTTTCCGCTTCCACGTTGCAAATCAACGCCGCGGCGACGCATCCACTCTTGAGGTGAACAAGGAGAGAGCTTCACATCATTATAGATTTGTCGTCGGAGCTCAGGCCTCGCCTGAGGTTTTACTTTTGTAGCTAAATGTTCCCGCCTCAATTCAGCCGCCGCCCAGCGGTGATTTCCGTCACCCCTCGCGGAACAGTGCCTGAAGGCCTGCGGCGGCCGGCCCGATCGACCGGCGAAACCGCCTCTCGCGGCATTGTCTGCTGCAACCCCTGAGCAAAAGCTTCCAGCGCAAAGCGGTTCCTGATCATCAACTCCGTGCCTTGCAGGTCGATCAGCTGCCGCTGTCGAAGATCGGCCATCGCGCGACTCACAGTCTCCCGCGTCACCCCGATGCACTCCCCCATCTCTTCCTGCGTCAGAGGGACCGTCACGCTGGTCCCACGCCCCACCGTGCGCATTCCCGCCGACCACTCCAGCAGCAGCCACGCCAGTTTTATCGATGCCGAGGATGACAGCCCCATGATCCTCATTTGTTCGCACGCTCGACTCATCTCTACACTCAGCTCGCGTGCCAACCCCTGGTAAACAGCGGGATACCGCATCAGAAAATCCAGAAACACCTGGCGGCGAATCGATGCGATCCTGCACGGCTGCACAGTCTCCGCCGTCGCTTCATGGCGGCTCCCGCGCAGCACACTCGTGAGCCCCAGCAACTCCATCGGCCTTGCGATCCATAGGATCAGCCGCTTCCCATCGCTGGAACTCATCGAAATCTTTGCGCAGCCTTCCACCAAAATCAGGATGCTGTTGGCTTCTCCCTCTTCCTCGAACAGCACCGCGTGGGCCGGATAACAAACCAGCGACACGTATGCCTGAAATTCCCGCAGGGCGTCGGTGGCCAAACAACCAAAGAACTCACCCACTCTGTGCGGTCGTCTCTCGCTCCGCTCTGTCCTGTCCGTCGACCCCATGTCGGCTCATCTCTCCAGTCCACAACCGGTTCCAAATGAACCTTCCGAATCGCCGGCAAAGGCCACACAGTTCCCCCCCTGACAGCAACGAGAAAAAAGCCTGATTTCCAGGTCGCTCATCGTCCCTGGGCATGTAAAGGGAAAAGGGCGGGCGCATGCAAAGTATCCCACCCCTTCAATCGCATGACTGTGCAATTTTGCTCACATTATTGTCAGATTCGCCGCTCACAGCGCGTGAACGCGACAACCTGAACTGAAGCCCTGCGCGAGAGAAACCGATCCTTGCGCTCAATCCACGGTCTGCTCGCGAGACCAAATACCACGTATGTGTCGTATTGATCAGCGCCAGAACCAGCGTGATGGGACACTGAAGCTCCGGGCTTTTGATGCCCGTGTCGAGGTGAGCGATGTCCAATCCAAAGGTCAGACTTCTCGTTGTCGACGATGAACCGCTGGTTTGCAAAAACCTGTCGATCATCTTTACCGCTTTGGGTTATGCCACCCGAACCGCTTCCAATGGTTTTTCCGCCCTCGCTGCTCTCAGGGATGAAATTCCCGACATCCTTCTATCCGACCTGTTTATGCCTGGCATGTCGGGATTTGAACTGCTCTCCGTGGTCCGCCGCAGATTTCCATCCATTCGCGTAATCGCCATGAGCGGCTCTTTCGAAGGCGCCTCCGTACCTTCCGGCGTTGCAGCCGATGCCTTTTACGAAAAGGGGTGCCACCGTCCCCACTTGTTGCTGGGCGCGGTAGAAGCCATGACCCACCCACACAAATCACAAGCTGCTGATCTTTCCCTGCGTTCCGATGTGCCCATCTGGATTCCCACAAACGGCCACGATCCCGCGGGAGAACCGTACGTCATGATTTCCTGTCCGGAGTGCCTCAGAACCTTCCCCCAGGTCCTCGGCAGGAAAGCAGCCTCCACTCTCCTGACAGAATGCGCCCACTGCTCGAGCCCGATTCGATACGCGATTGTCCACTCCGTTGACCCTTTGCCGCCCGCCGCGCGGATGTCAGGCGAAGTATCGCCCTCCGAACAAGCGTGAGCGGTATTGAACAGACACGCATTGTGGTTGTCCCTGGACTCGTTCCCGGTACTACCTCATTTGGCCCGCCCCCCATGACTGTGAGACGGGCCGTCTTTTTGCCGGTTAGTTCCGCGCCGCATGGCTGACCTTCCACTCAGTAGCTCAATCGCTCAGAACCACGCGACGCGAGCCGTTCCGCCCGGGGGCGGTCTAACCACTCAGTTACTATCTTCCTATCCCGCTTATGACCCGTTTGTGGGACTCGCCCTGGTCAATACTGCTCAGTGCGGATATGACCGCAGTGTCACACTTTGGGTCCTGGCGAAGTTATATCGCCTCCCCGAGGTGCAACGTGCTTTACCTCACACCGAGTCTTCTCGTAGTAGACGATGAAGTGCTGGTTCGTACGTGTTTGTCGGAAATGCTCATCGAATCCGGCTATACCGTGCGCAATGCCTCCGACGGCTTCTCCGCCCTGGCCGCAATCCGGGATGAGATTCCCGACCTCATCCTCTCCGACCTCAACATGCCCGGCATGTCCGGCTTTGAATTCCTCTCCGTCGTACGCCGCCGCTTTCCCTACATTCGCGTCGTCGCCATGAGCAGCGGATTTTCAGGTACGGATCTCCCCAGCGGGGTTGCCGCCGACGCCTTCTATCAAAAAGGCGCCCAACCCGCGCTCCTGCTCCGTATCGTGGAAGATATAACCCGCCTGGGCCAATCCCTGGTCAGCCGCCGCCCCCGTCTCCTGGCCCCTATCTGGATTCCAGCCAACGGCCACAATGCTTCCGGAGAGATGTTCGTCACCATCACCTGTCCGGAATGCCTCAGAGCCTTCCCCCAGACTCTCGACCGAACCGGCGCTGCCAACGTCGAAACCAGGTGTGCCTGGTGCCGCATCCCTATTCACTGCGCCATCGTCCACTCCGCGACAGCGGCCTGAGATTCCGTACTCGCACTCTCCGCGAGGTCCGTCTCCCGGTGGCCCACCTGGACCGCCGCCCGATCCGATACGGCAGTATGCCTCCGGCAAACAGTGGTTCTCCATGGGCCGCCGAGCTTACGATCATAATCTGGAAGAGGAAATCCTCCGAGCCTCCAGCCCGTCTCCACCGGCCTGCGATCCAATCAGGAACCGCAACAACACCAGGGGTCTGGATGCTTTCTCAACGCTCTGCATCGGAAAACGGGGAAGCAAAATGAACAGGAAGCTGACAGCAAGAAGGATAGTTGTCTTGTCTCTGGCGCTGGTATGCAGCGTGGGTTGCTGGCGCGGCTCCCCGGCGCAGGGCCAAACACCGGTGGCGGAGAAGCAGAAGGTCATCCTCGACACCGATATCGGCGACGACATCGACGACGCGTTCGCGCTGGCTCTCGCGGTTGCCAGCCCAAACCTCGACGTGATCGGCGTGACCACCGCATGGGGCGATACGGATTTGCGCGCCCGCCTCGCTGAACGGTTTCTCAAAGCCGCGGGCCACAGCAATATTCCTGTCGCGGCGGGTCCCAAAACGAATGCATCCTCGACGTTTTCGCAGGCGCGCTGGGCACAATCCGAGCCAGCGAGAACCTGGCCGGACGCGACCGCCTTCACACTCGATGCCATTCGTCGCAATCCGGGCCAGATCACACTCATCGCGATTGCGCCGTTCAGCAATGTTGGCGCCCTCATCGACCGCGATGCCGCCACCTTTCGCAAGTTGAAACGCGTTGTGCTGATGGGTGGCTCAATCCACCGGCGCTATGGCGACCTCGGCTATTTTCCCGATCGCGGACCGGAGCCAGAGTACAACGTCGTCATGGACGTAACGTCGTCGCGCAAGCTCTTCGCCTCCGGCGTGCCCATCGATATGATGCCCCTCGATTCGACGCAGCTGAAGTTCGACGAGGTCATGCGGAATACGGTTTTCAGCCAAAGCACGCCAACGACCGATGCCCTGCTGTCTCTCTACGAGGAGTGGCGCGCTTCGACGGGCAATCCGACGCCAACGCTGTTCGATGCGATGGCTGTCGCGGCGGCCATCGATCCAGGTCTCTGCCCCACCACGCCGATGCATATCGAGATCGACGACAAAGGTTTCACGCGGCCAGCATCGGGCGAGCCGAACGCGAATGTCTGTCTCGCCTCGGACTCGGACCGATTCTTCCACTTCTACATTCCCGCGATCCTGAACGGTGCGTCGCAATGACCGGGATCGTCGATCGATTCGATCTGAAGGGGCGCGTGGCGCTGGTGATCGGTGGAACCTCCGGCATTGGGCACGCCATCGCGATCGGCCTGGCCGATGCCGGCGCCGACGTCGTGGCGAGCTCCCGCAGAATCCGCGAGGTGGCCGCGGTGGCGAAGCAGATTCGCGACAAGGGAAGGCGTTCGCTCGAAATCGCCTCCAATGTTCTGGAGCGCGGCACGCTCGAGTACCTGCACGCGCAGACCATCGCCGCGTTCGGCAAGGTCGACATCCTGGTGAACGCTGCGGGCACAACCAAGCGCCTTCCTACCCTCGAGATGCCCGAAACCACCTGGCGCGCGATCATCCAGACCAATCTGACAGGGATGTTGCGCACCTGCCAGATCGTCGCGCCGGGCATGGTGCGGCAGGGCTGGGGGCGCATCATTAATGTTGCGTCCCTGGCGACCTTCGTTGCCTTTCTTGAAGTCGCGGCCTACGGCGTCAGCAAGGCCGGCGTCGGCGCTCTCACCAGGTCACTGGCTCTGGAACTCGCGCAGCACAGTGTCTGCGTCAATGCCATTGCGCCGGGTTTCTTCCCGACCGAGCTGAATCAGGCGTTGCTCGAAAACACCCCGCGCGGCCGCGAGGTTCTGATGCGAACCCCGATGCAGCGCTACGGACGCCCCGAGGAGCTGGCTGGCGCGGCGGTCTTTCTGGCGTCGGAGAGCGCATCCTTTATGACCGGCCAGATTCTCGCCGTCGACGGCGGCTACCTCGCGAGCGGCGTGAATCAGTAGGCGATAACCACGACCACTACGCGGATTCAGACTGCCTGATCCGGCAGCCCACCCGGATCCCAGGCCCCTCCTTTGGCGCCCGCTCTGCGAGAATGGCTGATCGGCGCTCCACCCTCATGGCTCATCGAATTTTCCGATTTAGCAATTCTCTTCTTTGCCTCCTTTCCCTTGCCGTGCTTTGCGGCCCGCCTTCTCTCAACGCTGAGGACGGCGCGCAGGGTTGGCTACGCTACGCGCCGGTCTCTCCTGTCCCCCACAGCTACGAGAAGATGCCGGCCGCCCTCGTCAACCTCGACCCTTCGCCCGTGACCGCGAGTGCCGAAAACGAAATGCTGCGCGGTGTCCAGTCCATGCTCGGACCCGTGCTGCGCGTCGAGCATAGGATCCCGAACCAGGATGCCTGGGTCCTCGGAATCACCGGCGAACTGCACGCGCAGTTTCCTCACTACCGCCCGCCGGCTCTGGGTCCGGAGGCGTTCGCCGTCTCCGAACTCACGGCGCATGGCCATCGCTACTGGTTGATCGCCGGAGGGGATCCGCGGGGCGTCCTCTACGGCGCGTTTCATGTGCTCTCCGGCATCGCACGCGGCGAAAACTTTCCCGCCATCGAGGGCAGCGAGTCGCCCGCCGCGCCCGTCCGCTGGGTGAATCAGTGGGACAACCTGAACGGCGTCATCGAGCGCGGCTACGCGGGGCCGTCGATTTTCTTCGCCAACGGTTCGGTGCGCAGCGATCTCACCCGCGCCGGCGGCTACGCGCGCCTCCTCGCATCGGTCGGCATCAACGGCTGCACCATCAACAATGTCAACGCCGATCCGCAAATGCTGACTCCAGAGATGATCCACAGCGTGGCGCGCATCGCCGGCGCGTTTCGTCCCTGGGGCGTCAGCCTCTCCATCTCGGTGGCCATCGACAGCCCCCAGGCGGTAGGCGGCCTCGACACCTTCGACCCCCGCAATCCGAAGGTCGCGGCCTGGTGGCGCGGCAAAGTGCGGGAGATCTACGATGCGATCCCCGATTTCGCCGGCTTCGTCGTAAAGGCCGATTCCGAAGGCCAGCCCGGTCCTTCTCAGTACGGACGCACGCCCGTCGACGCTGCCAACATGCTCGCCGACGCCCTCCAGCCGCGCGGCGGCCTCGTGCTGTATCGTGCGTTTGTCTATAACCATCATCTGGACTGGAACGACCTCAAAGCAGATCGCGCGCGCGCGGCTTACGACATCTTTCATCCGCTGGATGGCAAATTCGCCGCCAACGTCATTGTCCTGATTAAGAACGGCCCCATTGATTTTCAGGTTCGTGAACCGGTGTCGCCGCTGTTTGCGGCTCTGCAAAAAACCAATTCAGCCGTCGAGCTGCAGGTCACACAGGAGTACATGGGCCAGGGCCGGCATCTCGTTTTCCTGCCGCCGCAATGGAAGACCTACCTCGACTTCGATCTGCGCGCGAACCATCGCTCCACGCCCTTGAAGGACATCGTCGACGCCCGCACCTTCCATCGTCCCCTCGGCGGATACGTCGGCGTAGCCAATGTCGGCCTCGATGCAAACTGGATGGCCCATCCCCTCGCGATGGCGAACCTCTACGGATTTGCCCGCCTCGCCTGGAATCCCAACACCACTCCCGAGACGATTGCCAATGACTGGACGCGGCTCACCTTCGGCAACGACGAAAAAGTCGTCAGCACCATCGCCCACATGCTGCTGTCCTCCTGGCCCATCTACGAGCACTACACCGGGCCGCTGGGACTTGAGACCCTGACCAACATCGCCGGTCCGCATTTCGGCCCAGCGCCCCAGTCCCAGGAAAACAACGGCTGGGGTCAGTGGATCCGAGCCGACCGTAACGGCGTCGGCATGGATCGCACCGTCGCCACCGGCACCGGCTTCATCGGCCAATACCCGCCTGAGGTCGCCGCGATGTACACGTCGCTCGCGACCTGCCCCGACAATCTGCTGCTCTTCATGCATCACGAGCCCTACACCTTCCGGCTGCACACCGGCAAGACAGTCATTCAGACCATCTACGATTTGCACTATCAGGGAGCCGAGCAGGCGGCCGGCCTCGTCCGGCAATGGCAAACCGTGCATGGCCTGATCGATGACGAGCGCTACCAGAAGACCCTGGCCCTGCTCCAGTATCAGGCTGGCCATGCCATCGTCTGGCGCGATGCCGTCGATCGCTGGTTCGAAAACATCTCCGGCATCCCCGACGACAAAGGCCGCATCGACCACGATCCCAACCGCATCACCGCTGCCCGGATGCAGCTCGACGGCTACACGCCGGTCGATGTGACCCCCTGGGAGACAGCCACCGATGGCAAGGCGTATGTGTGCAGAGATCGCCCCGCCTGCACGGCCTCCGCGCATCTGGATCGTCCGGCAGGACCATATGACATTGCCGCCGAGTATTTCGATTACCGGCAAGGCGCATCGACATTTCGACTCCTGCTCAACCACAGGCAGATCGCCACGTGGACAGCCGATAACACGCTGCCCGGGCAGCAGCCCAACGGGGACACGTCGACACGCTACACTTTGCATGACGTGAAACTGCAACCGGGAGATGTGCTCACCCTCGAGGGCCACCCAGATGACGGCGAGCCGGCCCCCATCGACTACCTCGAGATCGTGCCCCTGGCGCGCTCTGTCCCAGAGAATCCGCATCCATGAAAATCAGGCACGCAGCGGTCAACATCTGTTCCCCGGGGCGCAACTTCGTCACGCTCAGGATTCAAACCGACGACGGAATCTACGGCCTCGGCGATGCCACACTGAACGGCCGCGAGCTCGCCGTCGCCAGCTATCTCACCGAGCACGTCATCCCCTGCATCCTGAACCGCGATCCATTTCAGACCGAGGACATCTGGCAGTATCTCTATCGCGGAGCGTACTGGCGGCGCGGACCGGTCACCATGTCGGCCATTGCCGCCGTCGACATGGCGCTGTGGGACATCAAGGGCAAGGCGCTCAACACGCCCGTCTACAACCTCCTCGGTGGCAGAAGCCGCGACGGCGTGCTCGTCTACTGTCACGCCCACGGCGCCGGCATCGAAGAGGCCTGTGACGACGTTGCCCGGCACAAGCAGATGGGCTACAAGGCCATCCGCGTGCAGAGCGGCATTCCCGGCCTCGACGCGGCGTACGGCGTCCCAAAGGGCCCGCAGCCCTACGAGCCGGCGGAGCGCGGCCTGCCGTCGGAGAGCCGGTGGTCTACAGAGAAGTATCTGCTGCACGTGCCGAAGCTCTTTGCGCGGGTCCGTGAGCAGTTCGGCGACGATCTCCATCTGCTGCACGACTGCCATCATCGCCTCAGCCCGATTGAGGCAGCGCGCCTCGGCAAAGAACTCGAGCCCTTTCATCTTTTCTGGATGGAAGATCCGGTCCCGGCAGAGTTCCAGGAAGGGTATCGCCTGATTCGCGAGCACACCACCACCCCCATAGCAACGGGCGAAGTGCTGAACTCCATCTGGGATGTGCACGACCTGATTCGCAATCAGTGGATCGACTATGTGCGGCTCACGCTGACCCATGCCGGCGGATTCACCGCGCTCAAAAAAATCGCCGATTTTGCGGACCTCTTTCACGTGCGGACCGGATGCCATGGTCCCACCGATCTCTCCCCCGTGTGCATGGCGGCGGCGCTGCATTTCGATCTGGCCATTCGCAACTTCGGTATCCAGGAGCACATGCCCCACAACCAGGAGACCAACGAAGTCTTCCCGCACACCTTTCGTTTCGACGACGGCTACATGTTCCCCGGTGATGGACCTGGCCTCGGCGTGGATCTCGATGAAAAACTCGCCGCGAAGTATCCTTACCAGCGGGCGTATTTGCCCGTATTGCGCAAGCTCGATGGCACACTGTGGGATTGGTGACCAGCCGCTTATGTATCAGGGCACGAGTTTGACTCGTGCCGAAAGGACTACAAATAAACCGGGGCTAAAGTGTCTGCGTGAGAACTAGTTCTGCAGGCCACAGCTTGCGATTTGAATTTTGGAATACCGCAAGATATTGTGGTCGACAATCTCAAAAATCGCGTTCTCACGCAGACACTTCAGCCCCTGCGCTTTGAAATGGCACAGCTCCAGCCAGCATCTTTGCACATGAAGGTCCGGCGTGAGCCGGACGACGGTAGAAGCCCCGGCCTTCAGGCCGGGGAATTGAAGAGCACGAGATCGGGGCCTTCAGGCTCGGAAATGGAACGCACCTCTGATGAAGTTTCGCTGTCTTGAAAGGAGCAGCTTCAAACTTGAGGAGAAACTCGCCTTCGGCAAGAAAAAGTGAAGGGGCATGACCTTCAGCCGGGGTTCCCAACACGCCCGAGGGTAGCGTTTTGGTGTGGGAATCATGCCGTTATGGCCGCAAAAGAAGGCGGGCCTTTCAGGGCCTTGTGCTTTGAAGGGGCGCGGCTTCAAGCCGTGCCGTTGGGAACGTGAACTGAATCCGGCTTCCGCCGCTGAGGGAGCGTTTCCTCCAGACTGGCTGAATCGGACCAACTTCGGAAGGAGTCATGCTGTGTTCCCTGGTGTGAAGCGTTCGACCGTGATTCTCTGCGCCGCAATGCTTCCGGCGGCGTTGGCTCAATCGCCTCCCGATCTGCCGCACGCGGGACAAATCTGGTTTGATTCCTCCCAGCCCCTCGACAAGCGCGTCGATGCGCTGGTCCATGCCATGACTCTCGAAGAAAAAGTCTCACAGATGGGAAATCACGCCGCCGCGATTCCCAGCCTTGGCGTGCCCGAATACGACTACTGGAGCGAAGGGCTGCACGGCATCGCCCGCTCCGGCTACGCGACCCTTTTCCCGCAGGCTATCGGCCTCGCGGCAACCTGGGACACCAGCCTGCAACATCAGGTGGCCACCGTGATCTCCGTCGAGGCGCGCGCGAAATACGAGCAGGCCATGCGCGACAACCTGCACAACATCTTCTACGGCCTGACCATCTGGTCCCCGAACATCAACATCTTCCGCGACCCCCGCTGGGGACGCGGCCAGGAAACCTACGGCGAAGACCCATTTCTCACCAGCCGCATGGGCGTCGCGTTCGTCGAAGGCCTGCAGGGCGACGATCCGAAGTATTTCCGCACCATCGCGACGCCGAAGCACTATGCCGTGCACAGTGGGCCTGAGTCGCTGCGCCATCGGTTCAATGTTGACGTCAGCCCCCATGACCTCGAAGACACATTTCTCCCTGCGTTTCGCGCCACCATCGCCGAGGCCCACGCCGGCTCCATCATGTGCGCCTACAACTCCATCGATGGCGTCCCTGCCTGCGCGAACACCATGCTGCTGCAGCAACACCTCTACCGGGATTGGGGCTTTCATGGATTCGTGACCTCGGACTGCGGTGCGATCGGCGACTTCTATTCCGCAACCGGGCATCGCTTTGCACCAGACGCCGCCCACGCCAGCGCGACCGCCGTGAAGGCCGGCACTGACACCAGTTGCGGGCAGGAATACAACGCCCTGGTCGATGCGGTTCACCAGAATCTCATCTCCGAGTCGGAAATTGACGCGGCGGTGAGACGGCTCTTCACCGCGCGCTTCAAACTCGGCATGTTCGATCCGCCCTCCGAAGTGAAGTATGCGCGCCTTCCGTTTTCCGAAGTCGACTCGGCCGAGCACCGGGCGCTGGCGCTGAAGACGGCTCAGGAATCCATCGTGTTGCTCAAAAACGATGGAACGCTGCCGCTCAAGCCGGCGTTGAAGCGCGTCGCCGTCATCGGTCCC
The DNA here is from genome assembly GCA_964535525.1 of uncultured Acidobacterium sp. Lineage (GTDB taxonomy): Bacteria > Acidobacteriota > Terriglobia > Terriglobales > Acidobacteriaceae > Palsa-343. The sequence continues at coordinate 12,398 of CAZHTJ010000010.1, read as the reverse complement.
AACGCAGCTTCGCTCGCCGCGATCGAAGGAAATTACAACGCGATCCCGTCGCATCCATCGCTGCCTCTGGACGGCATCGAGGACGCGCTGCGCGGAAAGGCCGCCGTTGTCTACGCACAGGGATCGGGATACGTCGACGAGCTGCCCCTCGTGGTGCCGCGAACCGCGCTGCATCCCGAGCCCGGCTCAAAGGAAGATGGCCTCAGGGGCGAATATTTCCCCAATCCGGATTTCTCCGGATCCCCATTGCTGGTGCGCTCCGATCCGCAAATCGATTTTGACTGGGACGGCGCCAGGCCCGCGCCTGCCCTGCCGCTGACGAACTACAGCGTGCGGTGGACCGGAGTCTTCACCGCGCCTGCGCCTGGAAACTACGAGCTCTCGATCCGCCAGCCCGGCTGTTCTCGCTGCGGAAACCAGGAAACCTTCGCGCTCTGGCTCGATGGCAAACAACTTTACGACAGCACGCAGCATGCGAACCGCCGCGCGCAGCGCATCGCCCCGGTCGAGCTCGACATTGCCGATACCGGCGAGCACAGCATCCGCGTCGAGTATGTCTTCAGGGCTCCGCTGCTGGGCTCAGGAATCTCGCTGGAGTGGCGAGCGCCCGCCGAGGCCCTGCGCAACGAAGCAGTGCGGGCCGCGAAGGCCTCCGGCATCGTGCTGGCCTTCGTGGGCATTTCGCCGAATCTCGAAGGCGAAGAGATGCCGGTCCACGTCGAGGGCTTCGCGGGCGGCGACCGCACCAGCATCGACTTGCCGAAGACCCAGCGCGATTTGCTGGAGGCGCTGGCAGCAACCGGCAAGCCCGTCGTCGTGGTGCTGCTGAGCGGCAGCGCCATGGCCGCGAACTGGGCGAACGATCATGCGGCGGCGCTGGTCGAGGCCTGGTATCCGGGCGAGGCCGGCGGCGAGGCCATCGCCGACGTGCTGACCGGGAAGTCCAACCCGTCGGGCCGGCTGCCGGTGACCTTCTACGCCTCCGACGATCAGCTCCCGCCCTTCACCGATTACAGCATGAACAACCGAACCTACCGCTACTTCTCGGGCGAGCCGCTCTATGCGTTCGGTTATGGATTGAGTTATTCGACTTATCGTTATTCGGATCTGAAGTTATCGACTGGAACCTTGCAGGCAGGCGAACAGCTTACCGCCGAAGCCAGAGTCACCAATACGAGCGATCTCGCCGGCGATGAAGTGGCGGAACTCTATTTGATTCCGCCCGCCGGCAGCGGTTATCCGCGGCGCAGCCTCGAAGGTTTTGAGCGTTTGCACCTCGCGCCTCACGCCAGCGTCGTCGCACACTTCCAACTCGACCCCACGCAATTAAGCGAAGTGGATGACGGAGGGCATCGCGCCGTGCGCGCCGGAGATTATCGGATCTTTGTGGGCGGAAGTTCACCCGGCTCCGCGCCGAACCCCGGCGGAGTTTCGGCAAAGTTCACGATTGTGGGCTCAAAGGAACTGCCGGAATAGACTCCGCGCGCGGGTCGGCCTCGCCCACCAATGCAGCCGCTTTTCTATGCCGTCGTTGCGGTGCCCTTGCTGCGCAATGCACGGCGAAGCTCGGCGACCTTTGCCCCCGAGAGGGGGTCGTCCTCCAGCCGAGCCCAACCTGCCTGCACGAAAGCCGCCAGGACTCCAAGGAAGAGACCCACGACCGTCGACACCAGAACGATGATGGTGCGGTGGGGCGACGATTTGCGATCCGGCAGAACCGCGGGATCCACCACCTGCACCAGCGCGCCTTCCTTGGCCTGGTCGAGCTTCGCGATTTCGAACTGCCGCGCCAGGATGTCGAAGATCGTTTCGTAGTACTTGACGTCCCGCAGATTGCGAACGTAGGTGAGCCCAGCCTCGGTCAGCTTGCCTTTCGGCGGCATCAGCGAATTGGCGCTCTCCTCTGATCCGCCGAGCCTCGCCAGCTGCCCGCGCATGCTCTCTAACTCCTGCTGCGCCTCCACCACCTGCGCATTCTCCCCCGTCGCGTACGTCTGCATCGCCTGAATCTGCACTTCCTTGGCCGCGATCTGGGCACGGAGGCTCGCTGCGGATTCGATCAGCGCCTTCGCCTGACTATCCATCTGGATCAGTCCCGTTGCCTGCTCGGTCTGCTGCAGACTCACCTCCGCGTTCGCCAGGTTGTTCTTCGCCTGCAGAAGTTGCTGCTCAAAAAACGTCGCCCGCTGCTGCGCTTCCGTAATCGCCAGGTTCTTCGACAGGTCCCGGAATTCGTTCACGTAGCCGTTCGCCAGCTCCACCGCGCGCTGCGGGTTCCGCGCTTCTACCGAAATGTGGATCAGTCCGTCCTTCCCCGATCCGTCCACGCTCGTGTGCCCCTCGAAAACCTTGCGCGCGCCCGAGACCAGCCGCTGATGGTACTCGCTCTGCAGATGAAAATCCCTCACCATGCCGTCTTCGACGGTCTGGCTCCTGAGCATCCCTACATACATGTCATTCGGGTTCTTGATGCCAAGCCCGCCGCCGGCAAGCGCCGCGACCGAACCAAGGTTTCCCAGCTGCGACGCGATTGCCGAGCCGAGAGAAGAATTTTGCGCCGGCGGCAACAGGGTTACCGTGGCCGTGTACCAGTTAGGCAGAAGCAGGGAAACCACAATCGCCACGATCGCGCACGCCGCAGGGACCACCAGTACCGTTCGCCTGCGTTCGGCCAGAAAAATCAGCAAGTCAAACAGGCTGATCTCCGATTCTTCCTCGCCCTCTGTGCGGCGTGGCGCGGGCGCAATAGCCGCGGTCGGTTCCTGCAAATCGGAGTAGTGTGTTTCTGTCGCCATGAAAACGGCCGAATCCCCGAGGTGAGCGCGCTGTCCTTTATCTTACAGTTTCAAACGCCGGCCGGTCCCGTCACTTCACAACGCTGAGCGCTGCCGCTCCCAGAGCGAACTGCGAGAATAACTGCGAGTAGTCAAGCACCCCGCGCAGGGCCGACAGCTTGAACGTCTTTTCAGGTACCACAATCGTATCGCCCGGATTCATACGCAGGTTGTCGAACTCGTTGCCCCAGATTCCACTCTCCGCTTCGCGGCTGATGACCGACCCGTCCGCGCGAATAATAAAGATGTGCTTCCGGTCGGCGTCCCGATTCGGCCCGCCCGCAAGGTGCAGATACGTCCCCGCCCGCCGGCTGTTCTCGTACAAAAATGAATTCTGGTCGTACACCGAGCCCACCACGTTGATACTTGCCGGTACCGGAGGCACCACGAAACGGTCCCCATCCTCCAGCGCGATATCCGGGAGGATATCCAGCCCGCTGCTCCCTGCCTTGAATTCGAGGACGATCCGCCCGGTGGCCCGCATCTGGCGAAGACGGCCCAGCAATGCCTGCTCGCTGTTCTGGGCGGCGGCGGCGCCACTGGCCTGATCCTGTGCCGAAGAAGAGCCCGCCGATGCTGCAAGAGTCAGATTGCCCCGCTGTATCTGCATCTCCAGCGTCTGTACGTATTCGTCCATACGGCGTTGCTGAATCGCTCGCGCCGTTTCCCGGGTGAATTCCGAGCCGAACAGGTATGCCGCCGCCGTTAGCCCGCCCGCCCGCTGCACCAGGTCGCGCAGCGTCTCGCCCGGCTGCGCCGTGTAGATGCCGGCGTGAACAAACTCACCTTCCAGATGGATAAATTTCGTCTGCTGCACGATCGGCACTCGGATGTCGCCCTGCGAGAAGATGGACACCACATCGCCTGCCTCCAGCACACGGTCCTGAGTTGCATCGTGCCGGAGTACCAGCTTCCCAAGGTCAAACGGGATCAGGATGGTCTTCAGACTCGGCCGATCCAGCCGTTCGATCACCGCATAGTCCCAGTCGATTTCCGGCGCCACCGAACCTACTTCCGTACGGGTCGTGGTCGGCATCGATGTCGCGTGCGCCGGCTGCTCAACCGCCAGCGCCGCACTGCCCGAGCGCTGTGCCGCTCCCGGCGCAATCCGCTGTTCTTGCCCGGTGAGGGCAGGCTCGCTCCCCGTGCCCGTTTCTACCGGCTCTGGTATCGGCAACTCCATTGGACTCGAAGGCTGGGTCAGGCCTGGAAAGCTTTGCAGAGGCTGAAATTCCGGTGCGGGAAATCCCATCTGCGCTCGTTTCCACCAGTAATTCCGCGTGATCAGAGAATCCTTGTCCGGTATCAGCTCGCTGACGTGCATCCCCGGATGCCACGAGAACCGGCCCTGATTGGCCGTGTTGCCGCGCAGCGTAACCGTCGTCTGATACAGCGGAGCAATCGAGAATACGCGTACCAGATCGCCGTCGGCCAGCGGCGTCGCCAGGCCCGCCGCGTCCCACGCGATCTCCATCGCGGAGCGGTCGCGATGTTCGTCGATCCGCTCGATCGAGATGCGCGCCTGTTCGGCCACTACCGAGGCCCCGCCCGCGTCGGCCAGCGCATCCGCCATCGATTCGCCCGCCCGCAATTCATAAATGGCCGGATTCCGGATGCTCCCCGTCATCGCCACCTGGGGACCCGCCGGCGGAATAAAAATCACGTCCCCGTTTTGCAGAGTGGCATCCTTCGATTTGTCCCCATGCACCAGCAGGGAATAAAGGTCGAAGTCGGCGACCTGAACTCCCCCACGCCGCAGAACAATGTGGCGGAAAGAACCCCCGGCCGAGGGACCGCCGCTCGAAAAGAGCGCGTCCACCAGGCTGCTCAGCGAGCTAACCGTGTACAGGCCCGGTCGGCGGGCTTCCCCGGCCAGGTAGAACTGAATCGCACGAATCTGTCCCACGTCCACAGTCAGATCGAAATTGCGGTAGACCCTTCCTATCGCCGAGCGCAGCCGCGCATCCAGTAACGAAAACGGCATTCCCGCGACCTGCACCTGGCCGATCTGCGGCAGGTAAATCTCCCCCGACCGGTCGACCCGCGTATCGGCACGAAAATTGACCTGTCCCCAGACACGGATACGGATTTCGTCGCCCGGGCCGATAACGTAGTCGGAAGGTACCGGCGTCAAATCCAGCGGCGCAAATGTGGAGGGAACCTGTTGGAACAGCTTCGCACCATAGATCGGCAGGACCTGTCCTGTCGTCGAGGCGAGGAATTTCTGGAATTCGGTCAGCGCTTCGGCTGGAATGTTCTGCTGCGGCTGGGCACGTGTCCCGGGCTGACGCGTCAAATTCTCGTTATCCCGATAATCGAAGAACGAAGGCTGTTGCCCACCCGTTTGTCCCGTCGGCGGCCCCGCCGGAGACAGCGGCATCGGATTCTGATTCTGCGCACTGCACTGTGTCGAATTCGCCAGGAGCGGATCGCTGCAATCAGGATTCCCGGACGTGCCTTGTCCGTTACCAGGAACGTTGTCCTGTGCTCCAGCTTGAGACACAAAAGCGAGGCTCAAGGCCAAAAGGAGCGAGCCGAATTGTCTCGTCATACTGTGGTAATGCACGAATCGGAAAGAGAGCGCTGAACGCGTCGGAAAGGGATTTGCTTCATTGGATCGTGCAGGATGACCGCTGTGACCTCAGTCTAGCATGCTGCCGGGTGTGTAGAACGTTGTATACCTTCGGGGGATTGAGTACCCATTTTGGGAAGGTTATTGTCGTAATAGTCCTGATGTGACATTCGTGCCCCCGTAATCAGATTTGATCTTGGCTCCGTTGGCTTCCACGGTATACTGCAACCCAGAAACACGAAAACATCATTGGTTACAATTTAGTAACAACTTACTCCTTCAACCTAAATCGTCAGCCCGCCGAAACGCTGATTCTGTTTATCCCTGGGATTTGCGCAAGTCAGAATGCCAAAGCCGTTGTGATGGGTGGGAATGAGCTCGCTTTCATTTGATAATATTTTTTCTCCGGACACCGCTGACCACTCAGAGGATGTCTCGCGTCTTGCTGCTGTAGGTTCCACCGCTGCAAGATCGACTGCCTGGAATGACGCGCCAGTTCCGGCTGCCACACTCGCCAGTTCGTGGGCGCTCTCCGGTTTGCGCCGCTTCCTCGACCTCACCGTTGCCGTCCTGGCGCTTATCGCCTTCCTCCCGGTCATGCTGGTCGCCGCGACTCTCGTTTGGTGGGGTTCGCCGGGTCCCGTCTTCTTCCGCCAGCTGCGCATGGGCCGCAACGGCAGGGAGTTCACCCTCTACAAGTTCCGCTCCATGTGCCCAAGGAAGGGCAGCAACTCCTCGATCACCGTCAGCGGCGATGTCCGCATCACTCCCATTGGATCTCTCCTGCGCCGCTACAAGCTTGACGAGTTGCCCCAGTTCTGGAACGTGCTCCGCGGCGATATGTCCCTCGTCGGGCCGCGCCCCAAGCTCCCTCATCACGAAGCCCTCCACATGCCCTGCCGCCCCGGAATCACCGGAGTCGCCACCCTCGCTTTCCGTAAAGAAGAGGAGTTTCTCTCCGAAATTCCCGAAGACCAGCTCGAAATCTTCTACGAGACCTTCGTGAAGCCGGCCAAAGCTCAGCTCGATCTGGAATACATGCGCACCGCAACCCTGAAAAGCGACATAAAGATTCTCTGGCGCACCGCAAGCGCCTGCCTGTTTTCCGCTGAGACTGCCGCGGCGGAATCCGCCGAGTCGATCATCCACTATGAGGCTGCCGCGCGCATCCGATCCGGCAGGTACTCCTCGGCTAAAGTCAGCCACCCCGTTGCTCGGCCCACGGCTTATTCAGCTGGTCTGAATCAGGAACTGTAGACTCTCCAGCGATCCCTCCCCAGGGAATCCTCGGCGCCTGTCACCTGGTAACTGCCCAGTAACTCTCTCCCCCCGTTGAAGCACCCTTTCCCCAATTTTCCCAACGCGACTCGCACAGGGTACTACTGGTGCCCTCAGCTGACAAAAGTAATGTACGCACGCGGCCTCCGTCCCCGAATAATGGGCACATCTCGCCGGCATGTCCCCGCGCTTTCGTCTGATTCTCGCGGAGACACCGGCTCGGGAACGTGACGTCGTTCGCACGGTGAAAGTTCGTGGAGAGATTGACTCAGGCGCCTGAGTGGCTAGGCGGCGCTGTTGTGGGGCCGATGAAATCCCTGAAAACCAGCCATCGGGCTGGTCGTCGCAACATTCACTGCCGCGTGGCGCTGGCTATCCTCCTCCTGGCCATTGCGTTCCCTGGTGGGGCCAAAGCCAGGGCCCAGCTACTACCCTCCGCTTCCGACCGCCAGACTTCTCCTGGCTCTTCACCCCAACATCCCCACTCTGCCTTTCTGGCTCGCCGCACCCCCTTCCCATCTGCGATCCCCGCGTGGGGCCGCGCCGCGCCCGCCCCTGTGTCGCCTGACCGTGATGCTTCCGCTCCGATTCAGCCCCCTTCCACTGTGTGGCTACCGGTTGGGCCGCTCCAGGTCAACACCCCGGCGTGGAAGCTGGTTACCGGGCCGGTCACTAGCATCGCAGCCGATCCCTCCGATTCCTCTGGCAACACCGTCTATCTTGGCACCGCCGGCGGCGGAGTCTGGAAATCCTCCAACGCTGCGGGAACCGCTGCCAGCGTCAGCTTCACCCCTCTTACCGATACCCTCAGCGTCTGGTCCTCCGCCTCCCTCACGTCGCTGAGCATCGGCGCGGTCTCCGTGCAGCCGGGCGGTACCGGAGTGATTCTCGCTGGCACCGGAAACCCCAATGACGGATCAAGCTCCTGGTACGGCGCTGGCCTTCTCCGTTCCACCGACGGAGGAAATACCTGGAGCCTCATTACCGCTACCATCCTCGACGACGAGGGCCTCCGGTACAGCTTCCTCGGCAGCGCATTCGCCGGCTTTGCCTGGAGCACCACCAACACCAATCTGGTTGTTGCCGCCGTGGGCCAGCCTGCAAGCGAGTCCACGGTCTCTGCACAATTAGGCACAACCAACGACACCGGGCTGTATTACTCCCAGGATGCCGGCAACAGCTGGCACTTCGCCACCATTGAGGATGGCGCCCAGGTGATCCAGGGGGAACAATACGAAACCAATTTCGGCAACCCTGCCACGGCAATCGCGTGGAATCCCATCCGCCAGCGCTTCTATGCCGCCATCCGTTTCCACGGCTACTACGAGTCGACCGATGGCATCACCTTCACCCGGCTCGCCAACCAGCCAGGCCTGCTGCTGACCACCGCGATGTGTCCCACCAATCCGGGAACCACCGGCTCCCCTGCGTGTCCCATCTTTCGCGGGGCGCTGGCGGTTCAGCCATCCACCGGCGACATCTTTGCCCTCACCGTGGACGATCATAATCTCGATCAGGGTCTGTGGCAGGATGCCTGCCATGCCGCTTCGGGGCAATGCGCCTCTTCGACCGTCAAATTCGCCACCCAGATTGCCGACCAGCCTCTTCAAACCCCAACCGCCAGCGGAATCATCGCCCAGGCGGATGCCGATTTCTGGCTCGCGGCCGTCCCGTCCCAGCAGGATACGCTGCTCTTCGCCGGCGCCCAGGATATATGGAGATGCAGCCTCGCCAATAGCTGCGTCTGGCGCAACACCACCAATACCCAAACCTGTGCCGCGGCCCAGGTCGCGCCCGCCCAGTTCGCCATCGATCCCACCTTTGGCTCTGCCGGGCTGCTCTATTTCGGCAACGTGGGCGGCCTCTGGCGATCCACAGACGATGTCAATCAGCAGAAGACCACTTGCTCGATCGATGACGCGGCCCACTTTCAGAATCTCAACGGCGGTCTCGGCTCGCTGGCCGAAGTCGAAGGCTTCAGCGAGGATCCCAACAATCCATCCACATGGCTGGCAGCCCTCGGCGACCTCGGAACCGCTGCGCCGGCTCCCGGCGCCACCGCATGGACCCAGGTGCTCAATGGCGAAGGCAACGGAGTCGCGATCGATCCGGCCGACCCGCAGAACTGGTATGCCACCTCAGAAACCCCCGTCGGCATCAACCGCTGCACCGCTGGAACCGCGTGCAGCATCGCAGGCTTCGGCAACCTCGCCATCGGCGAAGCGCAGGTAGAGAACGATTTCGAGCAGGTCCCCGCTCCTTGGATTCTCGACCCGGTCGACACGGCCAATGTGATCCTCGGCACCTGCCGCGTCTGGCGCGGCCCAGCCACCGGTATTGGCTGGAGTCAGGCGAATCTCCTCAGCTCCATGCTGGACAAGGACCAGGGAGCCTTTTGCGATGGCAACGCTGCCATCAGCGCTCTCGCGGCGCAGCCGATTACCGCCGGTTCTTCATCCGGAAACGGGGCCGAACAGCTCTACGCGGGCATAGCTGGTGGCTTTGAAGGCGGCGGGCTCGTCCCCGGCCATCTCTTCACCGCGGCCATCGACAACGCATCGCAGGCCTCCAACACCAAATGGCTGGATCGCTATTCTTCGCCGGTCACCAATCAGGGTTACGGAGCAGCGCAGTTCAACGCGCAGCAATACAGCATCTCCGCCATCGATCTCGATCCCCACGATCCAACCGGTCAGACGGTCTATGTCACCCTGCAGGGCGCCACCGGGTTCGACGCCTCGGAGTCCGTCGTCTACCGCTCCACCGATGCGGGCGCGCACTGGACCGACATTACCTCCAATCTGCCCACCGTGCCCGCCAACAGCATTGTCGTGGATCCCAACAACGCCAACATCGTCTACGTCGCCATGGATTCCGGCGTTTACGTGACGCAGAATGTCAGCACCTGTGCCACACCCACCAGCGCGTGCTGGAACGTTTACGGCAGTGGCTTGCCGAACGCACCCGTCGTCGGCCTGATGACGTTCAACCAGGCCGCGACCCAAACCCTGCGCGCCGCAACCTGGGGTCGAGGCATCTGGCAGGTCGATCTCGCGACAGCGGGCATCGCGCCCACCTCCGCAACCATCCTCCCCGCATCGCTCGCCTTCCCCGGTCAGCAGGTACAGACCACCAGCGCCCCCCAAACCCTCACCCTCACCAACACCGGCAATTTCAACCTGAACATCGCCAGCCTCACCATCACCGGCGACTTCGCCGAAACCGACAACTGCAGCGGCGACTCCGTTGCCCTCGCAGGCGCCTGCCAGATCACCGTCACCTTCAACCCCTCTCAGAGCGGATCGAGAAGCGGGCAGCTGACCGTCTTCGGCAATGTTTCCGGCGGTCAGATGACGGTGGCTCTTGCCGGAACGGGCCTGGCCCCGGCCAGCATCCTGCTCACGCCGTCTTACCTCACCTTTGGCGCCACCACCGTCGGTTCTTCGTCGGCGCCGCAGTTCGTCACCATCGCCAACACCGGCAACATCGCTGCGACCCTGTCAGGGGTCACCGTCAGCGGCGACTTCTCCATCTCCGCCAACACATGCGCCAACTCGCTCGCCGGCAACTACAGCTGTACGGTTGGAGTCGTCTTTTCTCCCACGGCCTCGGGCACGCGCAGCGGCGCCCTCACCGTCACTGACTCGGTGGGCACGCAGACCGCCCCGCTTGCGGGCACTGGACAAAACCCCGCCACGGACGCGCTTTCCCCCTTGAGCCTCGCCTTTGCGACCCAGCAGGTGGGGACTGTGAGCCCTGCCCAGCAGATCACCCTCATCAACAGCGGCGATCAGCCCTTGACCAGCATTGCCGTGACCACGGCCGGCGATTTCACTGCCGTCAACAACTGCGGAGCGCTCCTGCAGGCTGATGCCACCTGCTCCATTGCCGTGACCTATGCGCCCACGGTGGCTGGCACGGAGTCAGGAGCGCTGACCGTCACCGACGAATTCCGCAGTCAGAAAGTGTCTTTGACCGGAACCGGCATTGCACCCCCGAGCGCTTCGGCTCTTCCGGCATCCATCAATTTCGGTGGATTTGCCATCGGCACGACAAGCACCGCCCAGACCGTGACCGTCACGAATAATGGCGGGTTTGCGCTCACCGGCCTTGCCGCCGTCACCACATCGGGCTTTGCCCTCCCGACAAACAACTGCACCGCAATCCTGGCGATCGGAGCGAGCTGCCAGCTCGGCGTCACCTTCTCTCCCGCCACCGCCGGTTCAGCCACCGGAATCCTCACCATCTCCGCAACAAATTTAACGACGCCTCTTACGGTCGCTCTCTCCGGGCAGGGAGACGACTTCCTCATGGCCATCAACGGGTCCTCGACAGCGATTATCGCCAGCGGCCAAACAGCAACCTTCCCGATCCAGTTGCAGGGTCTCGGCGGAACCTCCGGAACCGTGGCTCTCTCCTGCAGCGGTGCGCCCCAAAATGCAACCTGCACGCTGAACCCCACCAGCATGGCCATCACCGCCGCCAACACCTCCAGCGTGACAGCCTCCGTCGCAACGGGCGTTGCAACAACATCCTCCACTCAGGTCCAGACTCCGTACTGGAAGCACCTCGTTCCGGTCTTCGCTCTCGCAATTCCATTGTGGCTCGGCGGATGGCGGCATCGAAAATCCGCGCGAATCGTAACAATCCTCGCAGTTTTCGCCATCTTTCTGGCCGGATGCGGTGTTAGCTCCAGCTCAGGCGGTGGCGGGGGCGACGGCGGTGGAGGCGGCGGCGGAGGCGGCGGAGGAGGAGGCGGCGGAGGGGGGACCCAGAACCAAACCCCGGCCGGAACCTACACCATCACGGTGACCGGAACGATGTCCAACATCACCCACACCGCCCAGATCACCCTGACGGTGCAGTAGCTTCGACGCCGCCACGGCCTCAACAAGCAGCTGCTCGCCGACTCAGATCAGAAAGGAGCTGCTACACCACCGAATAAAAGGAGCTGCTCGACAAACTGAATTAGAAGGAGTCGCTCGACAACGGAATAAAGCAGGGAGTAGGCAGCAGGCAATAGGGAATAGGCAAGACAGCGGGAGCCGAAGCGGGTTTCTGATCCTAAGGAGTGGTGATGCTCGAAGCGCGCTTCACGCCGCGCGCCAGCATCAGCCCGGCAATGTTCACGCAGCTGATCGCCAGCACAACAGAATAAAAGGAGCTGCCGGACCACTGACTACAAGGAGCTGCTCGCCATCTCAGACCAGAAAGGAGTCGCTCGACAACCGAATAAAAGGAACTGCCCGACCACTGAATAAAAGGAGCCGCCCGACGACTGAATAAAAAGAAGCTGCTGGACGACAGACGTCCGGCCCTCCGAAGCCGAGCCCCGAAGCCCAGCCCCGAAGCCCAGCCCCGAAGCCCCACCCCGAGGCGGAGCCCCGAGGCCCAGCCCCGAGGCCCAGCCCCGAGGCCCAACCCCGAGGCGGAGCCCCGAGGCCCAGCCCCGAAGCCCAGCCCCGAGGCGGAGCCCGCGGCCCAACCCCGAGGCGGAGCCCCCCGAAGCCGAGCCCCGAAGCCCAGCCCCGAGGCGAGCCCCGAGGCCCGGCACACCCCCCAAGGCTCAGGTCCCACCCCAACCCCCCGCCCGTGGCGCACGCCAGGTTCACCCCACAGCAAGAAGCTAAAGCCTCGGGAGCACAACCTTCAACACAATTTCGCCCTGTGCCCCGGTACCTGAGTAACAGCCTGCTCCATTCCGGGAAACATCA
>CAZHTJ010000009.1:0-79556 GCA_964535525.1 uncultured Acidobacterium sp. | reverse complement strand
CCTGCGACAGCGCGCCATCCGCCACCTGCAGAAAGCCCGCGCCCTCGCTCGCGTTGCTGGAAGACTGCGAAAGAGCCGCCGAATTGGCCGCCAAGCCATTCGCTATCGAAAGTCCGGCAGGATCGTCTGCACCGGAGTTGATCTTCGAACCCGAAGACAGGTCCGTCAAAACTTTTTGCAGACTCGACTGCGTCTGGTTCAGGTTGTTTTCCGCATAAACTGCCGAGATGTTGTTCAGGACACCCAGTGGCATGATCTTTCTCCATTCTGAAATAGGGGTTCCTGAACGGAGCGCGTGGCCGCCCGGCCTTCCGTGCCCCTGGGAACCGCTTTGACTCAGCCTCTTCATCGGCCCCGAACCCATCGTCATTACCTTCGTCAGTCGCATTGGCCTCCCGCGTGCACGCAGCCCGCTGCAGGCGCAATGCCGGGCACCGGCGCAGCCCCTCTCCCGCCTACCCCTCACCTTTGTCCCCCTTCCGCCGATAGAGGCCCTAGACGGCGCGCGGAGACGCCAGCCATGATTCACCTCACGCGGCTCAACGGGAATCCTCTGGTCGTCAACAGCGACCTGATCAAGTACGCCGAAGCATCGCCGGACACCATGCTCACGCTGATCAACGGAGAAAAAATCGTCGTCCTCGAAAGCTGCGAAGAGGTCGTGAAGCGTACCGTCGCTTACCGCGGCCGCGTCTTTGCCGAGGCCGCCGGACACCTGCAGTCGCTCCCATGGACTCTGCTCTCGCTCGCGGGTTGGGCTCATCCCTCCGAACCGCCGTCGTCTCCGCCCACCCCCTCCGCCATCCCCGAGGACTAACCCGATGGACACCGGCAGTCTCGGCGGCATTCTCCTCGGGCTGGCCGGCATTCTCGCCGGCCTGCTCCTCGAGGGCGGACACATCGGTCAGGTGATGCAGCCCACCGCGGCCATGATTGTCTTCGGGGGCACACTCGGCGCTGTCATGCTGCAGTTCCCACTTCCCACCCTGTCCTCGGCCGCCGTCCATCTCTGGCGCGTCTTCTTCCATCGCAGTGGCGATGGCGATGCCCTGCTGCGCGAGATCGTCGGCTATGCCAACAAAGCCCGCCGCAAAGGCATCGTCTCGCTCGATCACGATCTGCCCACGGTTGCCGATCCCTTCCTCCGCCAGGCTCTCATGCTCGCCGTCGACGGCACCGAGCCCTCAGAACTGCGCCGCATCATGGAGGTCCAGATCGAAAACATCAGCGAAAACGAGGCCCGCATTCCCGCCGTTTTCGAGTCCGCCGGTGGTTTCTCCCCTACCATCGGCATCATCGGCGCCGTCATCGGCCTCATCCAGGTCATGCAGCATCTCGACCACATGGATCAGGTGGGGCGCGGCATCGCGGTTGCCTTTGTCGCCACCATTTACGGAGTGGGCGCTGCCAATCTCTTCTTTCTACCGGCCGCGGGAAAGCTGAGGCAGCGCGCCCGCGAGGATCAGCGCCTCAAGGAAATGGCCCTTGAAGGCGTCATCTCCATCATCGAAGGCATGAACCCGCGCATGATCGAGATCAAACTCGCCGGCTTTCAGGGCAGCGCTCCACGGGCGCGGGAGGAGAAACGCGGATGAGACGGAACTCCCTCAAATCCCGCCGCACCACCGACTATGTCCACCACGACCGATGGCTGGTCTCCTACGCCGACTTCATCACGCTCCTGTTCGCGTTCTTTGTGGTGCTTTACGCCAGCTCGCGCGCCGACCAGAGCAAACAGACCATCATCGCGCATTCCATCCAGTCCGCCTTCCAGGCCCTGGGAATCTTTCCCGCCACTCCGCAGGTCCCGAACCATCCGCCGGCCGCCGCCGATCCTGATGCTCAAATCCCTCCCGTCAACGTCGTCCTCGGTGACGATCTGGCCACGGCGCCAGCCGTGCAACAGGATATGCAGCGTCTGCGGGCCCGCCTCACCACTCTTCTTTCCCCGCAGATCTCCGAGCACGTTGTGGCTCTTAAGCTGGGGCACGACGGACTCGTGATCTCCCTGCGCGAGTCGGGATTCTTCGACAGTGGCTCCGCCCTTCCTCACCCACAGGCGAAGGCCACGCTCGACCGAGTCGCCGCTATCATCGCCGCCACGCCCTATGACGTCCGCATCGAAGGCCACACCGACAAGGTACCCATCCATACAGCGCAGTTCGCCTCCAACTGGGAGCTCTCGACCGCGCGCGCCACGGAATTGGCGAAGATTTTTATCGTCGACTACAACCTCGCCCCAGCGCGGCTTTCGGCGGCCGGTTACGCCGAATATCATCCGGTCGCGAGCAACGACACGCCGGATGGCCGCAGCCAGAATCGCCGCGTCGACATCATCGTGCTGCCCCGCATCAGCGTCGTCCCGACGCAACAGCATTAGCCTTCACGCAGAAGGTGCGCGAGCGCGGTGCCCGGACTGAACCCAGAGCGTTGAGCGCTGTCCTCAGCTGAACCCCAGCACCGGATGCGGAATGTAAGCCGCCTCCAACGCCGCTGTCTCTTCCGCCGTCAGCCTGATCGACAACGCCGCTACGGCGTCCTGCAAATGATGCTCTTTCGTCGCCCCCACAATCGGCGCGGTGATTCCCGGCTTCCCGAGCATCCACGCCAGCGCCAGCTGGGCCTGCGCGATGCCGCGCCTTTGCGCCAGCGCCGTCAGGCTTTCGACAACTTTCCGATCCGACTCCTCCGTTTGCGCGTACATCTTGTTTCCGAAGTTATCCGTCTCCGACCGCTTCGTCGTCTCGCTTTGCCAGGGCCGCGCCAGCCGGCCGCGCGCCAGCGGGCTCCAGGGGACGACCCCAATTCCCTCCGCGATGCAGAGCGGAATCATCTCCCGCTCCTCTTCGCGGTAGAGCAGGTTGTAATGATTCTGCATCGACACGAACCGCGTCCACCCGTGCCGGCCCGCCAGATACAGCGCCTTCGCGAATTGCCAGGAGTACATCGACGACGCTCCGATGTAGCGCACCTTTCCGGCCTTCACCACGTCGTGCAGCGCCTCCAGCGTTTCCTCGATCGGCGTCTCGTAGTCCCAGCGATGGATCTGGTACAAATCGACGTAGTCCGTCTGCAGCCGCCGCAGGCTCTCATCCAGCTCGTGCAGAATTGCCTTCCGCGAAAGCCCGTGGCCGTTAGGCTCCTCCCGCATCACTCCCCAAACTTTGGTCGCGACCACAACCGACTCTCGGCGCACATTCTTCTTCAGGAAATTCCCCAGCACTTCCTCACTAGCCCCGCTCGAGTACACGTTCGCCGTATCGAAAAAATTGATTCCCAGATCCAGCGCCTGCTTCAGAAACGGCTGGCTCTCCTCTTCATTGAGCGCCCACGCATGCCGGCCCGCCTTCGGCTCCCCCACTGCCGGCGGCCTGCCGTACGTCATGCATCCCAGACAAATGCGCGAGACCTTTAAGCCCGTCCTGCCCAGATTGACGTAGTCCACACCTGCTCCTCATGGAACAAAGATGACGAACCCCGGAATCCTAATGCTGTCTCGTTCAGGATAAAAGTTTCCGTCCTGACGATCCTAAATCCGCGAGATTCTAAGATCGAGAGCATGGCAGCGAAACAGGGCGCAGGCAATCCTGGGCAATCCACGCCCGCCGATTTGCGCCATGCCGCGCGCCGCCTGCGCAGAATGTACGAACGTCTCGTCGCGCGCTTCGGCCCCCAACAGTGGTGGCCGGCCAAAACAGCGTTCGAAGTCGACATCGGCGCAACCCTTACGCAGAACACCGCCTGGAAATCCGTCGAGCGCTCCATCGCGAATCTCGATGCGCGCGGCGTCCTCTCCATCGGCGGCCTGCGCGAAATCTCAGAATCCGAACTCCGCGATCTGATCCGTCCCTCCGGATTCATGGTGCGCAAGGCGGCCGCGCTCAAGGCCTTCGTCGGCTTTCTCGACGCGCATTGCAGCGGCCGCATGGAAGCTCTTCGCGCCGCCGCCATGGATGATCCGCATGCCGTCCGCGACCAATTGCAGGCGCTGCCCGGCGTCGGCCCCGAAACCGCCGACGCCATTCTCCTCTACGCCCTCGGCGCCCCCGCCATGGTCGTCGATGAGTATCTGCGACGCATCAGCGTCCGCCACGGCTTGTTGCGTGGAAACGCGAAATATCCCGAGATTCAGGCCCTCGCCGAACAGGCTTTCGTGGCTGAACAGCGGAGCGAACGCCCTCAAGAACTCGCCCGCCATTACAACGAATTTCATGCTCTGGTCGTCCAGATCGGCAAGACCCATTGCCGGCGCACGCCGCGCTGCGATGGCTGCCCGCTGGTCTTCGACCTGAAAAGGGGCCCCCTTGAGAAGGCCGCGCATAAAATGAAACGGTGACGGTTACTCTCTACGCGGCCACCACCAACCTCGGCAAGCTGCGCGACTTTTCAGTCGCCGCGGCCGATGGTGGATTCGCCATCGAGTCGCCGCCCAACTTCAAAGACATCGCCGCTCCCGCCGAAGACGAACCCACTTTTGCCGCCAACGCGCGGCTGAAGGCGCAGTACTACAGCCGCTTCAATCCCGGCCTGGTTCTGGCGGACGATTCGGGCCTCGAGGTGGACGCGCTGGGCGGCGAACCGGGGGTTCGTTCCGCCCGCTTCGCCGAGGACGCCGGCTTCGAGCCGCGCGGCGCCGCCGGCAGCCTCTCCATCGACGCCCGCAACAATCTCTATCTCCTGTCCCGCATGCGCGGCGCCACCCTGCGCACGGCCCGCTACCGGTGTGCCCTGGCGGTCGCCCGCGAAGGAACAGTGCTGCTGACCGCCGAAGGCATGGTTAACGGCGAAATCCTGACAGCGCC
Organism: uncultured Acidobacterium sp.; assembly: GCA_964535525.1. GTDB lineage: Bacteria > Acidobacteriota > Terriglobia > Terriglobales > Acidobacteriaceae > Palsa-343. Next base: position 74,754 of record CAZHTJ010000009.1, on the reverse strand, counting down.
CCGTGGCGCAGGCGGTTTCGGCTACGATCCGCTGTTCCTGATCCCCGAGCTGCGCTTCAGCATGGCGGAGATTTCCCTCGAGCAAAAACACGCGCTCAGCCATCGCGGCAGAGCTTTTCGCGCTCTCCTGCCAGAACTCAGGAAGCTGCTTCGCACTCCCGACTCGCCCGCATAGTCGAACCCGCCCCACTTTCGATCGCAGTTACAATACCTCAGTTACAACCTGCTATGCGCATCGATGCACATCATCACTTCTGGCGGTACTCTCCCGAAGAATATGGCTGGATCGACGATGCCATGGGGGCGATTCGGCGCGATTTTCTGCCCGGCGACCTTGCGCCGGAGCTCGCCCATGGGGGTATCGACGCCGTTGTCTCCGTCCAGGCGCGCCAGACCATCGCCGAGACCGAAGCTCTCCTCGGTTACGCTACTGCGCATTCCTGGATCGCTGGAGTCGTCGGCTGGGTCCCGCTCATTGACGCCGCCATCGCCGAACCTCTCGCGCGCCTCGCCGCCAATCCCCGGCTCAAAGGCATCCGTCACGTGCTGCAGGCCGAACCCGATGCATACATGGATCGCCCCGACTTCGACCACGGCCTCGCGCAGCTCCGCCAATTCAACCTTGCCTACGACATTCTCATCGTCCACCACCAGCTCCCCGCGGCCATGCGCCTCATCGATCGCCATCCGGACCAGGTTTTCGTGCTCGATCACATCGCCAAGCCGCCGATCCACGGCGGAGAAATCGAGCCCTGGGCGCGCAATCTGGCCGATCTGGCTCGCCGCCCCAACGTTTTCTGCAAGCTCTCCGGTGTCGTCACCGAGGCAGGCTATATGACCTGGACCTGGGAGCAGATTCTCCCCTACATGGAGGCCGCACTAGGGGCCTTCACGCCTGCGCGGCTCATGTTTGGGTCCGACTGGCCCGTCTGCCGAGTGGCCACTACGTATGTCGATTGGGTCCGCACTGTCGAGCGATTCGCGGCAACGCTTTCTGACGCGGAACGCGAAGCGCTCTTCCACACCACGGCCGCCCGCGCCTACCATATCGCCTGAAACAGCTACCGGCTACGGGCTGAGGGCTGCCTTTAGATCTCAAGCACGGTTACAATTTCTCCCGCCGCCACTCGCTCCGCCGCTTCCGGAACCACCAGAAAGCCATTGGCCTTCGCCGCGGCCGCCAGATCTCCTGACCCCCGCCATACGATCTGCCGGACGTGAGCCCCGCGCACATCGCTGCGGATGCTGGCGGGCAGAAAACGTGTCAGCCCGGCCTTCACGCGAACCTCCTCTTCGACCCTGGCCATCCCGAAGCGCGGCCTGGCTTCGGTTTCACCGCCCATCGCCCGCAATAAAGGCGCGCCAAACAGCGCGAACGTCACCATCGTCGAGATCGGATTCCCCGGCAGCCCGAAGAAATAAGTACCCATCAGCTTTGCAAATACCACCGGCTTGCCAGGCTGAATGCGCGCTCCGGTAAAGAAAAACTCCGCTCCCAGGGCGAGCAGCGCCTCCTCCACAAAGTCGTACTTCCCCATCGAGACTCCGCCCGTGAGCAGGATCAGATCGCAATCCTCCGTCCCCCGGATGGCCCGCTCCGTCGCCGCCTTCTCGTCACGCACAAGGGCGGTTTTCCCAGGCTCCCCACCCGCGGCTCTCACCTGCTGCGTTAATGAGTAACTGTTGGAGTTACGAATCTGATGCGCCAGCGGCTTCTCGGTCGTATCGACCAGTTCGTCCCCGGTCGCCAGAATCGCCACACGCGGCCTGGCGAACACTGGCAGCTCGGCTGCCCCGCAGGCCGCGGCAGCGGCAATCTCCGCTACACCCAGCCGCCGTCCAGGCGGAACCACGACATCGCCAGCCCGCGCCTCCGCTCCCGCAGGCACAATGTTCTCTCCGGGCGCAAGCTCGCGCGCCCCCGTCAGGGTGACCCAGCCCTCCGCAGCGGCCACGTGCTCCACCATCACGACGCAGTCTGCGCCGGGGGGCACCGCCGCACCCGTCATGATTTCGACCGCTTCTCCTGGCCGGATCGCGCCCAGCGTCCACGCCTCCCCGGCCCGCAGCTGGCCCACCACACGCAGCCCTCCTGCGCGCAGATCCGCAACGCGGCAGGCAAACCCGTCTCGCGTCGCCCGCGCGAACGGAGGCTGATCCCGATCGGCGACCACAGGTTCCGCCAGCACGCGCCCCGCGCTTTCCGACAGCGTGACCCGCTCCACCCCGCGCCCGGACGCCCTTTCCGTGCGCACCAACTCCGCCTGACGCCGCACTACTGACGCAGCGTGGTCGTAGCTGAGCACAATCGATGGAGATTCACCGCTCATCCCGAGATGATTGTCGCAAAAAAGAAAGAGCGCCGTCCCGCCCAACGCAGGGCGGGAGTCCGGCGCTCTCGCTTTGTTTCCGATTAGTGCGGCTTCTTCGACGAAGCCTTGTAACTGGTGCTTTGTGTCTGGCTCAACTCCGCCAGCACCTGTTTAGCATCGCCGGCGAATGGCCCCGTCGGCGCAAGATCCAGATACTTCTGATAGGACTCCGCGGTTCCCGGAGGCGCAATGATCTTCTGCGTCTTGGGATCGAGCGTCGCCTTATTGATCAGCGCCTTTCCCTTCAGGTAATACGGAATCGGCTTCGTCGGGTCGGCTGCGATCGCCTTATCCGCCGCCGCCACCGTCGCGTCCAGCTGATTGTTACGATCCATCACGATGGCTTCGTTCGAGTAGAACATCGAGGCTCCCGAAGGGTTCACCTTCGCCGCGGCATCGTAGGCTGCCTGCGCTTCCGGAATCTTGCCCTCCGAGCCGTAGGCCTCTCCCAGCGCGTTCCCCGCTGCCCCTTCCACATCGGGATTCGGCTTCTTCCCTGCCGCGTCGAGCTGGATGCCCTTCTGCAGCGATGTCTCGGCATCGGCATACTGCTTCAGCCCGAGTTGCGCCTCGCCCAGTTCGACCCAGAGCAACGGCTCGGTCGGTTTCAGCGCGGCGTCCTTCTGCATCAGGTCGGCGGCCTCCTGGAAATTCTTATTCGCGCGATCCGAACGCGCCTTCGCCAGATCCGCGTTCAGATTCTTGATCGTCGAGTTTTCTTTCAGAATCTCAGCGTTCCTCGCCTTCGCCGCCTCGAGTGCCTTTCTGTCTTCCGGGCTCAGCTTGTCGACGTACTCCTTGCGCGACATGTCGTCGTCGGCCAGCGTGTCTCCGCCCGCAGTCACCTTGATGTTGTCAATCTGGTCTACTACCTTGTCTTTCGCTGTCTCGGGCCTGCGATAGATCAGACTGTATGTTCCCGGAGCCACCTCTCCCTTGTACTGGCCCGAGGTATCTACCGGAAAGCTGTACTTCGGGGTCGCACCGGGCGAGACCGTCCCAGCGTCAAAAAACGCAACCGTCCCGGCGGTTTCCGGCGAACCAGCCGGATCGCTCACGGTTCCGTGTACCTTCCCCGTTGTCTGCCCTGCCAGGAACAGCGGAGCAATAAAAAGTAAGGCCAGCGCCAGGCGCGGCCCAAAGTTTTTCCTCTCCATAATTATTCCTCTCCCTGGAAGGCGCGGTCACGCCGCACCCTCCTGATTTGTCTCCTCGGCTTCCGGGCCCGTCCCTCGCTTTGCATAGCGGATCGGGTCCTTTGCCCCGGCCTGCTCAAAGGCCCGCAGGCGCAGCACACAGCTCTCGCACACACCGCACGCAACCTCTGAGCCCGAATAGCACGACCACGTTAACTCCAGCGGCGCAGTCAGTTCAAGGCCGAGCGCCACGATCTGCCTCTTCTGCATATGGATGAGCGGCGTCTTCACAACGATGTCGCCGTCCCGTGTTCCTCTCAGAATCAGCTCCTGAAACGCTTCATAGTACGCCAGCCGGCAGTCAGGATAACCAGAACTGTCCTGCTCCACTGCCCCAATCAACACCGTCTTCGCACCCAGCACCTCGGCCCAGCTCACGGCCGCCGACAAAAAATGCGCATTGCGAAACGGAACATAGGTGACCGGAATCTCCGCGCCGATCGCCGCGCCGTCCGCCGGCGCCTCCGGGACATCGATTCGCACGTCGGTCAGCGCCGATCCCCCAATGCGCCGGAAAAGATCCAGTTTCAGCCGGAGAAAATCGCGGAACCCCAGCCGATCCGCAACCGCGTGCGCCGCCTGAAACTCGCGATCCTCGGTGCGCTGCCCGTAGCTGCAGTGCAGCGCATAGGCCTCGTAGTCGCGCGCCGCCAGCGCCGCGCATACACACGAATCCATGCCACCGGACAGGCATACCACGGCTCGTTCCCGGTGCGCGATTAAGCTCTGCCTGGCCACCCTCTATGCTAACGCGCCCCGGCCTTTCCGTTGCTGTGACGCACGCCACGCACGTCACGGCCAGGGCGGACAGGCCCGCTCGCCGGCGGTTGCAGGAACATCTCCAGCGGAATGGCCTCAGCCATCGCCCGATACCCCGCCGGCGAGGGATGCAAATGATCTCCAGAGTCATCCGCCGCCAAAAGCCGTTCCGGCTGCTGCGGATCGTGCACCACCTGGTCGAAATCGACCACCGCGTCGAAGTGTCCCGCCGCCCGAATCCACGCGTTCACCGCCTGCCGATCCGCCTCCGCGTCGGGGTCGAGCTTCGCATACGCCGATCCCCCCAACGGCGTGATCGTCGCTCCAATCACCTCGATCCCGTGCGCGTGCGCCCGCAGGATCATCTGCTGGTAAGCGTCCTCCATTCGCGCCACAAGAGCGGCATGCGCCGCCGGAGGCACCGGGCTATCCCGCATCAACGTGCCCAGGTCATTCACGCCCTCGAAGACGATCAGATACCGCACGCCGCTCTGCGCGAGAACATCGCGACCGAACCGCGCCAGCGCATTCGGCCCCAGACCGTCGTTCAGCAGACGATTGCCGCCCGTGCCGACGTTCAGCACGCTCAGATTCTTCGTCGCCGCTGAACCCTGCAGCCGTGCCGCGAGAACATCCGTCCAGCGGTCATTGCCATTCGTGGTCGCCCCATGCCCGTCCGTGATCGAATCGCCGAACGCCACAATCGCCGCTGTCTGCGCGGACGCTTCCACATCGATGCCGGAAACCTGGTACCAGTGCTCAATCTGCTTTGCGTCGGGAATCTCCGCCGTGCCGGACTTGTCGCCGTGCACGTAGAACGTCGTCGCGTGCGATCCCGGATGACTCGTCTCTCCCATCGGCGGATTGTCCAGATGAAAACTCACCGCGATGCTGGACAGCGGAGTCACTGGATAGTCGATGGGATCGGAGAAATACTCCGCGCCCGCCGGAACCACCACGTCCGCCGCACCGCTGAACGTCAGCGCCCGGTCCGTGGCCGGATCGATGCTCGGCCCAATCATGGGCGCGGCCGCGGGCGTCGTCGTCGTGAGCGGCCGCGCCAGATGAACCGATGTGAAGTGCAGCGGCTGGGCGCCGAACGTATTGGACAGCCGCACCCGCAGAATGCTGCCCCCAATCGACACATGAAAGATCTGCCGCACGGTCGCGTCGCGCAGATCGTCGAGCGGCAGCGTGTTAGGCGGCTCCGGAATCTGCTGCGACGAGGACCAGGTCCCCACCCAGGTTCCCGGTGGCGTTGCGTGGGACTCTGCAGCGGACTGGGCTTGTGCTGTCAACCCCGCCGACAGCAGAGAACACACGATGACTTCAATAGCAGTCAGGCGCATGCACGAGATTGTACCCACTTGCTGTCGGCGCTTCCGGTCCGCGTGGCGCCTACTCCGCCTTAGGATGAAACTTCCTGTATGCCACGACGCCCAGCACTATGAAGAGCACCAGCGTGAGGATCTGAGCGACCTTGAAGGGCAACTCCTTCTGCGTTGGAGCCAGGGTGTGCAACCCCGGCACTTTCTCGAACGACTGCACGACCAGCACAAAGAAGTTAAGGAACTGCGCGATGACCGCTGTGATCACCCACGTACCGCGCCATCCACCGCGCAGATTCCCTCCATACCAGGCGATCAGGGCGAACAGCAGCACCACCAGCGAAAGAATCCCAAAGACGATGCCTGGCGTGACGCCGTGGTAAGGAAACATGAACCCCGTCACGCTGGTTAACACGGTCGTGATCAGAAACAGCGCGGTCATCAGCGGCATCCGCTTCGAGGCCATCATCCCAAATATCACCAGGAATCCCGCCGCGATCCCAACCAGGCTAATGGCCACATGCACCTGAGTAAATCTGGCCAGACTCATTCCCAGAATCATGGTCCGTATCCTTTCAGGGGAGATTCTCGCAATTGCGTTTCGTCTGAACTCCGCGCGTCGCGCAGGAAGGCCCGCGAAAATCAACAGGAGCCGCAGAAAGACGCCTGCGCCGCACAGTTCAGCGCGGCCGGACTCTTTCCCGGAGAGCCATGAGATTACCACACACCGTGCAACGCCTCGACGACGCCGCGCCCGGCCCGCCGCAGATTGACAACCCGCTGCGGCGCGCATACCTTCGGCTCTTGCGTCCAGACTTTCCGCAACAAGGAGCGTCCTCCATGCGCCGCTTCGGCCTCCTCCCTCTGCTTCTCCTCTCTGCCAGCGCCTGCATCGCGCAACCCACTCCCGATGCGCCCCCGCAACCACCCCTCGGCCAGCTTGACCCTACCCGCGCCCTCGATCATCCGCAGCTCTTCTCGTCTTTCCACCAACCGCTGCCCGAGCAGTACATCTGGACGCACGACGCCGCCAACCTCACGCGCGCCGAGCACGACGCGACGCGCTATTTCCGCGTCCATCTTCATCTCGACAACGCTCCCGGGGCAGCCGAGCTCTACCTCGCCGGTCCCCGCGGCGCTCAGGTCTACGTGAACGGCGCTCCGGCCGCGCAGCTCGAAGCCGATCCTCTCTCGCGCATCCAACTCACCGTCTTCCACGCGGACCTGGCGCGCTTCCTCCAGGCCGGCGACAATGTCATCGCCATCGCCGCCGATCACGGCCGCAACCTGGTCGCGAAGATCATTCCCGCCCCGCCCGGCGTTCTCGCGCCCCCCATCCTCATCAGCGGTCCCGAATGGAAAGCCAGCGCTCACGCCCCCGACGGCTGGCAAAGCGCCGGATTCGATGACAGCGCCTGGCCCACTGTCATCGCCCAGGGTTCCATCGAAGGCAATATCGACTTCTTCCAGTGGAATCGCGACGCCGGCCTCTATGAGTGGCCCGAGTACGAGGGTGCCTCTCCATTCCTGGCACATACCTTCCTGCCCGCAACGGAAGTCCGCGACGTCTACGCCGGCCAGGGCTCCTGCGACAACGTCGGCGCGCTCACTACGCTGGACCAGAACCCAGCCCACGAATTCACGATTCACCTCGACCCCGACCGCCCGCGGGACCAGTTCGTTCCCAACATTACCCTCGACTTCGGCCGGGAGGTCGTCGGCCGCATCCAGGTCCTCTCTGACACCGACTCGCCCATCACCCTCTCGGTCGCTTACGGCGAATCTGTCGAAGAGGCGCGCGATGAGCCCTACCTCGGCGTCAACGTCTTCCACGTGACGCCGCGCGGCGATGCCGTCGGACCCAAATCCGCCTTCCGTTACGCGCAGATTCGCTTCCTCGCCGGCCCGGTGACGCTGAAGTTCCGCGCCATCCGCCTCGAAGCGATCTACTACCCTGTCCACTATCAGGGCTCCTTCGAATCCTCCGACCCGCTCCTCAACCGCATCTGGGAAACCGGCGTCTACACCACGCATCTCTGCATGCAGGACGACATCTGGGACGCACCCAAGCGCGACCGTGGCCGCTGGATGGGTGACACCGACGTCTCCGGCCGCGTCAGCGACGTCATCTTCGCCGATCAGTTCCTTCTGGAAGACACGCTCACGCGCCTCATCGGCCCGCTGCCCCTCAAAGGACACGTCAACGGCATCCCCGGATACTCCTCCTACTGGTTGACAGAGTTGCTGAATCACACCCTGCACACCGGAAACAAAGCCTACCTGGCCTCCATGCACGACTCCATCGTCGCGCTCCTCAAATTCATGGATCGGGACTTCGACGCGCAGAACAATTTCATCAACCACACGCACGAGTGGCTCTACGTCGACTGGGCTCTCGACCTCAATGGCGACACGCCTTCCTCCCGCGCCACGACAACCCTCGAATACATCCGCGCTTATCGTGCCGGCGCGCGTCTGCTTGAAGAGCTGGGCGACACAAAGAACGCCGACCACTTCGCCCACCGCGCCGACCAGCTATCGCAGTCCAGCCAGGCTTCGCAATTTGCGAACGGATCCTTCGGCCCCCGCTGGCAGACCAACGCCATGGCCGTGATTTCCGGCGTCGCGACACCCGACCAGTATTCGACGATTTGGCAGAGCGTCCTTTCGAATGTCGGCAAACCCACATGGCGTCCGGACGTCATCACGCCCTACTACGGCTCGTATGTTCTCGACGCGATGGCCCGCGTCGATCACCGGACGGAAGCGTTGGCATGGATCCGCGAGTACTGGGGCGGCATGATTAATGAGGGCGCCACCAGCTTCTGGGAAGCCTACGATCCCGCCTGGCCCAAAGACGATCCCCACGTCGATCTCCAGGCCGACAACACCGCTGGCTACCGCATCTCGCTCGCGCACGGCTGGTCGAGCGCGCCCGCTTACTGGCTCATGGACCAGGTTCTCGGCATCGTGCCCACCGCGCCCGGCTTCAGCAAGACCACCATCCGCCCCGACCTGCTCGACCTCGACTGGGCAAGGGGCGCCGAGCCCACTCCCAACGGCCTTCTCAAAGTCGACCTAAAAAAAGAGGCTCACGCCCTCCGTGCCACCATCGACATCCCCGAAGGAGTCGACGCGACGGTGCTCTTCCCCGTCCAGCCGGGCGCCGACCACATCATCGTCAACGGCTCACCGCAAACCGGCACTCCCGCCGAAAACGGCACTCGCCTGGCGGTCCATCTTGGCAAACCTGGCCACTACGACTGCGCTGGAGCGGCTCTCGGTGATCTAAATCGGTCGCGGGGAGCTGCGTCGGGATGGTATAAGGTTGAATCCAGACGTGCTTCCGGTGATTTCGCGGCCGCATTCCGCCCAGGGGCTATATGCATAATTCTCATCCACTCCGCAGACCCGGCCAGCTCACCACGCAGCCGGTAGGCGACGAAACTCTCGTCTATGACGAGCGGGTTCACAAGGCGTATTGCCTTAACCGCGTCACCGCTGCCGTCTGGCTGTATTGTGATGGCGAGCATTCCGTCCGCGAGATAGCCGGCGCAACAGCCAACGATCTGAGTGTTCCGGTCACCGATGAGATTGTCTGCTTCGCCCTGAGCGAACTCAACGGCAAGGGACTTCTTCAGCAATACGATGCGGCGGCTGCCGAGCGGCTGCCGAGCCGGCGTGAGCTGATCCGCAAGCTGGGCCTCGGTGCCGTGGTGTTGCTGCCTCTGATCACGGCGATCGACGTGCCGAAGGCGCCGGGACAGTCGGTCGGCGGCGGGTGCGTCCTTCCTCAGACCCCGATCCTGCTTGCCGACGGTTCCGTCCTGCCCGCGGCCGCGGTGGCTGCGGGGCAATGGCTCAAAGGCTTCGATCCAGTTTCGGGAACCATACGCGCGGGATGCGTGAAGTCCGTTCATCCGTGCACCGCGCCCAGGATCTACACCCTGTTCACGGAAGGTGGCGAGACGCTGCAGGCCAGCCCGAGCCATCTGCTGCTTTCGAGCCTCGAGGATCGGAATGGCCGCCCGCTGCAGAGCTTTCGTTCCGGCGACGAGATTCTGGCCGTGAATGACCGTGGCCAGGTGGCGCCCACGCGGCTGTCCGGGATCACGACCATCGACATGCCCCAGCGTGTCATCGGGTTTGAGATGGATACCCGGGAGCACACGCTGATTACGGCGGGAGTGGTCTCACACAATTACAACAATAAGGATCTGCCGGAAGAATCAAAACAGCGCGGTAAGCGCGCTTTTAAATCCAGAAATTAGTCGGACGAGCGCATCAGGTGCCTGTGTGCTCGCGTCGTGTAAAATCACAAGAGCGCGGCCCCGCGCTCGACTCGCATCTCCCTGCACAGTTCAGGTGAATCTCGTCGACGGTTCAGGGACGGTTGCGCGACCATTTCTCCCGCCCCGGCTCCGCAAAGCCGCCTGGGCCGGCAAAGATCAGGAGTGAGCACCCATGGCAAAGATCGCCAAGACCGCGGACCGCAAGAAGATGATGGACACCACCAAGAGCACCGACTGCCCGAAGTGCTCCAAGCCCACTCGCATCGTCAAGCGAGTGAAGGACCGCGAGCGCGGCGTCCCCGGTGGCGTCTACATTTCCTGCTCCGCCTGCGAGTTCTACGAGAAGTTATAGGCCGTTCCGCTTCCCGGCACTTCGTCTGCATTCTGAGAGACTGACTCATAATGCAGAGCCTTGCGGTGACTCTGCGGATTCAGACTGAATAACAAATCATTCGAAGTATGCTCAGGCGGAAATTGCGGACGATCCTGCGTGGAAGCCTCATCGCTCATTCAGTATTCGCCCCCGCAAACGAGTAATATCGCCGCCAGCAATTCACACAACGGAGGGCATGCAGCCGGAACAAAGAGAGCACGCCGTCCAGCCATTCCGGTTCGGCCGTCTTGAATTCGATAGAACTGCAAAGCGGACATTCGCGCCGCATCCAGAGTAATCGCGGAATGACAGGTGGCCAGTTCAGTCTTATGCTGCTCATATAGTTCTATCCTTGCCGCGAGCTACGATGTCGCTGGATCGCCGGCGGTCGAGTTTTTATCGAGCCACGAAAGAAGTTCGCGGATGCTGCCGGTGGCGAGAGCGATGCATGAGTCTCCCGCTCCGTAGTAGAGATGAATCGTGTCACCATCCGCCCCGACAGTCTGGCCGCACGGGAAGACGACGTCTTTGACGTCACCGCCGCGCTCATAGGGAGCCTCGGGGCCGAACATCCACGAATCCCCGCGTTGCACGCACCTCTCCGGATTCTCCAGATCGAACAGAGCCAGCCCAATCCGGTAGATACTGCCGGAGGCTGTCTTCCGCACACCGTGGTACAGCGTCAGCCAGCCCTTCGAGGTTTCAATCGGGGGCGAACAGAGACCGATCTTGTTGGCATCCCACCACCCGCCGCGACGCGCTTCAAGCATGATTTTGTGATGACCCCAATGCCGCAGATCCGGCGAGTAGGAGATCCACATGTGCGCGCCCAGCGATGTCATGGGCCGATGGATCAACGCCCAGTAGCCATCGATCTTCCGCGGCAACAACGCTGCGTCCTTGTCTTCAGGCGGCATGATCACGCCATAACGTTCGAAGCTTCTGAAGTCCCGGGTAAGTGCGAGCGAAACTCCGGGACCGCCGCGGGCGAAAGAGGTATAGGCAATGGCGTATTGCTCTAACTCCGGCACATAGGTGATGCGCGGATCTTCGATTCCCCAGATCTCTTCGGGATACTGGCGCGGTTCTGCCGGGAAGGTCGGCGTCGCGTCGATGCGCCATCCATCGATCCCGTTAGCGGAGCGTGCGACAGTGAGATGCGAGAGGCCGCGCCTATCTTCCACCCGGCACAACAGCAGCGTATCGCCGTCTGCCAGAAGCACAGCGCCCGCGTTGAAAACACTGTTGACCGCGTAGGGCCAGTTATCCCGGCTGAGGATCGGGTTTTCGGAATGACGAGTGAACAGGGAAAGTTGCGGATCGCTGTCGTACGGGTGCCGTTCTTTGGAATCGTGTTCCAGCGGTGCAGACGGAAGAAGAATGGTAGTCAAAGGCAAACGCTCGTTTCCTGAATCTGGTGAGTGGTGGTGGACGTTTCTACGGCTTGCATGTCAAGCAAAGCCATGAGGAACGAGAGGGTGGATTCGGCCCCCTGATTTTCATTGACGCGGTCCGGATGCAGTCCATCCCTGCACCCTCCGGTCGCGGCATCGTAGAGCGCAACCTGCAGGTCGTTCTCCCCGAGAAACCAACGGAAGGCCGACCATGCCTCCTCCAGCCACACGCTCTCTCCGGTCGCATGGTAAGCCTGAACGCAGGCTGCGACGGTTGCGCAAGCTTCCACGGGCTGCTGGTCGAAACGGGCCTTTTCTCTCCCCCTGGCGAAGAACCCTGTGGAGCCGATCGGTACAAACACGTGGCCTTCATCGCGATGCTGCTCCCCAACAAGCCACTTCAAAGACTCACACCCCACCTCGACCATTCTCCTGTTCTTGCCGTTCAATCCAGCGAGAATGAGCGCCTGTGACAGTCGTGCGTTGGAATAGGCGAGGCCGTTCTCGAACCAACGCCAGTCCTGACTATAAGTGCGCTCGTACAGTTCCAGCAGACGGTTTGCGAGCAGATTGCGTGTTCCCTGAATAATCCTGTCGCCCGGGAACCAGTCGAGATACCCCTGCATGCCCAGAACAGAGAACGCCCACGCGCGCGGGCTGGTGAAAGTGAGAGTAGCTGGGACTGCAGCCTCGAATAACTGGCCGCTCGCTCCCCGCAATCCGGCGTCGGTCGAACGGCCGAGCACAGTTCCAAGTGCCCACAGCGCCCGGCCATGGCTGTCTTCCGACCCGGTAGCTTCCAACCACTGGCGATCATAGCCAAGAAAGTTTCTAAACCGGCCCACTTTGTTGTGAAAGGCTAACTCAAGAAAGGCCAGGTAACGCCGAGACAGATTTGCAGTTACATCGTTGACGGATTCCGGGGGCCCCTGCAGCATTACAGTTACAGTCAGGGCGCGCGCATTGTCGTCGGTAGTATAACCTTCATGGCAGTTGGGTACGGAAAAGATGGCGTGCTGCAGGATACCAGTTTCGTCGGTCATGTGCTGCAGGTGCGTCAGGTTCAGAGCGGGTAACTCATTGGTCGATCGGGCTGCGAGGATGTCCTGCAGGGACGGCCGTGGCCTCAGGATGCGTTCGGTACGAGCACGCTGAAAGCTCGCCATGTAAACCTGTGCGGTCCGCTGCCAGGTTGTCCCGCGCGAATACAGATAGGCGCGCTTCCGCATCGTGTGCCGCTCCGCATCGTTATCCAGCAGCCGGTTCGTCGCCTCTGCAATCGAGGCCGGATCGTCGAAGGGAACAAGAACCCCGCGCCCATCGGCGAGCAGTTCCTGAGCATGCCAGTAAGGCGTGGAGATAATTGCCTTCCCGGCGCCAAGAGCAATGGCCAGCGTCCCGGATACAATCTGGGCTTCCTGCCGGTATGGGGTGATATAGATGTCCGCGGCGCCGACATGTTCAACCAGCTCTTCCGCGCTGACGAAGCGGTTATTGAAGATGACCTGAGAAGAAACTCCTAACTCGACCGCCAGCCTGTGTAGTTCGTCTCTGTAACGCTCACCTTCACGCTTCCTTACCTGAGGATGGGTCGCGCCCGAAACAATATAAGTTAGATTCGGATGTTTCGCGAGGATCGCAGGCAGTGCGCGAACGACATTTTCAATCCCCTTGTTGGGCGACAACAGCCCAAACGTCAACAGTACCGACTTGCCCTGGGTGTTGAACAAATCCTTGAAGTAATTTGGATCGGTAAATGGGAAATCCGGCACGCCATGAGGGATTAGATCGATCCTCTCCAGAGGCACTCCATACACGTTTTGCAATAAAGTCGAAGCGAGTTCGCTCATGACGATCAGACGATCGGAAAGATGGGCAATCTCTTCGAGTACGGTGCGCTGATTCAGGTCCGGTTCCCGCAGCACCGTATGGAGCGTCGTCACCAGCGGCATCTTCAGCCGCCGCAGCAGCGACAGGATGTGGCTGCCAGCCGGTCCCCCAAAAATGCCGTATTCATGCTGCAGACAAACCAGATCGTTCCCATTGAAATTAAGAAATTCGGCAGCGCGCTCGTAGGAGTCGCAATCTTCCTGCTCAATTTCCATGCGTACCCGATCGGGATAGTCGTAACTCGACTCAGGATCGTTGACCGGGATTGCGAACAGACGAGCGCTGCCATATTCCGAGGCGATGGCTGTGCACAGGTCGGTTGTAAAGGTGGCAATTCCGCATTGCCGGGGCAGATAGTTGCCGATGACGGCAATGCGCGTGGGCAGAGGCAGCGGTGAACCGCCCGTCGTTGCCGAAGGCGGAGCCGGCGCTGAAGGGGGGAACCCGGTCAGTTCTTCAACGTGCAGCATCTCGGAGAGAGTCATACATCCCTGCTTTCACCATTTGCGTTCGATGGAGTGCGGCCCTAAACCGGTAGTCGGAGAAACATTCGGCATCCGAACCGTTTGCAGCCTGTTTCCGCGATGACCGAGACCTGTTCCTACGCGAGCTGCGGGATGGGTAAGCCGTCGAGCGAGCCGAGCGAAGCGCCCTGCTGTATGTGCCGGGTGTGTACCGTCACTTTGGCAATGCGAAGACCGAAGTAGCGCGAGACGCGCACTACGCTCAGTTCAGCCGCATTGAACCTGTCGCGGGTCTGCATGAGGGCCTGCGTGATTCCGCGTGTGATCGCCGCGTCGTCGCTCCAGCCCCAGCCAACACGGGAGCAGGCGCACTCGATCCACATAAAGTGCCACCCCGCGTCGCGTACCGCGACATCCAGCTGGGCAGGCGCCGCATTCTCCACAGTCATCCACGCCTTGTCGAACGGCTTCCGTTGCAGATGGAGGCCGCCCGGGAGCGCGCAGTCGGTGCGAAGAAAAATCGCCGGAGGCCTTACCACGAGCCTTTGCCGGATCTCTCGGGGCTCACCGGCACACCAACAGAACCCCCGACCTGGGCATTTGGCACGGCTTCAGGGGAGATCGGGTGGCTGGGACTGATGCTGATGTCGGTTACTTCTGCCTGCGCGCTCGGATTATCATCCTCCGCGGCCGTCTTTGCATCCGACCGCTTCAACCCGAACGGATAAACGGAAGTGCTGCCCGTGGAAAGATGGCTCTTTACATCGGCTTTCTTGATGAGACTCATAGAAGCTCCAGTCCGGTTGCGTGCCTGAAAGGGGGCTCGTCTGGAGCAAATCGCGGAAAGCTGAAGGCGAGGAAGAAAATCGGGACTGCTTGCTCAGTATACTCCGAAACTACTTCCTAATAGATTGGAATGTGGTCGGCAGCCCTGCAATCCACCTTCATTTCGACGCCATCCCCATTATTTATCTCGAATGTGAGCAATCCGGCTCAGTTATTGTTTTGCGGCCCTGTTCCAATCATTTTGGAGCAGAATCTCTCTGTATCTCCTCACTCATGGTTCTGAGCTAAGTCAGCCCATCTGAAGCATGTGTCCTTCTTAGCTCCACGCATCGAAAGGAAAATCAAATGAAAATCACGCCTCTTTTGTTGGCGGGCGCTGTTGCGCTGACGAGCGGTAACCTTTGGGCAGCCTCTGGACGCCAGGATTCGATCGACCGTCTGCAAATGTCCTCCGAAGTCCTCCACTCCATCATGGACGCACCGGACAAAGGTATTCCGGACGAAGTGATAAAAAATGCGAAATGCCTGGTTGTGGTTCCTCATCTGGTCAAGGGCGGATTCGTGGTTGGCGGGGAGCATGGCCGCGGCATCGCGTCCTGCCGCACCGCTGACGGCTGGAGCGCACCGGCATTCGTCTCCGTGGGCGGCGGCAGCTGGGGCCTGCAGATTGGTGTCGAAGGCGTTGACCTCGTGATGGTCGTCATGAACGACCGCGGACTACAGCATCTGCTCGGTGATAAATTCCAGCTCAGCGGAGATGCTTCTGCGTCAGCGGGCCCGGTCGGTCGCCACGCTTCGGCTGGGACGGACTGGAAGATGACTACGGAAGTGCTGACCTACTCGCGCTCGCGCGGAGTCTTCGCGGGGATCACCCTCGATGGAGCCGTCGTGGAGCAGGATGCGGATTCCACACGCGCCATCTACGGCCGCGATGCATCTTTCCGGTCGATACTTTCGGGCAATGTCCCCGCACCGAGATCGACGTCGAGCTTCATGCGGGCCGTCGGGGAGATCGGTCGCGCGGGCACGCTTGCTGAAGCGACCCCAGTCCAGCCGTAATTCCTTTAACCGTTGCTGGTCGGGATCATTCGTCGACCCCGATCAGCGCGGCCCAGTCGTAAGGAGAGCACCGCTATGTTAATCCAGGTAGTTATAACTCTGATCATCGTGGGACTTCTGCTGTGGCTTGTCAACAGATTCATCCCCATGCAGTCCAACATCAAGTCCATTCTCAATGGAGTCGTCGTTATCGCGACGATTCTGTGGCTCCTGAGTGCTTTCGGGATCTTTCACCTCCATGCCCTCTCCTATGTGCATGGTCGACGGTGACAAGCTACCGAACGAATAGCTCCGGTCAGTAAGTCCCGGTTCCGTTTCTACGCGTCGATCTAACCCGCCATGGCACTTAGCTGCCTCAAAGGAACAATTGTGCAAGCCAGAATGTTATTGGCCCTTGCAACGCTACTGGGTTATTCCATATGAAATTATCTCGAATCGCACATTGGTGGGTGCTGTCATTGCTTTTCGCAGCTGCCGCGCTGGCCTGCGCCGCGCAGGACCGGCCATCTGAAGACAAGGATCACCCAAAGCAGGACGACAAACATCAGCAGGCCAGGCCCGAACAACAGCGCGAGCAGCGGCCACAACCGGCCGCGCGCGAGCGGCAGCCAGCCCAGCAACAGCATCCATCCAACGAGTCGCCGCTGCGTGGCGGGCAGCAACAACAGGCTCCGCTACAGCAGAGTCCGTCCGTCAGCAGGCAGCAGGAGCACGACCGACAACACCGCAGCGCCGCACCCGCTCAGGATAAACAGGCGCAGCATGGCGTCCAGCAGGCTGCCTGGCAGCAGCATCGGGCGGGGAACTGGCAGTCGGATCACCGCACCTGGCAACAGCGCGGCGGATATAACGGCTATCGGATTCCGGACGACCGCTTCCGCGGCTATTTTGGTCCGGACCATGGATTCCGCATCCAGGGCCTGCCCTTCATGGTGGTCGGCGGGTATCCGCGCTTCCAGTACGACGGCTACTGGCTGAGTGTCGTTGACCCGTGGCCGGCCAACTGGGACGACGACTGGTACGACAACGACCAGGTCTATGTGGCCTACGCTGACAACGGCTACTACCTCTACAACCGGAGCTACCCAGGCGTTGGCATAGCGGTCAGCATCTCGATGTAACGGTGACGTGTGGTGGGATCGAAGCGCTCAGATCGCGCCGCCAGCAGCGCTTTGAAGTTGGTATCGAAGAGAGCTTCATTGGAGCTTCGTCGGGCGCGATGCTCGATCTTCATCGGAGCTTCTTTCGTGACATTTTGCTCATTCGTAGCGGATGGCCTGGACTGGGTCTAAGGTGGCGGCGCGGCGGGCTGGGATCCAGCAGGCGATTAAGCCTACGGCGGCGAGGACTGCGGCTACGGCGAGGAAGACGCTGGGGTCGGTGGGGCTGACGCCGATAGGCAGACTCGCCATGAGGCGCACCGCGGGGAAAGCGGCGGCGAGTCCGAGGGCGAGGCCGGCGGCGATTTGCCAGAGGCCTCGGCGCATGACGAGGAGCATGATGTTGCGGATGCTGGCGCCGAGGGCGATGCGGACGCCGATTTCCTGGGTGCGGCGGCTGGTGGCCTGGGCGAGGACCGCGTAGATGCCGACCGCGGCCATGAGCAGGGCGATGAGGGCGAATCCCATGAAGATCTTGCTGAAGAGGTGGAGATACCACTGGTTGTGCTCGATGGCGCCGGAGAGAATCCAGGTGTCGCGGAGGGGGAGATCGGGATCGAGGCTTTGCACGGCGGCGCTGACGGCTTTGGTCGGATCGGTGCTGGACTCGACGACGAGGGACATGCCGCTCCAGTCCATCTGGCGGAAGGGCTGAAAGAGGAGCGGATTTGGATTCTGCGAGTTGATGTCCTGAACGACGTTGGCGGAGACGCCGATGACGGTCATCCATTCGCCGGGCTTGTCGGGGTCGTCGTACATGCGGAAGCGTTTGCCGATAGCGGACTGGCCGGGCCAGAAGCGCTCGGCGGTTTCGCGGGTGACGATGGCGGAGAGATGGCCGGCGGTGCCGTCGAGGTTGTTGAAGTCGCGGCCAAGGAGCAAAGGCAGGCGGATGGTCGAGAGGTAGCCGGGCGAGGAGACGACGAAGGAGACGGGCGGGCGGTGGGCGGGATCGACGACGGGTCCATGCTCGATTTCGATGTGGGTGTCGGCGGAGCCAAGGCCCGGCGGGTTGGAGACGATGGTGGCGTGCGTGACGCCGGGGATGGTCTGGAGGCGGGGGAGAAGCCGATCGAAGAAGCGCTGGCGAGCGTCAACATCCTTATAGCGGTCTTCGGGGAGGTAAAGGCGAGCCACCATGAGCTGGTCGGCAGGAATGGATCGGTTGGTGACGAGGGCTTTGAGGAGACTGTGGACGAAGACGCCGGCGCCGGCGAGCAGCACGAGGGTGAGCGCGAACTGAAAGACGACCAGGACGGCGGCGAGAAATCCTCCACGATGGCGGCCGATGCTGCGCGCGCCTTCCTGCAGGACCTGATTGAGATCGGGGCGTGAGGCGCGGAGGGCGGGCGCGATGCCGAAGAGGAGCCCGCTGAGGATGCAGAGGGCGGCGAAGTAGCCGAAGACGGTGTAGTCCGTGGTGAACTGCACCCAGTAGGGGCGGCCAACGCGTTGGGTGGCGAGGTCGAACCAGTGGGAGCCGCAGTAGGCGAGGGCGAGACCGAAGGCGCCGCCGAGCATGCTGAGCAGGACACTTTCGATAAGGAGCTGGCGGACGACGCGCCAGCGGGAAGCGCCAAGCGCGGCGCGGATCGACATCTCACGCTGGCGGCCGATGGCGCGGCTGAGCATCATGTTGGCGACGTTGGCGCAGGCGATGAGGAGGACGAAACCAACCGAGGCCAGCATGAGGAGGAAGACCATGCGGATGTTGCCGCCGTCGTAGCGTTGGTGGAAGGTCATGACGTTGGCGGCGGTGTTTTTATCCTCTGAGTCTTGCGTGGCGAGACGATTGGAGATGGCGGCGATTTCAGTCTGAGCGGCTGGGATTTTGACGCCGGGGTGGAGAATGCCGAAGACCTCGAGCTGGCGGTTGTCGCGCTTGAGGTCATTGGGCGTGGGGGCGAGGGGCATCCAGACGTCGACCGTGGTGGGAAACATGAAGCCTTTGGGCATGACGCCGATGATGGTAGCGGGTTTCTCATTGACGCGGACCTGGCGGCCGATGACGGAGAGCGCGCCGGCGTAGCGCTCCTGCCAGACAGCGTAGCCGATCATGAGGACCGGGGGGGCGCCGGGCTGGGCGTCAGAGGAGAGGAAGTCGCGGCCGAGGACGGGATGGATGTGGAGCATGGAGAAGATGCCGGTGGTGGCGCGCTGGAGGTGGTACGACTGGGGCGGAATGCCGGGCTCGCCGAGGACGCCCTCCTGATTGGCGCCGCCTTCGAGGGCTTCGAAGGAGTGGGCCTGGGCGCGGTAGTCGACGAGGTCGGGGTAGGACATGCGCGTATCGCGGCCGTCGGGCATGTGGGTGGCGACGGAGACGAGGCGGGCTCCGCCGGGCACTGGGACGGGCTTGAAGAGCGCGGCGTTGACGATGGTGAAGACCATGGTGTTGAGGCCGATGCCGAGCGCGAGGGTGACGACGACGGCGAGGGAGAACCAGCGGTGGGCGAGGATCATGCGCAGGGCGAAGCGAAGGTCGGAGGCCATGGAGGGGGTACGGAGGCAGGGCGGGGATGGTTCACAAACTGTGACGGATTTGCTTTAGAAGTGGAAGGAGGCGCCGAGGCTGAAGGTTCGGTTGGCGGAACCGGTGCCGAAGTTGCTGGCTAACGCTGTCGATTCGCCGAAGAGCGGGGAGCCGAGGACGCCGACGGGGGGCGCGAGGTTCACGTGGTTGAAGACGTTCTGGCCATAGACGGAGAAGGAGAGGGTGTATTTGCGCGGGATGGGTCTGGGTTTTGCGGAGGGGGTCGTCTTTGCGGCGCCGGACGCGGCTGCGGTTGCAGTTGAGCTGGCGGGCGAGGGGGCGGAGGTCTCTTCGGGAAGAGGCGGGCCGAAGTTGAAGTTCTTCTTTGCGCGGAGGTGAAGGACAACGGTATTGGGGCCGGTGCCGTAGTTTCTGGGGATGATGGTTTGTCCGGCGATGGGGTCGGTGTCGAAGGTGCCCCGCTGGGTGTGGACGACGCTGGGGCGGGTGAGGTCGGTGGCGAAGGCGGGGCGGTCGTTGAACTGGTTGTCGCCGTTGAGGTCCTGACCGACGACGATGTTGAAGGGCGTGCTGGACTGGTAGATGAGGTAGGGATTGAGACTGAAGCCGCGCCAGACATTCCACCAGCCGCCGAAGTAGACGCGATGGCGGTAGTCGTTGGAGGTGCGGCCCCAGTCCTGGTGGAGGTCGTAGCTGTTGGAGGGGAAGTTGCCGATGCCGGCGGTATCGGAGTCGGCTTTGGCGAACTGGTAGTTGATGTAGATGCCGAGGGACCTGGTGTGGATATTGCTGTTGACGAGGAGACGGTGGCGGACGTTGTTGCCTTCGGAATCGTACTCGTAGATGTTCTCGTCGGCGCCGTTGGGTCGGATGCCGCTGGTGGGGTCGGCGGGGTTGTAGGTGCCGGGCAGCGGGGCGTTGGCGTTGCGAGTGAGGTAGAGGTGGTCGCCGCGGGTGAGCTGGTAGGTGACGGAGACTTGTGCAAACTTGCGGATGGGCTTATCGACGCCGATGCCGCCGACGATGGCGTAGGCGGCGCGAAGATCGGGGCTGATGCGGAAGATGGTGGGCGCGGCGATGGGCGCGCCAGCACAAGCAGACGGATCGGTGGAGCAGTCGGCGGGGTAGAAGGTGGGGGCGGTGATGACCTGGGCCTGCTCGGTGATGCCGTTCTGGCGCTGGGCCTCAAGGACGTTGAGGGAGGGGAAGCGCTGGTAGAAGAGGCCGAAGCCGGAGCGGATGACAGCGATGGGCGGTTTGTTTTTGCCGCCATTGAGAGCCCAGGAGGCGCCTGCGCGCGGGGCGAAGTCGGCGTGGTCGGGAATGCGGGTTTGCGATTCGAAACGGAGACCGTAGCTGAGGGTGACGTTGGGTTTGATTTTGTAGTTGTCCTCGGCGTAGAGGCCCATGTCGAAGACGTTGACGGCGATGGCGGGATGGCCGGTGGTTTGGGTGAAGAGGCTGGGACCACCGCCGGCGGCGGCGATCTGCGCGGGCGTCCAGCCGCTGGCCATGCCCTGCTCGGTGATCTGGTACGCGGTGAGGGAGGGGAAGATGTACTCGCCGTTGAAATTCGCGGTTGAGGTGTTGGAGTCGCGCGTGTCGCGGAGGCGGATGCCGAAGGCAATGGTGTGGCGGCCGCGCGTGGTTTGCGCATAGTTCTGCAGTTCGTAGTGATCCTGGGCGTCGTTGTTGAGGCCGAGGTTGGAGCCGCCGCCGGTGAATCCACCCTGGACCACGATGGTGGGGCCGAAGGTCTGCGGGGTTTGGCGGTTGCGGTTGCGGATGTACTGGAAGCGGGTTTCGTTGAGAAGCTTCGGACCGTAGGTTTGCGAGTCGCTGAGCTGGAGGGACTGCTCGGTGTTGTTGCTGTTGAAGGCCTGGGAGGCGAGGGAGAACTGGCCGACGCCGCCGTTGGTCTGAGTTTCCTGATCGAGGTGATAGCGGACGGTGAGGGTTTGGATGGCGCCGATGGAGAGATCGTAGCGGGTGGAGAAGTCGGTTTCGCCGTGAGTGTTGGGGAAGACCTGGGTGAAGGGCGTCTGTTTGAGGGAGGAGTCGAGGACGAAGGCGTTGACGATGGAGTCGTCGGAGGAGCCCTGGCGCCAGAGCTCGGTGAACTCGGAGGAGTGTTTGGTGAGGGGGCCGTTGAGGTCGCCCCAGATCTCGATGGAGTTGTAGGGTGGTTGGGTGGTGACGAAGGGATTGCGGGAATTGAAGGCGGAGTCGTTCTCCTGGGCGTAGAAGTCGGCGTGCCAGGTGTCGGCGCCGGGCTTGGTGAAGATCTCGACGCGGCCGAAGCCGACCTGGTCATATTGTGCGGAGTACGGATTTTGGTTCATGCGGATTTCGCGGATGGCGGATTTGGGGGGAAGGCGGCCGCCGGAGAATCCGTCGATGTAGAACTGGGTGCCGATGTCGGGGTCGGAACCAGCGATCATCTGGAGCTGCTCGGTGAGCTCGTCGGGATCGTCGGGGAGCGCATCGAGGTCGGAGCCCTTGAAGATGAGGGCGTCACCGTTTTTTTCGGGGCTGGAGTCGAGGGTGTTCGCGCTGACGGTAACCTGTTGCTGTTGGATCTGAATGATAAGGGTGAGGGTGAGACGGCGGGTTTGGCCGGGCTGGAGGGTGAGGCGCTCGATGCGGAGGGAACGGAAGCCGGGCGCGGTGGCGGCGAGGGACCAGGGGCCCGGGGCGAGGTTGGGGAGGGTGAAGCTGCCCTGCGCGTCGGATGTGGTGGTGATCGGTGTGTTGGCGTTGGCCCGGGTGAGGGCGAGGGCAGCGCCTGGAATGACGGCTCCGGTGGGGTCAACGACGGTGCCGGCGAGGGTGGCGGTGGTTTGCGGATTGCTTTGGGGCGCCGCGGGCGGATGCGTGGTGGATTGGGCTGGGGATGACAGGAGGGTGAGGGCGCACAGCAAGGCGGGAACCAGGCAGGCACGCCAGGGTTGGCGGAGAGACAACATGAGGGCGTACTACTCCTGGTTCGCAGGTGACGTTGAACAACGCAGGAAGGAGGAGAAACAGGAACAGACAGATTAACAGGGGGCTGTGGTGCCCGCGATCATGGTCGCGTTACCACTGTAGACGGAAAGAGTGCGGGAATTGCTCGGTTATTTGGCAGGCGTGGCGGGTTCGATAGAGGCGGCGGGTGGGGCTTCCTGGGGTGGAATGAGGGGAAGCTGTTCGACGACGGCGAGGCCGGTTTGGCGGAGCATTTGGAAGACGGTGGGGGCGGCAAGGCGGGTGGCGTCGTACTCGACGCGGACTGTCTTCCACTCTTCGTCGAGCTTGATGCGGCGGACGCCGTAGACCTCGCGGAGATTGCCCAGGGCGGACATGGCGGATTCGGTGGGGTGGCCTTCGTAGCGGTAGAGGGCTTCCAGCTGGGTCATGTTTACAGGGTACAGGGTGCAGCGTACAGGGTACAGGGGTTGAGGAACCGCGGCGGGGTGCGAGTGTTTGTGGAGTTTGCTGCGGCAGAGGAGGATTGGGAATCATTGACTCATTCATTGGTCTTCACAGTGCAGTCGCTCAGTCCGTATTCCCACACCTCATGGTGGCTTTCTCTGATTACGACAACATGCTCCGGTAACTGAATACCCTCTACGTTCTGATAGGTATAGGAGTAGATCAGGCGATTGCCTGCCCTGGCGTTTCCATCTTCCCCCACGGTCAATGTGGTCAAAAGAAATCCCTGCTGCCCGGGCGCGAAAGATGTTTCGAAGGCGTCGGATTGAGGTCCTTTCACGCCTGCGCGCTGCAGACGCATGTCACGATCAAGAATCATCTCGATATCAAAGGTCTGCTTTTTGAAGGCGAGTTTGTAGCCGGACCGCGACTGCTCGAAGGAGACCGGCGTAGTGGGATCTGGAAGAATTGTGTTCGTACTCGCGGGCGGCCAGGTATAGAGGCTCTTCTCTACTGCGTGCTCCAGCAGGCGCTCAGCCATGCCGCGGTAGGGAAGCTTGTCCATTGCGTCGTCGGTGAGGCCGGAGGAAACGATAACCTTCTGTCGCGTTACCGTGACGCGGTTCCGAATGGGCTGGATGAGTTTTTCCAGCTCCTCATCTGTCCCTTCATCTCCCACGCGCGTCGTCTCCTTGAAGTGCTCTTTCCAGCTGAAATCGACAGCACATTCAAAGGACTGTAAGTTCCTGTTGAACGGAGCATCATATTTCTCGCGCGCCTGATTGAGCAGTGTTTGGTCTGTCTTTGTCCCTTGAGCGTGGCAGAACACAGCGCAAAAGCAGAGCACGATCGACCCACGATAAATCCGCCGCCAGGGGGTGAGCTGAGAGTGAGTGTGGCCAGCATAGATGATTACGAACCAGCTGCCTTTGTAAAAGGACACTACTGCCGCGTATTAACTGACTAGTTAATATGTATGGCTTCTGCCACCAGCCCCCATTTAGAATCTATAACTTACTGAGGGCTCACCCCCTCTATTTGCCCTCTCTCCAGGGACCGAATACCAAATTTCTTGCGCCCGACGCCGCTATGGTTTGACGTAGTGCCATTGGGCTGTGGCGCCAGAGAGCGTGTGCCTCGCGTCGAGAGTGATCGGATCCGATGGGACGATAACAGCTAGAGACGGACTCCGGGTTGCAAGTAGGGGTTCGAGTCGCGTTCTTCGCCGATGGTTGTGGTTGGACCGTGGCCTGGGATGACCTGGGTTTCGTCGGGTAAAGTGAGCAGTTTGTCGTGGAGGGAGCGGAGGATTTGTTTGCCGTTGCCGCCGGGGAGGTCGGTGCGGCCGATGGAGCCGGCGAAGAGTGTGTCTCCGGCGAGGAGGAGATTTTCAGGGGCGAAGTGGAGGCAGATGCTGCCTTCGGTGTGGCCGGGGGTGTGGAGGATGCGCGCGGTGTGCCCGGCGATACCGGTGGTGGCGCCGTCTTCGAGGGAGCCGTCGGGGGGAAGGAGTTCGGGCGTGGGGACGCCGATCCAGGCGGCCTGCTCGTTCATGATTTTGAGTTGGGGCAGGTCGTTTTGGTTGAGGAAGACGGGTGCGCCTGTGGCTCGTTTGAGGAGGGCCGCGCCGCCGATGTGGTCGATGTGGGCGTGGGTGACGATGATCTGCTTCAGTGTGAGTTTGTGCCGGGCGAGGAGGGCGAGGATTTGCGGGATGTTATCGCCGGGGTCGATGACCATGGCTTCGCCGGTGGTTTCGTCGCCGAGGACGGTGCAGTTGCACTGGAGGGGGCCGACGGGGAAGGTCTCTCGGATCATGGACACTCTTCAGCGTACTTCACCGCAGAGGACGCGAAGATCACGGAGGCGGGCATTTTGGATCAGGGAACAGCAAGAGCCGCAGTGAGCTCGATGGGGTGCGACACAAAAAGGGCAGGCTTGGTGGCCTGCCCTTTGATCTTTTCTGCGGAGACTTATTTGCCCTTCGGCGTGCTTTGGGAGGCGCTGGCGCCGGACAGGACCGAGTGGCGGTGCGTGGTCTGGTGCTGCATGAGGACGGTGAGCGAGATGGAGGTCACGATGAAGAGTCCCGCGAGCCAGGCTGTGGATTTTGTCAGGAGGTTGGCGGCGGAGCGAGGTCCGAAGGCGGTCTGGGAACCCTGGCCACCGAAGGCGGCGGCGAGGTCGGCGCTCTTGCCCTGCTGGAGCAGAACGATGATGACGAGCAGGATGCAGACGATGACATGGATGGTGGTAACGAAGATGATCACGGTGTTTTGAAGGACCTCATTCTTTTGACGAACGATTCTGGCGAAACAGGGGCGCAAGCAGGCGCCGCGGGGCAAATTTTTGGTGCGGAAGGGGGGACTTGAACCCCCATGCCTTTTGGGCGCCACCCCCTCAAGATGGTGTGTCTGCCAATTTCACCACTTCCGCACGGAAGTGTCCTTGAGAAGTATAACAAGGGGACAGCGTTCAGCGGATAGCGTTCAGCGTTCAGAAAGCGGCATGCTTTGCATGGGATTCGGCTGCTTCGCTGGAAAGGTCATGGCGCAAGGCGGCGGTTGACCTCGTCGCGGATTTTGTCGAGGTCGGCGTGGGTCAGGTGGTCGTGGTCGACCATGAGATTGCCGCCTACGTAGACGCGTTCGATGTCGGGTTCGGCGGCGACGAGGACGAGGTTCGAGTAAGGGTCTTCGAGGACGCGGCCGAGGCGGGCGGGATCGATGACGACGAAGTCCGCGAACTTGCCGGGCTCGAGGGAGCCGAGTTTGTCCTTAACGCCGAGGACGTCGGCCGAGCCCATGGTGTGGAGCCACAGCACCTGGTAAGGACTCATGACGGTGGCGTCTTCATATTTGTCGTGGATGGCATAGAGGCCGGTGCGCATGTTTTCGAAGGGGTCGGCGAGGTCGGCGCTGGCTTCGCCGTCGACGCCCATGCCGACGCGGATGCCGAGCTTGAGGTATCTGGGGATGTCGGCAACGCCCGATGCCAGGCGGCCGTTCGACAGCGGGTTCCAGGACATGGAGGCGTGGGCTTTGGCGGTTTCGGCGAGGATGAACTCGTCGGTGTGGATGAAGTGTCCGAAGATGAGCTGGTCGTTGACGAGTCCGGAGTCGAGCATCCAGCGAAATTTGCTGCGCTGCTCGCCCTGGGTTTCGGGGGCTTCGACGAAATGGGTTTCGTTGCCGAGGTGGAATTCTTTTCCGAGGGCGGCCTCCATGACGGCTTGCTGGACGGTGTTGTTGAAGGCGGTGGAGCCGTTGATCATGACGCTGAGGAAGGCGGCGTTGTGGGGCTGGGCAGCGGTCCAGTCAAGGAAGGATTTTAGGCGCAGGCGGGCGGTCTGGATCGCCGAGTCAGGTGTCGTGGAGTCGGGCTTGATGGTGTCGGGCTGATAGCCGTGGACGAAGCGGAGGCCGGATTCGAATTCGGCGCGGAACTCGGATTCGTCGAAGGCGTTGCCTGGTCTTTCGCTTGTGTTTTGCCAGGCAGTCCCGCCGTAGTTGAAGTTGTAGGCGGCCGTGATGCCGTGCTGCAGGTGGTCGTAGCAACCGTAGAGAGTGAACCAATAGAAGTCGTCGGGGGAATTGTGGAGGGCGTGCTGACCGTAGAGGTCGGCGATCCAGCCGGGGAGGGTTTGGTTGGCGGCGAGACCGCGGTAGGCGGCTTGCCAGAGGTGCGAGTGCGCCGAGATGAAGCCGGGGATGACCCAGGCGCCGTGTCCGTCCCAGGTTTGCGTGGGGTTGAGATTGGTGGGTGGGTCGCCGGAATGGACCTGGGCGATGGTGCCGTCGTCGGCCACTAGTATGTAACCGTCGATGGGTGTTTTTTGGCCGTCGGCCATGGTGAAAATTTTAATGTGGGTGACGAGAAGTTTGGGCGTGGCGGCGAAGGTGGCAGGAATGGCGAGAACGAAAAGCGCGCCGCAGAGGAGGGCGCGAACAATTGCGGATAAAGGTCGTTCCATATTTGTTGTTATCGCGAAATGGATGGCAAGGCAATGAAATTCGAGCACGGCGTGTTTCATCCTGCGTTCGTTTTCCTGGGGCAAGGGCGAGACCCGCCGTCGGAGCGGGTCTCGTGCAGCCGGTCGAAGATACTGGCCCGGAGATGAAACACGCTGTAGACTGATTTCCTCCTGCTCGATTTTGGTGTTGTTTTGATGGGGTCCCCGATGGGGGCTGCGGGTTTTCATTTTTTCTGCGAAGGGGTTGCGGATGGCGCGTGTGGTTCGGTGTTCGCTGATCCAGGCGACGAATGTGGAGCCTGCGGAGAAGTCGCTGACCGAGATCAAGAGGGCGATGGTCGAGAAGCATGTCGGCCTGATCCGGCAGGCGGCGACCGCGGGCGCGCAGATTGTTTGTCTGCAGGAAATTTTTTATGGGCCGTATTTTTGCGCGGAACAGAGCCCACGGTGGTACGACTCGACGGAGCCGGTACCGGGTGGGCCGACGATCGAGTTGATGCGGGGGCTGGCCAAGGAGCTGGGGGTTGCGCTGGTCGCACCTATATATGAGGTAGAGAACGAGGGCGTCTACTACAACACGGCGGCGGTGATTGGGCGCGGGGGCGAGTATCTGGGGAAGTATCGCAAGACGCATATTCCGCACGTGGCGCCGGGATTCTGGGAGAAGTTTTATTTTCGGCCGGGGAATCTGGGGTATCCGGTGTTCGATCTGGGGTTCTGCAGAATTGGCGTGTACATCTGCTACGACCGGCATTTTCCGGAGGGGGCGCGGGCGCTGGGGTTGAATGGGGCCGAGATTGTGTTCAATCCGTCGGCGACGGTGGCGGGCCTGAGCGAATACCTGTGGAAGCTGGAGCAACCGGCGCACGCGGCCGCCAATGGATATTTTGTGGGGGCGATCAATCGCGTGGGGACAGAGGCTCCGTGGAACATTGGCGAGTTTTACGGGCAGAGTTATTTTTGCGATCCGCGGGGGCAAATTTTTGCGCAGGCTTCGCGGGACGAGGATGAGGTGCTGACGGCGGATCTGGATCTGGACAAGATTGCTGAGGTGAGGAAGACCTGGCAGTTTTTCCGGGATCGGCGGCCGGATATGTATGGGGATTTGGTCAAGCCGTAAGCGAGCCGAAGGCGAGCGAACGGCCAGCGAAAATCGAGCGAACGGCGAGCGGAGATGGCGAGTCTTCCTGAAATTCCGGAGATTGCGGCGCGGTTTGGGGATTTGCATCCTCCGCTGACGGCGCAGGCGGCGTTGGCTGAGGCCAATCGCTGCCTGAATTGCTTTGACGCGCCGTGTATGGGGGCTTGTCCTACACATATTGATGTGCCGCGTTTCATTGGGAAGATTGCGCGGGAGAATTTGCGCGGGTCGGCGCTGACGATTCTTGACGCCAACGTCCTCGGTGCGAGTTGTTCGCGCGCTTGTCCGGTGGAGGTGCTGTGCGAGGGCGCTTGCGTGCTGCACCGGTACAACAAGAAGCCGATTGAGATTGCGCGGCTGCAGCGGTTCGCGATGGATGCGTTTCACGCGGCGGGTGGGCGCCTGCCGGTGAAGTCGGCGGAGGCGCGGCGGGAGAAGGTCGCTTGCATCGGTGCGGGGCCGGCGTCGCTGGCCTGTGCGGCGGAGTTGCGGCAGCGGGGTTTCAAAGTGACGGTGTTTGAGCGGCGAGCGCTTCCGGGTGGGCTCAACACATATGGAGTAGCGGAGTACAAGCTGCCGGCTCGGGCGAGTCTGGAAGAAATTGAATTGATCAAGGCGTTGGGGGTGGAGTTTCGGTATGGCGTGGAAATTCGTACGCAGGCGGAGCTGGAGGAACTGGAGCGGGAATTCGATCGGATTTTTCTGGGAGTGGGGTTGGGTGCGGCGCGGCGGCTGGGCATTCCTGGAGATGAGCATCGCGACGTGATTGATGCGCTCGAATTTATTGCGCGATATAAAACGGCTGATCCTCCGCAGGTGACCCGGAGTGTGGCGGTGATTGGGGCGGGGAACACGGCGATTGACGCGGCGAATGCGGCTCGGCGGCTGGGTGCGGAAAATGTGGCGATTTTGTATCGGCGAAGCGAGCGGGATATGTCCGCGTTTGCGTTTGAGTTTGAACACGCGAAGCAGGAGGGCGTGCAGTTCCAGTGGCGCGTGATTCCGGTGCGGATTCACGCCGATGCGTCGGGGATTCGGTCGCTTGAATGCGCGCAGGCTCGGGTGAATGCGGCGGGCGTGCTGGAGGCGGTCGATGGTACGGATTTTCATTTTGATTGCCAGCAGATTTTGTATGCGATTGGGCAGTCGCCGCTGCTGGAGTTGTTGTCGACGGTGCGCGGGATCGAGTTGAGTCATGGGCGCGTGGTGGTGGATCGGCCTACGGGGCTGACTTCGAATCCGAAATATTTTGCGGGCGGGGATTGCGTGAACGGCGGGCGCGAAGTGGTGGACGCGGTCGCGGATGGGAAGCGTGCGGGCGTGGCGATCAACCAGGCTTTTGAGGTGGCGCATGCCTGAGAGTCCGAATCTTGCTGTGAATTTTGCTGGGGTTCGTTCGCCGAATCCGTTTTGGCTGGCTTCCGCGCCGCCGACGAATTGCGGGGAGCAGATCATGCGGGCGTTCGATGCGGGGTGGGGCGGGGCGGTGTGGAAGACAATTGGGGAGCCCATCGTGAATGTGTCGTCGCGTTACTCGTCCGTCGATTGGAACGGGCAGCGGATGATGGGGCTCAACAATATTGAGCTGATCAGCGATCGGCCGCTCGATGTGAACCTGCGGGAGATTGCGGAGGTGAAGCGGCGGTATCCGCGGCATGCTGTGATTGCGTCGCTGATGGTGGAGTCGAAGCGCGAGGCGTGGCACGCGATTGTGGCGCAGGCGGAGGACGCGGGCGCGGATGGGCTGGAGCTGAATTTTGGGTGTCCGCATGGAATGAGCGAGCGCGGGATGGGGTCGGCGGTGGGGCAGGTGCCCGAGTACACGGAGATGATTACGGCGTGGGTGAAGGAGAAGGCGCGGACGCCGGTGATTGTGAAGTTGACGCCGAATATTTCCGATATACGCGTGATTGCGCGGGCGGCGAAGCGGGGCGGGGCGGATGCGGTGTCGGCGATCAACACGATTAATTCGATTACGGGGATCGATCTGGACACGCTGACTCCCAGGCCAAATGTGGATGGGAAGAGCTCGCATGGAGGGTATTGCGGGCCAGCGGTGAAGCCGATTGCGCTGAATATGGTTCAACAAGTGGCGGCGGATGCGGAGACGGCGGGGCTCCCCATTTCGGGCATCGGCGGCATTGCAACCTGGAAAGAGGCAGCGGAGTTCATCCTGCTGGGGTGCGGGACGGTGCAGGTATGCACAGCGGCGATGCACTACGGGTATCGGATTGTCGAGGACATGGTGGACGGGCTCGCGAACTGGATGAGTGAGAAGGGCTTTTCTTCGATAGAGGAGTTCCGGGGATTGAGTGTGGGGCGCGTGACGGAGTGGAAACATCTCAATCTCAGTTACAAAATCGTCGCGCATATTGATGAGGCGAAGTGTATTGGGTGCGAGCTTTGCTATATCGCATGCTGGGATGGCGCTCATCAGTGCATCCATGTGGATCGGGTGTCGGGGCCGGTGAATGGGCATGTGGAATTGCACGCAACGCCTGCGTCGGTTGAGGCTGTGACCCGGGCAAGCATTGCGGTGACGCCGATTGCTAAGCTCGATGGCTCGGGGAATGGGAACGGGACGACGCCGCTCGCAAGGATTCCGCGGGTGGATGAGACGGAGTGCGTGGGGTGCAATCTTTGCTCGCTGGTTTGTCCGGTGGAGGATTGCATCACGATGGTCGAAGTTGCGACGGGCGCAAAGGCGGAGACGTGGGCGGAGCGAACAGCCGCGGAGTGCGCGCGTCCGCCCACAACACAGCATTAACTAATTCGAGGATGACGAGCGGATGGGACTGCTGATCCAGAACGGGACGATTGTCACCGCGGAGAAGACTTTCGCCGCGGATGTCTTGATTGAGGGCGCGGTGGTTCGCGACGTGCGAGCGGGGATTGATGCCGCTGGGCACACGGTTGTCGATGCCGCGGGGATGTTGATTTTGCCGGGTGGGATCGATGCGCATACGCATCTTGATATGCCCTTTGGCGGGACTGCGTCGGCGGATGATTTTGAGACGGGGACGCGGGCGGCGGCGATTGGCGGGACGACGACGATTGTCGATTTCGCGATTCAGGCGAAGGGCACGAAGATGCGGACGGCCCTCGATACGTGGTGGAAGAAAGCGGCCGGGAAGGCTTGCGTCGATTATGGGCTGCACATGATCGTCACGGACCTGGGGACTTCCGGGCTTGAAGACATGGACGATATGGTCGCTGAGGGGGTGACGAGCTTCAAGCTGTTCATGGCTTACCCCGGCGTGCTGATGGTAGATGACGCGACGATCTTCAAGGCACTTCAACAGACTTCTAGAAACGGCGCATTGATCTGCATGCATGCGGAGAATGGTTCCGTGATCGATGTGATTGTGCAGCAGGCGCTGGCGGCGGGGAAGACGGCTCCGATTTATCATGCGCTGACGCGGCCGACCATCGCTGAGGCCGAGGCGGTGCAGCGGGCGATTGCGATGGCGGAGATGGCGGGGGCTCCGGTGTACATCGTGCATTTGTCGAGTGAAGACGCGCTAAACCAGGTGCGGGAGGCGCGGGATCGGGGGCTGCCGGCGTTTGCGGAGACGTGTCCGCAATACTTGTTGCTGTCGCTCGAAGAGACGATGAATCACAATTCGTTTGAGGATGCGAAGTGGGTTTTCACGCCGCCGCTGCGCGAAAAGAAGAATCAGCCAAAGTTGTGGGATGGGTTGAAGGACGATCATCTGCAGGTGGTGTCGACGGATCATTGTCCATTTTGCTTTGAGGATCAGAAGATTTTGGGCGTGAACGATTTCACGAAGATTCCGAATGGGGGCCCGGGGATTGAGAACCGGATGCAGCTGATCCATCACCACGGGGTCAACTCGGGGAAGATTTCGCTGAATCGGTTTGTGGAGATTACGGCGACGGCTCCGGCGCGGATTTTCGGGATGTATCCGAAGAAGGGGACGGTGGCGGCGGGGTCGGATGCCGATCTGGTCGTGTGGGATCCAAAAGCGGAGCACACGATCAGCGCGAAGACGCACAACATGCGCTGCGACTACTCGATGTTTGAGGGGTTCAGGGTGCGCGGGAATGCGAAGCAGGTTTATTCACGCGGCGAACTGATTGTGGAAGGCGGGAAATTTTTGGGCACGGCCGGGCGCGGCGCTTATTTGCGGAGAGCGGCGCGCGGAGGGGCGTGGCAGTGATTGTTCCGGAGAGCAGCCTCTACAATCCGGACCTTGCACCGACGACGGCTGCACATCGGACTTGGGGGACGTACAACTACATCTCGCTGTGGTTCTCGATGTCGATGGAAGTGAGCACGTACATGCTGGCCTCGGGGCTGATTGCGGGGGGCATGGACTGGAAGCAGGCGCTGGGGACGATTCTGCTGGGGAACTTGATTGTGCTGGCGCCACTGCTGCTGAACGCGCATGCGGGGGCGAAGTACGGGATTCCGTTTCCGGTGCTGGTGCGGGCGTCGTTTGGGACGCGCGGGGCGAATGTGCCGGCGATTTTGCGGGCGATTGTGGCGTGCGGATGGTTTGGGATTCAGTCGTGGATCGGCGGGCAGGCGATTCACGCCATGCTGTTGGTGATTTGGCCTGGCGTGGAGGCGGCGCCGTGGTCGGTGTGGGCGTGCTTCCTTGGCTTCTGGGCGCTGAACATGGTGGTGGTGTGGCGGGGCGTGGAGAGCATTCGTTTCCTGCAGGGATTTTCTGCGCCGTTCATG
Source organism: uncultured Acidobacterium sp. (assembly GCA_964535525.1). GTDB lineage: Bacteria > Acidobacteriota > Terriglobia > Terriglobales > Acidobacteriaceae > Palsa-343. Next base: position 41,954 of record CAZHTJ010000009.1, on the reverse strand, counting down.
CTAGTGATGTCGCTGCTGCTGCTGTTCTTTGCACTGCATAAGGCTGGCGGGTTTGGTCCGATGCTGTCGGAGCCGAGCCATTTTCATTCGACGGGGGCGTTTCTGCGGTTTTTCTTTCCGTCGCTGACGGCGATGGTGGGGTACTGGGCGACGCTGGCGCTGAATATTCCCGACTTCACGCGCTACTCAAAAGACCAGCACGCGCAGGTGGTGGGGCAGGCGTTTGGATTGCCTGTTGCTATGACGCTGTATTCGTTTATCGGGATCGCGGTGACGTCGGCGTCGGCGGTGATTTTTGGGCACGCGATCTGGAGTCCGATTGAGCTGATGGGGAAATTTCATCAGCCCGTTGTCGCCTTCATCGCGATGATCGCGCTGCTGGTGGCGACTCTGAACGTGAACGTGGCAGCGAATGTGGTGTCGCCGTCGAACGATATTTCGAATCTGAATCCGCAGTGGATTTCGTTTCGGACGGGCGGGTTGATTACGGGTTTTCTGGGGCTGGCGATGATGCCGTGGAAGCTGCTGTCGAGCTTCAACAACTATATCTTTGGTTGGCTGGTCGGGTATTCAGGGCTGCTGGGACCGGTGGCGGGAATTATGGTCGCGGATTATTTTGTGATTCGCGGGAAGCGGCTGGACATGGAGTCGCTGTACATGCGGAACGGGATTTATGAGTACCGGAGCGGGGTGAATCCGAAGGCGATGGCGGCGCTGGTCATTGGTGTGGGGCTTGTGCTGCTGGGAAGATTTGTTCCGGCGGTGCACTGGCTTTACGACTATGCGTGGTTTGTGGGATTCTTCGTCTCTGGCACGGTGTACGTGGCATTGATGCGAGGCGCGGCGGTGGAAGCACCGATCGCAGAAATGGCGGGAGAGGAAGCATGAGCACTGTGATTGCGGATGTGGCGGTGACTTCGTCGTACATTGCGGGGCGGTGGGCGGCGCCGGAAGGAAAGACGCAGCAGCCGATTGTGAATCCGGCGAACGGCGAGACGCTGGCGGTGCTGCCGCATGCGGGCGCGGCGGATGTGGATCGCGCGGCGAAGGCGGCGCACGCGGCGTGGCTCGAGTGGCGCGAGGTGCCGGTGGTGGATCGGGTGCAGCCGCTCTATCGGTTCAAGACGCTGATGGAGAAGAATGTAAATGAACTCGGCACAATTCTGACGCGCGAGAACGGGAAGACGCTCGAAGACGCGAAGACCGAGGTGAAGCGCGGCATTCAAATGGTCGAGGTGGCGTGCGGGATGCCGTCGCTGATGATGGGCGATTCGCTGAACGATGTGGCGAAGGGCATCGATTGCAGGACAATTCGGCAGCCGATCGGAGTTTGCGCGGGAATTACGCCGTTTAATTTTCCGGCGATGGTGCCGCTCTGGATGTATCCCTTTGCGATTGCGGCGGGAAACACGTTCTTGCTGAAGCCGTCGGAGCGGGTTCCCATGACGCCGACGCGAGTGGTGGAGTTGCTGCTGGAGGCTGGGCTGCCGGAGAACGTGATCCAGCTGGTGCATGGCGGGCGCGAGGTGGTGGAGGCGCTGGTGGCGCATCCGCTGATCAAAGGAATTTCGTTTGTGGGCTCGTCGCCGGTGGCGAAGATTGTTTACAAGGAAGCGGCGGCGCACGGGAAGCGCGTACAGGCGCTGGGCGGGGCGAAGAATCATCTGGTGGTGATGCCGGATGCTGATTTGCCGCAGACCGTGGATGCGATTATGGGGTCGGCGTTTGGCGCGGCGGGGCAGCGGTGTTTGGCGGGCAGCGTGCTGGTTGCTGTCGGCGAGGTTGCAGAGCCGTTGCTGGATTTGCTGGTGAAGAAGGCGAAGGCGCTGAGGGTGGGCGACGGGATGGAGGATGGCGTGTCCGTTGGACCGCTGGTGGGTCAGGATCAGAAGAAGCGGGTGGTGGGGTATATCGAGAAGGGCGTGGCGGAAGGCGCGACTGCGATCTGCGATGGGCGCGGGGTCGAGGCTGACCCGTCGGGGGCGTTTGTTGGGCCTACGGTTTTGGATCACGTGAATCCGACTGCAACTGTTGCGCGCGAGGAAATTTTTGGGCCGGTGCTTTCGGTGTTACGCGCGGAGACGCTGGACGATGCGATTCGGCTGGTGAACTCTTCGGACTTTGGGAACACGACCACGATCTACACGCAGAGCGGGAAGGCGGCGCGGGAGTATCAGAGCCGGGTGGAGGTGGGGATGGTTGGAGTGAACATGGCGGTCGCTGCGCCGATGGCGTTTTTCCCGTTTGCGGGGTGGAAGAATTCTTTCTTTGGGGATCTGCACGCGCATGGGAAGGATGCGGTGGCGTTTTACACGGAGCAGAAGGTCTTGATGACTCGGTGGTTCTAAAGAGCAGCCGATCGCCTGTAGCCGGTGGCCGGTAGCGAAACCAGGGCGCGCTCACATTGCACGGCCTGCGGCGGCTCCGGAGGCCCAGGCCCACTGGAAGTTGAATCCGCCGAGGTGGCCGGTGACGTCGACGACTTCGCCGATGAAGTAGAGGCCTGGGACAGCGCGACATTCCATGGTTTGGGCGGAGAGGGCGTCCGTCGAGACTCCGCCGGCCGTGACTTCTGCCTTGTCGAAGCCTTCGGTGGCGGTGGGGTGGAAGGACCAGGCGTGAAGGCGGCGCTCGAGTTGGTCGAGGGCGTGGTTGGTCCAGTTCGCGGGCGGGGCTATTTCGAGGAGGCGTTCGGCGAGGCGGGCTGGGAGTTTGGCTCGGAGCGCGGCTTTGGCGGCGTTGAGGTCGCGGTGGGCGTTGGGTGCGCGGAGGGGGGCGAGGATCTCCTGTGCTGGAGACCAATCGACGAGCACGGGATTGGTGCCATTCCAATACGACGAGATTTGCAGGATGGCTGGGCCGCTGAGTCCGCGATGGGTAAAGAGCAGTTTTTCACGGAAGTGGTGTTTGCCGAGGGAGGCGATGACTTCGGCGGAGACTCCGGTTAGGTCGGCGAAGGGGTTGAGTTCTGCACCGCCGAGTGCGTGACTGCCGAGAAGCAGGGGGACGAGGGCTGGGCGGGGTTCGCGGAGGGGGATGTTGAACTGGGGGGCGATGTCGTAGCCGAAGCTGGTGGCGCCCATTTTGGGGATGGAGAGGCCGCCGGTAGCGATGACCAGGTTGGCGGTGGCGTAGGTGGCGGTGTCGGTCTGGACGTGGAAGCGGGGTTGGTCTGGACCGGAGTTGGCGGCGGGGTCGGGGCTGCGGCGGATTTCCTGGACTTTGGCTTCGAGGACGATTTTGACGTTGGCCTGGGCGGCTTCGGTGAGGAGCATGGCGACGATTTGTTTTGCGGAGTCGTCGCAGAAGAGCTGGCCCAAGGTTTTCTCGTGGTAGGGGATGCCGTGGCGCTCGACGAGGGCGATGAAGTCGGCCGGAGTGTAGCGGGCGAGCGCGGATTTGGCGAAGTGAGGGTTGGCGGAGAGGAAGTTGTCGGGGCGGGTGTGGAGGTTGGTGAAGTTGCAGCGGCCTCCGCCGGAGATGAGGATTTTTTTGCCGACGCGGTCGGCGTGTTCGAGGAGGGTGACGCGGCGGCCGCGCTTGCCGGCTTCGATGGCACACAAGAGGCCGGCTGCGCCGGCTCCGAGGATGACGACATCGGTGGTTGGGACGGAGGTCACGGGCTTGTTTATTAGAGCATTGGAGGGCGGGAGACGCATTTCGGGAGAATATAGAACATGGTCGAATAATTATTCGACTATGTTCTGCAAACGCTGTCACTCCAAATTGGGGGAGTGCTTTTGGTTTCCCGGCGGGCCGAGCATCAGGAAGTCTTCCCAGTTGACGCTCTGGATTCCGTGCCGCTGTGCGATGTCCTCGTTGCCGCGCGCACAGATGACCAGCGGAGTGAAGGCGGGATGGCGGCGAGAGAACTCCAGAAGGCCGCGGAGGGCGTAGATGTCGAAGCGTCCGGTTTTGACTTCGATGGCCCACTTCCCCCAGCTCCCGTCGAGGACGGCGTCGACCTCGATCGGCTCCTCGCGCCAGTAGGTGACCTGCTGGCCCTGATTGAAGGCGAAGGCCAGGCAGGCGTTCTCGACCCAGAATCCGTAGCGCTCCGGGTCGCGCGTGGGGTCGGGAGCGCCGTCGGGATGCAGGGCGGTGAGCAGCGCGTTGTTGAGGGTCACGAGCTTCGGCGGGGAGGCGCGGCGACGATGGGCCTGCGTCGAGTATTTCTCAAGGGGAGCAATGAGGTAGGCATCCTGCAGCAGGTCCAGATAATGGGCCAGGGTTTCGAGGGCGCCGCTGTCCTGGAGTTGCCCCTGCAATTTCTGGAGCGAGAGGATTTGCGCAGGCGAGCCGGCGGCGATGGCGAAAACCTGACGCAGGAGCGCGGGGCGACGCACCGCACCCAGCGCCAGGACGTCGCGTCCAATGGCGGGCTCGATGATGGCATCGCGCAGGTAGGCGCGCCAGCGGGGAAAATCTTTTTGGTACTGGACGGCGCCGGGATAGGAGCCGAAGCGGACGAGGTTGTGGGCGGCTTTCTGTGGCGAGAGGTGAAAGGCCTCGGTGAGCGAAACCGCAGGCCAGTGGCCAAGGGTGAGGCGCTCGAAACGGCCGGCCAGGCTTTCGCGCGAACCGGTGGCGATGCGCAGTGCGGAAGATCCGGTGGCGACAACATGAATGGGGATGCGACGGCGGCGAGCGCGATCCCAATAGCCTTTCAGCCGCGCGGCCCAGCCGGAGAGCTGATGTACTTCATCCAGTAAGAGGACCGCTTTGCCGCGTTGCGCCCGCGTTTCGGCCTGCACCCAGAGACGCTCCCAGAAGCCGGGAAGGGCAGCGTCCGGGTCGTCGCCGGCGGCGTAGACGGCTCGGTCGCCGAATCGGTCGGCGATTTCGAGGAGCAGGGTGGTTTTGCCGACCTGGCGCGGTCCGGTGAGGAGCTGGATGCGCGCAGGCGCGGATTCCTTCAGCCTTTCGAGCAGCACCTGGCGGCAATGGGTGAAGGTGTTGTAGATTTCAGACATAGTCGAATAATTATTCGACTATGCTTGAATAATTGTCAATTGCCCGGATTTTCCGATATCGAGGGATGCGATGCGAACGAGAGATTCTTCTGCTGCTAGTCGGCGGGGGCTAGCTGGACGGCGCTGGCGTAGGCCGGGCGGCGGTGGAGGATCAACGTCAGTCCTAAGGAGACGGCGGCCATGAGCGCGGCGAAGAGGAAGATGGGCGAGTAGCCCAGTCCGGCGACGATTAATCCGACCACCGGGCCGGTGAGGCCGAGGGATAGGTCAGCGAAGGCGGTATAGACGCCTAAGGCGGAGCCTCGATTTTCTGGGGTAACGCAGCGGACGGCTTCGACACCGAGGGCGGGGAAGACGAGGGAGAATCCGAAGCCGGTGAGGGCGGCTCCGGAGAAGGCAAGGACGGGAGCTGAGGCGAGCCAGAGGAAGAGGAGTCCGGCGATTTCGACGGAGAGGCAGACGAGGGCGACGGGGAATCCGCCCCAACGGTCGATAGCGTGGGCGAAGAGGAGGCGGGCGAGGATGAAGGAGGCGCCGAAGCTGGTGAGGGCGAAGGCGGCGTCGGGCCAGTGGCGGTGGGCGTAGAAGAGGACCATGAAGGAGGCGATGGTGCCGAAGCCGGTGCTCGCCAGGGCGAGGCTCATACCGTGGGGGAAGACGCGGCGAAGGACGTGACGGAAGGCGAGGGGCTCTCCTTCGGGAGTGGCGACTTCCCCGATGGGCCAGGCGGTGAGCAGGCCCAGGCAGGAGATGGCGACGCTGATGAGGCCAACGCCGGGGAGGCCCCAGGCGCGGTCGATCCAGACGCCGAGGGGCGCGCCGATGGCGATGCCGCCGTAGGAACAGATGCCGCTCCATGAGATGACGCGGGCGGTGTGCTCCTGGCCGACGCGGCCGATGCCCCAGAGGCAGGAGCCGGTGGCGAGCCAGCTTTCGCCGAAGCCGAGGATCAGGCGGCTGACGAAGATAAGGCTGAGGCAGGCGAGGGGCAGGAGGTGCAGGAATCCGGAGAAGAAGAGGACAAGGCCGGCGGCGGCGGAGGCGACAAGACCGGATAGGACGGTGCGGCGGCCACCGACGGAGTCTGCCATGCGGCCGGCCTGGGGGCGGCTGAGGACGGTGGCGACGTACTGGGCGGAGATGGCGAGACCGGCGAGGACGGTATTGAAGTGGAGTTGGAGGTGGACGACGCTGGGCAGTATGGCCATGGGCAGGCCGATGGCGAGGTAGCAGAGGAAAATTTGCAGCGAGGTAGGAAGGATCCGAAGCGTGACGGAGCCGAAGGAGGAAGGAGCGAAAGGGGTTGTGGTGCCTGCGGCCATCGCCTTGATTGATGGTAGCAGCGGCGAGTGTCCGCAATCAGTCCAAATCACCCATAGGTGGCAGGGGCGGGGTATGGCCGTCGTGGAAGCTCGGAGTACAATGATTGGATACCCGCATGGCGGGCTCAGGGTGAGCGCGGTTTGTTTTTCATAATTTGTCCTGCGGGTTTTGACTCCACGAAGGGCTTTGCGGCGTCTATAGAGTGGTGAATTCTGGCCAGAGCCTCGAGTGAATTCCGCCGACTCGGCTGGCCGGGATAGCGTGTGCGAAGAGAGAGGGTTTCCCCAAGGTGAACTCTACCGTTAAGCAGATCCTGTTTTGGGTGCTGATTATTGCCTGCCTTCTGGTGCTCTGGCAGTTGTTCCAGAAGAACGGGGCAATGGGGGGGCACGAGCAGGACATCGCGTTCTCCCAGTTCCTGGGAGATGTGGAATCGAACCAGGTTGGCGACGTAACGATTACGGGCCAGGAAGTTCGCGGCCATTTTCGCGCCGACAAGGGGGCCTTTCATGTGGTCGTTCCCCCGAACTACCCGCATCTGTACGACGTTCTGGATCAGAACAAGGTCAGCGTGACGGTGAAGAACGCGGATGGCAACAGCTGGTGGGGCTGGCTGCTGCAGTTCTCGCCGCTGATTCTGATCGCGCTGCTGTGGTTCTTCATGATCCGGCAGATGCAGTCGGGCGGCAACAAGGCGCTGTCGTTCGGCAAGAGCCGGGCGCGGTTGCTCTCGATGCAGCAGAAGAAGGTCACGTTTAAGGATGTGGCCGGCGTCGATGAGGCGAAGGAAGAGCTGAAGGAGATTATCGAATTTCTGCGCGAGGCGCAGAAGTTCCAGAAGCTGGGCGGGCGGATTCCGAAGGGCGTGCTGCTCGTTGGGCCTCCGGGAACGGGCAAGACGCTGCTGGCGCGGGCTGTGGCTGGCGAGGCGAATGTGCCGTTCTTCTCGATTTCGGGCTCGGACTTTGTGGAGATGTTTGTGGGCGTGGGCGCGAGCCGCGTGCGCGATTTGTTTGAGCAGGGCAAGAAGAACGCGCCGTGCATCATCTTTATCGATGAGATTGACGCGGTTGGAAGGCATCGCGGTGCTGGTTTGGGCGGCGGGCACGACGAGCGCGAGCAGACGCTGAATCAGTTGCTGGTGGAGATGGATGGGTTCGAGTCCAACGACGGCGTGATTCTGGTGGCGGCGACGAACCGGCCCGATGTTCTGGATCCGGCGCTGCTGCGGCCTGGACGCTTCGACCGGCGCGTGGTGGTTGGCCGGCCGGATGTACGCGGACGCGAAGAGGTACTGCGGGTTCACGCGCGCAAGGTGCCGATTGCGGACGATGTCGATCTGCGGGTTCTCGCGCGTGGAACGCCGGGATTCTCGGGCGCCGACTTGGCCAACATGGTGAACGAGGCGGCTCTCAATGCGGCGCGGTACAACCGGAAGCAGGTCCTGATGCTCGATTTCGAGCAGGCCAAGGACAAGGTGCTGATGGGCGCGGAGCGCAAGTCAATGCTGCTGACCGATGAGGAGAAGCGGGTAACGGCGTATCACGAAGCCGGGCACGCGCTGGTGGCGGCGACGCGGCTGCATGCCGATCCGCTGCACAAGGTCACGATTATTCCGCGCGGCATGGCGCTGGGCGTGACGATGCAGTTGCCGGAAGACGATAAGCACACCGTGACCAAGGACTACCTCGAGACGCAGCTGGCGATTCTGATGGGCGGCCGCATCGCGGAGGAAATTTTCCTGAAGCAGATGACGACGGGCGCTGGGAACGACATCGAGCGCGCGACGGATTTGGCGCGGAAGATGGTCTGCGAGTACGGCATGAGCCGGCTGGGACCGCTGACATTCGGCAAGAAGGAAGAGCAGATTTTCCTGGGGCGCGAGATTGCACAGCATCGCGACTTCTCGGAAGAGACGGCGCGGCAGATCGACGCCGAGGTGAGGAGTCTGGTCGACGAGGCGTACAAGGCTTCGTGGGTGATCCTCGACACGAATCAGCCGGTGATGCATCGGTTGGCTCTGGCGCTGTTGGAGCGGGAGACGCTGGACGCCAACGAGATTCGGGCGATCATCGACAACAAGGAACTACCGCCGATGCGGCCTTCGGGCGGAAACACGACTGGGGACGTGCAGCAGGTGCTGAAGCCGGAGCCGGGACGCACGGGCGGATTGCCGGAGGGCAGCCCTTCGCCGGCTTAATCGGGAGTAAGACTGGAATGGAAAGGCAGCTCTTCGGAGCTGCCTTTCTTGTTTCTGCGAGAATGTTGGCAGTCATGCGATTGCGCTTTTCTGCGGTTGTATTGGGGGCGCTGCTCGTCCCTGGTTTTGTCCTGAGCGGATGCGGGTATCACACCGTAAACTCCGCGGTGCATTTGCCGGGGACGGTGCACACGCTGGCGATTCCGGCGTTCAAAAACAACACGCAGTCGTATCAGACGCAGGCGGTGTTCACCCAGGCGGTGATCCACGAATTCACGAGCCGCAGCTCGCTGCGGGTGGTTTCAGGCGAGGATCCGGATGCGGACGCGACGCTGCGGGGAACGATCCTGACGTTCACGGTCGGGCCGCTGACCTACGACAATACGACGGGGCAGACGTCGAGCTACCTGGTGACGATCACGACGAAGCTGGAGCTGGTCGATCGGCAGGGGAAGGTAATCTGGCAGAATCCGTCCTACCTGTTCCGCCAGCAATACGAGCAGAACCAGGATTTGGCGAGCTTCATCCAGGAAGACTCAGCGGCGACGCGGCGGCTGGCGAAGGAATTTGCTTCGGCGGCAGTCGCGGACATTCTGGAGTCTTTTTGAAGGGCCATTGTAACCAAGCCCCCGCCAACCCGGGGCGGTTCGCAGCAGCAATCAGCTTCGCGGTTGCAGTTCCTCGAAGCTCCCGCGCCTCTTCGCGACTGTCCCGTCAGAGTCAATCGCCCGCTCGCGTGACCGCGTGATGGCGAAGGCGCCTCCGTCCACAATCAGCAGAAACATGAGCCCCAGCACCATGCTGAAGTCGGTTCGCGCGTCGTGCAGCATAAACCAGAGTCCCTGGCCTGCGGTATGCAACTCCGGAATCTTGGTTGTAACAATGGCCGTTACAATTATCGCCAGCAGCGGGATCGCCGCGAGCCGCGTCCACAATCCCAGAATCACCGCGGCTCCGCACGCAATCTCCACCGCGCCCACCACCGGCGCCACGATCCCCGGATGCGGGATCCCAATCTTCGCGAAGCGCCCGACGCCGAGCGCCGCGGGAAACAGAAACTTCTGAATCCCTTCCGACACGAACACCCAGCCCACCAGGATTCGAATCAGAATCACCGCTCTCACCGGCCTACCTCCGCAACCGCCATCTCAGCTGTTGCTGGGCCCTGTGCTCTGTGCTCCGAGCTCTGTGGATCACTTCGTCTCTTCCTCCACCGTGTCCCCTTCGCCCGGGGCGAGAAACAGATTCTCCTCCAGCCCATGCTGGCGGGTGTAGAGGTCGTAGTAGCGTCCGCCCAGCGCGTACAAGCTGGCGTGCGTCCCGCGCTCCACGATGAGGCCGCCTTCTACTACCAGGATTTGCTCCGCCCGCCGGATGGTCGACAGCCGGTGCGCGATCACAAAGGTCGTCCGCCCCTGCATTAAGTAACTGAGACCGTGCTGAATCATGGCCTCCGACTCGGAATCGAGCGACGAGGTCGCCTCATCGAGAATCAGAATGCGCGGACTCGCCAGAATAGCGCGCGCAATCGACAGCCGCTGCCGCTGTCCGCCCGACAACTTTACCCCGCGCTCACCCACGACAGTGTCGTATCCGTCCGGAAACCGCTCCGCAAACTCATCTACACGCGCAATCTGGCAGGCATTCAGGAATTCTTCCTCGGTCGCGTCCGGATGGGAGAACATCACGTTCTCGCGAATCGTTCCGTCGAATAAGAACGACTCTTGCAGCACCACGCCCAGCTGACTGCGATAACTGTCCAGCCGGACAGTAGACAAATCAACTCCATCTACCAGGACCTGGCCGGAGTCCGGCTTGTGAAATGCACACACCAGGCTAATGATCGTCGACTTGCCAGAACCCGACGACCCCACCAGCGCCGTCACCGTGCCCGGCAGCGACTCGAACGAGATCCCGTGCAGCACTGGCTTGTCCTTCTCGTAAGCGAACCGCACGTCCTCGAACGTCACCTCGCCTACGATGTTGTCGAGTGTCCGGACGCGCGCAGGATCGGCAAATTCATCCTTCTCGCCCAGGATTTCCATCGTGCGATCCAGCCCCGCGACGGCTTCGGTCAGCTGCGTCCCGATATTCACGATCTGGAAAATCGGCGCGATCATGTACGCCAGCAGCATCGTGTACTGAAAGTACCCGCCCGTCGACATCCGCCCCGCGATCACCTGGTGCCCGCCGATCAGCATCACCAGGCCGCCCACCACACCCAGCACCGTCGTCGCCGCCAGGCTCAGCAGGCTCGTCGCCGTGAGGGACTTCATCACGTTTTCAAGCAGCCGCATCACGCCGCCGGTGAACACGTCGGCCTCGCGCTTCTCCGCGTGATACCCCTTCACCACGCGCACGCCGCCCAGGCTCTCGGTTAGCCGCCCCGTCACCTCGCCGGTGATTTTCGCGCGCTCGCGGAAAATCGGCCGGATCGTTTTGAAGGCTCTCTGGAGGACAACGACGAACACGCCCACCACACCAAACACAATCAGCGTCATCCTGGGGTTCGTGGTCACCAGATAGGCGAAGACCATGCTCGCGGTCAGCATGCCGCCGACAAATTCCACCAGGCCTGTGCCGATGAGGTTCCGCACGCCTTCGACGTCGTTCATGATGCGCGATACCAGCAGGCCCGTGCGGTTCGCGTCGTAAAAAGCCACGGACAGGCGCCCCACGTGCTGCTGCACCTGCTGCCGCAGCTCCGTGATCATGCGCTGCGCCGCCTTCGACAGCAACTGCGTAAGGGAAAACGAAGTCACCGCCTGGAGCGCCGTCGTCGTGAACACGATGCCCACCAGCGGCAGCAGGAGCTTTGCATTCCCGTGCGTCCCGAGAACCTTGTCGATCAGATACTTCGTCGAGAACGGCAGCACCAGGCCCGCGACGCGGTTCACGATCATCAGCAGAAAGCCGAACGCCAGCAGCCAGCGCCGCGGCCGGATCAGGTTCCAGATCTCCGGCATCACCTTTTTCAGGTCGGGCTTCTTCTTCGGCAAGTCCGCGCCGCCGGCCCGTGCCCGCGCACCCCCGCCACGGCTCCGATCTCCATGCATCACCGGCATCGATCCCATTCGCACGCTACCCCGCTACTCATTACAGACCGCTAGCTACTGGCTACGGGCTGTCTTCTGGCCTTGATGAACGACCGCACACAAAGGAGCACATAAATCAGCGCCATCATCGACATCACGGCCTGGTCCTCAACCGCAATCGGCCGCGCCATCGGGTACCCGCGCTCCATCTGGATGAATTTCCAGATACCGATCGCAGTACCGAGGAAGCTCAAGAGCCCCAGGGTCACCGCGATGTGCATCACGACCTTCCGGCGTTTTGGGGTAGCTCTGCGCGCAAAAACACCCAGGCATGCGAACACTACCCCAACGTACAGCGGGATCAGCGCTGTCGGTGCGTGCCATCCCGTTCCGACATATCCTGCCACGCCGAGCACGATCAGCAACAGCCCGAACAGAATCGTGACTTTGTCCATGCTTCCTCCGGTCCCAGTCTACCGGAGGCGCGGCACCCTGTTGCTATCGCTGGATTCTCGCCGACCCGCCTTTGGCAAACGCTTTCACCTGATCGAGGGTGGCCATGGTCGTGTCGCCCGGGAACGTGGTCAGCAGTGCGCCGTGCGCCCATCCCAGCTTCACCGCCTCCTCTGGGCTGACGCCCGTCAGCAATCCGTAAAAGAAGCCGGCCGCAAACCCATCACCGCCGCCCACGCGATCGTAAACGTCCAGCTCGGCCGTTGGCGCCATGTACGTCTTCCCGTCCATCCACGCCACCGCACTCCAGCTGTGCCGGTTCGTCGAGTGCACTTCGCGCAGGGTTGTAGCCACCACCTTTACCTGCGGATGCTTCTTCACCACTTTGTCGATCATGCCGAAGAACACGGCGGGATCGAGCTTCGACTTCGCCTTCTCCTCGAGCTTTGGCCCTTCGATGCCCAGCCCCTTCTGCAAATCCTCTTCGTTGCCCACCAGGACGTCCACATGCTCCACGATCCGCGCGATCACCTCGACAGCGCGATCCGCGCCGCCGGAGATCTTCCACAGCTTCTCGCGAAAATTCAGATCGAAGGATGTGACGGCGCCCGCGTTCTTCGCGGCCGTCATCATCTCCACCGCCAGTTGCCCCGTCGTAGGCGACAACGCCGCGAAGATTCCGCCGCAATGCGCCCATCGCACCCCGCCTGCAAAAATCGACTTCCAGTCAAAATCCCCAGGCTTCAGCTGCGCCGCCGCCTCATTACAGCGGTTGTAGAAAACCACCGGCGCGCGCACGCCAAAACCGCGATCGCTGTACACCGTCGCCATGTTCGGCCCGGTCACGCCGTCGTGCTTGAAGTGCCGGTAAAACGGCCGTACTCCCATCGCCCGCACGCGCTCCGCAATCAGGTCACCGATCGGATAATCCACCATCGCCGACGCGATCCCCGTTTTCATCTGAAAACAATCCGACAAATTCGCGGCCACGTTGAACTCGCCGCCGCTCACGTGGATCGCGCACTCCGTCGCCTTGCGAAACGGAATGATCCCGGGATCGAGCCTGTGTACCAGCGCCCCCAGCGACAAGAAATCCAGCTCGCCCTCGTTGCGAATCGTCAGCCCACTACCCATTTCGCTCACCCTTCAAGAACCAACCGGCCGTGGTCAGACCGCGCCCCATCATATCGAATTTACTTCCCCGCCAGCTTCTTCAAGTCGGCCAGCACCTGCTCCGGCGTCCACTCATTGCCCCAGTACACGCGGTTGACCCTGCCGTCCTGTGCGATCATAGCCGTCGTCAGCGTGTGCGTGATCGTCCTGTCCTTCTCCGGCGTCGCGCCCACATCGAAGAACTCCAGCACCTTGTGCAGCTCCGTCTCCGTCGGCACCGCAAAATCCCAGTGCGCAAATGTCTCCTTCGTGAACTTCCCGGTGTAGGCTCCGCCATAACTGCGCAGCACCGCCGGCGTGTCGTACTTTGGATCGAAACTCACGCTCAGCAAATGGGTCTTCGAATACAACTCAGGATCCTTCGCCAGCGCCTGGTCAATCTCCGCAAAATTCCGGCTCATGCGCACACAGAAATTCGGCAGCGGGCACCGCGTGTAGATGAACGTCAGCAGCACCACCTTTCCGCGCCACTGCTCGAGCCGCACCATCCGTCCATCCTGATTGCGAAACGCAAAATCCGGCACCGCGTCGCCCGGCTCAAGATCGTGGTACGTGACTGCAGGTTTGTAATCCGGCTTCGCCTGCGCAACCACCACAATCTCGTCCAGCACATCTGCGTCCGCCGTTACGGTCAGCGTCGCCGCAATGGTGTCGCCCGGATGCAGCTCGCTCGCGATGTTCGGCTGCGCCAGAGTGTAGGGCATCGTCATCGCTTCCATGTAGCCGGGAATCGCGTCCGTATCCAGTGTCACCGCGCCCGTCTTCGGGTCTGCCGACACCACGACCCCACGGACGTGATACGTCTTCGCCCCCGCAGTCTGAGCCGCACCGCGATCACGCCGGGCCTCGCCGTGACATCCCCCAAAAAACACAACCACCGCCAGAACTCCAGCGGTGGAAATAGCAGCAAGAAGTCGACTCACCCGCCAGTTTACACTTGAGAGTCGTTCCCCCTCATGCTCGCCCGCCCCATCGCCGACGCGCTCCGGCGCGGCGCCACCATCGTCGCCGCCAGTCCCCGCGCTGCCCGCGCCCTCCAGCTCCGCTTCGCTGAAGACCAGCGCGCCACCGGCCACACCATCTGGCCGACGCCAGCGATCCACGACTGGGACTCCTGGCTCCGCATGCTCTGGAGCGATCACGCCTTCGCCGCGCCCTTCGCACCCATGCTCCTCACCGCGCTTCAGGAGCGGGTGCTCTGGAAGCGCGCCCTCCGCGACGATGCAAAGCTCGTCCTCTCCGCCGACTCTATGGCCGCACTCGCCATGGATGCCTGGGCTCTGCTCTCCGCGTACAACGCCCACCCCGCGCGCCGCTCCGCCTGGGATCACGCCGACGCGGAGCACTTCCGGCACTGGGCCGCCGGCTTCGAGCAGACCTGTTCCAGCCATGGTTGGCTCAGCGCCGGCCAGCTTGAATCCACGCTCGCCCCGCTCCTCGCCACCAGCACCGGCCTCACTTTGCCCGCGGGGATTGTGCTCGTAGGCTTCGACCGCACCACGCCCGCGCAGCGCGACTTCCTCGCCGTGCTCGCATCCCGCGGCGTCACCGTCTCCGAATTCCGCCCGGAGGCCACCTGCTCGCCCGGCCAGAGCCGCCGTGCCTGGATTCGCGCCAACGACCTTCGCGACGAAATTTCCGCCTGCGCGGTGTGGACGCGCGATCTCCTCACCGAGAACCCCGCCGCCCGCATCGGCATCCTCGCTCCCGCCATCTCCGCCGCGAAGGGCGAAATCGACCGCGCCTTCCGCCGCACGCTCCTGCCGTCGAACGAAGACATCCGCCAACCCTCATCGTTTCTACCCTGGGAATTTTCTCTCGGCGAGTCCCTCGCAGGAGTGCCCGTCATCCGCGCCGCGCTGCTTCTTCTGCGCTGGATCGCCGAGCCCCTTCCCGAAGAACATATCTCCTGGCTTATGCTTTCGGGATTTGTCGCTGAGACAGTTACAACTTCGCTCGACGTCGCCGCGCACGACGCGCGCCAGCGCCGCCTCAGCGTCCTCTCCACCGAGCGCTCGCTCTCTTCCTACCGCGATTCGCTTGCCCCCAACCCCCGCCTCCGCGATCTGCACTTCCATCTCACCGCCCTCCAGCGGCTCGCGGACTCCAGCCGCCATCTCACCGCCACGCGCCAGCCTTCCGCCTTCGCCGGCCTGGTCCCGCGCCTCCTCAATGAGGCTGGATGGCCCGGCCAGCGCCAGGCCGATTCCGTCCAGTTCCAGGCCCTCCAGCGCTGGCAGCGCCTCCTCGACGAAATTTCTCTCCTCGACTTCGACGGCGAGCGCACTGCCTGGACAGACTTCCTCGACCTCCTCGCGCGCCAGGCCCAGGAAACCATCTTCGCGCCCGAATCGCACGATGCCCCCATTCAGATCATGGGCCCCTTCGAATCCTCCGGCCAGCAATTCGACGGCGTCTGGTTCCTCGGCGCCGACGACACTGCGTGGCCACAGCGCGGGCGCTTTCATCCTCTCCTGCCAGCCGCCATCCAGGTCCAGTTCGCCATGCCCAGCGCCACACCCGACGACTGGAACCTTGCCCACATCGCCACCGCGCGCCTGCTCACCTCCGCTCCGCGCATCGTCTTCAGCTTCGCCGAGCGCGACAAGAACGCTGAGCTCCGCCCCTCGCCCCTCATTGCCAGCCTTTTCTCCGCAGGTTTGGAGCCGCAATCCGCCAGCGCCATCGCTCCCACGCCGCCGCCGCTTCCCGAGCCGCAACTCGACGAGATCCCCGACGACTCCGGCGCTCTTCCCTGGCCACAGCTACAAACTGCCGGCGGCGCCGACGTCTTGAAGCGCCAGGCCGCCTGTCCCTTCCAGGCCTTCGCCGCCAAGCGTCTCCGCGCCGAGCCCCTCGATGAATCCGAGTGGGGCATCAGCCCTTCGGAAAAAGGCAAGCTCCTCCACGCCGTCATGCAGCGCCTCTTTTCCTCCGCCGAACCCGCGCCCCTCCGCAGCCGGGACGATATTGTCACCGCCATTGCTACAAATCAGCTCCCCGCCGTCCTCGAAGCCCACATCGACGCCGCCATCGCCGTTGAGTTTCGCAACGGGTCTCTCGATCCGTGGCAACAGGCCTGCCTCGCCGCGGAAAAGCGCCGCCTCCTCACCCGTATCGGAGCGTGGCTCGAAAAAGAGGCGCAGCGCCAGCCCTTCACGGTCGAATGCACCGAGCGCCCCCTCAACGACGTCCACGTCGGCGATCTCCTCCTCAACCTCCGCGCCGACCGCGTCGACCTTCTCCCGGACGGCAGCCGCCTCCTCCTTGACTACAAAACCGGGCAGGTCTCTACCGCCAGCTGGGACGGCGACCGCCCGGGCGATCCACAGCTCCCTCTCTACGCCGTCTACGGCAACCTGGAAAACGTCAGCGGCATTCTTTTCGCCCGCATTCGCGCCGGGAAAATCAGCTTCGAAGGCCGCGTGCGCGACGCCCACGCGCAGCTGTCCACCGACATCGGATCCAAAACCGCTCTCGTCACCGATCCCTATTCCGACACGATGCGCGACCAATGGGCCCGTGCTCTCGACGCGCTCGCCTGCGAGTTCCTTCAGGGCGAAGCTGCGGTCCGTCCCGAGCCTCACGCCTGCAAAAACTGCCGTTTCCATTCCCTTTGCCGCATCGCCGAATTGGATCTCATTCCGGTCGCCGACGACAACGCCGAGGAGCCCGCCGATGACTGAAATCCTCATCGACGCTCCCGCCGACGCCGCCCAGCGCGATGCCGCCCTCGACATCGGCCGCTCCATCATCGTCCAGGCCCCCGCCGGCTCCGGCAAAACCGATCTGCTCACGCGCCGGTACATCCGTCTTCTCGCCGCTGTCGATGAGCCCGAGGAAATTCTCGCCATCACCTTCACCCGCGCCGCTACTGCAGAAATGCGCGCCCGCGTTCTGCGCGACCTGGAAGGCGCTGCCGGCCGCCGCCGCTTCGATCCCGATGAAGATCGCGCACGCATCGAGCTCGCGCGCGCCGCCCTCGCCCATGCCGAGCGCCGCGGATGGAACCTTTTCGACCACCCACAGCGCCTTGCTATCGAAACGATTGACTCGCTCTGCCTCCGCATCGCGCATGATCGCCCGCTGCTGGCGCGCCTCGGCGGCCACTTCCAGCCCATCGAAGAAGCCGAGCCTCTCTACGCTCTCGCCGCTCGCCACACACTCGAGCAGCTCGGCGGTCCCGACCCCGTCCTCGATCAGGCCCTCGCCCGCCTGCTCGATCTGCGCGACAACCAGCTCTCCGGCTGCCAGTCCCTCCTCGCCAAAATGCTCGAACTTCGCGACCAGTGGGTCGAAGCTTTTCCCCTCACAGGAGAAATGTCCGAAGAGAGCTGGGACCTTCTTCGCAGCAACCTCGAAGCGCCGTTCCAGCGCGAAACCACCCGCGTCCTCGCCGAAGCCTGCCAGCATCTCTCCGCCGAACCGATCCACACGCAGCTTCTGGAGTCGGTGCAGTATGCCTGCGGTCAGGGCAACGAAAAGGTTGCGCTTCTTGCCGGCGTTCCGTCGATTTGCGTCTCGATGCCCATCGAACACTGGCGCTGCCTCACTGACTTCCTCCTCACCGCGGATGGTGAATGGCGCAGAAGTTTTCGTGCTCCTGATGGGTTCCCGACCGAAAGGAAAGGAGGCCACGCCGCCGCTCGCGCCAAAGAGAAGATGGAATTTCTACAGGCACGCCTGCGCCAGATTCCGCAGCTCCACGACGCGCTTCGCTCCATCCGCCGGCTCCCGCCCGCACACTACACCGAAGGCCAATGGGCCACTCTCCGCAGCGTCTTTACCGTTTTGCGCCATGCTGTTGCCCAACTCCACGTCGTCTTCGCCGAACACAATCGGGTCGACTTCACCGAGCTCTCCATCGCCGCCCTTCAGGTCCTCAAAAACCGTCCCGACCGCGTCCTCGACATCGCCGGCAACGTCCGCCACTTGCTCATCGACGAATTCCAGGACACCTCCCGCCGCCAGCACGAACTCGTCACCGCGCTGCTCGCCGCCTGGGATCCCGGTCCCGAAAACGACCGCACCGTCTTCCTCGTTGGCGATCCCATGCAGTCCATCTATTTGTTCCGACAAGCCGAGGTCGGGCTCTTCACGCAGGTCCGCGAGCACGGAATCGGGCCGGAAGGCAATCGTTTCCGCTGCGATCCGGTGCAGCTTTCCGTCAACTTCCGCTCACACGCCGGCCTCACCGAGCCCATCAACGCGATGTTCGATCTGATCTGCACAGCCGATGCCCCTCCCGGCTGCGCCTCCGTTCCCTTTGCCCGCGCAACCTCCGCCCCCGCGCCCGAAGCGCCTCCCACGGCCCTTCAGATTCATCCGCAAATCATTGGGACCGCCGATCGTCCGCACACGCTCGCCGAGGACACCGCCGCGCAGCGTCAGGAAGCCGAAAACGTTCTTGAAATTCTCGACCGCCATCTGCCGCTCATCGACCAGGCCCGTTCCAGCGGTGGCGATTATCGCGTCGCCATCCTGGTCCGCGCTCGCAACCATCTCGCTCAGATCGTCCCGCTCCTGCGGGAGCGCCGCATTCCGTTCCGCGCCGTCGAAATCGACCGCCTTTCGGATCGTCAGGAACTGCTCGATCTCCGCGCCCTCGTCCGCGCCCTGCTGCATCCGATGGATCGCATCGCGTGGCTCTCCGTTCTGCGGGCGCCCTGGTGCGGCCTCACGCTCTCCGATCTGCACACTCTCACCGGCTCCGACGACGCCACGCTCAAAAATCGCTCCATCCTTGAGCTCATCGACCAGCGGAGCCATCTTCTTTCGCCCGATGGCCAGCAACGCCTCGGTCGCACAACTGAAATCCTCCGCTGCGCGCTCGACCTGCGCTGGCGCCAGTCCGAATCTCCCTCGTTTGCTTCATGGATCGAGCGCACCTGGCGCACCCTCGGCGGACCCGCCTGCATCGACGCGACCGCCCACGAAAACGTCCAGGTCTTCTTCTCGCTTCTCGACTCCATTGCGCCCGACGGCCTCGACGCCTCCGCCGCATCCTTTGACACTGAGTTCGACCGGCTCTTCGCTCAGCCCGATCCTGCCGTGAGCGAGCGCTGCGGCATCCAGCTCATGACCATCCACAAAGCCAAGGGCCTCGGCTTCGACGTGGTCATCGTTCCCGGCCTCGACCGCAAATCCTCCGGCGACGCCAACCCTCTCGTCGCCTCGCTCGAGCGCATGAATCCCTGGTTTCCTGATAAGTCCTGGGAAGACACCCCCGTCCGGAATGAATTTCTCGTCGCCCCCATCGGCCTGCAGGGCGAAGACACCGACCCGCTCTACAAATGGGTCATCAAACAGCGGCAAATTCGTTTCGATGAGGAGCGCAAGCGCCTGCTCTACGTCGCCTGCACTCGGGCGCGGCGCGAGCTGCATCTTCTGGGCGCGGCCGTTGTCAAACGCAGCGGCGTGTCCACCGCCAACAAAGACAGCCTCCTCGCCACCGCGTGGCCCGCGCTGCGCGCCCGATTCGAAGAGGCCCGGCGCGAGCCCCATAACGCAACTGTCGTTGGCTTCCCTGCCCCGGCAGGCCCCGTCGTTGTCGAAAGGATCGCCGCCGCCGCCGATCCGCCGTCTCTCAGGCTGCGCCGCCTGCCCCTGAATTTCGAGTCGGCAGCCGAATCCGCAACCGTCGCGCAAAATGTAACCGCGACAGGTACATTCTCCATCAGCGACCCGGCGGCGCCCGAATTCGTGCGCCGCGAAGGATCGCGGGAGTCCCGCCTCATCGGATCCGCCGTCCATGAGTTTCTGGAGCGTCTGGGCTCTGGTCTGGTCAGATTCGACGCCGCCGAGCTTCGCTCGCGGGTGATCGCGCTGCTGCGCGCGGCCGCCCTGACTGGCGAATCCCTCAAATCTGTCACCGACACTGTGACAAAAATGCTGCTCGCCTGTGCCGCCGATCCCGTTTGCCAGTGGATCCTCGCGCCGCATCCGGCCGCGCAGTCGGAAGCTTCATGGACCGGCGTCGCCGACTCGGGCTCGCGCCTGCGGACTCTGCGCGCCGATCGCGTCTTCCGTGCCGGCCGCGCGCCGCTGGACTCCTCCAGCTCCGATTATTTGTGGGTGATCGACTACAAGACCGGCGCCGCCGGCCCGGGCGCTCTGCTGCTCGCTTCCGAGCGCGCCCTCTACGCCCCGCAGCTCCTGGCCTACGCGCGAGCGCTACGAGCCCTGCATGGGCCCGAGACCCAGCTGCGCCTCGGTCTCTGCTATGCGGCCATTCCGGCGTTCGATTGGTGGGATCCCGACAGCGAGTAAGTTTCCAGCCGCCAGCCAGGTTGCGTTCAGTTCCTGCCGCGCTGGCTGTTGGCCGCAGCAGCGCCCGCGTTGTGGCGCACGTCCGCGCCGCGGACCCAGAAGATCACGTCCTCCGCGATATTGGTTGCGTGATCCGCCACACGCTCCAGCGCTCGCGAAATCATCAGGGCGTTCAGCGCCTGCGGAGCCACTGCGGGCTCGTTCTTCATCAGCCCCAGCAGGGTGTAGTGCGCTCCGCTGTTCAGCTTGTCCACGCTGTCGTCCATCAACAGCACCGCCTGGGCCATGTCCGCGTCGCCTTCGATGAACGCCTGGAGCGATTTCCGCACCATGCCGCCCGCCAGATTTGCGATACGCGGAATATCGATGGGCATCTCCGCCGCCGGAAACGCCTGGAGCTCCCGCACGCGATCGCTGATCGTCCGCGCCGAATCTCCTACGCGCTCCACGTCCGCGTTGATCTTGATCACCGACAGGATGAAGCGCAGATCGATGGCCATCGGCTGTTCCATCGCCAGCAGGTCCAGCGCCATTTGATCGATCTCGCGCTCCATGCGGTTGATCGCCATCTCGCCGCGATCGACGAGATCGCAGATGGACAGATCGCGTACCCGGTACGCCTCGACGGCGCGCTGGATGGACTGCTCGGCCATCCCAGCCATCACCAGCAGCTTCTCCTTCAGATCATCCAGGTTTTGCTGAAAGCGGATGCGCGCCATTACCCAAACCTGCCCGTGATGTAATCTTCCGTCCTCTTGTCGGTCGGATTGGTAAATATTTTGTGGGTCGAATCGAATTCGATCAGTTTTCCGTTGAGAAAGAAGCCGGTCCGCTCCGCGACGCGGGCCGCCTGCTGCATGTTGTGCGTGACGATCACGATGGTGTACTGCACTTTGAGCTGAAAGATCAGGTCTTCGATCTTCGCGGTCGATACCGGATCGAGGGCCGAGGCGGGCTCGTCCATCAGCAGGACCTCCGGATCGACGGCCAGCGCCCGTGCAATGCACAATCGCTGCTGCTGGCCACCGGAAAGGCTCGCCCCGGACTTCTTCTTCAGATCGTCCTTCACTTCATCCCACAGCGCGGCGTTTTCCAGCGAACGCTGCACGACCTCGTCCAGCACGCGCCGATTGCGGAATCCGTTGAGCCGCAGCCCGGACGCCACGTTGTCGTAGATCGACATCGTCGGAAACGGGTTCGGCCGCTGAAACACCATGCCGATGCGTCGCCGCACCTCCACCGCCGACGTCTCGCTGTAGATATCCAGTCCGCCGACCTTGACCTCTCCCGTCACCCTGGCGATCGGATTGGTTTCGTGCATGCGGTTCAGGCAGCGCACAAACGTGGACTTGCCGCATCCCGAAGGCCCGATCAGCGCTGTGGCCTCATTCGCCGGGATGTGCAGCGTGATGTCGAGCAGCGTGTGGTTGGTCCCGTACCACGCGTTCAGGCTGTTGACT
This sequence comes from uncultured Acidobacterium sp., assembly GCA_964535525.1. Taxonomy (GTDB): domain Bacteria; phylum Acidobacteriota; class Terriglobia; order Terriglobales; family Acidobacteriaceae; genus Palsa-343. Next base: position 20,068 of record CAZHTJ010000009.1, on the reverse strand, counting down.
TCGATGCTGACGCCCATCCTTAACCAGCCCCTTTCAGTACGCCACGCGAAGTCACGTATCGCACCAGCGAAACCGCAATGACAATCAAGGCGATCAGTACGAGCGAACCAGCCCACGCCAGCCGGTGCCACTCGTCATACGGCGAGAGCGCATAGACGTAAATCTGCAGCGGCAGCGCGGAGATCGGCTGGTCCAGGTTGGTGCTCCAGAACTGATTGCCGAAAGCCGTAAAGAGCAGGGGCGCGGTTTCGCCAGCGACGCGCGCAAACGCCAGCATACAGCCGGTAATCACGCCCGGCATGGCCGTCTTCAGCGTGATGGACAGCATCGCCCGCCAGGTCGGCACTCCGAGACCCAGCGCCGCCTCGCGGATCGAGTGCGGCACCATGAGGAGCATTTCTTCGGTGGTACGCGCCACGGTTGGCACCATCATGATGCCCAGCGCCACGCCGCCCGCGAACGCGGAGAAGCCCTTCATAGGCGCGACGATCAGCGCGTACACCGCGATGCCCATGACGATCGACGGCACCCCGTTCAGCACATCCGCTGTAAACCGGACCACCGTCGACAGCTTGCTGCCGCGACCGTATTCGGCCAGGTAGATGCCCGCCGCTATCCCAACCGGAATCCCGAGCAGGCTGGCCAGGCCCAGCAGCACTCCTGAGCCCAGGATCGAGTTCGCCATGCCGCCGCCAGACTCGCCGACCGGCGCGGGAATCTTCGTAAAGAAATTCAGATCCAGCGAGTGGGCCCCCTGGTACACAAGATCGATAAAAATGGCCACCAGCGGTGCGACCACCAGAATCGTCGCCAGCACCGCGAGCGCCGATGCAAGGTGGTTCGTGAACCACCGCCAGTGCCGATTCAACGCGGTCGATCTCCGTTGGGCCATGGTTAAGTAACCCTTGCCGGGGCGCCGCGCGTCACCGCCCAGACCAGCAACCGCGCAAGCATATTCACTACAATCGTGACCAGAAACAGCGCCAGGCCAATCTCAATCAGGGCGCTGCGATAGGTGTCGTCGGACGCTTCGGCGAATTCGTTGGCGATGACGCTTGCCATGGTGGCGGCCGGGGCCAGCAGCGACTTTGAAATCGTCGGGCTGCTCCCGATCACCATGGCCACCGCCATGGTCTCGCCCAGGGCGCGGCCCAGTCCCAGAATGATCGACCCCACGATGCCGATGCGCGCGTTGCGCAGCACGCCCATCCGGATCATCTCCCAGCGCGTGGCTCCCAGCGCCAGCACCGCTTCGCGCTGTGCGTGGGGAACCGCCGTCATCACTTCGCGGGTCAGCGACGAGATGATGGGGAGGATCATGATGGCCAGAATGACGCCGGCCGCGAACATTCCGATTCCGAAATCCGGAGCGACAAAGAGACCCGTCCAGCCCAGCGTCTTGATCAGCACGGGATTCACGTAGGAACGCAGCAGCGGCACCAGCACGAAGATCGCCCACAATCCGTAGACCACGCTGGGAATCGCCGCCAGCAGTTCGGTCAGAAACGACAGGATTCCGCGCAGCGCCTTCGGGCACATTTCCGTGAGGAAAACCGCAACCCCGACTGCCAGCGGCACCGCAATCACCAGAGCCACCAGAGACGAGACCACCGTGCCGTAGACGAACGGCAGCGCGCCGAAGTCTCCGCTCACCGGATCCCACGCGCTGCCAAAGAAGAATTTGATCCCAAATTTGGTTAGGGTGAGTTTTGAGCTCGACACCAGCTCGGTGGCAATCAGGGCCACGATGCCGAAGATGCTCAGCGCGCACAGCACCATCAACCAGCGGAAGGTCGAGTCCGCGATCGCCGAGCTTCCCCGGCTCTGCAGAAAGGTTCTGATCTGAGAGGCCGGCACCGGCACAGCGACCGGCGCGAGCCCACCGACAGGTTCGGCGGCAGCCCTGGGCGCGCGGGGTTCCTGGATCCGTAATGTCACGACGTGTTAACCCTAACCGGCGATTTTGAATGCCACGTTAATCTCCATGAAAAACAAGGAAATAAACTGCCCGCGCCGGCTGGCGCTGTGCCGATTCGAGACGATGCTTTCGATACGATAGAAAGGGCGCATCTACCGACGCGCCCCTTAACCGGTTGCCCCTGATCTGTCGCCCGCTAGGGGAGGCTCGACACCGTCGTTTTCACCTTCGCGGCGACCGACGCGGGCAGAGGAGCGTAGTCCAGCGCCGAAACTTCCCCCTCGCCGTGGTCCAGCATCCAGGTCAGAAAGTCCTTGATCACCTTCCCCTTGTTCGCATCCGTTGGATGGGTCGGAATGAGCAGGTAGGTGAAGCTCGAGATCGGATAGGAGTCTTTGCCGGGAGCGTTGGTGATCGATACCCGGTAGTCCGCCGGCATGGACTTCATGGAGCCAGCCGCATCCGTCACACCCTCGATTGTCGCCTTTACCCAGTTCCCCGACGCGTTGCGCAGGTAGCCGTACGCAATCTTGTTTTGCAGCGCGAAGATGAGCTCGACGTATCCGATCGCGCCGGGCATCTGCCGCACCAGGCCGGCCACGCCTTCGTTGCCTTTGCCGCCGATTCCCTTCGGCCACGACACGGCCGAGTTCGCGCCCACGCTGCTCTTCCATTCCGGGCTCACCTTCGACAGATAGTCGGTGAAAATGAAGGTCGTTCCGCTGCCGTCGGAACGATGGACAACAAAAATGTCCTGGTTCGGCAGCTTCACGCCAGGATTATCCTTGGCGATGCGGGGATCGCTCCAGTTGCCGATCTTGCCCAGATAAATGTCCGCCAGCACGTCCGGCGAGAATTTCAGCTCCGTCGACACGCCGGGAATATTGTACACGGGAACCACCGCCCCGAGCACAGTCGGGATATGGATCAGCTTGGTTTTCGACTGCGACAGCATTGCATCGGTCATCGGCATATCGCTGGCGCCGAAGTCGACCGTTCCCTCGGTCACCTGGCGGATGCCTCCGCCGGACCCGATCGACTGGTAATTAATCTGCACGCCCGGGTGCTGCTGGCTATACTCGGAGAACCACTTCGAATAGATCGGATATGGAAACGTCGCGCCCGCGGCGTTCAGCTTTTGTGCCCCGGCGGAAGCGGCCGCGCATACCATCAGCGCAGTCGCAAGAATCATGCTTTTCTTCACGGATTGCCCCCTCAGAACCTGCATCGATTCTTCGTCTCGATTGTTAACGTCCGTTTACACGAGCGTGAAAAGCGGGATAATGCCTGCACTTACCGAGTTGGCTCGGCAAGACTGGCGGGAACGGGGTCCAGTGCGCTTATCGCTCTCCCGCCGCGCCTGTCGATCAGGGAGCTTTGCTCGGTTTCCTGTTGCATCTCGTCGACCGGCGTCAGCCAGCCGAGAACGCCGCCATGCTTCGCGAGTCTAACCAAGCTTGAAGCTGACCGCTGCCAGCTTCAGGCTTCCCGCCCCAGCCAAGTTAGTTCGCTGGCAACACGAGATACTGCTCCAGTTTTCCGTCCGGCATGGTGTAGGTCGTGATCGTCAGCGGCTTGCCGCCATTCGGAAACTCCACTCGAAACACCCGAAACGTCATTCCGCCGCGCAGCTCGTCCGCAATCTGCCGCACACTCGCGGGCTCGCCCAGGGGCGCGAGGCTTGACTGGAAATCTCCCAGCGCCTGCTCGCTGAAATAGGCGTTACACCACGGAGTAAACAGGCTGCGATCGATCTTCCCCCGCTGAAAATTTTCGAATAGCGCCTCCGCCTGCTTTTCGGCCTCGTTCGGTTCCAGGGACGCGCCGGCGAGCAGCAGCGGCGCCAGGCCGCGCGCGATCGCGCCGGCTGCGCGCGCCGCGTCCTGATTCGTCAGCACCGCGATCGCCAGCTTTTCCTTCGGGAAGACGAAGTTGTCCGCCGTAAATCCCATCACCTCGCCCGAATGTTCCAGGTAAGTGTGGCCACTCAGATTCCCCACTGCCATCCCGAGCGCGTAATGTGGATCGCTCCCGTCCTTCAGCTTCACTGAGGTTTCCAGCTCGTCGTACGAGTTCGGTTGCAGCAGCGACCGGTCGATCACGCTGATATCCCACTGGGCCAGGTCGTACGCCGGCATCGCCAGTTCGCCCGCCGCAAACATCCATCCGGCACCCTCCTTCGGTGAAGGCCGCAGCGGCCCCAACGCGTAGCGGCTGTAGCCTTGCGCGTCCGTATCGCCCAGCTTCTTCAGATCGGAGTTCCACACCTCCTTCATTCCCAGCGGATGAAAAATGTTTTCCTCCAGGAACTGCATCAGCGGCTGGCCGCTGACCATCTCCACAATCCGCCCTGCGATGACAAAGTTCGTGTTCGAGTACTGCCACTTCGTCCCTGGATCGAAGTCGAGCGCCTTCTTCGCCCAGGTATCCAGGATGTGCTGGGTGGTCGTCGCCTCGAGCATAGGCGGCATCAGGTAGTCTTCCGGCCAGTAATCCTGATAGCCCGACGTGTGCGACAGCAGCATCCGTATCGTGACTTCTTTGGCTCGGGTCAGATCCGGCAGGTACCTGGCCACGGGGTCGTCGAGCGACAGCTTCCCCTGCTGTTCCAACAGCAAGACTGCGGCCGCCGTGAACTGCTTTGAGATGGACCCAATCGAGTACCGCATGCGAGGCGCCGCGGCCTCGGCCCCTATCGAATCCGTTGCGATCCGCGCTTTCCCATACGCTTTCGTGTATGCGATCTCTCCATCCCGCACAATGGCCAGGGATGCGCTGGGCACACCGGTCTGCTCGAGCGCGTGCTCCGCCACCTGATCCGCCTTCTGCGCCAGGTCCGCCGGCAGCTTGTCGACCTCGAGCTGCGCGCCCGCAACCGCGCTGGCCGCAATAAGCCACAGTGAAAGGAACAAATTCCGAACCATGGTCCCAATCCCTCCTAAAAAACCACTCAAGCTTAGCACCGGTCCTCGCTGCCAGTGGCCCCGGACCGGTTGTGCCCTCCGGCGCTGGAGTGACAATTGGGAGAAGACTCCCCTGCCTCAGCGATGCTATTCTGATTGTCCTGGAGCGCTCCCCATGCGCCTGCGCCGTCTCCCACAAACGGCCGCTTTGAGCCTTCTGTTCGGCCCCCCGCTTCTTTTGTGTCAATCGTCGGCGCCGCCGGCGACCCAGGTGGCCGCCGCCGCGCGGAATGCGGCTGCGGAGAGCACGCTGCCAGCGATTCCGGCCGCGACACCCACAGCCAGGCCCGCCGCCAAAGATCCCTCCGCCCCCTCGCGGGTCCTCTTCTTCTACACTGCGCCGCGCAGCACCGTGGAGATGGAAGTCCACACCGTTCCGCCCACCGACGAAGCCCGCCTCGACCACCTTCGCGAGGCCTTCCACTGGGCCAACTGCGGCGGCGAGCAGATGCAGGAGCAGGCGGTGACCGACAAGCACGGCGACCGCGGCACCAACCTCATCTGCACGTGGCCCGGAGAGCGGCCAGGCGAGCCGGGCAGCAGCGGCGCCAACAATGGCACCATCGTCATCGCCGCCCACTACGAGCGCGGCGGCCAGGGTGAAGGCGCGCTCGCCGACTGGAGCGGTGCGGCACTGCTGCCGTTCCTGTACCAGTCCATTCAGGGTCAGGCTCGGGAAAACACGTTCGTCTTCATCGAATCGTGGAAGAACGAGGGGGTGCAGACGTGGCTGAAATCACTTTCGCGGGAACAGCGCAAGCGCATCCTGGCCATGATCGATCTGGACGCCCTGGGCCTCGGTATCACCCGCTACTTCACTACCTTCAGCTTCATGGAAACCACTCCGCCGGCGGCGCTCCATCTGCAGCTCGAGCTGCTGTGGGCCGCCATTGACGACGGCCTGACCAAGCCGCCTGAGCAGACCAGTCCGCACCACTGGCTCTCCGTCGACGGCACCAACCCCTTCCGCGCGATCATGATCCCGACGATCGTCATTCACTCCGTTCCGCCGGAATCCGCCCACATCCCAGGGTCGGCGGCCGACACCGCCGCCGCCGTCGACGGCAATGCCTATTTCCAGACCTACCATCTGATCTGCACCTATTTGGCGTCGCTCGACCGCATGGCGAAGAGGCTTGACCGCGCCAACGACCCGTTCTGGAGGGCCATCCCCGGCAAGGACGCACAGCCCGACGACGAGAGCCCGCGCATCACCTTCCGCCGCATGGGCGGCGTGATGACCCACTGAACCGAGCCTGTAGCCTGAAACGCCCGTTCCTAATCCCTAAGCTCTGACCTCTGACTCTCTAGTACTCTGTTTCCCATGACAACACGGCGCGATTTCCTCTCGATCGGAGCGCTCACCACCGCCGGCCTCACCCTCCCCGATCTGTTCGCCCAGACCGCCGACTCGGTCAAACAACTCCAGCCTCCCGCCAAGCCGGTTATTGTCACGCGCGTCACCGGCGACAACGCCATTCAGGAGGCGTATCAGATGCTGCTCGACGGCGCGGACACACTCGACGCCGTCCACCACGTCTGCCTCGGGCGCGAGAACGATCCGAAGGATCACTCCGTCGGGCTCGGCGGTTTGCCGAATGAGGAAGGCGTCGTCGAACTGGATTCCTGCTGCATGCACGGGCCCTCGCGCTCCGCCGGTTCGGTGGGCGGCGTGCGCGACATCAAGAATGTTTGCCTCGTCGCGCGCAAAGTGTACGAGCACACCGGCCACGTGATGCTCGTCGCCGAAGGCGCGCAGCGCTTCGCCGCCGACCTCGGCTTCCCCAAAGAGAACCTCCTCACCGAGGACGCGCGCCGCATCTGGATGCTGTGGAAAGAAAACAATTCCCAGCAGGACTGGTGGGGGCCGTCGATGACCCAGCCTGGGTGGAAAGATCCGTACGCCGACAAGCCGGCCCCGAAGCCGACCATGGATCTGCACGGGCTCTCGTCCCTGCGTGATAACCTGCGCGACGATTCATCTCCCATTTCGCAGCCCCAGGGACACGGGGTACTCGGAGTGCGGGGTGGTTCAGTTCCACGGCATCCGACACCGGAATGGGCGGAGACGATTCGCGTTCGCACGCAGCGTCTCGTCAACATGGCGGCCGATCTTGGGATCGCGCCCGAAGATCGGCTCTTCGCCGCCGAGCAGGTTCTGTGGCCGACCACCGGCACGATTCACGTTTCGGTGCTCAACCCGAAGGGCGAAATCTCGGGCGCGACGACAACTTCGGGGCTGGCGTGGAAGCTGCCGGGGCGGCTCGGCGACTCACCGATTCTGGGCGCGGGCAGCTACACCGATCAGGACGTCGGCTCGGCCGGCGCTACAGGTTCCGGCGAAGAAAACATCAAGGTTGCCGGCGCCCACGCTATTGTCGAGCTGATGCGCCAGGGCCGCACGCCGCAGGAAGCGGGCATCGAAACGCTGCGCAGGATCGTGCGCAATTACAACGGCGACATGACGAAGGTCCGCCTGCTCGACATGGAGTACTACATCGTGCGCAAAGACGGCACGTATGCGGGCTGCTCGCTTTGGAGCACCAGTCCGACGGGCAAGCCGCGCGTCTTCGCCGTGCACGATGGCAATGGCTATCGCGTGGAAAAATGCGCGACGCTGCTGGACGGCGGATCGCTGGAGTGGCCTCCGTTCTAGCTGAGAGCCGGGAGCCAGGTGGGGCAATGATCTGGATCGAACCTGGTTGCGGTGAATCCATAGCTCGGATGGCACGTGCTGGAGGAGATTATGGCTCGGAACACGACAACCGTTTTCGACGATTCGGTCGCGCTGCTCACCCGCACGCCGGCGTCGCTGGACGCGCTGCTGCGCGGCTTGCCCGATGAGTGGACGCTGCGCAACGAAGGCACCGGCAGCTGGACGGCGCGCGACGTGGTGGCACACCTCGGGGATCTGGAGCGCACGGACTGGATGCCGCGCGTTCGCCGTCTGCTTCGTTTCGGTGAGACGCGGCCCTTCGACCCGGTCGATCGCCAGGCGTTCAAACGCAAGGCTAAGGGCAAGTCGCTGGCGCGGCTGCTGGGTGAATTTGCGCGGCTGCGGGAGAAGAATCTCGAGGAACTGCGGCAGCTTGAGCTCACACGCGCCGATTTGCGGCAGCGCGGGTGTCATCCCGCGCTGGGCATCGTCACACTGTCAGAGCTGCTCGCTGCCTGGGCCGCGCACGACCTCACGCATCTGCACCAGATCGCGCGACTCCTGGCGTACCAGGTTCGCGGGAGGGTTGGGCCGTGGGACAAGTTCCTCGGCGTGATGCACTGCACCGGTCACAGCGCTTCAGCGTGAGGTTCGCGCCGAGGTCGATCCATCCCCGCGCCCTTATTCCCAGCTCGAATCATCCCAGCCGGGATCGCGGAAACGTCGCACCAAAATGCGCAGGGCAAAGACGACAATCATTCCCGCAGCTATTTTCCAGATCATTGTTTTGTACTCAGGTCAAATGCAATGAAATTGCGAGCAAACTACCAATACGCTTGAGCGTAGCCGCAAGCGCTTCGATCACCAATCGCCGGAACGTGGGGTTACGGTTTCCAACCGTACTAACCGATTAGTAACCATCCCCGGGGGCGAGCGGGCAGAAACAGGCTCACGACGCAGAGCGAAGCACGCTTGTGAAATATCTTTAGCGGCTGGACCTCTCAGCCGCTAAAGGGCCGCGCGCCGCGACCTTGACGGCCTCCGCCACGCGCTCCACTTCTGCTGGCTCTAGATAAGGATGCATGGGCAGACTCAGCACCCGCTCCGCCGCCCGCTCCGCTACGGGAAAACTCCCGCGCGCCCAACCCATTGCGCGCGCCAGGCTCGCATACACGGGCTGGCAATGCAGCGGCACAGGGTAATGCACCGCAGTCGGAATACCCGCGTCGCGCAGGGCTGACTCTACAGCCTCGCGATCCTCCACCTCAATCGTGTACTGCGCCCACGCGGAGGTCCGCTCCGGCAGCACAAGCGGCGTCCGCATCGCATTCTGTAACAGTGCCGTGTACCGATCCGCAATCTCGGCCCGCGCCGTCAGTTCCTCATCGAAAACTTCGAGCTTCGCCAGCAGCACGGCGGCCTGCAGCGTGTCGAGGCGCCCGTTGATTCCAATCCGCGCGTGACGATAGCGGCCTTCCTGGCCGTGATTCCGCAGCTCCAGCATCGCGCGGGCGAGCGCATCGTCGTTGGTGAAGCACGCTCCGCCGTCGCCATAACATCCCAGCGGCTTCGACGGAAAAAAGCTGGTGCACCCAATCGTGCTCAGGTTCCCGGAATGCGCCCCACGATACAGCGCGCCGAAACTCTGCGCCGCGTCTTCGATCACCGGGAGCCCATGCCGTGCCGCGATTGCATTGATCGCGTCCATTTCGGCCGGTTGCCCGTACAAACTCACCGGCAGAATCGCCTTCGTCCGCGGCGTGATCGCGGCTTCGATTTTTTCTGGATCGAGGTTGTAGGCGATGGGCTCGATGTCGACGAACAGCGGCCGCGCGCCGGTGAGCGTGATCATCTCCCCGGTTGCAAAAAAGGTGAACGGCGTCGTGATCACTTCGTCGGGGCAGCCAGCATCGCCGGGCCCAATGCCGAGCGCCATCAGAGCCAGCAGCAGCGCATCGGTTCCGCTGGCGCAGCTGATGCAGTGGCGCGCCCCGACCCGAGCGGCGAGCCGCTCCTCGAGCTCCGTAACCTCCGGCCCCAAAATAAATCGCTGATGATCCAGAACCTTCCGAATGCGCGCATCCACGCGCGCCCCGATGTGCCGGTACTGCGCCTTCAGGTCGACAAATTCCATCGCTGCTTATTGTCTCGCTGCCGGGGACGCTGGCGCTTCACCGGGCATCAGGCGCTCGATCTGCTGCTGCGCCGCGTTCCGAAACTCCAGCGGCCTCGCAATCTTGTGAAAGCCCTCCGAAGTCCCGCCTGTCCCGATCATGGTGATCGATCCGTAGCCAAGCACGCGCCCCATCCCCGGCTCGGTCACCTCGATGGTCTCCACTTTGTTCAGCAGCATCTCGATGGTGCGCCGGCTCGCGAGCCCGGTCTTCACCACCACGCGCCGCGTCGTCACCGCCATCTCGGTCGCGTTGCGCCGGATGCTCCCGGCCAGCAGAACGATGAGCCCGCAAACCAGCAGTGCCGCGCCGCCAAACCCGGCTACGTGCCGGCTGGTGGCCTCCATTTGCGCGTGGGCGTAGGCATACCACAGCACATAGCCGCCCATCACCCACAGCACCACGGCGCCAAAAATATGCCCCAGCATCACGATCCAGTGCAGCCGCGTGGTATACACCACTTTTTCTCCGGGAACCAGCGTCTTGCTGATGTAGTTCATGTGTCTCCTCGCCCCAATGACCGCGTCCGATACGGGAACCGCGCCCTTCAGGACGCTCCGACGCGGCCTTCGTCGTCCCCAGGCAGTGTCCCACATTTGTGCGCGCCCGACTATCATTTCTGCGAACACCGACCCCGTGCGCCGCTTTTGCTGGAACGCTATCCGCTATCCGCTATCCGCTGACATCCGTCCAACCCCTGGGCCTTGCCCCGATAATAGAGATCGATGCGCATCACCCTTCTTGCTTTCGGCATTCTTCGCGATCATCTCGCTTCCGCCACGGGCCCCCTCGAGATCCCGGCCGGATCCACGGTGCGCGATCTGCTCCAGCGCTGCCGCACGCTGGCGCCCACCAGCACGGCACCCTGGTCCTCCATCGCGGTCGCCGTCAATCAGGAATACGTGCCTGCCACGCATCGACTCGCCGAGGGCGATGAGGTCGCGCTGCTGCCGCCGGTCAGCGGCGGGACGGCGAAAAAATCTGCGCCCTCAAATCCCAAGGCCACGGCGGGCATTCCCGTCATTACTGTTCGGCGTAAGCGCGTTCGCCTCACCGAAGATCCCATCGACCCCGCGGCCATCGCCGCCTCTCTGAAGCGCGGTGAAGACGGAGCGTGCGTCCTCTTTGACGGCATCGTCCGCAACAACTCGCGTGGACGGCGCACCCTCTACCTGTTTTATGAGGCCTATCCCGACATGGCGTACGCGCAGATGGAACGCCTCGCCGCCCAGGCGCTCGCCGACTTTCCGATCCGCGACCTGGCCATCGTGCATCGGCTCGGCCGGTTTGAGATCGGCGAGACCTCCGTCGTTATCGCCGTCGCCTCCGCACACCGCGCCGCCGCGTTTGACGCGTGCCGGTTTCTCATCGACACGCTCAAGAAAACCGTGCCCATCTGGAAGAAGGAGTTCTTTGAAGACGGGGCTGTCTGGGTTCAGGGCGACCCCTTCCCGACTGAGCTCAAGGCTGACGGTTCAAAGTCACCATCCGTCAGGCGCACAGCAAAGTCCACAAAGAAGAGTTCCGCTCCGACCGCAAAGGAGAGCAAACCTCGCAGGCGGGAGCGTCCCCGTTGAAACTTTCTCTGCACCAATTCGCGAATTCCGCCGCGCTTTTTGCGCTGGTGCTGGCGACGCTCCCCGCCGTTCCCCAGGAAAGTTCCCAGCCGCAAACCACCTTCCATGTCAAGGTTCACCTGGTCAACGTCTTCGTCAACGTCACCGACGCCAATGGCGCTCCCATCGGCGGCCTGAAGCAGGACGACTTTGCGCTCACCGAAGACGGGGTCCCGCAGAAAATTTCCTACTTCGAGCGCGAGACCAACATGCCTCTCTCCCTGGTGCTCGCCATCGACACCAGCGGGTCGGTGCGCAAGGACACCGACATCGAGCTGCGCGCCGCCCATGATTTCATGCGCGCCCTCCTTCGCCCGACCGACGGCCTCGACCTCCTCGACTTCAACTCCAGCGCGCGCGAAGTGGTTCCCTTCACAGCGGACATCCGCCGCCTCGACCAGGGCCTCAACAATCTCGACTACGGGCCGGCTACAGCCCTCTACGACACCATTTACCTCGGCTCGCAGATGCTCGGCCAGCGCCACGGACGCAAGGCGCTGATCCTGATCTCCGACGGCGGCAATACCGTTAAGGGCGTCGACTTCCAGCAGGCCCTCGATCAGGCGATCCGCGGCGAGGTCATGGTCTATTCGCTCATCGACATTCCCATCCCCTCCGACGCGGGCCGCGACACCGGCGGGGAACACGCACTGATCACGCTTTCCCAGGAGACGGGCGGTAAATACTTCTATGCCGAATATGGCGACGTCGGCGCCGCCTTCCGCAAGATCTCCGAGGATCTCCGCACGCAATACCTGATCGGCTACTATCCGGTGCAGCGGCGCACGGACACGGACTTCCGCCGCATCCAGGTGTCGCTGAAAGCTCGCCCTTCGTACACGCTTCGTTATCGCCCCGGCTATTACGCCCAGGCCTCGACGCCGCTGGACCAATAAGGAGAAAAAGCGGGAAAAAACGAGGGAGAAACCAGGAAAAAGCAGCCGAAAAACCCTCTGCCAACTGTTCTCTCAGCGCGCGCCGAGCCAAACGTACCCGCCCGTTGTTATCATCTAAAAGCCATTTCCCAGATGCTTTCCGACTCTGAAATTCGTCAACGTCTCGTCCCCACCATCGATCCCGAACCGGATCAGATTCCCCGCCGCCCCGCAACCGGCCTTATCGCCGTGCTGGTTGTTCTCGTACTTTGCGTCTTCGGCGGCAGCGTCACACTCTTCATGCACTACTACCGGGCCGCGCCCCATCAGCCCGACCCGCCCTCGGGCCATGTGTACCGCTTCACCGATACGCGCCACACCGTTTACCTCACCAAACACCAGCGCACGCTCGCCTGGGGCGCCATCGCCGTTCCCGTCGCGAGCGCGATCTCCGTGGCCGCCTTCTCCCTCTACCGCCGCAAGCCCGTTCCCATCGAGCCCTTCTGAGTGCCAGCGCGGAGACCCGCGACCGGCTACCGCGTCACAATCACTTCGTACAAATTGTCCTTCGCCAGAAAGAATTTGCTTCCTGACCATCCGGTGAAGATTTTCTCGATCTGACGATTCGTGTGCACGCGGAGCACCTGAAAGGGCTCAGACTCCTGCATCTCGATCTCAGAGGTCGGCGTGAGGTGATAGCGGCAGTACGAGGTGAACGGGCCGGTCGGCTTGGAGTGGAAGATGGCCAGCACCTTTCCGTCGCGCAGGGTGGCATCCTTCAGCCGCGTCACCAGCGCCTCGATCAGTCCCTGCGGAATGTAATCCAGCGTCGCCCACAGCAGCACGACATCGAACTGCCGCCCGTGAAAATCGAGGTTTTGCTCGAAGAACCCATCCACGTCGAAGCGCTCCGGTTCGCCCTCCTCCAGCGGCGGGAGCCTCCATTCCGGGCGCAACGACTCGGCCACCACATCGGCCATGTAGACGCTGTGCCCCATTTCCGTGAGGAAATTAATGTTCTGGGGCGACGTCGGCCCAATGTCGAGCACGCGCAGCCCATTCTCCGCCCGCAAATGCTTCAGCAGAGCCTCCCATCCGCTGGAGTGCCGTGGAATCCTCGGCCCCGTCAGCAGCGTCGGCCGGCCCCGCCCCTCATCTTCCTTCTTCCTGCCGAAAAGATTGACCATCCGCGAGCCCTTCATCCTCGTTCCTGGATTGTAAAGGCTCAGCATGCCGATCGCTGCACGCTGCACCAACCGATGTCTCCCGCGACTGTTTTCTTGCTCCAAGGCACCGAAGCGCGGCGCGAGCAGGTCGCTATCCACCAGGCATCTGGACCTGGCCCCCGCCGCGGCTCTAATATGTTTCCCGAATCTATTCGCCGTCGTCATCGGAGTGTCACGAAAAATGAAACGCTGTTCCGCGCTGCTTCCCATCCTGCTTCTTATCCTCGCCGCCGTACCTGCCTCCGCCGCTAAAACTAAGGACAAGCCGGATCACGACTCCTTCACCTTCAACGGCCAGAAGCGCGACTACAGCTATCAAATCCCCTCTGCTGCTGATGCCAACAAGCCCCTCCCGGCTGTCGTTCTTCTCCATGACCAGGGCGACTGGGCCTCCAGCGTGATAGGCGCCTGGAAGGGCTTCGCCTCCCAGCAGGGCTTCATCATTATCGCCCCCGAGTCCCTGCACAACACCATGTGGGATTCCCAGGTCGACGGCCCCCCCTATCTCCACGCCGTCGTCGACGAAGTCGCCAAAAAGCATCCCATCGACCGCACGCGCGTCTACCTCTTTGGCGTGCTCGGCGGAGGCGTATACGCCACCGCCCTCGGCATCTACGATTCGAATTTCTGGGCCGCCACCGCGGTGCATGCCGCCATCCTCGACCCCACCAACTACTCTCTCTTTGCCCACGCACCGCGCAAAGAGCCGTTTGAGGACTGGGTCGGCGATCATGACGCCGATCACGACCTGCGCATGCTGTCCAACGAGCACGACGCCTTCGTCAAGGCGGGATTCCCCTTCGAGCTCAAGATCATTCCCAACTCCTCCGGCACCTACGGTAACGTTGTCGACGAGGTGAACGAAGGCTCCTGGAAGTTTTTCTCGAAGTACCACCTCGACGCCGCGCCGCAATAAGGCTGCGAGGATTCTTCCGAGATCGAAGACTAACCGCCGACCGCTGCCTTGAAGTGCACGCGGTATTCGGTCACGATGCGCTGCATGGCTCCGCCCAGGCCGGCGAGCGGATCGGCCCCGGCGCGCAGCTTCGACTCAGCCGCCACCGCCCGACGCACATCCGTCCCCGTCGTCAGGTAGAACGTGACGTCTCCCAGCGACGGCAGCGGCGTCGACTCGGTCGGCACAAAGTGGAAGCGGAGTCCCGTGGCCAGAGATACGGCGTGCAAGGCTGCTTCCCGGATCGCGGGGACCTTTTCGCTCCCGCCGATGAACCCGCCTCCGCTGCTCAGATACACGCTGGCTGCTCCATCGGCTGCGGCCACCACTGTCACGGTTCCCTTGTCCACGTGCCAGTCCATGAGCACCACGTGGACGCCATCGCGCGTCACTTGCGGCAACTGCAGCTCCAGCGCATGGCGGCGCATCTGCGAGTAGATCGCAGGATCGGCCTTTCGCGCGCGTGTGCCTCCCGAAGCTCCTGCTCCGGGCACACGCGGCCTTGCTGGACTATTGCTGCCCATACCTCAGCACTCTACACCTCCGCACTCTCGGAACGTGATAGCCAACGCGGCGCCCGGCGGCACGTTAGACATCAGTGAACAGTGATGCCGGATTGTCTTTCGACAAACGGGCGATGACACGTCGGTCATTGCGGGGGCGTGACCGCAGTGGGGGATCGAGACCGCGAATCTGGTGAGATAACCTGGCCCGAAAGTTTGGATTGACACCTGGGGCCTGGGCACAGAGAATGGCGTCAATTGACGGGCTGCCAGGATTCGGAGAGTTTGCATCGTACCGGATCGAGGCGACCGTAGGACGCCGCCTGTGATGCCCGGACGAGAGTCGAGCACGAGCAAGGCCGCCGCAGAAAAAGCGGCGGATGCGGGCGGAGGGAGGAGCGCGCTCGGCGCTTTTTTCCTGGCCGTGGGGCGCGGAGAGATTTCCCAAAAATCTGAGTCTAAGGAGACAGGATTTTCCTGTTGAGGGCGGAGCTTTCGCTTCGCTCGCAGTGAGAGGAGGACCGCCAAAGCCAGGACACGATATGGGCCGCAACGGATTCGGCGAGTTCCCGGAGCCGGATCGAGTCAGCACACAGCACACGAACACGACCCACAGGCATGACCCAGAAACCAGGAGGTTATATGCAGGAAGATCTTCAGATGCTGGACGAGTGGATACCGGAACAGATGGAACCAGGAACGCTCTTTGTGCTGGAGAATGCGGCGCCGATGGGCGACGCGCGCAATCCTTTTGTGGCGGTGCTGGCGTGCCCGAAATGCGGGGTGCTGGGGCTGATCACGCGGGCGCAGTTTGTGGGGTTGGAGTCGATGATCTGCGGCGGCGATGCGTGCTCGGCGGAATATTATTTGCGGGAAGATGAGATTGAGTATCGAAAGCCGCACTGAGAGACAGGGAATAGGGAACAGGGAGTAGTGAAAGGCGTGCCGTTCGCGGCACGCTTTTCTATTTGTGGTCGCCAATCTACTTGCGTCTCTCGGTGGGGACGATGACGGGGCGGCGGAGGGGGACCATGGCAGCGCCGGGCTCGGGGGCGTGCTGCATGCGGGTTAGCATCTCGGTGCGGACGTAGCGGACGAAGTCCTGCATCTGCTGGTTCATGGATTCCATGCGCTCGCGCATCTGCAGGATGATGGCGATGCCGGCGATGTTGACGCCGAGGTCGCGGGCAAGGTTGAGGATGAACTCGAGGCGCTCGAGGTCTTCGTCGGTGTAGAGGCGGGTGTTGCCTTCCGTGCGCGAGGGTTTGAGGAGGCCCTCGCGCTCGTAGAGGCGGAGGGTTTGGGGATGGATCTCATACATCTCGGCGACGGCCGAGATCATGTAGGCGCCTTTGGATTTGCGTTTGGTGGGCATCTCCGACTCACATTATGCACTGCGGGGGGCGCGGGGGATATGGGAATCACGCTTGAAGCGGGAAGAAGCGCGGAGTGGTTTCTTCGGTGACGTGTTGGCCGAGGGTGATGCGGCGCGGGATGACGTTGTGGAACTGGCCTCCGTAGATTTTGTAGGGGACGGTGATCTGGAGGGCGTGGCCGGTTGCCTGCTCGATGGTGAGGATGATGGCGTCGGTGAAGTTTTCGGCGGAGGGTGTGGCGAGGGTGACGTTGGCGATGAGGGCGACGGCCTGGAGATTACCGCGGCGGATGCTGTCGGCAACGTGCTCGGTGAGGAGTTTCCAGAGGCGTTCGGTGTCGCGCGGGAGGCGCGGGATGTCCAGGGTCTCGCGCGCGATCTGGCCTTCGCGGTCCATGGAAAATGCGAAGGGAGCGAGCTCGCCGTAGCGGCGGAGGATGAGGCGCGCGTAGGTCATCGACGCGTTGAGGAGCTGGGTGGCGCGGCGCTGGTCGGGGGTCTGCTCGGCGACGGGGAAGGGATCGTGGCTGCGGAAGAGGCTCATCGGGCTGGCCTGTCGATGCGGTAGATGCAGTGGTCGTAGCCGCGCCAGAAGATCGTGTGGGAGAGGGTGAGGCCGTTTTTCTCCGCCACGCGGCGGCTGGGAAGATTCTCGGGACGGATCATGGATATTACGTGCGAAACTTCATGATCGCAGGGGAAGGTGTTGAAGGCATAGTCGCGGACGGCGCGGGCAGCTTCGGTGGCGTAGCCCTGGCGTTGGTGATGGCGATGGACGTGGTAGCCGATTTCGAACTGGCGGAGGCCTTCGACGTCCTGCCAGACGAGTCCGCAGTCGCCGATGAGCTGGCCGTTTTCTTTTAGGGTGATGCCGAGGAGGCCGGCCCCGGTGGGGTAGCGCGCGATCTGGCGAGCGATCCAGTCTTCAACTTCGGCCGGGGAGAAGGGCTGGGGGTAGAAGCGCATGGTTTGTTCGTCGCCGAGGACGGCGTGGAGGCCGGGAGCGTCTTCGAGGGTCATTTCGCGCAGGATGAGGCGCGGTGTCGCGAGGAGTACTCGGCTATTTGTAACCGACACGGCGACTAAACCTTGGCCCAGATGGATTCGCGCGGGTCTTCGGGGTTGAGTTTGGCGAATTCTTTGAGGATTTCGCGGGAGCGCTCGTCGCGAACCTGGGGAACTGCAACCTCCACGGTTACAATTTCGTCGCCGCGGGCGCCTTCTTTGGTTGCGGAGGGGACGCCGCGTTCCCTCATGCGGAGTTTTTGGCCGCTTTGCGTGCCAGGTGGGATGCGGAGCTGGGCGCGTCCGTCGATGGTGGGGACGTCGATGCGGGAGCCGAGCGCGGCTTCCGAAACGGTGACGGGCAGGGTGAGGTGGATGTCGTCGCCGGTGCGCATGAAAACCGGGTGCGTGCCGGCGCGAATGATGAGGTAAAGGTCGCCGGGCGCGCCGCCGTGCAGGCCGGCGTTGCCTTTGCCGGCGAGGCGGATGCGCTGGCCGTCGCGGGTGCCGGGCTTGATGCGGAACTCGAGCGGCTCGGTGCGGTAGAGGACGCCTTCGCCGTGGCAGGTGGGGCAGGGGTTCTGGACTTTGCCGGTGCCGCCGCAGCGCGGGCACTGGATGTTGAACTTCATGCGCCCGCCCATCTGCGTCACCTGGCCGGTGCCGTGGCATTCGGGGCAGGTTTGCGTGCCGCCCGTGGTGCCGCGGCCGTGGCAGGTGACGCAGACTTCCTGGCGCTGGATTTCGAGGCGCGCGACGCCGCCACGGATGGCGGTCCAGAAATCGACGTTGACCTGGTATTCGAGGTCGGTGCCGGGCTGGGGGCCTTCGGGGTGTGCACCGCGGTCGCGGGAAAACATGCCGGAGAAGATGTCGCGGAAGTTGCCCCAGCCCTGCTGGCCTCCACTGGCAGCGCCGGGAGCTTCTTCGGAGAAGTCGAAGCCGCCGAAGTCAAAGGGGACGCCTTCCTGTTGCTGGCCGCCGGTTCCGCGTGAGGAGCCGGGCCCGTAGCCGCCGCGCGCCGCAGCCTCGGCCGTCGCCGGATCGATCTGATCGGAGTAGAAGCCGAACTGGTCGTAGATTTTGCGCTTCTTCTCGTCGGAGAGGATGTCGTTGGCTTCGGAGATTTCCTTGAACTTTTCTTCGGACTTTTTGTCGTTGGGGTTGACGTCGGGATGGTACTTGCGCGCGAGCTTGCGGAAGGCTTTGCGGATGTCCTCGGAGGTGGCGGTTTTCTTGATGCCGAGGGTCGCGTAATAGTCTTTGTGCTGGGTGGGTGGCATTGGTTCCAGATCCTTATGCGGTTGCCTTTTGCCGCATTGCGCGAGAGCCGCGATCACGTGCAGCAGGCTTGACTTCGGCGCGAATCCGCGGGAGCAGTTCCTTCGTTGCGATGCCCACCTCCCAGGTCTTCTGCATGTTGATCCAGAAGTCGGTGGAGGTGCCAAAATACTGCCCGAGGCGCATAGCGGTCTCGACGGTGATGCCTCGGCGTTCGCGGACGATTTCGGAGATGCGCGTGACAGGAACGCGGAGGGCAAGAGCGAGGGCGTTGGCAGAGAGGCCCATCGGCTTCATGAAGTCCTCGCGGAGAAACTCTCCGGGATGAATCGGAATGCTGCGTTCGCCGGGCTTAACAGGGATGGCCATCGTCGTTCCTCTAGTGATAATCCGCAATCTCAATGTCCACAGCATATTTGTCTTCCCAGCGGAAGCAGATTCGATACTGGTCGTTAATGCGGATACTGTATTGACCTTCGCGATCTCCGCGCAGTTTCTCGAGGCGATTACCGCGCGGGGAGTTGAGATCGTCGACCCGAATTGCGAAGCTGAGAAGTTGCAGTTTTCGAAGCGCCGCGCGGGCGATGTTGCCAAACCTTCTGCTTCGTCCCGTAAGCCAGAGCTGTCGCGTATCTTCATCCGCAAAAGACCGGATCACGCCTTTAGCGTAGCACGTTTAACGCATGACGTTAAACTCGAGCTGAGTGTCAGTTCCACACCATCATCGCGTCGACGGGTTCGATGCGCCAGAAGATGTCGGGTTCCATGCGCTGCATTTGGGCGACAAAGTCGCTGGCCTGTTGTTCAGTGTTGAACACGACCTGGTTCGTGATTTGTCCCGCGCGGAGCTGTTCACATTTCCAAAGTGTGTTCGTCATGGGGAGGATTCCTTTCAACTACTGACTCCTTATGATTTGGGGCGTTCCCTCGGAACGCCCCGGTTATTTATCGGCATGTACGGGGCAGGATTTGAGTCCTGCCCTGGAATAAAAGTCGATCGGTTCTCAAGGGCTAAAGCCCTGTTCCTTTTGACCCAGGATCGGCACGACTCAAGTCGTGCCCTTCACGGGTCTTCCGTTGCCTTAAGACCTCATTCTCGCCGTTATTTCTTGTCTTCGACGTCTACATATTCGGCGTCGATGACTCCTTCATCCTTCTTTTCGTCGGTCGTGCCGGTTGACGCGGCAGCTCCGTCGGTGGGCGGAACGCCGTTGCCGGCCGCGCCTGCTGTGCTCGCTCCAGCCTTGTACATAGCCTCGGCCAATTTGTGCGAGGCGGCGGTTAGTTTTTCGCGCGCCGCGTTCATCTCAGCGGGGCTGGGCTGGCCTTCGAGGACTTTCTTCGCGTCGGCCAAAGCCGTTTCGACGTCGGCCTTCTCAGAGCCGGAGACCTTGTCGCCGTTCTCCTTGAGCATCTTCTCGATGTTGTAGACCAGGCCGTCGAGCTGGTTGCGTGATTCGATCTCTTCGCGCTTCTGCTTGTCCTCGGCGGAGTGCGCCTCGGCCTCCTTCGCCATGCGAT
>CAZHTJ010000008.1:0-79743 GCA_964535525.1 uncultured Acidobacterium sp. | reverse complement strand
GCTGGGAGCGCCGCTATTTTTACGGAACGGTATGGTCCGTCACCGCAGCGCAAACGATTCTGCTCGTCCTGTGGAAGGCGCTTCCGAAAAACCACGTCACGGACATCGTGAAGCTGGCTGTCTACTGCGCTGTGCTCATTGCTATGGGCTTGCTGGCGGCTTACGGTGTGCTGCCGCGCACGCGACCCATTCTGCCGGGCGAATTGATGGTCGCCGACTGACCTCATCACAAAACAAATGGCCGCTCCCGAAAGAGCGGCCTGTGTCTTCGCAAGCTGCTAAAGATTCCCGCGCAACCCCTGTTCGCGTTCAATGGCCTCGAACAGCGCCTTGAAGTTGCCCTTGCCGAAGCTACGGCTGCCCTTGCGCTGGATAATCTCGAAGAACAACGTCGGCCGGTCTTCGACGGGCTTGGTGAAGATCTGCAGCATGTAGCCCTCGTCGTCGCGATCGACCAGGATGCCGAGCTTCTCGAGTTCCGCGATCGGCTCGTCGATCTTGCCCACGCGTCCTTCCAGCTCCGAGTAGTACGTGTGCGGCACAGTGAGAAACGCCACGCCCTGTGCCTGCAGCTTTGCCACGGTTTGCAAGATGTCGTTGGTCGCGAGCGCGATGTGCTGCACACCCGGCCCGTGGTAATACTCCAGATATTCTTCGATCTGTGACTTCCTTCGTCCTTCGGCCGGCTCGTTGATGGGAAACTTCACGCGCCCGTTGCCGTTGGCCATCACCTTCGACATCAGGGCCGAATACTCCGTGGAAATGTCTTTGTCGTCGAAGTGCTGGTAGAGGGAGAAGCCCATGATCTGGGCGTAAAAATCCACCCAGCGATTCATCTCGTTCCAGCCCACGTTGCCAACCATGTGGTCGACATGGATCAAACCGGTGGGGCGCGCGATCGGATCCTCGGGCTCGGCGCGATAGCCGGGCAGGAAAGCGCCCGTGTACCCGCTGCGCTCGACAAAGGAGTGGATGGTATCGCCGTAGGCTGCGATCGAGGCGATCCGGACCATGCCGTTCGCGTCTTTCAACTCGAAGGGCTCACGCACACTGCGCGCGCCGCGCTTCGTGGTTTCCTTCCACGCCTGGCGGGCATCGTCGACCCACAGCGCCACGTCGCGCACGCCGTCTCCGTGCACGCGGACATGCTCTGCAATGTCGCCGTCAGGACGCAACGGCGTGGTCAGAACGAATCGCACTTTTCCCTGCTCCAGCACGTACGAGGCACGGTCGCGGACGCCGGTTTCGGGTCCCGCATAGGCGACCAGCTTCAGGCCGAAGGCGAGGCGATAGAAATACGCGGCCTGGCGGGCGTTGCCCACCCAGAACTCCACGTGATCGGTTCCGTTCAGAGGCAGAAAATCTTTTTGTGTGGCGACTTCCGATTGCAATGTCGTTGCCATAGCAGAACAGCTCCTGAGGATTACGATGCTATGCGTCTGGAAAGAGGCTCCCGAGCACACAGCGAGCATTACGATATACCGTGGTGAACAGATTTGGCCAGTCATGTGATCGCAAATTTATCTGGCTAAGCATGCCTCGAAAGTGGCAGGGCGAAACGGCCAGGAAAGCTCGCGAAACACGTCGTAGTAACCTGATCGCGGGGTACCTTTGCAGCAGGCGATCACGATCATGAAGGACCTTTGGCATCATCTGGGACCGCTGGTCGGCTTCGTGCAGCACTTCTTCGCGCTGATCATTGGCGCGGCCGTGCTCGCCGTCCGCAAATACATGCAGCGTGTCCGCGAGAACCAGGCCGCCATGTGGCCCAGCGCCGATGGCCAGGTGCAAACAGCAACCCTGAAGAAGCAGCAGCTCGGAACCTGGGTTGAGATTTCTTACCGCTACTACGCGCAGCAGGAATATCGCTTCGGCAAGTACCGGCGGCACTTCAGCCGCAAAGCCGCGGCGGAGGCCTTTGCGGAGGCGATCCGCGGGCGCAGCATTCAGGTACGATTTCGCGACGACAAACCCAGTGAGTCGGTGGTGCTGGAGCAGGATCTGCAAATGACCGGAGTGCTGCAGGTGGGCTGAAGCAGCCCGACGACTCACGCCGGAATCCGAGTTCTTGAGATGCCGAAGAAAGCCGCCAAACGCACTGCAAAATCGGAGACGCCAGCCGCCGCTGTCGACCAGCAACTGGCTCGCTACCGCGCGATGCGCGACTTCGCGATGACGGCGGAGCCGAGCGGCTCTTCCGGCACGAAAGCAAAATCGAAGGCAGCCGAGGGCCTGCCGTACGTCATTCAAAAGCACGCAGCCACGCGGCTCCACTACGATTTCCGCCTTGGATGGCTCGGCGTGCTCAAGAGCTGGGCGGTGACGAAGGGTCCCAGCTACGTGGTTGCAGATAAGCGCCTTGCTGTCGAGGTGGAGGACCACCCCATCGAGTACGGCGGTTTCGAGGGCACCATCCCGAAGGGCCAGTACGGCGGCGGCACGGTGATGGTCTGGGACCAGGGCACGTGGGAGCCGGTGACCGACGTCGACGAAGGCCTGCGCCATGGACAGCTCAAATTCATCCTGCACGGCCAAAAACTGCATGGACACTGGGCACTCATTCGGATGAAGGGCGACCGCTTCGGCGAGAAGGGCAAAAATAACTGGCTGCTCATCAAGGAACACGATGAGTACGAGCGCACGGCCGATGATCCGGCGATCACCGACGAGGCTCCGGACAGCGCAGTCACCGGCCGCAGCATGGAGCAAATCGCAGCTGCCGAGGATCACGTTTGGAATTCGCACGTGCCGGAGAAGAAGCCGCCGGCGAATCGATCGCTTCTGACGCGCAGAGGTTTGGCGTCACAACCCGTGCAGCCCTCGCCAGGACTGGTGAAAAATCCGGACCCGCCGGATCGCGAGAGCCTGCTGCGCGACGCACCGCACGAAAAGATGCCGGGGTTTCTGTCGCCCGAACTCGCCTCGTCCATCGACCAGCCGCCCGAGGGCGACGAGTGGCTCCACGAACTGAAGCTCGACGGCTATCGCATACAGATTCACATCGACGAGAAGGCCGGCAAGCGCCGCGCGCGGCTGTTTACACGGAGGGGCCTCGACTGGACGCATCGCATGCGTGACCTGGCGGAGACCGCCGCTGAGTTGCCGGTTCGCGCGGCCATTCTCGATGGCGAGGTAGTGGTTCTGAACGAGAAGGGAGGGTCGAGCTTCGCCGATCTGCAGGCCGCGTTCGATGAAGGCGCCGCTCACCCACTCACGTATTTCGCCTTCGACCTTCTGCACCTCGACGGGCACAATGTGCGCAACCTGCCGCTCGAGCGCCGCAAGACGATCCTCGAAGGCCTGATCGAGGAACACGGCGAGGACGGCGTCCGCTACAGCAGCCACATCCGCGCGCATGGTGGCGAGATGTTTCGGCACGCCTGCCAGATGGGCGCCGAAGGCATTGTCTCAAAGCTCGCAACGGCAACGTATCGCGGGGAACGCTCGCGCCTTTGGCTGAAATCGAAGTGCGTGCTGCAACAGGAATTCGTGGTGGGCGGATTCACACCGCTCTCCACCGGCGGCCACGGCATCGGCTCGCTGCTGCTCGGCTATTACAACGATGGCGACCTGATTTACGCGGGACGTACCGGGACCGGCTTCAACCAGAAAACGCACAAGCTCCTTCGCGACCGGCTCGATGCGCTCCGCCAGACGAAGACTTCGTTTCACAGCCTGCCAAACGAGGCGAAGAAAGATGCGATCTGGGTGAAACCTTCGACGGTCATCGAGTCGCGCTTCGCAACGTGGACCAACGACGATCTCGTGCGACAGGCCGCGTTTATGGGATTGCGCCAGGACAAGGATCCAAAGGAAGTGGTGCGCGAAACTGCGGAACGCATGCCGAAGTCGGGTCAACGGCAGCAGCGCGAGAAGGCTGCTGCAAAGTCCGAAGCGCAACCCGCGGCCAAAACCGCGAAGCACGTTGCGCCCACCGCAGCGGCCGCTAAGGTCGAGGCTCCTGCCGCGTCGAAGTCGCGCTCGGACCGCGCTGTCGTCGCCGGCGTTTCGATCAGCCATCCGGACAAGATTCTCGACGAAGAGTCGAAGCTCACCAAGCTGCAGCTCGCCGAATATTACGATGCAGTCGCGGACCATTTGCTCCCCCACATTGCGGAGCGGCCGCTGAGCATTGTGCGCTGCCCCGAAGGCAGCGGCAAGCCGTGCTTCTTCCAGAAACAAATCGGCAAAGGCATGCCGGCTGGAATCGACAGCGTGCCGGTCACTGTTAAGAAGGGCGGCAAAAACGAACGAGAACTATACGTCACGGTTTCGAAGCGCGAAGGGCTCGTCGGCCTCGGACAAATGGGCGTGCTTGAGCTGCACCCATGGGGTTCAAGCAACAAAACGCTCGAACAACCCGACCGGATCATCATCGATCTCGATCCCGATCCGAGCCTTCCCTGGAAACAACTGGTCGCGAGCGCCATCGAAGTCCGCGATCTGATGAAGCACCTCGGCCTCGATACATTCGTGAAATCCACAGGCGGCAAAGGCATCCATGTTGTCGCGCCCATCGACCCGAAGCGCGAATGGCCGGAGATCAAGGAATTCGCCCACCATTTTGTACTGATGATGGAGCGCGCCAACCCGAAGCTCTACCTCACCAAGATGACGAAGGCCGCGCGCACCGGCCGCATCTTTCTCGACTATCTGCGCAACGAGCGCGGAGCCACCGCGGTTGCCCCGTATTCGCCGCGTGCCCGTGCCGGTGCGCGTGTTGCTATGCCGCTCACCTGGGCGGAACTTGAACGCACCAATCCGAAGCAGTTCGCGGTTGCGAATTATGGCGAGTGGAAGGCCCGCCTGAAGCACGATCCCTGGCTCAACATGAATAAGGTCCATCAGCAGGTCAGCGATCGCGCCATCGCCGCCGTCGCGGAGATGGCCGGCAAAAAGTCATAGCCGCCGGAGAGCCATGCGTGCGGCGTGGTAACCGCACATCCCGTGCACACCGCCGCCCGGCGGCGTCGACGACGAACACAAATACAGGTTTCGCGTTCCGGTGTAGTAGTTCCCCAGCGCCGGCCGGAAGAAAAACTGGCGCATCGACAGCTCACCGCCGCCGATGTCGCCGCCGATCAGGTTCGCGTCCTGCGCTTCGAGCGCCGCCGGCGACCACACGCGACGTGCCAACACGCAGTCTTTGAAACCCGGTGCAAACCGCTCCACCTGCGCCTCGATGCGGCTCGTCATATCTACGGTGCACGCATGCGGAACATGACAGTACATCCACGCAACGTGCTTCCCCTCCGGTGCGCGGGTCGGGTCGAACAGCGATGGCTGCGCCACCAGCGCGAACGGCTTCTCCGCAATGGCGCCGTGCGTTGCCGCATATTCCGAACGCGCGATCTCCTCCAGCGTCCCGCCGAGGTGAATAGTGATCGCCCGAAAGCACTCCCGTGCTGTCCACGGGATGGGCGCCGAAAGCGCATAGTCGATCTTGAAGACGCCAGGGCCGTAGCGAAATTCCTGCATCGCTTTGCGATACGTCTTCTGCAGGCGCTCTCCCGCAATATAAAGTAACTGTCGCGGTGTCAAATCGCACATCACCGGTCCCATTTTCGGGTCGGCCTCGTCGAGCGACATGATGCGCCGGCCGGTGTGCACCGCGCCGCCCAGTTTTTCCAGGTACTCGATCAGGGCGTTCGTAATGGCCTGCGATCCGCCGCGCGCCACGGGCCAACCCCTCACGTGCGCCGCGGCCCCCAGCACAAGACCCACTGCCGGACTCAGCGGCTCATCGAAGCTCAGAAACGAATGCGCTGCCAGCCCGGCAAACAGAGCTTTCGCACGCATCCCTCGAAACGTCCGGTTCGCCAGCGTGGTTGCGGATTGCATGGCCTTGCGGGCGAAGCTTGCCATCAGCAGCGGCCGCCGGGGAATGCGAGTCACAGGGCCCAGCGCGTCCACCGCGAAGTCCGTCCAGTTGGCGGCGATCGGCTCGATCAGGTCGCGCCACGCAGGACCATCCTCCTCGCCCAGCTCTCTCTCCTGATCCTGCAAACTGTGTTCGAGCGTGACCGCCGTGCCATCGTCCAGCGGATGCGCCAGCGGAGAGGTTCCGTGAATCCACTGCAGTCCGTGCTGCGCCAGTGGCAGCGACGAGAAGAACGGCGACCCAGCACCCATGGGATGCACAGCCGATCCGAAGTCGTGACGGAATCCGGGCAGGGTCAACTCCATGGTGCGCGCACCACCGCCCGGGATCGCCTCTGCTTCGTACACTTCCACCTGGAGGCCGGCGCGCGCCAGCACCACGGCCGCCGCCAGGCCGTTCGGACCCGATCCGATTACGCGCGCAGGGCGCATTCTCTATTCTCAATTCGCGGAATCACGCGTGACTTGCGCGAAGATCGCATTATGCCCTCCCGGCGTTACGCAACCGGCGCTCCCGCATGCGGGCCTGGACATAGTAAATCAGGTAAATTACGACGGCGAGATTAATGGCGGTCAGGCCGATCCGTATCCAGTTCGGGCGGCGAAACATCTCGAAGAACTCCCAGGGCAGGAACGACGCGGTCAGGATCAGCGTCACAAACTCCGCCCACACCTGCTCCAGCACCAGGCCCGTGCCCTCAACGAGGTCCAGCGCCGCGATGGCAAATATCACCGCGCTGATTTCCCTCAGGCGGTGCGGGTCGATCATTGCCACCTTCTCCAGCACCAGGTTCACGAAATGGCCTTCAGGATTGAATCGCATCGCCAGGATGAAATGCTCGGCCACGTGCATCAAATCCCTGTGCAACAGACGAATCGCGCCGAATCCGAGTAGTGCAAAAAGAAGCGCCTGCAGCAGTTTGAACACGCCAATCGCGATGATCCACCGATCCTGCTGCGAACGAACGTGACTGCTGCGAGGCTGAACGGAGGAGGCGATCATGGCGCGAGAATGCGACTCTCTCCGCATCTTCCCACACCGTGTGGGATGCTTGCCAGAGACGCGGCTACATCGTTAGCGGCACGAGGCTGAATCTATCGCACCACGAGGCTGGGGGCGCTTCGCCTCAGCCAGGGCGCCAGCTTTTCCAGCGCCGCTTCCACGCTGACGCCGTGACGCGCGCGGAGTTGGTCGACTTTGCCATGTTCGATAAAGCGATCCGGCCAGCCGACGCGGATGACAGGCGTCGCGATGCCCATCTCGCTCAACGCTTCCATCACCGCGCTGCCGAAGCCGCCCATCAGCACATGATCTTCAAACGTGACCACCGCAGTCGCGCTTCGCGCGTAGCGCGCAATCAGCTCGCGATCGAGCGGCTTGATGAAGCGCGGATTGATGACCGCCGCGGAATAGCCCCACTGCTCCAGTTTGCGCGCCAGATCCTTCGCCATCGGCAGCAGCGGGCCCAGGCCAAGAATGGCGAAGTCGTCGCCGTGCTGGACCACGTCGGCTTTGCCCATCGGAAGGGCCTGCGGGTGTTGCTTTATCTTCGCGCCCGGCCCGGTTCCGCGCGGATAGCGAATCGCGCTCGGCCCTTCGTGCAGCATCGCCGTGTACATCATGTCCGCGAGCTCGTCCTCGTCGGTTGGCGCCATCTGCACAATATTCGGAACGCCGCGCAGATACGCAATGTCGAAAAGCCCGTGATGTGTCGGACCATCGTCGCCGCTCAGACCCGCGCGGTCCATGCAGAACACCACCGGGAGATTTTGCAGGCAAACGTCGTGCACGACCGGATCGAAGGCCCGCTGCAGGAACGTCGAGTAGATGGCGCAGTACGGCTTGAAGCCCTGTGTCGCCATACCTGCGGCAAAAATCACCGCGTGCTCCTCGGCGATGCCAACGTCGAAGTATTTCTTCGGATGATGCGGCCGAAACAGATCGAGCGCGGTTCCATTGGGCATGGCCGCGGTGATGGCAACGACTTTGTCGTTTTCGTTGGCGAGCCGCACCAGTGTCTCCGCGAAAATCTCCGAATAGGTTCGCTGCCCTGTCGCTTCTGTCTTGCCGGTCTCCGGATCGTACGGCCCCAGCCCGTGAAACTTCTTCTGTTTATCGAGAGCCGGCTGAAAGCCGCGCCCCTTCTGCGTAATCACATGCAGGATCACCGGGCGCTCCTGCTGCTTGAGGAAGCGGAACGTCTCAATCAGCGTGCCGATATTGTGGCCGTCCACCGGGCCGTAGTACGTGAGGCCGAATTCCTCGAACAGGAACGATGGCCACAGCATCCCCTTCGCGGCTTCTTCGGCGCGGCGCACTACCTGCAGAGCGCCTTTGCCGCCAATCTTTGCCAACAGGCGCGATGCGCTGTCGTGGAGTTGGCTCACATGCTGGTTGGTGACGATCTTGTGCAGGTATTTCGCAATCGCGCCGACATTGCGATCGATGGACCACTCATTGTCGTTCAGCACCACGATCAAGCGCCTGGTTTGATCGGCGATGTTGTTCAGCGCCTCGAACGAAATGCCGTTGGTGAAAGCCGCGTCGCCCGCAAGCGCGACGACGTGCTCCTTGCCTCCGGCCAGATCGCGCGCCACCGCCATCCCCAGCGCCGCTGAAAGCGCCGTGCCCGCGTGACCCGCGCCGTAGCAGTCGTGCTCGCTTTCGGTACGCAGCATGAAGCCGTTCAGCCCGCCCGGCTGCCGCATCGTATCGAAGCGGTCGCAGCGGCCGGTCAGCATCTTGTGAACGTAGGCCTGATGGCTCACGTCGAAAACAAACTTGTCTTTGGGTGTTTCGAAGACCGTGTGTAAAGCCAGCGTCAGTTCCACCACGCCGAGGTTCGGACCGAGATGGCCGCCGGTTTTGGACAGCGTCACGATCAGCCGCTCGCGAATCTCCTGCGCCAGCGATTCCAGCTGAGGTATCGACAATTTCCTTAAATCGGCAGGGGAATGGATAGTATCGAGTTGATTATCCATGAAGGTTCCGGAGAGGTCCGCCCATTGAAACACGGGAAAGCGCGGGCTGTCGTCCCGGAATCAAAAAAGACCCTTCAACCGCGTTGCCCTGACACGCGAAACTTCGCGTTGGGGCGGCGGCTGGGGCCTTCCTCATCCGGAGCGTCCTCTGAGGAGTGAGTATACCGCTTTTACTAACGGCAGGTTGACGGGCCGGAGCAGGCGCACCCACGCCACTTTATGCCGCAGCCGTCAATTGATCTCGCGTTTCCAGCGCAGAATCGCGTCGGACATCTCCTGCGCTCTCCGCTCCCAGCCCGCGGCGCTCCCGAGCATCTCTTCGCGCAACGCAGGATCCGCCACATCGGCAGCGGCCGCACGCACCCGGCGAGCGAGCTCCAGCAGCGCCGTTGCCGTTTCGTCGAGCTTGCGGATCAGATCCATCGGCGTACCGCTCATTTCGAGCCCTCCGATGTTTCCGCAGGAAAGAGAAACCGCAGCATCGGCCGCACGCGCTCCGACCAGGACGCTTCATCATGCGTGCCGCCGACGATGGTTTCAAAATGCAGATCGACCTCGTCGCGCCAGCCGTGCTTGCGGAGCCGCGCCTGGAGCATATCCGCGTCGGTCCAGGTGCGTCGGCCCTCATGATCGCCCGCGTCGAGCCAGATGCGCGGCCGCCGATGCAGCTCCGGCGCGACGTCGTTCAGATACGCAAGAATGTAACGGTGATTCCACCACACCGACGGCGACATGACGGCGAGCTTTCCGAAAATGTCCGGATGGCGCAGCCCCATCCAAAGCGAGACCAGGCCACCCAGAGACGAACCGCCGATTCCGGTGGAATCGGGCCCGGACCGAAGCCGATAGTACGCATGCAGAAAAGGCAGCACCTCGCGCGTCACCATGAGTGCGTACTTGTTGGCCTCGCCGCCGCCCATTTTCATGTCGCGCGACGGCGTGTACTCCGCCAGCCGCCGTTCGCCCGCATTCGCCACGCCTGCAATCACCAGCGGCTCCACTTCGCCGGCGGCGATGGCCTCGTCGGCATGTTCGGCGACGCGCCAGGTTTTGCCGCGGATGAACGACGTTTCCGGGTCAAATAGATTCTGACCGTCCTGCAAGAGCAGCAGCGGATAACTGCGCTTACGATCCTCGTCATACTCGGGCGGCATGTAGACACTGATATCGCGCACACCCGGCAGGAAGCGGCTGGCGAACCCCGCATGTTTGCGCACCCGCGGATGCGGCGGCTCAACTGGCGTAGGAACAGGCTGCGTCTGCGGCTGAATCTGTGTCGCCAATTCCTCGCGCTCTCTCCTGGTCGTGTCCCGCCGCAGTCGCGTGAACCCCCGCGTTGTCAGATTCCGATGCTTTACGATACCGTAACGGCTGCGTGAACAAACCATGAACCGCGAATATCGCAAGTGGTGGTCCTGGCGGCTTGACCGCGATATGGAGTTGCTCGTCTTCGGCCATGGCGGCGTGCCTGTGCTCGTCTTTCCTTCCTCGCAGGGCCGGTTTTTTGAATATGAAGACCGCGGTCTGGTCCACGCTGTCGCGCACAAGCTCGATCGCGGCGAGATTCAGATGTTTTGCGTCGACTCGGTCGACTCCGAGAGCTGGTACAACCGCATTGTTCCCCCGCGCTGGCGCATCGCGCGCCACGTGCAGTACGAGAACTACCTTGTGGAAGAGGTCCTGCCGTTCATTCGGCTGAGGAATCTCGACCCGCATCTCATTGCTCTTGGCGCGAGCTTCGGCGGCTATCACGCGGTCAACATCGCGCTGCGCCATCCTGACCGTTTCACCGGATTCCTTTCCATGAGCGGCGCCTTCGAGCTGAGCAATTTTCTCGGCGGCTATTACGACCAGGACGTTTATTTCAACATGCCGCCGCACTATATTCCGAACCTCAGCGATCCCTGGTATTTTGAGCGCTACCGCAACAACACCTACATTCTCGCGACCGGCTGGGACGACCACTGCCTCTGGCAGAACCAAAACCTCTCCCGCATCATGGGCGAAAAGGGTATTCCGCACCACCTCTACATCTGGGACGCGTACAACGCGCATGATTGGCCAACCTGGGCGCGGATGATGAACGAGTATTTGTGAACCGAGCCAGTAGCGGGTAGCCCGTAGCCCGTAGCTTGATAACGCTGTCAGGCACCGGGCCTCCTCTGATCCCCCGAAATGATGTGCAAGTTCCCTGCCTCGCGCCGTTCTTTGGCATGGCAAAGAGACTCGAGAGTATTCCTGGGGCGTTCCCCGGGAACATTTCCCAACTTGCTGCGTCTATCCCAACAGCTTCCGTCGTAGTTAGCTACAGGAGGTCCCGCGTGCTGCAATGCCGGCTCGTTTGTGCTTCTCTGCTTTTCTCATCTGCCTTCCTCTTTGCCCAAACCTCAGCCAAACCCCATGAACAGGCCGCGCCGCCACCCGCTTCGCGCGAGAACAGCGAGCTTCCCGTTCGGCGCGTAGTTCTCTACAAGAACGGCGTCGGCTACTTCGAGCACGCGGGCCGCGTCAACGGCAATCAGTCTGTCACCGTCGACTTCACCTCCTCGCAGCTGGACGACGCGCTGCAGTCTCTCACCGCGCTCGACCTCGGCGGAGGCCGCATCGCGGGCGTTGGCTACAACTCCACCACGCCGCTCGAACAGCAGCTCAAAAACATTCCGCTGGGACTCGACGATCAGCCCTCGACCGAAGATCTTTATGGATCTCTGCGCGGCGCTCGTGTCGAAGTGAGCGGGGCTGGTGCAGTTACGGTTTCCGGGCGCGCCGTGAGCTATGAGACGCGGTCCCAGAAGACGCCCGCGGGCGACAGCGTCGAGCGCGCTTTTCTCACGGTGGTGAGCGACGCCGGCGCGGTTCGCACCTTCGAGCTGACGGGGACGACCAGCGTGCGCGTTCTCGATGGCGGCCTGCGCCGTGACCTCGACGAATATCTCGCGCTGCTCGCCTCCACGCAGAGCCAGCAGGTGCGGCACCTCACGCTGCAAGCGCAAGGCACCGGCTCGCGCGATATTCGGGTGAGTTATATCAGCGAAGTTCCGGTCTGGAAGAGCACCTACCGCATTGTCTTCCCGGACAGCGGGCCATCGAACACGTCCGCTTCGGGACCGGAGACGGCGATTCTGCAGGGATGGGCGGTGGTCGACAACACCGTCGGTTCGGACTGGAGCAACGTGCAGCTGTCGCTGGTTGCGGGCGCGCCGCAGAGCTTTATTGAGCCGCTTTCGCAGCCCATCTACACGCAGCGCCCCGAGGTGCCGGTGCCGGAGGCGGCGAACATCGCGCCCGTCACGCATGAAGGGGCGGTCGACGTACCTCCTGGCCCTCCACCGCCGCCTGCGTCCCCTTCTCAAACCGTGACGGTCACGGGCGCCAACGCGCAGTTGCTAACGGAACACAAGATTCAGGACCTCACTAGCAGGTCGGATCGCTTTGTGGGCGGCCTCGCCGCTCTCGCCCCCGGCGTCGGCACCGGTTCCGGATCCGCCGGCAGCGCAAGCTACAAGAAGTGGCTGAACGAGGACGCCCGCTACATCCAGAACGAAACCGCGAGCGCCAACTCCGCCAAGTTCGACGACTTCTTCGCGTACACCCTGGCCCAGCCCGTCACTATCCACAAGAACGAGTCGGCGCTGGTCCCCGTGCTCCAGACCAACGTCCAGGCCGAGCGCGTCACACTCTACAACGCATCGAATCCCGTGCCGCTGCGCGCGCTGTGGCTCACCAACTCCGGCAGTTCGACGCTGGACCGCGGCAGCTTCTCCATCTTCGACCACGGTGAGTTTGCGGGCGAAGGCCTCACCGACACGATCCACACGGGCGAAAAGCGCCTGCTCTCTTACGCTGTCGACCAGGCCGTCCACGTCAGCACCGAGGGTCAAACGAACTCCTCGTACCTGCGCCACATCACGGTGCACGACGGCTACCTGACCGAGCGCAACGAAGAGCTACGCGAGGTCACGTACGTCGTCCACAACGCTGCGACCGACGCGCGCACGGTCCTCGTCGAACATCCGGTCCAGAACGGCTGGAAGCTCACCTCCGACGTCAAGCCCGTCGAGACGACGGCGTCGCTCTACCGCTTCAGCGTTGCTGCCAAGCCGGGGGAAACCGTCCGGCTGAAAATCGGCGAAGCGTACACGGGCGCATCTCGCTGGCAACTCACCAATCTCCCTGACGATCAGTTGCAGATCATCCTCTCGGGGTCCGGCAATCGCGCCGCCATTGAAAAGGCGTTGGCACCCGTGCTCGCCGCACGCGCCAAAGTCCACGACCTCGACACACAGATCGACGCAAAACAGAAAGACATCGACCGGCTGGCCGCGGACCAGAAGCGGCTGCACGATAACCTGGCAGGTTTAAAGGACAGTCCGGAAGAGCGCGCCCTTGCCCGCCGCTACGCCGGCGAAATGAACACCGACGAGGATCAACTGCAGTCCCTGCGCAAAGACCAGGCCGACCTCGAACAGCAACACAAGACCGCTCAGCAGGCTCTCGACGATGCGATTCGCCACCTGGATCTGGATGAAGACGTGTAATCCTGCGCTAAGCGAAACGGGGCTCGGTGCCCGAGCCCCTTCCTCTACTGCCTATTGCCTGCTCTAGGGTGCTTCGATCAGCTCCATCTTGCCGTCGCGCTTGCGGTGCAGGACGCACAGCGTTCCTTGCGGATTGCGGAAGACGAAGACCTCGCGGTCGCGGAATTCCGCCTCCTTCACCGCTTCCTCGATGGTCATCGGGCGCAGCGCTACTGAGTCGAGCGAACGCACTACGTGCGGCTCGGAGATGGGCCGCGTGGCCGGGAAAGTATGCACCGTGACCGGCACCACGGTCCTCCCGGGACGCTTGCCGTTCGTGGCTGCGACCGCCGCGCCGCCGTTTTCCGGCTCAGAATTCTCAGCCCGCGTGCGGCTGGCTTTGCGCGCCCGCACTGGCAGCACTTCGTTCTGCAGCTTCTCTTCCTTCGGCTGCCGCTTGATGGCGTGCTGGCGCTTGCGGTAGCGGATCGCCTGCGTCTCGGCGCGCTCCAGCGCCTCGCGCAGCGCCTGTTCCGTGTTGTTCGATTCGGCGAAGCCGACGATCTTGCCCGCGCGCATCTTCACCGCAACGTCGGCGGTCTTACGATATTTTTCCGAGGTCAGCACGATATGGGCGCCGACCACCTTGGGCAGCAGCTTCGCGATGCGATCGATGCCCTCATCGCCCATCCGGCGCAGCGCCGGAGTAATGCTCAATTGCCTTCCTGTGTACTCAGCCTGCATGGGAAGCTCCTCGTTCGGGGGATGGAGAGCGTCAGCCGCGGATGCGCCGCTGGTGCGTGCTGGGAATACGTAAGTCTTCGCGGTATTTTGCCACGGTGCGCCGCGTTACGTCGATGCCCTGCCCTTGCAGCATAGTCGCAATCTGATCGTCGGTGAGCGGCTTGCGCGGGTCTTCGTCTTCAATGAGCTTCTTCACCTTGCGCTTGAGCAGCATCAGCGGAGTGCCCGCGCCCTCGGGGCCATTCACGCCCTCGGAGAAGAAGAAGCGCAGCTCGTAGACGCCCTGCGGCGTGTGCACATATTTGCTCGAAACCGCGCGGCTAACCGTCGACGGATGCACGCCGATCTCCTCGGCCACTTCCTTGATCATCATCGGCTTCAGCGCCTCGACGCCTTTTTCGAGGAAGTCACCCTGGCGCCGAACAATGGCCTCGCAGGTGCGCAGAATGGTGTTCTTGCGCTGCTCGATGTTGCGCATCAGCTGCAGCGCGGAGCGATAGCGCTCCTTCACGTAATCCTTAACGTCCTTTTCCGCGCCGTCCTGGGTCAGCAGCCGCCGATAACCCTGGTTCAGCCGCAGCGTGGGCAGGTCCTCTTCGTTCATGGCAACCACCCATTCCTCCCCGCGCTTCACGAAGGCCACATCCGGCTCGATGAGCCGCGCTTCGCTGCGGTTGTAGCGCTGGCCGGGCCGCGGATCGAGGGTGCGGATAAAGTCAATCGCCCGCTGCGTCTCCTCCACCGTCTTACCCACCACCTTCGACAGCTCGCGCGGGTCGCGCTTCTGCAGCAGCAGCATATGCGTATCGATGATCTGCCGCGCCAGCTCAAAGATTTCCAGGCGGCTGCCTTCTTCGTGATGCGCCGGCTCCGGCCTGGCGCCGTTGCCGTTCGGTCCTGCTTGCGGAGTCGGGTGCGCAGTTATGTGGGTTGGATACCCCGCGCCAGTTCCATTGAGCGCGGTGTGTCCGTTGTTCGATTCCGGAGCGTGATGCGGAACCGCAGCCGGATGCGGATGCGCCTCGGACGCCGCAGCTTTCACCGCAGCCGTTGAGCCGTTTCCACCGGCGGAACGGGCCGCGTTCTTCTCGGCGACAGCCGTGCGGGCAAAGATCAGCTCGAATTCTTTCCTCTGCGCCTCTACCTGCACCAGCAGGCATTCACGCAGGTCGCTTGTGCCCACGCCGATCGGATCCAGCTGCCGCACAACGTCCAGCGCGGCGGTCAAGTGGCCGCGGGCGCGCTCCGCCATCGCGGGAGGCAGCTCCGCCACGCGCTCGTAGCTGCTCTTTGCGTGGTCGGGGGTGTCGGGCTCCATCTGCTCGCGCAAATAGCCGGCCAGCAGCTCGTCGTCGGTGGCCGTCATGTAGCCGTCTTCGTTCAGATTGCCGATGATGTACTCGGCAGCCTCACGCACGGCGGGCGACAGGTTCAGAGCGCCGAGCTGCCAGAAGAGATGATCGGTGAGCGTCGCCGGCGCCGACAGAAAATTCTCAATCGACGGCTTCTCAATTTCCTCGTAATTGTTGGGCGAGCGAAAGCCGGGATCGAGATAGTCCTGGAAATACGATCCGAAGTCGATTTCGTCGAAGGGATCCTTCTCTTTTTTCTCCCCTTCCGTCACCGGCTGCGTCTCGACCGGCCGGTCGCGATCTTCTTCCGCGCGGGCCACGTCGTCCAGCAGCGGAACGTTCTCTTCCAGCTCTTCGAGAACCGGATTCTCCGCAATTTCGGCCTGGATCATCTCCTTCAGCTCCAGCTTGTTCAGCGCCAGAACGCTGACCATCTGCATCAGTCCCGGCGTCAGAATCTGCCGCTGTGCGACCTTAAGACTGAGTCTTGGCTGAAGAAGAACCATAATCCTCTACTAAGAATGCGTTTACGAACTGCCTATTGCCCCGAGTTTACATCCGCTGGCCTGGCTCCGCATAGCAATTCTGTTGCCGTTATCGCATCTTCATGGTTCCGCAGGTAATTACCGGTTTGGGTGATTACCTTACCCCAGGCTGAAGCTTTCGCCCAGGTAGACGCGCCGGACCTCCGGGTCGTTGCCCAGCTGCTCCGGCGTTCCGTGCCGGAAAATGCGCCCCTCATTAATGATGTAAGCGCGATCCGTCACCGAAAGCGTCTCGCGAACATTATGGTCCGTAATCAGGACGCCGATGCCGCTGGCCTTGAGGTCAAAAATAATTTCCTGTATCTCCAGGACCGCAATGGGATCGATTCCCGAAAAGGGCTCGTCCAACAGGATGAAAACCGGCTGAATACACAGGCATCGCGCAATTTCCACCCTGCGCCGCTCGCCACCCGACAGCGCGTAGCCCCGCGTCTTGCGGATATGCCCGAGGTTCAGTTGCTCGATCAGCTTCTCGGCGCGCGAGCGTCGCATCTCGGGGGCGATGGGCTGCACTTCCAGGACGGCGAGAATATTCTCCTCGACCGTCAGCTTGCGGAAGACGGACGGCTCCTGCGGCAGGTAACTGATTCCGTATTGACGCGCCCGCAAATACATGGGTACGTTGGTGATCGCCTCGTCATCCAGCAGGATGCGCCCGCCGTCAGGCTGCACCAGGCCCACAATCATGTAGAAGGTCGTGGTCTTTCCCGCGCCGTTGGGACCCAGAAGGCCGACCACTTCGCCCTCTGTCACCTGCACGCTGACGCCATGAACCACCTGCCGCCCTTTGTAGGACTTGTTGATCTCGTCGGTAGACAGCTTCGGCATGAATCCCTTTTTAGCTTATAGGTGAGACGCGGCTCCTGGCAAAGAAGTGGCGCAGATTCTCACTTCTTGGCGCGCGTGTCGGTCACCGCGCTCGATTTTCCCCCACTTACCTCGACGCTGTCGTCCTGGCTGTTAAAAATTAATGCAGCCCCGGTCGTCGTTCCGTGCACGCGGTCCCACATCTGCGGTAATGCGGATTCGGTCCCCGTCAGCACGTATTTCCCGTCATCGGCCGTGTAGACGAGCTTCTCGCCGCTCCCTTTGCGGCCGGGTTGGGTAAAGATGACGTGGCCGGTGGCGACCATGTGATCGAGCTGTGAATTTTGCCTTGACGCCGGACTGAGCCCGCTGCCGTTCCCAGCCGCGGTCGTCTGCGGCGCTGGCGCATTCTGGCTCGACTTGCCACTCGCGGGCGGCGAGGGCTTCAGGAACAGCAGAGCATCGTCGGCATGAACCACCTCGTCGCTCTGCTCCGCAGTCACGGTCCCATGAAAATCCGCCTGCCGCGTCTTGTCGGAATAGACCAGGGTCTGGCTGTGCACACGCACCACGCTTGGCTGGCGCTTCGCCCCCATCGCCGAGGTAAAGTTCGCGTTGACCACCGGCGCGGCTCCGGTGTTTTCGCCCAGGGCCTTCAGCAGATTCTGGTTCCGGTCGATGGCAATCACCGGTGCCAGCAGTGAATTGGGATCCTGCCACATGCGCGCCGGGGTATGCTCCGATCCGTAGAAGAAATCCTGGTTCGTCGCATGGTCCATCGTGGCGCGTTCGGCGATGACGTGCACCGGACCGCTGCCCCCCATCGTGGGAGCCACGGCCTGACTCGGGGCCCCCGCCTTCTGCGGCTGGGTATAGGTCGCCTTCACGTTGCCGCTGGCCGCCGCGTTCTGCGTGTCGCGGTGATAGTCGATCTGCTCCGCCGCCACCTGCATCGAGGCGCCGTCGCTGATGCGCGGACTGCCGGTCAGATGCAGCACCTGGTCCGATGCGTGATACTCGGCGTGCCGAGCCCAACCGGTCAGTGTCGCGGGCTGCGCGGTCGCGCCGGGTTTCTTCGCAGGCAACTCGGTCAGGATCACGTTGCCGTCCTCAATGGCCGTCTCCAGCGTGGTCTCGATCCTCGGACCCTGATTCTTGCCGTCCTTCTTCCCCGCACCCTTGCCGTTTTCGTCCGTCGCCGATACCGGATCGTCGGAAGCCTGATCCTGATCGCCGCGCACCGGCGCCGGCTCCTGCATGAAGGTCGCGTGCAGCACGTCGCCGCGGGTCGTGTTGTGCGAGCCATCCGTCGACGACTGCACGATCTGCGTGTTGCCGCTGCCGTCCAGTTGCCGCAGCACGTTGCCCTCGCCCAGCGTCGCCACCAGTTCGTCGCCACTGATGCGCGTAGTCTGCTCCGGCCCCCTGGACGGCATCTGCCGCGAGGTTACCGCCGGATTGCCTGCCGCAATCGCCTTCCTTGCCTCCGCCGATCCCCCCGCAGCCACCGGGGCAAACTCCACGTCCAGCTTCTCCGCATGCATTTGCTTCTCGGCACGCCCGCGCGGATCCTTCGCCAAACCCGTCACCTGCTCGTCAAAGCTCACGTTCTGGCGAAACTCTCCGTGACGCAGCGAGGTTTGTGCGTGGCCGCCGGCATCCACCGTCCCAAACAACAGCGTGCCATCCGTCGAAGAGCCCTGCATCGTGGCATTTTCCCGGCTCGATGCGAACTGCACGCCTCCCCCCAGGTCGGCCTGCGTCGGCTGGCTCCTCTCGTCCATCAGGATCCGCGCCGTCTCCGCGTTCACTGTGGCGCCGGTGTCGCTCTTCATCCGCACGTGCCCCTTCGCGTCAATCTTCTCCGCCGTTCCGTCTTTGCGGAAATACACCGTCGCCTGATCCGAGCTGGCTTCCTCCGTCTCGTAATTCAGGACCGCGCCCACCAGCAGCGCCTGATCCGAGGCGCGCAGCAGCGTCGCATGCGCCGCTTCCACCACCGCCGCCTTTCCGTTGCTGCTGGTGGTGATGTGCACCTGGCTGTTCAGCACCACTACGCCGGTCTTCGAGTTGTAATCCGCACCCTCTGCGGTGCCGGCTCCGCGCGGCAGCTGAAACTCCACCGCCTGCGTTGTCGACGCTTCGCCGGTCTTCTCGAGAAACGTCAGCCCACGCGTTTTCACCCGGATCAAAGTGTCGTCTGTGTCGCTGCCCGGTGCCGGTGTCTGCGGCTTCGCGCCCGTCCCCTGCAACTCGATATCGACGTCGCCCTGGCTGACAATCACGCCGTGGTCCTGGTCGTAATCGAAATCGCTGCCAAAAA
Source organism: uncultured Acidobacterium sp. (assembly GCA_964535525.1). Classification (GTDB taxonomy): domain Bacteria; phylum Acidobacteriota; class Terriglobia; order Terriglobales; family Acidobacteriaceae; genus Palsa-343. The sequence continues at coordinate 60,593 of CAZHTJ010000008.1, read as the reverse complement.
TGCGGTCGGAGCGGTTCGACCCCGGCGGTCCGTACAGCGTAATGTCCACGTCGTGCAGCAGCACGTGCCCGGACTTCATCTGGACCTGTTTGGCGGCTTTCAGCGTGAACAGCGTGTGTCCCTGGGTCGACTGCGAAAACGTGATCGTGTTCGCCGTCTGCTGGATATTGATCCCCAGCCGTCCCGGCAGATCCTTTTCGATGTGCCGGAACCGGCTCCGCCCGTAGATGAAGAAGCCGGCAACGACGGCCAGCAACAGGGCCGCGGCTCCGACAATCCACCGGCGCAGGCCCCGAATCGAAACGCGCATACCTGCTCTATCTTCTCACCCACGACGGTGGCCCATCATTGCGATCAGTTCCGGTTACGCTTGTGCCGAACGCTATTCCGTCCGCAATGCCTCCATGGGATCGACTGCGGTGGCTCGTTGCGCTGGTAGCGCCGACGCCAGTGCCACCATCACTCCAGTCAGCAGCAGCGCGGCGCCCATCGTCATTGGATCCCACGCGCTCACGCCATACAACTGGCTGGTGAACAGCCGCGCCAGCGCCACCGTTGCCGGCAGCGCCACAACCGCTGCAATCAAGGCGATCCACGCCATCTCCCGCACCACGAGGCCCACCAGCGTGCGCCGCGGCGCGCCCAGCGCCAGCCGCACGCCAATCTCCCGCGTTCGGCTCTGCGTTGAATAGGCCAGCACGCCATACAGCCCCACAGCAGCAAGAATCGCGGCCAGCACCGCAAAGCTCGCAGCCAGCAGAGCCAGCGAGCGCTCGTTCGACGCGCTGATGTCCACCTGCTGCTCCATCGTTTCGAGGTTATCGATCACCAGCGTTGGATCCTCGTCGTGGATCGCTCGCCGGATTGCCGGCTCCACGGTTTCCGGCGCAGCCTTCGTCCGCAGGTAGAATTCCATCGCCCCAGGATGCTCCGTCTGGAAGTACGGCTCGTACACCGCAGGGCCAATGTCCGTGCGCAGACTCTGATGTTTGACGTTGCCCACCACCCCCACGATGGTCGTGTCCGGCTTGTCCTCGTCGCCGATCGACCGTCCCAGCGCATTCGGCGCCGACCCAAAAAACTTCGTCGCCAGCTCCAGGTTCACGATCGCCACCTTCGGCCCGCCGGTTTTGTCGGCCACCGTGAATTCGCGGCCCACCAGCAGCGGCAAGCGCATCGTCCCGAAGTATCCCGGCGTAATCCACGCCGTCTCGAAGTCGGTGTTCTCACCCTCCACCGGCTTGTGCCCCTGGATCACATAGCCATTCACGCTGGAATCTCCGCTGAGCTCCGGATCCGTCGTGCCGGCAACGGTTTCAACGCGCGGAATCTGCCCCAGCCTCTCCAGCACTGCCCTCATGATCTGCGGCGTTTTGTCCTCACCGTAGCCCGATTCCGACGGATCCAGCACGAACGTCGCCAGGTTCCTGGTTTCAAATCCCACCGGCTGCTCGCGCAGATTCCGCAACGTCCGCATAAACAACCCTGCTCCGCCCAACAGCAGCACGCTCAGCGCAATCTGCACGCCCACCGCCGCCTTCCTGAAACGTTGCGAGCTGCGCGATGCCGTGCCCGTGCTCTGCCGCAGCGCTCCGGCCAGATCGGGCCGCAGGAAGTGCAGCGCCGGCGCGATGGAAAACAGCACGCTCACCACGAATGCCAACCCCAGCGTGAACAGCAACACGCGTACGTCCAGCGATGACGAGTAGGGCTCTTTGCCCGGATCGGCGCTGGTCATGAGCCGCACCAGAGCCAGCGCGAGCACCGGCGACAACGCCAGCCCGCCCGCCGCGCCAGCGAGGCCCAGCAGACCACCCTCGATCAGCAGCTGCCGCACGATGCGGCTGCTCTTCGCGCCCAGCGCGTAGCGCATCGACATCTCACGCACCCGGGCGGCTGAGCGCAGCAGCAGCAGCGTCGCCACATTCAGCGTGCACATCGCAACCAGCAAACCCGCCATGCTCAGCAGGATCACCAGCGGTGTTTGAAGGTCCAGCCTCTGCGGCGTGAATCCCCGCGAGTCGTCGACTACCTTGATGGTCGCCTTAGCGACGTACCTGTCCTTGAATTTGTCGGAGGCGGATTTATACAGGGTCAGTTCCTGCGCCCGCAATGAATGCCAAAGAGGCTCCACGCCGGCCTGCGCCTGCGTCGCCGTCACGCCCGGCTTCAGCCGCGCCACTACCGTCAGCCAGAGGGCGAGACGGTTATCGAGTCTGTGCCACTGTACGGAAAACGGCATCGCGATCTCGCCCATCGTGACGGGCAGAAACAAGCGCGGCCGATAGCCGCCGATGGCGGTCTGAAAGTTCTCCGGCGCCACGCCGACAATCGTGAACGGATGGCCGTTGATCATCACCGCCTGTCCGATCACGCTGCGCGATGCCCCGAAGCGCGTTCGCCAATAGTCGTAAGCGAGCACCACGACGGGATTCGCGTTCTTCGCCGTCTCGTCGCGGGCGTCGAACAACCTGCCCACCGCCGGCTTCAGCCCCAGCACCTGAAAATAATTTCCGCTCACGACCTCGACGTGCTCATTCTCGGCCTGGTTCTGCCAGGCGATGCCGACGTTGGTGCGCATCGCTGCCAGCATGCCGCTGAACACCTGATTCTGGTCGCGCAGGTCCTTGTACATCGGGTACGAGTAGTAGTTGCCGATGTCCCCGCCGAACGCGCTCATCGAGCCGGAGAAGCTGCCGTGCCATTCGAGCCGCACCAGTTCCTTCGGCTTCTCCACCGGCAGCATGCGCAGCAGAACCTGGTCGAACATGGTAAAGATCGCCGTCGTCGCGCCGATGCCCAGCGCCAGCGTCACCACCGCCGTGATCGCAAATCCCGGCGACTTTCGTAACTGCCGCCACGCATATTTCAAGTCAGCAAACATTCTTCCTCCAGAATGAAAGGGGGGAGCACAGACCGCCGCAGGCGTCTCAACCGCAGTTGCCGGACCAAAGTTGGATTCTGATAAGAGAGCAGTTACCGGGATTCGCGCGACAGGCCCTGTCCGCAATCGCCCTGAACTGTTCAGAAATGGACAAATGCAGCCTGTAGCCAGTAGCCCGTAGACGGTAGCTAAGCCAGGAGACGCGAGCGACCGATAGCGATCAGATCCAGAATCCAGACGAAATTGCCAGTGCGCTACAGGCTGCAGGCTACGGGCTTCTCTACTTCCTGCCCTTGCGCAGGTCGTCCATCAGGATGATGGCCTCGGCAATCTCGCGCAGCGGCTTGCGCTTCTGCCGGCTCTGCTTCTGCAACATCAGATAGGCGGCTTCTTCATCGATATTCAGCTCGCGCTGCAGCAGACCCTTGGCGCGCTCCATCACTTTGCGGGTCTCCAGCTGATCGGCCAGCTGCGACTTCTCGTACTCCATGCGCGCCAGCTCCACCTCAGCGCCCACCAGGTAGCCGATCATCGTGATCAGCTTGATCTCGCGCTTCGAGTGGTGATGCGGCTCGCGATGCTGCATGTTGATCGCCCCCACCAGCTTGCCACGGCACAGAATCGGCACCGCCAGAAACGCCTCGAAACGATCCTCCGGCAGCGAGGGGAAGCGCGCGAATCGCGGGTCCGCCCACGCCTTTGCCGGCAGCGCCACCGTTTGCTTGTGCTCGGCGACCCAGCCGGTGACGCCCTGGCCCATGTCGATCTGCATGCGGTCCACGACGTCTTCGTGGGGATTCTTCGAGGCGCGCAGCACCAGTCTTTCTTTTTCCAGCACGTAGATGAAGCACGAGTCGCAGCGCACCGCGGCCGTCACCATATCGATCACCCGCTGCAGGACCTCGTGAAAGGGATCGGCGGCCGCCATCCGGCTGCCAATATCGTGCAGCAGGTCGATATCGCTGGTATCTTCGTGCGTGCGCACTAATTCGTCCAAGCCCTTGTCTCTCCCTGAAAAAAACTACGCGCGTTGACTGCTTGTTCTGGAATGCTTATCGCGCCTGCAAAAGACTAATGCCCTATCCTGGCACAAGATCACGTCCAGCGCTCCATTCTTTGAGCATCGAGACGTTTACCGGGACGAGAAGCCAGGCCGTCAGCAGCCATCCCGCTCCGGCGCGGGAGAGACTCAGTCCTTCTTCGGCGGATGGATCTTCTGCCAGAGCCGCGACACCATATTGCCTGCCGCGGGCTTGGCCGCCGAGGGTTTGGCCGCCGAAGGCTTGCTCGCCGGCGGCGATTGCGCCGCGCTTGCAGGCGCCTGGGTCCCGTCTTTTGGAGCTGCGCCTGGAGTTGCGCCCGGCGCTGCGCCCGGACCCGGCTGGCTCGCCGCTGGCTGAGCGCCAGGCTCACTCTTCCCCTCGCCGCCCTTCCCCTCGCCGGGCTTCGATCCTGCGCCGGCTCCCGGCTTTCCCGCGCCACCGCCCAGCCCCGGAATATCCAGCGACGGCGTGCCGCTCCCCGGCTTCCCACCGGCCGCCCCCTTCGCGTCCCCTGCCACCGGCGGCTCCTCCGCCGTCACATACTGCACGATCAGCGAGATTCTGCGGTTCGAAGGATCCAGCGGGTTCGCAGGCACCCGCAGCTTCTGATCCGCGTATCCGCGCACCTGCGACACCTGATTCGTCTTTAGCCCTGCGTCCTGCATCACCCTCCGCGCCGCGTTCGCCCGGTCCGTCGAAAGCTCCCAGTTCCCGTACCCATCCTTCGTTGCGTACGGCGCGGCATCGGTGTGTCCCTCGATGGAAACCCGATTCGGCAGCGCTCCCAGCTGCCCGGCGATCATCTTCAGCAGTTCCTCCCCATTCTTGTTCAGGGTCGCGCTGCCCGAGTTGAAGAATGTCCCGTCCTTCGTCTCCAGCAGCTCGATGCGCAGCCCCTCCGGCGTAATCGTGATCTGAATCTGGTTCTGGAGCGCCTTCAGATCGTTCATCTGCCGGATCGCTTCTTCGATCTTTTTCTTCAGATCCGGAATGTTCTTCTCGGTCAGAGCCAGGCTCTCTCCCGATCCCGACTGATCCGTCCCGGTCATGGTCGACTTGCCTCGCGGATCGTTGAAGTATCCCGCCACCGCCTGGCGCACCTTCTCGCTGGTGTTCATCAGCCACAGCACGATGAACAGCGACATCATCGCCGTCACGAAGTCGGCGTAAGCGACCTTCCACGCTCCCCCGTGGTGGCCGCCGTGACCGCTTTTCTTCTTGATAACGATGATCTGCTTGCTCACTGCCATGGAGCCCCCTACACGACCGCGTCGGCGGCCGGCGCAGCCGCCGCCGGCTGGTTGCGGCACGCTTCTTCCACTTCCGCAAACGTGGGCCTCACGTGCGCCGGGATCGCCCTCCGTCCCATCTCAATGGCTACCACCGGCGGCTGTCCGCGGATAAACGCCAGCATCAGCACGCGCAGCACATACAAAAACGAATGCTCTTCCGCCGTCGACTTCGCCATGTTCTGGGCCACCGGACCTACCAGCCCGTAGCACAGCAGAATCCCCAGAAACGTCCCCACCAGCGCGGCCGCCACTTTGTGCCCGATCTCCTCCGCCGGTCCGCCCAGCGCGCCCATGGTGATCACCACCCCCAGCACCGCCGCCACAATCCCCAGCCCGGGCAGCGAATCGGCCATCGTCGCCAGCGCCGTCACCGGCTCCTCCTCGCCGTGGTGCTGCACCTCCATGTCGAGGTCCATCATCTGGTCCATGTCGAACGCATCCACGCCCCCGGTGATCACCATCCGCATCGTGTCGCACACGAAATCCCGCAGATGATGATTGTTCACGAAATCCGGATACGCCTGGAATATCGGGCTCTCTTCCGGCTTCTCCACGTCCCCTTCGATGGTCAGCATCCCTCCTCGCCGCGCCTTCTGCAGCAGCTCGTACATCATCCGCAGCGTCGACAGATACCGCGACTTGCCGAACTTCGAAGACCCGAATACCGCCGCCGCTCCCCCCGCTATCCTCTTCAGCGTGCGCAGCGGATTGGCGATCAGCAACGTGCCACCCCCCGCTCCGCCGATGATCAGCAACTCGGCCGGCTGCACCAGCACTCCCAGATGACCATGCTCCATCAGATAGCCGGCCACCACCGCCCCAAACACAACCACAATGCCGATGATCGCAAACATGCCCTTCTGAGGAACCTCCCGCGCCCGTCATCCTGAGCGAACCTGAAATGCGAAGCGGACGCCCTCGCGTTCCCTTCCCACTCCCACGCACAGCCCTCAGGCGCTGCCCTGCACGGGTTTCTGTTCCCCTCATCGGCGGATTTCTTCCCTCCTGCAGCGACCCGGCTGTGTTCAAAACGGTTTCTCCCCTCGATCGGCCCGACTTGAAACCGGCGCTGCCCCCGCTTCGAGTCGCAGCAGCTGTCTCAAAACGGACACCACCTCCCGAGTCCGGACATCCCCTCGACCCCGCGCACGCCCAACTCGTCCCTACGCGCCTGACACAAAAACCACTTCCTGCTCCTCCCATCTGGCCCCACGCGTGCTTTCCTTCCTCCACACCCTGCCTCCAGGAGGAGCCACCCTTGCTGCGCGATCTGAAGATTGCCGTCCGCCACCTCTCCAAATCTCCCGGCTTCTCCCTTACCGCCGTGCTCATGCTGGCCCTCGGCATCGGCGCTACCACCGCCATCTTCTCCATCGTTGAAGGCGTGCTGCTGCGGCCCCTGCCCTTCTCCAACCCAAGCCGGCTCGTCGTCCTGAGTGACACCATCCAGGGCGCGCAGGTGGGCGGCAACAACGAAGCCGGCGTCACCGGACCCGACATCGTCAACTACACCCGCGATACCCACACCTTCGCGGCGCTCGGCGGATACACCTTCGCCGCCTATGAGCTCTCCGGCATCGGCGACCCCGCGCAGGTCAACGCCTCCCGCATGTCCCCCGCCGCCTTTGCCGCGCTCGCCGTCGAGCCCCTCCTCGGCCGCACGTTCACCCAGCAGGAAGACGCTCAGCAGCAGCAGGTCGCCGTGCTCAGCTACGCCACATGGCAGAGCCGGTTCCACGGCGAGCCGAACATCCTCGGTCAAAAAATTCTTCTCGACCGCAAGCCGTACCTGGTGGTCGGCGTCATGCCGCGCAGCTTCGAATTCCCCCTCATCCCGGGCCATCTCAACCGCAGCGAGCTTTGGGTCCCTCTCAGTCTGCGACCCGAAGAGCTGAATGGCGGCGCTCAGGCCAGCTGGAACTTCGCCATGGTCGGCCGCCTCAGCCCCGGGATCACAGAGACACAAGCTCGCGAAGACGCGGATCGCGTCGCCAAAGAGACGATGCGCAACTACCCGGCCTTCATGGCCAGCCTCCACATCAGCCCCATCGTCCGCAATCTGCATGAGGACACCATCGCCCAGGCGCGTCCGCTGGTCCGCACCCTGTTCCTCGCCGTCGCTGTGGTTCTGCTCATCGCGTGCGCTAATCTCGCCGGGCTGCTGCTGGTCCGCGCCATCCGCCGCCGCCGCGAAATCGCCGTCCGTCTCGCCCTCGGCTCGAGCGGTCGAACCCTGCTCCGCCAGGCGCTTCTGGAGAGTCTCGTCCTCAGCGTGACCGGCGGCGTCATCGGCCTGCTGCTCGCCTCCGTTGCGCTCAAAATCGGTACCAGCCTCCTTCCCGAGACGCTCCCCCTCCTCAGCAACATCGGCCTCGACTGGCCCGTCGCCGCCTTCGCCCTGGCGCTCGCCATCGTCACCGGCGTCGTCTGCGGTGTGGCGCCGGCCTTCGCCGCCATCCGCACCAGCGTCAACGACACGCTGAAGGAAGGCGGCCGCACCGGCACCTCCGGCGCTGGCCACGCGCGCCTGCGCTCCGGCCTCGTCATCGCGGAAATCGCTGTGGCCATCGTCCTGCTCGCCGCCTCCGGCCTGCTGCTGCGCAGTTTTGAAAAAATGCGCGAAGCCGACATCGGCTATCGGCCCGACCATACCGTCGTCGCCGGCTATAACCTGCCGCGCAAGCAGTACAGCAGCCAATCCGCCGTCAATCAGTTTAATCAGGAACTGCTGCTCCGCCTCCAGAGCCTTCCCGGCGCGACCAGTGCCGGCCTCACCTCCTTCCTGCCTGCCAACGGCAGCCAGGGCAACAGCGCCATCGTCGGCGAAGGCCACGTTGCGGCCAAAGACACCATCGACCTCGCCACTCCCATTCAGATTGAAGGCAAGTACTTCGAGGCTATCGGCACTCCGCTGCTGCGCGGCCGCTTCTTCACCGAGGCCGACAACGCCAAAGGCCAGCTCGTCCTCATCGTGAATCACACCCTCGCCCAAAGCTTCTGGCCTGGCCAGAGCCCCATCGGCAAACGGATGCGTGTCGGCACGACCGAGATGCAGACCCCCTGGGCCACCATCGTCGGCGAAGTTGCCGACGTCAAAGAAGGCTCGCCCGACGCCGACCCGCGTCCGCAATACTACGGACCTGTCGAACAGGCCGAGACTCTCTTCGGCTCCCTTGGCAATCCCGCTACCGACCTCAACGGCAACGGCGGCTACATCACACTCCGCACCTCTCTGCCGCCCGAGCTGATAGAAAACCAGCTCCGCACCGCCGTCCGCTCACTCGACCCGCAGCTCCCGCTCTTTCCGCTTGAGACCATGGACCACGCCATCGGCGACTCGGAAGCCCCGCGACGCTTCAACACCGTGCTCATTTCTTCGTTTGCCGCGGCCGCGCTGCTTCTCGCCATCCTCGGCATCTACAGCGTCATCGCCTTCACCGTGGCCATGCGCCTGCATGAAATGGCCATCCGCATGGCGCTCGGATCCCAGCGCTCCGGCATCGTCGGTCTCATCCTGCTCTCCGGCCTCAAACTCGCTGTCGCCGGATCCCTCATCGGTCTCGTCGGTGCCTTCTTCGCCTCGCGCCTGCTCAAGTCCTTCGTCTTCGGGGTCAGCACCCTCGATCCGCTGGTGCTCGCCGCCGCCGCCTTCACGGTTCTCCTGCTCGCCATGGCCGCGTCTCTGCCGCCCGCACGCCGCGCCGCCGCTATCAACCCGATGAAGGCCCTGCGCTCGGAATAATCGCCCGGGGGTACCTGCGCCCACAGTGCCCTCGCGACGGACGTACAATCATCCCCTGCCCCGTTTCAGAATTTCTCGTCGCCGCAGGCGCAGTTTGTTCGTCGAGGTTCGTAGGTATGGACGTGCAGACGGTTCACCTTTTCGTCTTCAACGGTCTGGCTGACTGGGAACCTGCCTTTGCCATCGCCGGCATCAATAACCCCCGCTTTCAGCGCGAGCCGGGCCGCTTCCGCGTCGCCACCGTCGGCACAACCGCCAATCCCGTCACCACCATGGGCGGGGTGCGCATCCTGCCCGATATCACGCTTGCCAATCTCACCCCCACCGCCAGCGCGCTCCTCATTCTTCCTGGCGGAGACAGCTGGGAACACGGCGAAAATCTGGAGGCCATTGCCAAAGCCGCCGAATTCCTCGCGATCGGCATCCCTGTCGCCGCCATCTGCGCCGCCACCCAGGCCCTTGCCCGCGCCGGCTTCTTCGACAACCGCCTCCACACCAGCAACGCGCCCGAGTACCTCAAAGCCACCGGATATCGCGGCAGCTCGCTCTATCGCAATATCCCCGCCATCGCCGACGGCAACCTCATCACCGCCTCGGGCCTGGCCCCCGTCGACTTCGCCTACCAGATCTTCGGAACCCTCGAGCTCTACACCGAAGAGACCCTCGACGCCTGGTACGCGCTCTTCAAACATGGCAACGCTTCGAAGGCCACCGCACTCGCCGCCTCTCAGGGCCAGCCCGTCTGAACCACGCCTGCCCCTGTCGACCGGCGCGCCAGCTTCGCTACACTCATCCCCATGACGCTGAAGTTCACCACTTCTTACCTCGAAGACGCGCTCACCCTCTTCGCGTATTACAAAAAGCTCGGCGAGCGGGCTATGGATCAGGTCGCCGACGAGCAGCTGTTCGCGACCCTCGACGGCGAAGCCAATTCCATCGCGATCATCGTCAAGCACATGGCCGGCAATATGCGCTCCCGCTGGACCGATTTCCTCACCGCCGACGGCGAAAAGCCCGACCGCAATCGCGACAGCGAATTCGAGGAACCGCCCGCCGCGCGCGCCGATTTACTGGCATTGTGGGAAGCCGGCTGGGCCTGCGTATTTTCCGCGCTCCAGCCGCTCGCCGACACCGATCTCAGTCGCACCGTAACCATCCGTGGCGAGCCGCACTCGGTTCTGCAGGCCATCAACCGCCAGCTCGCCCACTACCCGCACCACATCGGACAAATCGTTCTGCTGGCGAAACATTTCGCCGGTGGCGACTGGCAAACCCTCAGCATCCCCCGCAAAGGCTCACAGGAATTTAACCGCAAAGTAGCCGCAGGCGCAGCCAGCCAGCGCTAACCCGCGCTTCGCTATCGGGCCCTAACTCCCAGCTTCAAGCTTCCAGCTGTTAGATAATTCCCCATGGCCACTCTGCTCCGCGACCTCCGCTTCGGCCTGCGTATGCTACGCCGCAACCCCGGCTTCACCGCCGTGGCCGTCCTCACCCTTGCGCTTGCAATCGGAGCCAACATCGCCATCTTCTCCGTCACCAGCGCGCTCCTGCTGCGCCCCTTCCCCTACCACCATCCCGAGCAGCTCATCAGCATTCGTTATAACGACGACGAGCGCCCGTTGACCCTCCTCCGCTACGAGCTTCTGCGCGACCATGCCCGCACTTTTGAGACCGCTGCCTGGGCCAGTGACAACTTCAACCTCACCGGCATTGGCGAGCCCGTTCAGGTCCCCGTCGCCCGCGTTACGCCGAATTTCTTCTCCATGCTCGGCGTTCGCCCCGCGCTGGGGCGCACCTTCACCAACGATGAAGGCCGGACGGATGGCCACTCTGTTGTCCTGCTCAGCAACACTCTCTGGCGCACGCGCTTCAGCAGCAACCCCGCCATCGTGGGAACCGCAGTCTCCCTCGACGGCGTGCCGCACACCGTCATCGGCGTCCTGCCCGCAGGCGTGCAGTTCCCCTTCGTCGGCAAGGCTGACTTCTGGACCCCGCGCTACTTCGAGCTGACGCTGATGCCCGCGCAGCGCATCCGCATGGGCGTCGGCTATCTCAACTTTGCCGCGCGCCTCGCCACAGGCGCGACCCTCGCCCAGGCCGGTTCCGAACTCGCCGTGCTCGACCGCCAATACCGCACCGAGAATCCCACTATGCCCGACGCCGCGTCATCGCGCACCATGATCGCCGTTCCCCTCCGCGATGTCGTCGTCGCCGGCCTGCGCGCCAAACTCTGGATCCTCTCCGGCGCCGTCCTCGTCCTGCTTCTCATCGGCTGCGCCAACGTCGCCAGTCTGCTGCTTTCCCGCGCCCTGGCGCGCCGCCGCGAGCTGGCCGTCCGCGCCGCCCTCGGAGCCAGCCGCTCCGCCGTCATTCGCCAACTCGTGACCGAAAGCATGCTCCTCGCCTGCGCCGCCGGCCTTCTCGGCATTGCCCTCGGCTTCGCCGCCGACCGCGCCCTCACCGCCCAATCCATTTCGTCCTCCACGCAACTCCCCGAAGGCATCCCCGTCTCCATCGACGTCAGCGTCCTGCTCTTCGCCGTCGCCATCTCCTTCCTCACCGGAATCCTTACCGGCCTGTTCCCTGCTCTGCAACTCGCCCGCACCGACCTCAACTCCACGCTGCGCGATGAAGGCCGCGGCATCTCCGGCAGTCGCACCCGCGGCCGTCTTCGCAGTCTGCTCGTCGTCGGCCAGGTCGCGCTCTCGCTCCTTCTTCTCATCGGCGCAGGCCTGCTCGTCCGCAGCTTCGATCGCCTCCTCCACGTCGATCCCGGCTTCGACGCCGGCAACGTTCTCACCATGGGCATCTCCCTGCCGACGGAAAAATACTCGAAGCCCGATCAGCAAACCGCGTTCTTCGACGAGGTCCTGCGCCGCGTCTCCGCACTGCCCGGCGTGCGCAACGCCGCCATCTCCGCCGCGCTCCCGCTCAGCTTCACCCGTGTCACGCCGGTTCTGCCCGAAGGCGCGCCCGCTGTCCCGCTCGCGCAGCGCCCCTTCATCGACATCGAGGCCATCAGCCCACGCTGGTTAGAAACCATGCGCGTCCCGCTCCTCGCCGGCCGCCTCTTCACCGACGCCGACAACGGCGAGGCGCCCAAAGTCGTCATCGTCAACCAGACCTGCGCCCGCCGCTTCTGGCCCGGCCAAAACCCCATCGGCAAAACCTTCATCGTCGGACGGGGCCCCGCGGCTTCCGAAGTCGTCGGCGTCGCTGCCGACATCCGCAACCATGGCCTCGCCGACGACACGCAGCCGCAGCTCTATCTGCCCTTCAAACAACTTCCCTGGACCGAGATGAACCTGCTCGTTCGCACTGCGGTCCCGCCGCTGCAGATGACCTCCGCCGTCCGCGCGCAAATCTCCGCCGTCGATCCCGATCAGCCCGTCACCGCCATCCAGTCGGTCGACGACCTCATGGACAGCGGTCGCGCCCAGCCCCGCTTCACCATGGTGCTGCTCGCCGTCTTCTCCATTACCGCGCTCGCGCTCGCAGCCATCGGCCTCGCCGCTATGCTGGCGTGGACCGTCGTCGAGCGCCGTCAGGAGATGGCCATCCGCCTTGCCCTCGGCGCCGGCCGCAACGACATCCTCTGGCTCGTCGTCCGCCACGGACTCGTCCTCGCCGTCAGCGGCATCGCCGTCGGCCTCGTCGCCGGATTCCTCCTCACCCGGCTCATGGCCCATGTTCTGGAAAACGTCCTCTACAAAACCAGCGCGCACGACCTCAGCACCTTCGCCCTCGCGCCCCTGGTTTTCCTGCTGATCGCCTGGCTCGCCAGCTACCTTCCCGCCCGCCGCGCCACCAGCGTCGACCCGCTCGATACCCTGAAAGCCGGATAAACCGTTCACAAGCCCGCTCATTGAAAAAAAGATACCTCTCAGAGCATGTCCGCTAAATGTCGGCGATCCCGTTTATAGTGGCTCAATCAAAAGGAGGCGCCGTCCTGGAAGCCCGGAAGAACCTAGCTGCTCTCTTTCTTGTTTTGCTTGCCACTGTGGGATCCCGTGGGGACACTCCGCGTCCGCAGCAGGATGCCGACACCCGCGGAAAAGTCCTCCCCGTAAAAGCTACGCGAGCCTACGCCGAAGCGCTCGGCAGCTCGTCGTTCATTTTTGTGAAGCACGGACAGGATTCCGCTCGCCGCCTGACTGGCCGCACCGGCGGCTGGGAAACCGATCCTGTCCTGTCTCCAGATGGCAATGCCGTGGCGTACACCGTAGCGGATGGACCGGACTCAAAATCGGAAGTGTGGCTCTCCCGATCCGACGGTTCGCATGCTCACCGCGTATCGGCTCCGGACGAGGATGCGCTCCTGCCGGCTTTTGGTGCGGACGACCGATTGCTGCTTTACGTGAGGTCTCGCTTCAATGGCCACTATTCCCCCATCGCGCGCCCGCGCAAACACGATTTCGACATTGTGAAGATCGTTACCGACCCTGACGGGCCAGTCGCAGGGGCAGTCCCGGTCGAACTCACACAACAGCATTTCTTCGATTTGCGCTCATTGTCGGTTTCGCCGGACGGGGAACACTTCCTGGTAAGCACGTCTGGATATCCGATCGGCTCCCTGATTGAAGAGTTCGATTTGGCCAGCCCGCTTGGCGTCAAGAAAATCTTCCAGCCACACGTCCCTTCCGGACCAAGAGAAGGGCCGGAATTTGGCACCGCAGCCTACACTCCCGATGGTATGGAGATCGTGTTCACCGCAGCCACCGAAGGCCAAGGCGGTATGTACGATTACAATATCTACCAGATGAGTGAAGTGACAGGAGCAGACCTCACTCAACTGACCCATCGCTCGGGCATGATCGACACCCTGACGGTTGCACGCGAGGGAATCATTCTTTTCTCCTCGAGCAAGATGCGCTATAGTCTCGATCCGAACACAAAAGCAATTCTGCCTGAGTGAGAATCGGCGAAAGGTGGCCCCCCTTTTGCCCCAAACCTGCTCGTCAGTGCACTTCTCCACCGCCGGACCGCATCGCCTGCTCGCACTTACTGATCGCATCCTCGATCAGTTCAAAAACCCGCCCGAGATCCTCAGGCAGTTTGAGGGTCCCACGCAGCAGCGCCTCATTGGCCTGGCCCAGCCGCGCCAGGCTATCCGCTGCACGAGGGTCATTCCTGTCAAAGATTACATCGAACGATGCTTCGAAAACACGATGCGCGCGTCCGTAGAGCGCGTTCAGCTTCGCCGCTTCCTCTGCGGTCCTGATTCGCGGGCGCAGTCCCTCGAACAAAGAATCGAGCACGCGATAGGTTTCCTGGACCCGTATGCGAGGGTCAGCCACAGCCGCATCCTTTCCCATGGCCAGGCAGCACCAGTCGCCGGCCCGGCGTCAACGCTGTGAAGGGAAGGGCCAGGTAACGATGCACAGCGCTATCGCGCACATCTATATAAGCACGAAACCTGAATGACTGAACCTAAATATCTTGTCCTAACTCAGACCTATCTTGCAGACCTGCCATGTTAGCGGTTGCAATCGGCCGGGCCAGACGTAAGCCATGCCCGGATGCGCCCGGCCTATCCCTCCCGGGCCCCGCTTTCTACAGCTCGTCGATCGCCTTCGCCGCCGCGTTAATCGCCTCGGTGATCTTCTTAATCTGCTCCGGCGTCACGTTCCCGCGAAACACCCGCGCCATCACCGCCCCGCGCAGGTTCATAAACGCCTTCATGATCTCCGGCGACCGGCCGCGCTCAAACCCGCCCCGAGCCTCCTCCAGCCGCCCGAACAGCTCTTCGATGCGCTCCTTGTTCTCCTCGAGGAACTTGAGCCCCGCCGGCGTCACGGTGTAGACCTTCTTGTTGTCCGTCGAAGTCGACACCGACGCCAGGCCCTCTTCCTCCAGCATCGTCAGGGTCGGATAAATCACGCCCGCGCTCGGGGTGTAGCCGCCGGCCAGCCGCTCCTCCATCGTCTTGATCAGCTGGTACCCGTAGCTTGGCTGCTCCGAGAGCAGCTTCAGGATCACCAGCTTCAGATCGCCCGCGTCGAACAGCCGCCCTCCGCCAAATCCGCGGTCGAACCGCCCACGCCAGTGGCCGCCCCATCCGTGCCTTCCTCGGCCTTCGAATCCCTGACCCTCAGAGCGAGGTCCGCCGCAGAATCCAGCCGCAACCCACTCGCGCGAACCAGCATATTGGTGCCGTGCGAAGCATCCTCTGCGGTCCCGATCTTCTTTCATTCCAAACATTTGTGGATACATCTCTCTTCCTTTCTGAGATGACTGTATCGTGAGATATATCTTTTGTCAAGCTCTAAAATATATCTTCCCGCAGAAGGCCTTTGCCGTCAACCGCATCGGACGCCACACCGCTAAACTCTAAACTCTGCTCCCCAGTCCCCAATCCAAGGCCGCCCCTCCAGCATCCATATAAAGCCATGATCCGAAACTGCCCATCTTGCGGAAAGCCGAACCGAATCCCCGCCGACCACCTCGCCGACACCGGCCGCTGCGGCGCCTGCAAACAGCCGCTGCCCCCCATCGCCGAGCCCCTCGCTGTCAGCACCGCGGAGTTCGACGAGATCGTCCGCGACAGCAAAGTCCCGGTGTTCGTCGATTTCTGGGCAGCCTGGTGCGGCCCCTGCCGCATGGCCGCCCCGCATGTGGCGCAGGTGGCGCGCGACCTCGCAGGCCAGGCCGTCGTGCTCAAGGTCGACACCGAGCAATTCCCCGACCTCGCCGCGCGCTACAACGTCCAGGGCATCCCCAACTTCGCCGTCTTCTCACGCGGCAGCCTGCAGTTCCAGCAAGCCGGCCTCGTCGACGCCAGCACCATGAAGAGCTGGCTGGCCCGCGCCGCCTGAAGAGCAGGAACGACAGCTGTTTGGGACTGATGGTTGTCCATGGCGCGGTTCCCGTTTCGACTCCCATTCCCGAAGTTGAAAAACTCCCCACTCCAAGGGTCGCGATTGGCCGGGCTTTCCGTTGACTCCCTTCCATGGATGCCGCTAACTGAATCCTGCAGTCATCTTCATCTGCAGGGTGAATCGATATGGGGATCAGCGCAGCGAATAAGCAGAAAGCTCCTCGTAAACCGCGTTCAGTCGCTTTGCCTAAAGCACCAACTGGAATTCAGGGGCTCGACGACATAACGGAAGGGGATTGCCTCTCGGCCGTCCCACCCTGATTTGCGGCTGTGCAGGATCGGGCAAGACATTATTTGCCATCGAATTCCTGGTGCGCGGCGCCCTCGAGTACAACGAACCCGGCGTCTTTATGGCCTTCGAGGAGACCAGCGAGGAACTGGCCCAGAACGTTGCTTCCCTTGGATTCCATCTGAAAGTTGTACGGCACTAATCCTCCCTGGCAATTCGTGCCCCTGAGGAGAAATGAACGATGAACATTGACCGGCGCAACAAGACGAAGCAGGAACTGTGGACAGAGAACAAGGAACTCTGGGCACGGCTGGCGGAATTCGAAGAGACCATGCGGGCGATCCGCGCCGGAGAAGTCGATGCGTTTTTTGTGAATGACTCAAAGGGCCACCGCGTCGTCACTCTGGAAGGGGGCGAATCGGCCTACCGGGTTCTGGTCGAGGCAATGAACGAGGGTGCCGCTATCGTCGAAGAGGATGGAATCCTGTTCTTCTGCAATAAGCGTCTGGCCACCTTGCTCCATGCGCCACTGGAGACCGTGATGGGTGCGTCCCTGTTTCGCTTTGTCGCCCCGGTGGACGAGGCCAAGGTCAAAACTCTGCTCAACCAGGCGCGCATCGACGCCTGCGCCAGCGATATCTCCTTCCTTCTGGAAGACGGCACAACCACACCCGTGCAACTATCGCTCAGCCCTATGTTGATTCATGGCGCTCCAAGGATCGGTATTGTCGCCACCGATCTGACCGAACGCAACAAAGCGCAGGAGGAGTTACGCAGGCTCTCCCTCGTCGATGAGCTCACCGGCCTTCTAAACCGGCGGGGGTTCCTGACCGTCGCTCAGCGGACGCTGACCCTCGCCCATCGCCTCGAAGGACCCTTGCTTCTGATCTTCGCCGACCTCGATGGCATGAAGTTCATCAACGACACTATCGGTCATCGCGAGGGCGATCATGCCCTCATCGATACCGCGCAAATTCTCAAAAAGACCTACCGCGACTCCGACATCATCGCGCGTTTGGGTGGCGACGAGTTTACTGTGCTTGCCATGGTGAATTCCAGGAGGGACACAGCGCTGCTGGCCGCGCGCTTGCAGGCTCAGGTGGATGCCCACAACGCCATCGGACATCGCCCGTACCAGATCTCCATCAGCACAGGCGTTGTCCCTTACGACACCGAAAAACGGCAGCCCCTCGAGGAACTGCTCGCGCTCGCGGATTCAGCGATGTATGAAAACAAACGGCGCAAGCACCAAGACGCGGTACGCGACTCCGCAATCCGTTCCCTTGCCGAGCAACGCTCTCGTCGAACGATCAACTTGCCCGGCTTGTAGCAAAGCGGAAGCGCGCGGAATGCTGTCCCCTGTTGCCAGTCCCCAATGACGCGCCGGAGCCTACCCACCCTCAGGTGGATGACTCCACCGGCAGCTTCACCACAAATTCTGTCCGGCCAGGCTCCGACGTAAACGCGATGGTCCCGTTGTACTGCGCGGTCACGATGCGCCGCGCTATGTCGAGGCCCAGCCCCGTCCCCACCCCCGGCGGCTTGGTCGTGTAGAACGGCTGAAAAATCTGATCGCGAATCTCCGGCGCAATCCCCGCGCCCTGGTCGGCAATGCCGACGCCGATCCTGCCATCCTCCACCCACGTCCTGATCCGCACCTTCGAGCCCTCCGGAGCCGCGTCGGTCGCGTTGTCCAGCAGATTCGTCCACACCTGGCTCAACCCCGTGCCGCGCGTCTTCACCTTCGGCAGATCCGCCGCAAAATCCTTCTCCATCACCAGCAGCTTGTGACGGAATTTGTGCCCCAGGATCGTCAATGTGCTCTGAATGCTCTCGTGCACGTCGATCAGGTGCTCGCCGGCCTTGTCCTCGTACGCGTACTTCTTCACCGCGATCACCAGGTCCGTCACGCGGCTGATGCTCTCTTCGATCGTCGTCAGCTGCTGCATCGCCGAGATCAGCGACTCCAGCCAGCTCAGCGCCACCTGCAGCGTCTCTCCCGGAAACGCCTCCTGCGCGCATACCACGTCGTTGCGCCGCCAGCCCGCCGCCACCAGCGTCGGCGCCAGCTTCCACGCATTGTTCACGCCGATGCTCTCCAGCCAAGTGC
Source organism: uncultured Acidobacterium sp. (assembly GCA_964535525.1). Lineage (GTDB taxonomy): Bacteria > Acidobacteriota > Terriglobia > Terriglobales > Acidobacteriaceae > Palsa-343. The sequence goes on along the minus strand of CAZHTJ010000008.1, from coordinate 42,416 downwards.
CCAGCTCTTCTTCCGCATCCGCCTCTTCCATGCTGCTCAGCGGTTTAGGCTTCTCCAGTGCGAGCACTTCCTGCTGCATGTCCAGCAGGCAGGTCGCCTGCTCCGGCGTCAGCGGCGATTTGCAGAAGCGCATGCTCAGTTCCTGCAACCTGGTCAGGTTCTCCCGCAATTGCGCCGCCGACCGCTTCGCCGCCGAGCCGGGATTGTTCAGCTCGTGCATCAGTCCCGCCGCCAGCGTTCCCAGCGAGATCAGCTTTTCACGGTGCAGGGTCGTCGCCTGGAACGAATGGATCCGCTGCGCCGCCGTCGCCAGCACTCCCTGCCGCACATTGGGGCAGGTGGCCATCAGCCGCCAGAAACCCTCCTCGCTCACCAGCAGCATCCGCAGCGGCCGCGTCACCACGCACTGCACTCCGGCCTTCTTGTAGCCGAGCAGCAGCGGCGCTTCACCGAACGTGTCGCCGTCCTGGTAGATCGCCAGCGGCGTTTCGCTGCCATTCATCTCGAGGCGCGTTGTGCGAATCTCGCCCTCAAGGATCATTCCAAATCCCCCGACGCCCGCGCCCTGCTCCACCAGCATCGTGCCCGCCGGCGCTTCGATCATCTCCACCGGGCCCAGGCATCCGAGGTCTTCCTCTTTCAGCCTGCTGAGAACGGGTATGCGACGGATGAGCTGCGACAGCTCCTGCTGTGTGACCGATCTGGTCTGCGTCTCCGCCGCCGTGCCTGCCATCGTCTCCTTGTCCTTTAGAACTGCGCCAGATATTGGTGCATCAGTTGGACCGCCATTGAACCTTCGCCCACCGCGGTGGCCGCGCGCTTCACCGATCCATGCCGCACATCGCCCGCCGCGAAAACCCCTGGCAACGATGTCTCCAGCAGATACGGTTCCCGATCCTCTTTCCACGTCTTCGGCATCTGCCCCTCGACGCGTAGATCGCGCCCCGACAACACAAACCCATTCGAATCGCGCATCACACTTTCCGGCAGCCAGTCCGTCTGCGGCGCGGCTCCGATAAACAAAAACAGCGACGACGCCAGCCGCACCTCCTCGCCTTTGGGCGTCCGCACCTTCAGAGACTGCAGGTGCCCATCCCCCATCGCTTCCATGACCTCGGCCCGCGTCTCCACCTTAATATTCGATGTTCCAGCAATCTGATCGATGAGATATTTCGACATACTCTTCTCGAGCGAATCCCCCCGCACCAGCATCGTCACCTGTTTCGCCACCCGCGCGAAGTTCATAGCCGCCTGCCCCGCCGAGTTCGCCCCGCCCACCACATACACATCCTCGTCCTGGCACGACTGCGCCTCGGCCGGCGACGCGCCGTAGTACACCCCCGAGCCCGTCAGCCGCTGAATTCCTGGCGCCTCGATCTTGCGATAACAAACCCCCACCGCGATCAGTCCCACCCGGCACGAGACCTCCGCCCCATTGCCCAACCGCACCTTCCGGTACTGCCCTTCGCCGTCGATCGTCGTCGCCCGCTGAGTAATAAACTCCGCTCCCAGGCGCCGCGCCTGATCGTAAGCGTTGCGTGCCAGCCGTTCGCCCGTCACGCCATTGGGAAACCCCAGGTAGTTCTCGATCCGCGAGCTGCTCCCTGCCTGCCCTCCTGGAGCTTCAGGCTCCAGCACCAGAGTTTTCAATCCCTCTGAAGCGCCATACACCGCGGCCGCCAACCCCGCCATCCCCGCGCCCGCCACCACCAGATCGTAGAAGTCCTGCTTCGCCTGCGTCCTGAGCCCCACCCTCTCCGCCAGTTCCCCGTCCTGCGGCTGCACCAGTGTCGTCCCGTCAGGAAAAAGCACCACCGGCAGCTTGCTGTCGTCCACCCCAAACTTCTTCAGCAGATCCACCGCCTGGTCGTCGCGCTCCGGATCGAGCCACACATAGGGCACCTGGTTCCGCGACAGGAAATTCCGCACCTGGTAGTCCCGCAGCCCGTACCGCGGCCCCACCACGCGGATCCCCTCGAATGCGGGCTTGAACCCCTGGTTCCAGTCCTCCAGCAGGTCGTCCAGCACCGGATACAGCCGCTCTTCCGGCGGATCCCACGGCTTGGTCAGATAGTAGTGAATCCGTGCTGTGTTGATCGCCCGGATCGCCGCCTCCGTATCCGCGTAGGCCGTCAGCAGCACCCGCTTCGCCTGCGGATAGCACTCCCGAACCTTCTCCAGCAGTTCCACGCCCTGCATTCCGGGCATCCGCTGGTCGCTGACGATCAGCGCCACCACATCGCCCCGCTCTTTCAGCTGCGCGCACGTGTCCAGCGCCGCCTGTCCCGATCCGGCACGCAGGACACGGTACTTTTCTCCATATTTCCGGCGCAGGTCCTGCACTACGGCTTCCAGCACGCTGGCGTCGTCGTCCACGGCAAGGATGATCGGCCTGGCCATTCTCCCGCTCCTTACAAAAGCTCTTCTACCAAATTACAGGCCCCGCCCGCTTCTTCGCGAATGCCACCCCTTGTACCGGATTGGGACAGATTTCCACAACTGGCCCTCCGCCTCCAACCCGCAACCCTTCTCTTTTCTTCAACGCCGGTTACCACAGACGTGACGGGCGTCACAGGACCTTTGGGTCCTCGCTTGTTACTTTTGTCCTGAATGATGGCAACACCCAAGTCATCGAAGGCACCTTCCCGGACCCCACCTCCGGAGAAGGTCCATCGTTCAACCGAAGCCATACTGAGGCACCCGATGGGTTCTCCAGAAGACCCACGGGCGGATTCTGTTCCTCGGATCGATGACCCTTCTGGCGCGTTCCTGTTTTGGGCGCGCATGCGACCCACCAGTCCTCCGGGGTAACCCGGCGACGCACCATTTTTAAGGAAGCGGAGCAAAATGAACAAGCTGATTCTTGCTGACAACCAAGCCATCTACAGAGCCGGAACCGCCAAAATTCTGGCCATGGAAGATGACTTCCGCATCATTGCACAGTGCGCCGAGGCTGACCGCCTCTATCCCGCTCTCGACACCTTCCGTGGCGCGACCCTCATCTTCGCGTCGGCACTCAAACTCGATCCTCAGGCGCTTATTCCACGAGTCGCCTCCGCAGGCAGCCGTTGCATCGTCATTGCAGAAAACGGCGAACCCGTCCAGGCCTGGTTCAACACCGGCGTGCAGGGTGCTGCCCATCGTAACGTAACCGGCCCGGCGCTCATCGAGTGCGTCCGTCACGTCGGTGCGGGCGAGCGTAACGTGCGCGCCGTCGGCGTCGATACTCCCGGCGTCGAGGACGATTCTGTCGGCTCCCGCGTCCGTGATCGCCTCACGCCCAAGGAGCTCAAGATCGTCGCGCTCATCGTCCAGGGCTGCAAGAACAAGGAGATCGCCGTCCGCCTCAGCACCACCGAGCAGGTCATCAAGAACTACCTGCGCAGCATCTACGACAAGACCGGCGTCTCCGACCGTCTCGAGCTGGCTCTGTTCACGATCCACCATCGCATCCTGGCCGAAGCCGCGCAGGCGGTCGGCGATCAGATCCTGCAGGGCATGTAATCGGGTCCGCTTCCCTGACGGTGCGCTCTCTTTCGGGGCGCTGTGGCTTGTTCCCTGCACAGCGCCTCTGTTTCTCTGAGCACCAGGTAGCCGGGATCGGGCTGCCGCCATGGACGATGCTTCGCGCCCACACGGCATGCGTGCACTTTCCCCCTGTCGGCAGAGGCTAATGTTCCGGAATGCCGACAATACGGCAACAACGCTCATCTCACCGCCGCAAGACCGGCGGCGATTGTCAATACTGCGATCAGTCGGAGAACGCTCACCCGCGGAAGAAAGCACTCTCCAATCAGAACGCCCCCGGTGTACCCGATCAACGTGTCCTAATGCGGATGACTGTGCCAAGCCGCGTGAAGGCTATATGTCCGCCCACTGACAGGGCGATTACGATCGGGACTTTTGCCGACACCCAAGTATCGATTCTGCTATCAGAAACCCGACGGTTCATGCCCGGGGTGTTAACGCAATCGTTGTCGATAATCCAGGGAGTCCACGCGGCAAATCAATAACGCGCCGGAGTATATTGATTTTCTCCCTGAATCGCAGAATTGAAATCTGGCTCAATCCATGCGGGTTTGCCTAATGTGGAGGTCATCCGTGTCATCTCGCTCGAGAGTTTTCATCTTCGCCGTTCTTCTTTTCGCGCTCCCAACCTGCCGTGCCCTTCAACCGGAAGTCCACCATCCGCTCGATTCCCTCACTCCGGAGGAATATTGGAGGGTCTACCACGTCCTCAGCGACGCCGGCAAGCTGGCCGAGAAGACTGAATTCTCGAGCATCCTGCTTCGGGAGCCACCGAAAGCTGAAGTTCTGGCATGGAGGCCAGGCATGCCCTTCGTGCGCAAAGTGGATGTGGTTTTGCTGACCGAGGGCAAGGCGTATGCCGCTGTTGTGGATGTCAGCTCCGGCAAGCTCGAGTCCTGGGCCGAACTTACAAAAGATCAAACACCCGGTTCGGGAAGCGGCTTTGACGACGTTCTCAAGAAGGATCCGAGGGTCCTGGCGGCGCTGAAGTCGCGTGGCATAACGGATTTGCGCCTGGTGGATTGCGGCGTCAGTCAGGCCGGCTTTGTTGACTTGCCGGAGCAGACCGAAGGCCGGCGCATTGGCTGGGGAAGCTGCGAATACATAGCCGACAGATCGAACGGCTGGGATGACCATATTGCCGGGCTATTCTTCGTCGTCGACATGACCACGAAGAAGATCCTCCGGGTCTCCGATTCCGGAGCGGTGCCGATGCCTCCATCCACAAGCATCTACGACGCGGACGGCGGCCCGGCGGCGCCCGGAACCAGGCCCATCGTGACTTCGCAGCCCGAAGGGCCGAGCTTCACGATCAAGGATGGCGAGGTGAGTTGGCAGAACTGGCATTTCCGCTTCCGCCTGGACCCCCGCATCGGTCCGGTGGTCAACCTGGTCACCTGGGAGGATGCCGGCAAGAGCCGGTCCGTGCTCTACGAGGGCTCACTGGCCGAAATGTACGTGCCCTACCAGGATCCGGATGAGAACTGGAAAGCGCATGTCTTTCTGGACGCAGGCGAGTATTTTGCCAGCACTGGCTCGGGCGGCATCATCAAGCCGCTGCAGGCCGGCGTGGATTGCCCGGACTACGCCACCTTCTTCAGCGGCACGTTCTTTCGCAGCAACGGAATGCCCTACATCCGTCCCCGGCTGGCTTGCATGTTTGAGCGCGTCAGCGGCGATCCGGTGTGGCGTCACTGGGACAATTTCACGGCAGCCATCGCCGGCCGGCCCACCAGGGAGCTTGTTTTCCGCACGGTCGCCACAGTGGGCAACTACGACTACGTCTTCGACTGGCGCTTTGAGCAGGATGCTTCCATCGTCGTCGGCGTGGGCGCAACCGGCGTTCTCGCAGTGAAGGCAGTCAGGGATCAGCGCGCGGATGGGCCGCTCTCTGATGCCCTGGCGGCCAAAGATCCGGACGGCCACGAGATGCAGTTCGGCCAGTTGGTAGCCCCAGGCATCGCCGCCGTCGATCATGACCACTTCCTCAGCTTCCGGCTGGACCTGGATGTGGACGGCGTCAACAACTCGCTGATGGTGGATAAGCTGGTGCCGTACAAGCTGCCCGACTCCGTACCCGGCCGCCACTGGATATGGGCAATGAAGCCGGAGATGGTGAAGACTGAGGGCGACGCACAATTCGATGTCTCGGTCGAGCATCCGGCCATGTGGCGCTTTGCTAACGAGGGCGTGAAGAACGCGCTCGGCCAGTCGACCAGCTTCGCCATTATGCCCGGCGAGACCGGCATCAGCCTGCTGCCCGCGAGCGAGTGGCCGCAGCGGCGCGCCGGCTTCTCAGAACACAATCTCTGGGTAACTCCCTACGACCCCGCGGAGCGCTATGCATCAGGCGTCTACGTGCTGGGTAGCAAGGGCGAAGACAGCCTGCCGCAATGGGTGAAGCAAAACCGCAACATCATGAACACCGACATCGTGGCCTGGTACACGATGGGCTTCCACCATGTGCCACGTCCTGAGGACTGGCCCCAGATGCCGATCATGTGGCATACCTTTACACTGCTGCCGTATCAATTCCTGACCAAGAATCCGACCATGGATCTTCCCCTGGTTCCCTGAGCCGTGGCGATCGCGCCCAGCAGGCCGATTCCAGGGTTGCGGTCGGTTGACCGGCATACCGGAACATTCAGTCGATCCCCGAATCCGGAAAATTCTGAGGGTCGGAAACAGTGAGTGCGGTCACGCTCGGAACGCGCTTCCTCGGGCTGCACGCCTGCAAAATCGCACGGCTCCTGCCACCGCAAGAACGAAATTCGGCGCGTCCGAAAGCTTATTTACTATTCGATTAACAATGCGGGCTTTCGCAGGAACCTCCAGAATAGAATCAACAACATCCAGAAGGGTCACCCCCTCAAATCGGGGGGGCGTACCCCGCCCCGCGCTGCCGCCTTCCAGCTTTCCTCGCTACAGGCTACAGGCCACCGCCTACCGGCTGCTCTTAGAGCTTTTCCCCGACCGACTTCGCCTGCGTGAACAGCAGCAAATAATCCGCCCCCCCAGCCTTCGAGTCCGTCCCCGACATATTGAACCCGCCAAACGGATGCGCCCCGACCATCGCGCCCGTGCACTTGCGGTTGAAGTACAAATTCCCTACATGGAACGACCGCCGCGCGTGCTCCAGCTTCCTGCGGTCCGTCGAGTATACCGACCCCGTCAGCCCGAACTCGGTGTTGTTGGCGATCTCCAGCGCGTGATCGAAATCCCGAGCCTTGATCACCGCCAGCACCGGCCCAAAAATTTCTTCCTGCGAAATTCGCGCATCCGGCGACACATCCACAATCACCGTCGGCTCGACGTAGTAGCCCTTCTCCGGCGTCTCGACCGCCTTGCCGCCTGCCACTAACCGCCCCTCTTTGCTGCCAATCGAAGCGTACTCAAGAATCGTCTTCATCGCCGCTTCGTTCACCACCGGCCCCATGTTTGGGTTCGCCGCCGGATCGCCCACCGACAGCCCCGCCACCTTCTCCCGCAGCCGCTCCACAAACGCGTCGTAAATCGGCTCCTCCACAATCGCCCGCGAGCACGCCGAGCATTTCTGCCCGCTGAACCCGAACGCCGACGCCACCACGCCCGCCACTGCCGCGTCGAAATCCGCGTCCGCACTCACGATGATCGAGTCCTTGCCGCCCATCTCCAGAATCGTCCGCTTGATCCAGATCTGTCCCGGCTGCGTCTTGGCCGCGCGCTCGTGAATGTCGAGCCCGACTTCCTTCGATCCCGTGAACGCAATGAACCGAGTCTTCGCGTGCGCCACCACAGCGTTCCCAAACGAAGCCCCCGACCCCGGACAGAAATTCACCACGCCCGGCGGCAGCCCCGCCTCCTCAAGAACCTCCATAAAACGCGCCGCAATGGTCGGCGAATCGCTCGACGGCTTCAGGACAACTGTATTCCCAGTGACGATCGCCGCTGCCGTCATCCCCGCCATAATCGCGAACGGAAAATTCCACGGCGAAATCACCGCGCCTGCGCCCAGCGGAATATACAGCAGCTCATTCTTCTCGCCCGGATACTGAATCGGCGTCGTCGCCCGCGCCAGCCGCAGCGCCTCGCGCGCATAAAACTCCAGAAAGTCGATGGTCTCGCCGACGTCCGCATCGGCCTCGGCCCAGTTCTTCCCGACCTCATACGTCAGCCACGCGCAAAAATCGAACTTCCGATCGCGAATGATCTCCGCCGCGCCCAGCAGCAGCGAAGCCCGTTCCTCCACCGGCACAAACTGCCACGTCTCAAACGCCTTCAGCGCCACCCCAACCGCCTGCTCGGCATGCTCCGCGCCCGCCTTCTGATGCACCCCGACAATCTGCGCCGGCCGCGCCGGGTTCCGCGACTCAATCTTCGCGCTCGTCTTCACTCGCTCCCCGCCAATGATCAGCGGATACTCATGCCCCAACAGATCGCCGACCCGCGTCAGCGCCTCGCGCATCGCATGCGCATTCGCATGCTGTGAAAAGTCGATAAAAGGCTCATTGCGGAAAGCGCCCTGCGGCGCTCGCGGAAGAATAACAGTGGGTTGTTCGAGAGTAGCCATAACACCCCAGTTTAGTTCAATCCGGACGTCCTCAACCGTGGGGACGCTTGTTTCCGCGTATTGCTCGCGCCGCCTCAGGCCTGCACCATTCACGCCGCCATCCGCCGGGTAGCCGACCCCAAACTTCCTGCGCACCCTATGCTGGTTCGCCGCACGAATCAGGCAGCAACCTCGTCCCCCCAAAAAACGAAACGCCGGTAGTCTCGCTCTCGACGCTGCGAAGACTGATGAACGGTTCATGGCGGCAGGCGCCATGCTGCACACGCCAAATGTTTCGACAGTAACGATAACGCCGCGGATTCCTGGCACTCCTCCACACATCCTTTGCCCGATAAACTGGTTCTCAACGACACAAACTGGAAATATCCACAATCTTATGGACTCAAAGAAGACAAAGGCCGCGGGCAAATGGACCGCAATCCTCGTGTTGGTTCTAGCCCCCGCGCTTGCACAGGCCCAGTCTCCTGAGTCCGCGGTCGGCGGCAATGCGAGCCTCTGGGCAGGAGCGGAAGTCTCCGCCTTCAACCCCGACTACAGCTGCGGAAGCGACGTTCCGCTGGGCTGCAACGCTCAACTGGCAGGTCCCGCGGTTCTCTTCGATCTCAATGTGAAGCCGAAATGGGGAATCGAAGGGGAGGCGCGCTGGCTCCATTGGAATGGTCCCGGGGGGCAGATCGAGTCCAACTACCTCGCCGGCCCGCGCTACCGGGCAATTCAGTATCGCCGACTGAACCTCTGGCTCAAGGTGCTGTTGGGTGCAGGTCTAATCACAACCCCCAATTACCCAGCGGCCGGCGGTGTCAAAGGGAGCCTCTTCGCGTATGCGCCGGGAGGCACCGCCGAATACCGCCTCACCCACCAGCTCTCGCTCCGTGGCGATTATGAGTTCCAGTTCTGGCCTTCGTTCGTCGGTCCGCCCGGTTTCAACAGCTCGGGCGTGCTGGTCGAGCACAACCACGGTCTCACCCCCAATGGCTTCAGCCTCGGAGCGACCTGGCGATTCCTCGGCCGCTGATTTCCCTCGAGCCGGCTCCGCTCTCTAGCCGGCCAGACGATCCGAGCGATTCGGACGCAGGTCTTCGGCGGCGGATTTCTCACCATCCGAGGCTGGTCCCTCGAACCTTCTGCCTATGTCGGTTTCAGCAATGGCCTTCTTGATCAGATCGTTCCAGGGATCGGCAATTTCGACCATGTTTTCCCGCAAGAGCGGCGCCGGCTCGGGGTTGTCGGGAACGCTTTCCTGAGCGATGGCGGCGGCTCGTTCATCCACGCGGGCCGAAAGAGCGGTTGCCGAAGGGGCGCTCTCCGCCGGAGGAGGCTCGTGGAAACGCTCCGCCGGAGGAGGTTCGTAGAAGAAGGAAGCTCGCCTCGGCGGAACGCTCTCGAGAACTTCCTCCCGTGACGCGTTCGCGACAGGTGGCGCTGCGGTGACAGGCGACGCTGCGGCGATGGGCCGATCCGGTGTGAAGAGCCTGTTCGAGTATTGCGTCTCTTCAGCGTCGTACTCGCCGGAGTAATCGACGGGACGGTTCCGCCAGGCGGCGACTCCCCAATAGAGCAACCCGCAGAGAATTCCCGCCACGATCGACGGCCACCACGGAATGGGGGCAGCAGGACCAGCAGATCGGACAAGCGTAAGCGGGTGCATCGCGGGTTGATTCGAGGCCGAGGGACTGGGGGCAGGAACCGGCGCCGGTTGCGCCTGAGGAAGTTGCGCCTGACGAGCAGGCTGCGACTGCGCCGCCGCCTCCGGGGTCGAAGCAGAAGGAGAAGCGGCCTGGGCAACGTCGGCGCTCGGCGTGGGGCGCGCGTCCGCCTCCTGCTCGATCGCGTGACGCTCTCGCTCCACGACACTGATCGCGCGGGTCAGCGCACCGCGTTCGCTTCGAATTTGACTGGCGTTGACGCCCGCCGAGTAAAAACGATGCGAGCCCGAGGACCGGAGGGCACCGGCTCCTGGCCAGACGGACGTGAGCGCTTCCTGAATTTCAGCGAGCCGGTCTTTGAGGCCGTCGTGGGAATCTTGATTCGCGTATCGCGTGCGCAGATCCTCAACTTCCTTCTGCGCCGTTTTGATTTCGGCCTTCACAAGCTGTTGTTGCCGAGACTGGGTGTACGACGAGCCCCGATACGACGAGTCCTGATAAGCATGCGAGCGATGCCCTGCCCTCGTTCTGCCGCTCGAAGACCCCACGCCGTCAAGTTTGCGATTCGTGGCCGACAGCTCTGCCGCTAATTCACCGAGCGAGGCCGCCAGCGAAGCGCTGGATTGACTCTGACGGGAAACCGCGGGCTCGGCGGGCGGAGCGGCCGGCTGAGACGCGGCCGTCGCGGGAGGCGCCTTGACTGGAGCAGTAGGCGCAGCCTGAGCCGCGGGCGTCGCGGAGGCAGGCGTCCAGTCTGCCAGAGTCCTGGCGACGGCATTCACCTCGCTTGCCGCTTTCTCCGGATCGGCGTCGCGAAAGCCCACGCGGAGCACGGTGCCGGATGGCTGGGTCAACTCCAGACGCGACCGAAATTCGCGGGTCCGGCTGTCCATGTCCGACGCAGCAAGGTAAGCCTGCGTCGACAATTCCGCGACGACATTATCGGTGAGAATCGAATGCGCCAGCGTAAGGGCCGGGGCGGCGGCGGTGGCAAGGCCTGGATCGATCTGCCGCGCGGCACTTGAGTCGAAGGAAAGCTCCGCGGTCGATGCCGATTGCGACGCTTTGTATTTCAGCCAGTTGGGAACCCCGAAGCCGATCGCAGCGGCGAGAAGAAATGCTGTGAATTTGTGTCCCAAAGAAGCACCGGAAGAACTCGCGGGGAGATCGCCATCCAGCATGCAGTCCTCGATCCTGTCGAAAGATCTAAGGCAGAGTCTTCAATAATCCAAGCGATGCATACGCTGAAGGGAACTCCTGTGGTGCCCGGAGTCCATCTCATTGTGAAGGGGGCCGAAGTCCGCTGGTTGTTTCGCGCATCTCAAAAAAGCCCTGGGCTCTTACGAAACTCGATGCCATCCGGCCCGGCGCCTCACATCAGCCTATCCTGGCGCGCTCCGATTCGTCGCCCCGCCGGTGACCCATCCGCGAACATCAGTCACCGCAGCGGGTCCGCGCCCTGATCGCAATCTTCAATGGCCCTTGTAATCCACAAATAACTCCGGAAACTGCTGCTTCAGCGCTTCGACCTTCGGGCGGTCGCAAACCAGAATATAGGGATTGTCCGGGTTATGGAGAGCGTAGTCCTGGTGATAGTCCTCGGCGCGATAAAACCCTTCGAGCGGCGTGACCTGTGTGACGATTTTGCCAGGGAAGACTTTGGCAGCGTCCAGTTGCGCGATGTAAGCCTGGGCGATGCACTTCTGATCGTTGTTGGCGTAGAAGATGGCGGAACGATACGAGGTGCCCACGTCGGGACCCTGGCGGTTGAGCTGCGTGGGGTCGTGGGCAACGGAAAAGAAAATGCGCAGCAGCTGTCCGTAGGTGATCTTCGAGGGATCGTAAGTGACCTCGACGGATTCAGCATGGCCGGTGGTTTCCGTGGTGACCTGATCGTAGGTCGCTGTTTCCGCCGATCCGCCCGAATAGCCGGCTGCCGTGCTGATGACTCCCTTCACGCGCTCGAAAACCGACTGCGTGCCCCAGAAGCAGCCGCCGGCGAACACCGCTTTCTCCTTGCCGGCCTTCGCGGCCAGCGCGACATCGGCGTTGGCAGCCGGGATCGGCGGCCGGCCCGCGGCTCGGGCGTTGCATGCGGTGAGTGAGAGCAGACACAGGAGCGGCAGAGAAATGCGAAGCAGGCGCGTGAGAAGCATGGGGACCTCCCGAGACGACATTGTATGAGACGCGATGAGGATGGGTTCGTCGCAAATTCATTCTTAATTGAAGGCGGCGTAACCCGCGCCCCGGGGCGGCGCGCGGATGATGCGAAGGGGCTCGTGGGCGGGGGCAGGAAACTCGCGAGCCAAAGGAGACGAGAATGTCAGAGCAGGCAGCGCACGAACATCGCCAGGCGGCCCATCATCACGGCATGGCGGCTCATCACCACACCGAGGCCGCAAAGCATCATGACTCGGGCGACCATCAGCAGGCCGCTCATCACGCCCACCTGGCGCAAGCCCATCACGTGCACGCGACCGAACACGCGGAACACGCGGTTAAGCATCACCTCGATCATCACGGTCAGTAGCGGTGGCCTGGCTTCGCCGCAGGCCGCAACCTGGGAAGGCGGCAAAATTTCCAGGCGCCGCCGCGCGCCCCCTATCGCTTTTTTGATTTCGACCCGCCCGCGGATTTCTTTTTGACAGAGGGTGCCGGGTTTTGTTTCGCCGTTTGCTCTCCGGTGCGCTTCGCGGCCGATCCCCCCTCAGGATCATCGGTTGCATGGCGGTCGACAACCGTCAGCACCACGCCATCGATGCGGTTATCGAGGGTGCGGTAGGGCGTAATGCGTAGGGTGAAGTTGCGGCCCGCGTCGTCCTGTATCTGATCGTGCCGTGGCTGTACACGCTGGATGACGTCGAGCATGGTCTCCTCGAGCGCGCGAACGTCGACCCTGAGCTTGAGGCGCGGAATGGGGCGGCCCACATCGCTCGGCATCAGCCCCAGCAGCGCCGCGGCTTGCGGCGTGAAGCGACGAACGCCGAGGTCGGATCCCACCATCACCATGGGCAGGTTGACGCTGTTCAGCAGGTTGGTGAGGTCGTTGTTGAGCTGGGTCAGCAGGTCGTTGCGGTGCTGCATCTCTTCGTTGACCGTGTGCAGCTCCTCGTTGGCCGACTCGAGCTCTTCCTTGGACGTCTGCAGCTCCTCGTTGGTGCTCTGCAGCTCTTCGTTGCCGGACTGAATTTCTTCGTTCGCCGACTGCAGCTCCTCGTTGGTGGCTTCGTGCATCTCGATGATCGATTGCAGATACTCCCTCGTCGCGGACAGCTCCTGCTTGAGCTGAGCAAACTGCTTGTCCTTCTCGCCGCGTTCAGATTCGGTGAGAGGCTCCGCGCTATTGGAAGTGAGGAGGGCGCCCTCGACCGGCGCTGCCTCGAAAACGATGAGATAGCTGTACTGTTCCTGGATCGGCGAGCGGAAGGGCAGCACGCGGATATTGGTGTGGTGGTTCTGTCCGTCGCCTTCGACGCGCAGGTTGCGCCGCTCGGCTTCGAGGCCGGTCTTTTTGGCTTCCTCCAGCGCGCTCTGCAGTTCGAACAGCAGGCCGGGGCGAGCCATCTTCAGCAGATTCAGGCTGGCCTTGCCCGGCGCCAGCTCCAGAAAATTCCCGGTCCGGCCGCGGCTCTGCAGAATCTCCATCTGTTCGTTCACGACCACCGCGGGCGGCGCATAGCGCGTCAGCAGCAGGCGGTCGGCCTCGCGCTGCAGGTCGGTGGGCGCCTTGACCTGATCAACAGCTTTAACCGGCGGCGCGGGCATTTCCAGAACCGTACCATCGTGTTCCCGTGGGCCAGCCTGGAAACCGAAGGTGACTGGGTTGGCAACGAGCTTCTTGCTGTAGATTTTCTGTTTTTTGTCGACCATTTCGAACAACTCCGAACCTGCTCCCAAAAGGCCTTCCGTATTGCCGATCATCAAAAAACCAGTTGGATTAAGAGCGTAATGGAAGATGGGGATCACGCGTTTCTGCAGGGACTGGCCGAGATAAATCATCACATTCCGGCAGCTCACCAGATCCATGCGGGAAAAGGGCGGATCGCTGAAGATGTTTTGCGTGGAGAAGATACAGAGGTCGCGGATAGTCTTGCTGATCTGATAGCCTCCGTCGTTCTGGTGAAAGAAGCGGCGCAGGCGAGTGGGGCTCACATCGGTTTCGATGCTCTCCTTGTACATGCCGGCGCGGGCGCGCTGAACGGCCAGTTCGCTCAGATCCGTGCCGAAGATCTGGATCGGGACTTCCGTCCGCTCGTCGCCCAGATATTCGACGATGGACATGGCATGCGAATAGGCCTCCTCGCCCGTGGAGCAGCCCGGAACCCAGATGCGGAGCGGGATCGATCCTTTATTGCGGGTTCTCAGTAGCGCGGGATAGACAACCTGCTTCAGCGTCTCGAAGGCTTCAGGATTGCGGAAGAAGGAGGTGACGTTGATCAGCAGATCCTGATACAGCGCGGTGACCTCGCTGCGGTCGCGCTGGAGAAGGGCCACGTAGTCGCTCAGTTCTTCGATCCGGTGCAGAACCATCCGTCGCTGGATACGGCGGCCGATCGTGGGGGGCTTGTACTCGGAAAAATCGACACGGGTAGCCCGCCGTAGCAGGCGGAAGATCTGCGCCATCGAGGCATCGTAGCCTTTTTCCTCACCCCCAATCGGCCCCACGGCTCCCGCCACATAGGGGTGATTGCGAATGCGCGCCAATTCTCGAGCGATTGCGTCGGGAGCGAGAACCAGGTCGACGCATCCCGCGGCGATGGCGCTGGCGGGCATGCTGTCGTATTTGGCGGAATGGATGTCCTGCGCGAAAGTGAAGCCGCCCTCGCCCTTGATGGCGGTAAGGCCGAGCGTTCCGTCCGACGCAGTACCGGACAGGACGATGCCGATGGCATTGGATCCATGCGCCGCGGCCAACGAGCGGAAGAAAATATCGATGGTGGCGTTCACCGAGCGCGGCTGGTGCTCGCGATCGCCGATGTGGAATCGAGTCCCGGAGACGGTGAGATCGCAATTGGGCGGAATGATGTAGACATGATCGGGCTTGAGTTCCATGCCGTTCTCAATCTCGACCACCGGCATAGCCGTGATGCGGCCAAGAATCTGAGCGATGGCACTCTCACGCTGCGGATCCAGATGCGGCACCAGGACGTAAGCCATCCCAAGATCAGGCAGCAATGTCCTGAAAAGAGCAGTGAAGGCTTCTAAACCGCCAGCCGACGCTCCGATCCCAACGATGGGGAAGCAATTGGTCTGTGGCAATTCTGTCACTGCGGCGGCCCCGGTTGCTGGTTTCCGGACGGCAGGCTGCGCCTTCGCCAGGCTCGTTCCTGGTTTACGAGGAGTCATTTCAGTTTGTTCAGGAGAGAGGCGCCTTCAACACAACCGAGCCGAGAATCTACCAGTGGCCAGGATTATAGACCCCTCGACTGGCCTTCTTCGTACTGCGCGGATTTCGGCGGACGAGCCCCGTTCAGAGCCTGAGTTGCTGGATCGACTCAACACGGCTTCTCAGCTCCTGAATCGCCGCTTGCACTTCCTTTGTCAGCGCCAGATTGTTGTCCCGCAGCATTCGAGCGGTCTCGATCCTGGCGTTCAGCAGGGAGAGTGCCGTCAGGGAAAGGCTCGGTCGTGGGCCATCCATGGAACTGGAGAAGTCGGCTCGCACCCGCTCCGCGCGGCTGGTGCATCGCAAAGCCACCCAGGCGTCGAGATCGCGGGGTCGCGCCAGCACCGCCTTCTTGTTCGAACCCTGAGGACGCCGAACGGGAAGCCCAAAGTCCTGCTCCCAGCGCTGTACAGTGCGAACGCCCTTCCCCATATAGCGCGCGATGTCTTTCCACGAGGTAAGCACAGCGCGGGGGTCGGCGCCGTTCGAGTGATGCGCACCCACAGTTGCCGGGCGCAACGGGATGGTCCCGGGGGTCAAAGCACTGGTTCCTGGGTTCATAGTACGCTCCGAATCCAAGATTTGATTCCAATGCACCAGCGTGCGTTCGGTTACGAATCGTACAAACCGCATTTCGGATGCCTGGACCCATGATTTTCCTGGCGCTTCAGACAGCAAATTTTGGTTCGCTGATGCGGCACCTGTGCAACATTTCAAAGCCCATCCGATACCAGCCGGACGAGGTCCCCAGAGAGAACTCACTGCGGGCGCAAGCGCAGGAAGACGACTATACCCATCGGGTCGCTCCCGTAAACCGTTTGCAGGACGGAGCCGGGATGGTAAGTCGTGACCTGCGCTCCCAGGGCTGTGGACAGGTGTGGGATGCGGCCGAGGTCGCGGTCGTAGCCAAACGTATAAGCCTCCACGCGGCCAGCCGGTTCTTCCTGAAAATTCGGTGGCAGGGGCCGCTCGCCGAGTAGCAGCTCGTTGGTGCGGTCCACAGCTTCCAGGCGCGTGAAGGCGTAGTTGCGGGACCGGAAGCGCAGCGTCGATTCGAGCAGATAGCTGTTCTCGATGTGATTGTCAGGCAGATCGCGCGTCCGCCCCCACGCAATCGTGCTGGCCCAGTTCCCGGCCGCAGCGGAGTCAGCGCTGCCGGCGCCCTTCCAGCCAAAGGACCGGTTGTACATGACGGATGCGGTCATGCGCTCCTGATCCGCCGTCGGGAAGAGCTGTTCGGGACTGTGCAGCCGGCCATACGAGTACTGACCGCTCCAGTTCTGACCGGGCTGCAGCGTGAGGCGCGTCGACCACGAATCGATGGCGCCCTGCTGCACTTGCCAGCGATGCTCGTTCGGCTCGCGGCCGTGGAATCCCGAAGCTTCAAGGCGCACCCATTCGCGGGTGAAGCCGGCGGTCACGACGTCGTCCGAGATGTGCGTCGAGTCTTCCTGGTGGTGTCCAAGCGTGCCAACTGGGTTTTCGATGGCCGACTCACGGTGCGGATAAGCGGTGGGGCCGATGGCCGGATCGCCCACGGGCGCCAGGTAGAAGCTGAGAAGGTTGTGCTCGCCCAGGTGCAGGTCGTAGAGTGCGGCGAATTCCATCACGAAGTCGTGCGGATGCTGGCCGTCGGCTATGGCGCGACCGTAAGCTGTTTCTCCCTGCTGGAACAGCAGTGGATACTGACGGCCGGTGACGGTGGCAGGTTCAAGACTGAGCATGGTGCGAAGCGTAAGCTGCCCAGGACCCCACGCGCGTTGCGCCATGGGCATCACCCAGTTCGTGGAGAACAGCTTGTCGCCGCCGCGGGGGCTCGTCCGCTGCGTGTCGGCGAGGAAGCCGTTGCCGTGCAGCATCAGCATCCAGGGGCCGTGCATGGTCATCAGCATCGGCGCTGGCGTGGAGTCGGGCTCCGCGCTGGTCCCGGAAGTGGTGTGCGCTTCAATCGCTTCTGTGAAGGTCTTAGGCGGGCCCATCTCCATTTGCATCTGAGCGCAGCTAAGGCGTCCGCCGATCAGGGTGAGGCAGACGACGGCGAGGGGGATTGTGCAGGGGGCAGAGGGCCAGTGCACGATCCAATCGTAGCATCGCGAGCCGCGGGGTCGTCACGGAGCGTGAAGAGTTAGTCTGCTGCAATGCGGCTTTTCATCGGAATCGCCCTGGCACAGGAAGCGGCAGAAGCGCTGGCACGGGTGCGGGCGCAGTTCGAGACCGGTTCAGGCGCCGATGTGCGATGGTCGGCGCCGAGCGGCTGGCATGTGACGCTCCAGTTCCTGGGAAGCATGGACGAGCAGCGCGAAAAGTGCGTCGTGGACAAACTAACAGCGGTGCGGGCAGCGACGGTTCCGGTACGAATCGAGGGCCTGGGATTCTTTGAGCGCGCCGGAATCTTCTGGGCCGGTCTGGCACCGGCGCCAGAGCTGCTGGCGCTGCAGCAATTTGTAACAGCAGCGATGCGCAATTGCGGATTCGTACCGGAGGCAAGGCCGTATAGCCCGCACATTACCCTTGCACGCATGAAGGGCCACACCGGAACAAAAGCGCTGAGGTGGCTGAAACAGGCCGTGGCAAAGAGCAAGGCCGACCTGCGGGCAGAGTTCGTGGCGGATGAGTTCCTGCTCTACGAATCCTTACCCGGGCCGGAGGGTACCCGCTACGAGGTGCGGCAGCGGTTTGCGCTCTGCCGCTGAACTCAGGGCGCGAGCGCAATCTCCACGTGGCGATGAATCGTGTGCGGCTTCGGATCGGTGCATTGGGTCAGCGCCGCATCGTCGCAGATACGACTGATCGTGACCACCGGATTTTCCATGCTGGCTGCAAGAATCTTGCCATCGACCGTGCTGACCGTGATGGAAACATCGAAGGTTTCCTTGCCAACACCTGCCTGAAATTTGCCGGCGCTGGTCTTTGCAACTTCGACCCAGTTATTCGGCGTGCCGGCGACCGGCGCCTGCATCCACGCGGCGGCAAACGTGACGTTTGGATGTGCAGGCGGTACGTGGTGTACGACAAGAAGCACCGTGTGCTTCGCGGCATCGACGGACTGGAGAGTGAGATCGAAGTCGATGTGGTCCTGGCCGGTGAGAACGCGCGTGCCGTCGGCCCACGAGCTGGGCATGGGATTGGGCACGTAGAAATGGTCGCCGGGGCGCCGCAGGATCCCGATTTTGTTGGCCAGCCACAGATCGACGTAGAAAGTCATCAGATCCGTCACCGGCCCGACGAGACGCGGATCGACGTTGCTGAGATCGGGGCCGGACGGGTTGCGCGTGGGATCGAGCGAGAGCACCTCGCGGAACGCAACAGACGCGGGCGTGAGCGCAACCGGCTGACCGTTGGAGGTCATATTGGACCAGCGAAATTCCTCCACCCAGATTCCGTCAGCATTCTTCTTCACCCCGCCGTCGGCCTGCACGCTGTAGTGCCAGTCGTCGTTCATCCCTGTCATGCGATAGGTGAGGGCCTCGTTTTCGGAATAGTGGCGGACGAGCGGGTTCGCCGCAGGCTCCGGCGTTTGGCCAGCGGCAAGAGTGGAAGTGCAGACGACGGCGAGAGCGATGGCAGTGAGTCGCATGATCTTTCTCCGATTCCTTCGGCGAACAACTTCATTTGGTGGCGCACAGTGGCGATGGTGCCGCGAAATGGCGGGCCCTCGACGGCCCACAGGGCAGTGAGGCCAAGGTGCATGGTTTTGAAACTCAGGATTAGCTGTGGGATATCGATGTCCTTGCGGACGAGGCTACGGTCGCGTAGGCCGGAGAAGAGCTTCTCCATAGGAGGATCGATGCTCTGCTGCATTTGAATCATGTACGGAAAGAAGTTCGCGGTGTCGAGAAACATCTGCGCAAGGAAGACGCGCACGAAGGGATGCCACGGCTCTTTGAGGCGGAACTGATGGAGGATGAAATCGGCGAGGATGCGACCCAGCGGCTGGCGGCGGGCGAGGAAGCGCGCGATATCGGGCGCCAGACGTGCCTCCAGATCGGCCATGAACGCGACGACGATGTCTTCCTTTGTATGAAAGTAGTTATAGATCGTGCCCTTGCCCACATCTGCGGCCTCGGCGATCTGATCGGCGGTGACGGCCGCGATGCCATGGCGGGAAAAAAGCCCGATGGCAGCGCTCATAATTTGTGCCCGGGCGGTAAGCTTCTTCCGTTCACGGCGATTTGTGACCGTAGTCATGTTTGACTATAGTCATATTCTTAGCAGGAACAACTGTCAAGGATATTTCGCGCAAGGTCGCAGACACGGTCAGGCCGGCTCCGGGATGACGCGCAGTTTGCCCAGGCCCAGGATGTATCCGGCGATGCCGATCGCCAGCACGACAGCGGCGAGGGCAAAAGACCCGCCAAAGTTGTGAGCCCTGGCGAAGTAGCCAGTGATCACGGGCGCGGAGATCGCCGCAATTTGGGTCGCGAAGTTCATGATGCCCCCGACGCGGCCCACGCTCTCGCGCGGCGCGATGAGCGAGGGGATCGACCATCCGACGGGCGCCATCGCGCCAAGCCCCGCCATGCACAGGCTGATCCACACAACAGCGACGGTGGGCGTATGTGCGAATCGTGCTCCATAAATCCCCATGCCAAAAGCGAGGCCGCCGACCAGCACTGACTGCCGCACCAGCCAAGGCCGCGCGCCGCGACGGACCAGCGCGTCCACCATCCAGCCCCCGATGACGAGGTCAGTGAAGGTTGCTACCAGCCACGGAATGCTGGTATCGAGCGCCGAGTGGAGCAGATCGACGTGGAGGCTCATTGAGAGGTAATTAGGCAACCACGTGAGGACCAGATAAAAAACGTAGTTGTAGGCGGCAAAACCGATGGTGGCGCCGATGACCTGGGGCTGGCGCAAAAGATAAAACAAAGGCGCGCCATGCTTGTGTCTTGCTGTCGCAGATTCCGGCTGTGCCTTGCCATCGACCAGCAACTGGCGCTCAGCAGGACTGAGCCGCGGGTCCTCGCTGGGATTGCGATACACGCCCCAAAACAAAACAAAGTAGAGAAAGCTGACGAAGCCGGTAAAAATGAAGCTCCATCGCCACCCGAGCCGGAACACAAGAAGGCCCAGGATCGGGACGCCGATGGCCGACGCAAATTTTGCGGCCGCATCATTGATCGACGTCGCGAAGCTGCGTTCGCGCTCCGGAAACCAGTAGCCAACCGCTTTGGCATTCGCCGGAAAGGTCGGCGCCTCGCCAACCCCAAGCAGAAGCCGCGCCGCAAAGAAGCTGTAGATGCCGGTGGCAAGACCGGACGCGAACGATGCCGCGCTCCACAGAAACGTCGCGACGCGGCCAATGCGTCGCACGCCCCAGCGATCCAGCATGATGCCGACGGGAAGCTGCAGCGCCGCATAGCTCCAGTTGTAAGCGCTCGCAAGATAGCCAAAGGTAACGGCGGTGATGCCCCATTGAATGCGCAGCGCGTCGTAGGCGACCGAGATGTTGACGCGATCGAAGAAATTCACCAGAACGCCGATGCCGAGCAGGACCGCGATGCGCCAACGGCGATGCGGAGCGTGCGCCGGAAATTCGATCAGGGCGTCAGGCATGGGCTCTCCGCATTGTAGATGCCGGAACCCGGACCGTCCGCGCGAGAGGTCCCGATCGCACCGAATCGCTTGCTGGACCGGAAGTCGCCCTGGCCGCTGACACCGCCGCGAAGTGTGATAGAGTCAGGCTCGCCAGCGAGGATCGAACCGTGGCGAAATTGAAAAGTATCCTCTCTTTTCTGCGACGCCAATATGGGCCTCCCGCACTACCTCCGGCAAAGGGTCCGTTCGAACTGGTGTTGTGGGAGAACGCCGCCTATCTCATGTCGGACGATCGACGGCGAGAAGTATTCGAGGGTCTGCGCAAACAGGTGGGACTCTCTCCCCAGGCAGTCCTGGCTGCCGATCGCGACGTTCTCTTATCTTGGGCAACCAGAGGCGGCATGCGCCCCGAGGTCCGTGTATTTCGCTGGCTCGAGATCGCGAGGATTTGCCGGGATCAGTTTGGCGGCGATTTGGAATGCATACTCACGCAGCCCTACACGCAGGCTAAGAAGGCCCTCAAACAATTCCCCAATATTGGTGACCCGGGAGCTGAGAAAATCCTGATGTTCTGCGGCGCCGCACCGGGCCTCCCACTGGAATCGAACGCTCTGCGCGTTCTCACTCGCGTAGGCTACGGACGCGAGCATTTAAGAAACTACGGCCGAATGTACAAATCCGTGCAAGATGCAATCGCTCCGGAAATCCCCGCGAATCCCGCGAAAGCAGGGGAAGCTCACCTGCTGTTGAGACAGCACGGCAAGGAGGTATGCCGGACCAATGGACCTCTATGCCGCGAGTGTTCGATCTCTGCGCTTTGTAACTATCCAGCGAAGAGCTGAGAAGCTATTCGACAGCCTGCACCATCCCGCGCCCCAGCAGAAGCTCGGCTTTGTCGATGAAGGCGCGGTCGGCGGCAACAGTGATCCCTTCGGGCTCCATGACGACGCAGTATTGGCCGCGCTCCTCGACGTTGAGCATCAGCCGCGCCGGCCCCGGCGCAGAAACCACCAAGTCGTGCAGCTCGACCAGCGTCGTTTCGCTGACGCGATCGAGCGGAATGCGGATGCGAATGTTGGTGGGCAGGCGGACCTTCACGTCTTCGAGCGCCTGGATGGAGGAGACATACAGCTTGGTCGCAGCCTCTTCGTCGTCCTTGTTGAGTTGGCCGCGCACCAGCACCGGCACCTCGATGCGCAGAGACTGCGCCAGACGCTCGTAGTCCCTGGGGAAACAAACAAAGTCGATTTTTCCGCTTGCATCTTCGAGGGCGCCGGTCGCGTAGAGTTCACCGGAGCGCTTCGACTTCGCGACTTTGAGGCCAAGAATGACCCCGGCGATGCCAATTTCGTTCTCGGGGGCCTGCCCCCGCCGGACGCTGGAGGTGGACGGCTTCATTTCCAGCGCGGTGGCGACATCAACGACACCCGGGAGATTGCGCAGCTTCTCCGCATATTTGTCCAGCGGATGACCGGAGACGAAGAACCCCAGGACTTCTTTCTCCGCTGCCAGCCGCTGGCTCTCGTCCATGTCCGGCACGTTGGGCAGATCGTCATTCTTAGCATCCGCGGCAGGCGCATTGAAGATTCCAAAAAGACCGCCCTGTCCGGCTTCAAGGTCGCGCTGGGCCTTTTGCGCGCGCTCCATCGTCTTGTCGACGGCGGCGAGCAGCTGCGCGCGGCCCCCGAAAGAATCCAGCGCCCCCGCTTTGATCAGCGACTCGATCACCCGCTTGTTCAGCAGACGCAGGTCGATCTTCTCGCAGAATTCCTGGAAGGAAGCGAAGCTCTTCCCTTCTGAGGCGAGCGCCGCGCGTATAGACAGAATCGAGTCGATAGCGTTCCGGCCCACATTCTTGATCGCCGTCAGACCGAAGCGGATCGCGTCGCCGTGCGGGGTGAAGTCCGCATCGGAATAGCGCACATCGGGCGCCTCGACGGAGATCTCCATCTCGCGGCACTCTTTGATGTACTTCACCACGTTTTCCGGCTTCGATATCTCCGACGTCAGCAGCGCCGACATAAACTCGACCGGATAGTGCGTCTTCAAATACGCCGTTTGGTATGCAACCAGCGCGTACGCCGCTGAGTGGGACTTGTTGAACCCGTAGCCGGAGAACTTCTCCATTCGATCGAAGATTTCGTTGACCGCAGCTCGCGGATGTCCCAGCGCAGCCGCGCCACTGATAAACCGGTCGCGCTGCTCGGCCATGGCTGCGGCATTCTTTTTTCCCATCGCCCGGCGCAACAGATCCGCTTCGCCGAGCGAATAACTGGCGAGCACATTGGCGATCCGCATCACCTGTTCCTGGTAGACGATCACTCCGTATGAATCCTTCAGAATGCCCTCGAGCTCCGGCACCAGAAACTCGACTTTCCGCCGCCCCCACTTGCGCTCGATGAAGTCGTCGATCATGTCCATCGGGCCGGGACGATACAGCGCATTCAGCGCCGTAAGATCTTCCACCGTGTCCGGCTTGTACCGCCGCAAAATGTCCCGCATCCCAGGGGATTCAAACTGGAAAATCCCCGACGTAAGCGCGGTGTGGAACACCCGTTTCATCGTCTCCGGATCGTCCAGCGGAACCATGTCGATGTCTACCTTCTCGCCGCGGGTCTGCTCGATCAGCTTCACGCAGTCGGTGATGACCGTGAGCGTGGCCAGGCCCAGGAAATCCATCTTGAGCAGGCCCATTTTTTCGACCGCTTTCATGTCGTAGGCGGTCACGATTTCGTCGTTCTTGGTTCTGTTGAGGGGAACGAGCTCGGTCAGCGGCCGCGGCGCGATCACCACTGCCGAAGCGTGTACCCCCGCTCCGCGCACCAGCCCCTCCAGCTTCTTCGCCGTGTCGATCAGCTCCTTGATCTGGGGCGTCCCGTTGTACGCCTCCTGTAGCGGCGGCGAATCCTTCAGCGCCTGATCGATGGTGACGCCGATCGTCGCTGGCACCAGCTTCGCAATTCGATCCACGTCCCCGTACGGCATGTCCAGAGCGCGCCCCACATCCTTGATCGCCGCCTTTGCCGCCATCGTGTTGAACGTGATGATCTGCGCCACCTGCTCGCGCCCATATTTCCGCGTCACATATTCGATCACTTCGCCGCGCCGGTTCTGGCAGAAGTCCACGTCGATATCCGGCATCGTCACCCGCTCCGGATTCAGGAAGCGCTCGAACAACAACACATTCTGCATCGGATCGATGTTCGTGATCTCCATCGCATACGCGACCAGCGAGCCCGTCGCCGATCCGCGCCCTGGCCCCACCGGAATCCCATGATCGCGCGCGTATTTGATGAAGTCCCACACGATCAGGAAGTACCCCGAGTACTGCATCTGCTTGATGATGCCGATCTCAAAGTTCAGCCGCGATTCGTATTCATGGATGGGCGTGCGCAGGACCCCGCGCTCTTCGAGGACCCGGACCGACGTATCGATACGCTTCTTCAGCCCCTTCCGGCAAACATCCTCAAAATAGCTGTCGATCGTATGTCCCGCCGGGACCGCAAACTCCGGAAACGGATTATCGACCTGGTGCAGCTTCAGATGGCAGCGCTCGGCAAAATGCATGGTGCGGCTCACCACCTCCGGTGCATGTTTGAACAGCCGTTCCATCTCCGCCGCGGATTTGACGTAGAACTGGTCCGAGTCGAACTTGAAACGCTTCGGGTCGTTGATGGAAGCCAGCGTCTGCACGCAGAGCAGTACCTCATGCGCATGGGAATCGTCTTCGCAGAGATAGTGGCTGTCATTGGTAGCCACCAGCGGGATATCGAGTTCCTTCTCAAGGCGGAAGAGATCGGCCTGAATCTTCTTTTCGAGTTCGAGCCCCTGGTCCTGAATCTCCAGAAAAAAGTTGCCCCGGCCAAAGATGTCCTGATACTGGCTGGCCGCGGCGCGCGCGGCATCGTACTTGCCCGCCATCAGGCTTTCGCAAAGCTCGCCCGCCAGACACCCGGAGAATCCGATTAAGCCCTTTGCATGTTCGGCAAGGTACTTCTTGCTCACGCGCGGCTTGCGATAAAAGCCGTGCAGCGAAGCCTCCGATGTGATGCGGACCAGGTTCCGATAGCCCTCTTCGTTCTCTGCCAGAACCAGCAGATGGTTGTAGTCGTCGCCCTGCGGATCCTCGCGATGGTCGTCCTTCTTGCAGATGTACAGCTCACATCCCAGGATCGGATGGACGTTGTGCTTTTTCGCCGCTTCGAAGAAATGCACGGCCCCATAAATGTTGCCGTGGTCGGTGATCGCGACGGACTTCTGGCCGATCTCGGCGACGCGCTTGACGAGTTTCTCGACATCGCACGCCCCGTCGAGCAGCGAGTAATCCGTGTGTAGATGCAGGTGAGTGAATTCCGCCATGGGTCCTGCCTCTATTTTAGGTCGGCCGACAAGAACCGGTCGCCGAGGATCGCCGCGCTTCCGTGAGGAAAAGCGGGGACGAAACTCCGGCGATCGCCGCACCTCCTTTCTTGCCCAAGAATCGGAACCGTGTACGATGCCATCGCGGAGGGTTTCTATGGACAGCGTGGTGACATTTCTGACGACCCGGAATCCGGAGGCCGCCATCGCGTTCTATCGCGACAAGCTGGGCCTCACGTACCTGCGCGACGATGGGTTCGCGCTGGTCTTCGACATGAACGGAGTGATGCTGCGGATCAACAAGGCGAAGAGCTTTACGCCGGCCCAGGGCACGGTACTGGGTTGGGAGGCGCGCGATATCCGGTCGACGCTGAAGCAGTTGGAGCGACGCGGCTTAAGCTTCGAGCGCTATCCCAACATGGGCCAGGATGCGAACGGCGTCTGCACGTTCCCCAACGGAGACAAGGTTGCCTGGTTCAAAGATCCCGACGGCAACGTGCTGTCTATCTCGCAGCACGTCGGCTGACGATTGGCTTTTCTGAACGCTGAACGCGGTTCCTACCTCGGCATGTCGCGATGCGCCACTTTGACGCCGAACCCGTGACGGGCCAGGCGCCGCGCAATCTCTTCGGCAATCATCACCGACCGGTGCTGTCCGCCTGTGCAGCCAAAGGCCAGCGTCAGATAACTCTTCCCCTCGTTGATATAGTGCGGCAACAGAAAGATCAGCATGTCCGTGACGCGATCCAGAAACTCCCGCGTCTGAGGAAAGCCGATGATGTAGTTCTCGACCTTCGGGTCCTTGCCGGTCAGGTTCCGAAACTCCGGAACGAAGTGCGGGTTGGGCAGGAAGCGTACGTCGAACACCAAATCGGCGTCGAGCGGAACTCCATGCTTGTAGCCGAAGCTCACCGAAGAGATGAGCATGTTCTTGCCGTCGTTCTCGCGAACGAATTTGTTCTGGATGTAGGCGCGCAGTTCATGCACGTTGAATTTGGTCGTGTCGATAACGACGTCGGCCACGTTGCGGATAGGTTCGAGCAGCTTTCTCTCCTCCTGCAGCGCGCGGCCGACGCGTTCCGCGCGACCGAGCGGGTGCGGGCGGCGCGTCTCGGAGTAGCGTGCCAGCAATGCGGCGTTAGAGGCCTCGAGGAACAGCACCGTAGTCGGCAGCGTCCGACGTATCTCGCGTAGAATCGCCGGGAATTTTTCCAGACTTTGGCCTTCGCGAACGTCGACCACCAGAGCCGCGCGCCGAATGTCCCGCGAATGCGCCACCAGCTCCGCGAACGGAGGCATCAGCATCACAGGCATGTTGTCCACGGCGTAGAACCCGAGATCCTCAAACGCCTTCAGCGCCGAAGCCTTGCCCGAACCGGACAACCCGGTGAGCACGACAAGATCTCGAGGTGTGCCGGACCAGCGTGGGATTTTCTGAGCGGCTCCGCGCTTCTTCGCGGCTGTCTTCCGGCTGGCGGCCATGGCCTCATCCTAGCATTTGCCCATCAAATGGCGATCACTCGTTTTGGGGATGACGACGCAGGTTCGCAGAATAGATCCTGGAACGCAAGGCGCGCTCCAGCGCGGCGCAAACGCGGTCGATCTGATCATCCGCGATGCGGTTGAAGAAGGGCAACGCCAGCGTGCGGGCGCTGACGGATTCGGTAACCGGCACCTGAGCAATGTCGCGCCAGGCAGCGTAGGCGGGCTGCAAATGAATCGGCGCAAAATAGCGGCCCGTGGCGATGCCGGACGCAGCGAGTTCTCCCATTATCCAATCACGATCGGCCGTTGTAAACGATGCCGCGAGTCGTATGACGAAAACAAACCAGCTAAGCCGCCGATCGGGGATGTCAACGGCAGGAAGCCGCAGTTCCGGGTTGTGGCGGAGCCGATCGCAATATCGGCGAGCGAGGATTTCGCGGCGTGCAAGGACGGAATCGATGCGGCTAAGTTGCGCCATGCCCAAAGCGCAATGCATTTCCGAGAGCCTGTAGTTAAACCCGACTTCCGCATGCTCGAACCACGATTCCCCCGACAGGGGAGAGTGGCGGCGTTCGGAATCGTAACGGCCATGGTTACGTAAAGCGGCGATGCGGCGCGATACCGCGGCGTCCTCGGTGACCACCATCCCACCTTCGCCGGTGGTGATCTGCTTGTTCGGATAGAAAGCAAAAATGCCCGCATCGCCGAAGGTCCCCACACGGCGACCAGCGATGTCCGCACCGATGGCTTCGCAGGCATCTTCGATGATGAGCAGGTTATGGCGACGAGCCAGATCGAGAAGCGCCGGAATATCTGCCGGGCGACCGAAAGTGTGGACGACGATGAGTGCGCGCGTGCGCGGGGTGATGGTGGCTGCGACGCCGGCCGGATCGAGATTGAGCGTCTCTTCGTCGATGTCCGCGAAGACCGGCTGCGCGCCAACATAGCGGACCGCATTCGCTACAGCGATGAAGGTGAAGGAGGGAACGATGACCTCGTCCCCCTTGCCGATGCCGAGCGCGAGCAGCGCGAGATGCAACCCCGCGGTTCCTGAACTGACGCCGACGGCGTGTCCACCCACGTACGCTGCCATTGCAGCCTCGAACTCCGCCAGCTTCGGCCCCAGGCTGAGGCGGGGTGTCCGCAGGACCGACACAACCGCTTCGATGTCAGCCTCGGTAATGTCGGGCGCGGAGAGGGGGATGTCCGGCTCGATCACGAAGTGAACTCGCTGCGCACAGGCATAGCTCGCTTGATGAGCAGGTCCTTCCCCAGCGGACAGGTAGTCAGCACCTGAACAATGCGTTCCGCCCCGTGGCCGTCGCCGTAGGGATTGGTCGTCCCTTCGAGAGACGCGCGAAAAACAGCGCCGCGAGCCTCGGCGATGCGTGCAAGGATGGACTCGGCATCAGGTTCGGCATCAAGAACATTGCGTGCACGCTCTCGGCCTTTCTGCCGGAAGCCAACGTTGACGGTAGGCAGCGCGAACGATGCACTCTCCATGATCCCGCTCGACGAATTGCCGACCATCACGTCAACACACCGCAGCAGGCTCCAGTAGGTCACCGCAGCGAGATTCACGAAGAGCCTCGCGGAAGCCTGGCTTGCAAGAAATTCGCGCGTGCGCTCGATAAGCAAACGGCTGCCAGCATCGGCGTTCGGATAGCAGAAAAGGATTTGCGTGGTCCCCAACCCGGAAATCTGGCCCAGCGCGGAAAAAAGCGCGTCCGCCTCGCACGTCGTGTCGGATTCAAGCGTGACGGGATGATACACAACCAGCAACGCCGGAACACGCAGATCGAGACCGCACGTCGCTTCAACTTCCCCGCGCGAGAGCAGACGGCTGCGCCGCAAATGGTCGAGCGATGGCGCACCGGCACGATGCACGCGCCAGGGTTCTTCACCCATGGCGATGACCCGCCGGCGCGCATTCTCCGTCGATGTGAAATGGATATGGCTCAACTTTGTGAGTGCGTTGCGCACCGCGTCGTCAATGGCGCCCTCGCTGATCTCGCCACCTTCGATGTGCGCGATGGGGATACGGAGCGACAACGCGACCGACGCTGGCGCGAGCATCTCGTAACGATCGGCGATCAGCAGCAACAGGTCGGGGCGCATCGCACCCAGCGTGTCGGCAAGCGAGAGGACGGCGACGCCGATGCTCTTCGCCATACCGACGTCAGTGTCGGAGCTGAGGAGGGACTCGATCCGCGCGGCGATGGCGAATCCATCCTTCTCAATTTCGCCGATGGTCGAGCCAAACTCCGGCGAAAAGTGCGATGCCATCGCGATCAGGCGAAGATCAACGTCGGGATGCTCGGAAAGCAGCTTAAGCGGCCAGTAGAGGTGGCTGTAGTCCGCGCGCGAGGTGGTGACGACGGCGATGCGGCGCATCATCGGGTCGACGTCAGGGCGGCAGCCGCTTCACGGAGAACCGCGCTGGCTTGGTAGTCCGGAACCAACTCCTCGACGATGCGCAACAGAAGAGGAAGGTCGCGCGCGGCGATGGCGGATTCGAGGGAGAGCATGTGCGCATCGAGGTCCGACGCCGCCGGGCTCGTGACACGCCGCAGGGCGGGGGTCGCCGAGCCGGAGTAGCTTTCGCCGGATGAAACGAGAGCCTCGTCGAGTTTGTCGCCCGCGCGCAGCCCGGTAAAGACGACCGGAATCTCATGACGCACATTTGTCCGGCGCGCGATCATGCGGCGAGCAAGATCGGCAATCAAAACTGGCTCGCCAGGATCGGGAACCAAAATGCCCTGCGCTGAATCGGCGTCAACAGCCTCGGCGATCAGCGCGATCACTTCATCGAGCGTGAGAAAGTACCGGCGCGCTGCCGGATGCGTGACAGTGATCGGTCCTCCTTGTGCAATCTGTTCGGCGAAAAGCGGCGCGACGCTGCCGGGCGAGCCAATAACGTTGACGAGCCGCACCGCTGTCATTCCAGGTTGCGCAAGGATCGCCAGCTCCGCGATGCGCTTTGACGCGCCCATAATGCTGTGCGGTGCAACGGCTTTGTCAGTGGAAATGAGAATCAGGCTGCGGACGTGATGCCTCTGCGCAATCTTCGCCAGCAGCCATGTGCCAACGCTGTTTGTCTCGACGGCAGCAAATGGATTCCGTTCCATCAGCGGAACGTGCTTCAGAGCGGCAGCGTGGAGGACGAGTTCCGGGCGGTGCTCCTCAAAGAGCGCCGTGAGTAGTGCGCCGTCACAGACGCTGCCAAGGATCGGAACCGAGCGGTCTCCGAAGCCGCGGGTCGTCATTTCGCAATCGACGGCGAAGAGCGGCTGCTCCGCTATATCGAGAAGCACGATCTGCGATGCTCCCGAGGCGGCGAAGACGCGGACCATTTCGGATCCGATGAAGCCGCCAGCTCCGGTGACGAGAATCCGGCGGCCAGCCACGCTGGGAATGAGGGTCGGATTACGCGTTAAGGTCTCGCGCCCCACAATTTCAGCCCAGGAAGGCGTTGGCACGGTTCGCGGAGCGGCGGCGAAGTCAGTCGGCACTGGGCGAAATTATAATTGCCCTTCACCCCTCCATGTCCGTCACTCTTCTTCCGGCGACCGAACAGCTTGCGTTGCTGCGGCGGCGCGCCATCACTCCGCGCGAACTCGCCGACGAGCACATCGTGCAAATTCAGCGCCTCAATCCAGCGCTGAACGCACTTGTGGACTTTGACGCGGAGCGGGTCCGCGCGCAGGCGAAGCGACTTCGGCCAGGACCTTTGTCGGGGCTCCCCGTGACGGTGAAGTCGTCGATCGCGGTCGCGGGCTATCGCTGCGAGATCGGCAGCGTGCTCAACAAATTCCCGGAAATCGGCTCAATCCCGGAGAGGAATGCAGTCGTGGTGGATCGGTTGCTCGCCGCCGGAGCTGTTTTGCTGGGGACGTCGAACTGTCCTGAGTTCCTCATGGCGTACGAGACCGAGAACCTGCTGTACGGGAGCACGCGGAATCCGTGGAACCCGGAGTACACGGCAGGCGGATCGAGCGGCGGCGAAGCAGCAGCGATCGCTGCTGGAATGTCGGCGGCCGGGCTCGGCAGCGACAGCGGCGGATCGGTGCGCGAACCCGCGCATTTCACGGGCATCTGCGCGCTGAAACCGACCCCGGGCCGCTTCCCGTCCGCAGGACACCTGCCACCATGCCTCGGACCATTTTCGTTCCTGGGGTCTATCGGGCCGATGGCACGCGCGATCGGCGATCTGCGACTGCTCTTCGAAACCCTGTCCGGCCAGGACCCGACAGATCCGAACAGCGCGCCCGTCCCGCATCGGCGCGTCTCGCGAGACGAAGCAAAACAGGCTCCCATCGGATGGTTCGAAGACGATGGCATCGTTCCCGTGACCGCCGAGACGCGAACCGCGTTACACCAGGCCGTACGGGCTCTGGAACGCCAGGGCTTCAAGCTGAAGCCATTCCGGCCCAGCGCGCTCGAAGCAGCGCGGAAACTGTGGTGGACCTTCTTCGTCCAGTGCGGAGCGATGCTCTACGCGCCCACAATTCGCGGGCGCGAACAGGATTTGAGCCCGACCTTCCGCGATTATCTGGCGATTGCGCGAGCAGAAACACCGCTGACCGCCGATTCCCTGCTCGATGCGTGGGTCGAGTCCGACAAAGTGCGGGCGCGTCTGCTCGAAGAGATGCGGCAGTTTCCCATTCTGCTTTGCCCGGTGTGCTCCATTCCGGCATTCAAACCCTTCGAGCGGAGCTGGAACATCGATGGCCAAGCCGTCGCCTATTTCGACGCGATGCGCTACACGCAGGGTTTCAATTTGCTGGGTGGACCGGCGGCGGTTGTGCCGGTGAGCCGGTCTGCGGAGGGTCTGCCCATCGGCGTGCAGGTTGCCGGGCGCCCGTTCGCCGACGAACTGGCGCTCGAGGTTGCGGCGGCCCTCGACAGCGAGTTCGGTTATCGGCCCCCGCTCTTGGCAGAATAATTCCGAGCAATTCCCCAAAAGGAAAGAAAAAGGCCCGCCGAACGGCGGACCTCGGTGTTGCCGGCAAACAGGCCGCTATGGCTTGAGGTGCTGGAAGAGGTTCAGCTTAGAAACGTCATTCACCATGATGATGGCGAAGAACAGGATCAACATCACAAACGCGACCTGATACACCCGTTCCTTGAATTCCTGCTTCAGGTCGCGACGCAACAAGCCTTCGATGCACAGCAGCAGGATCATGCCGCCGTCAAGAATCGGAATCGGCAGCAGATTCATGATGCCAAGGTTGAGGCTGATCAGCGCAGTGAGGCCGATGATCGGCTGCCACCCGTGCATCTCAGCGGCCTCCCCGGTCATGCGCGCCATGCCGATTGGCCCGCTCAGTTGCTGCATCACCGCGCCGTGGCGGGTGAACATGCGGTGCAGGATATCGAGGATCAGTCCCGAGTAATGCAGGTTGTATGTGAACGACCGGCGGAGCGCCTGCGGAAGCGGCAACTGCTCCACGGTGAAGGGCGCCGGGACGGGGGTAAAGCCCAGCCTGTAACCCGGAGTACCGCCGGTCCCGAAATCGGTCCAGATGGGCTGTACAGTAACGCCGAACTGCTTGCCGTTTCGCTCTACCACAAGATTCGCCGGCTTGTTGCCCGCCTCGTCAAGAACAGCGATAACCGCAACAACGCCGTGGACCATCTGCCCGTTGACGGAGACAAGACCATCGCCCGACTTGAGCCCCGCCTTCGCCGCGGGATCGCCGGGCATCACATCGGCCACGATGACCGGGCCATCCTGCTCTCTGGGAAGCAGCCCCAGTGCTCCAATATCGAAGTCCTGACCCTTGGAGGGATCGGCGAGCAGAAGCTCGGTGCTGAACTGCTTCGTCTGGCCGTTGACCACGCGTTCCACGGTGATCGGGACGGTGGAGTTGACGTCGAGCAGCGCCCGGTCGATCACCTTTTCCCAGCTCGGGTTTCGCTCATTGTCGAAGCGAAGCATGTGGTCGCCGCTCTCGAGGCCCGCACGCCCCGCGGGCGAATTAAGCGGCACCACATCGAGCACAGCCGGAGCCGCGAGATACTGCTCGACCTCGTTGTGCATGGTGTACAAACCAGCCATCAGCACAAACGCGAGAATGAAGTTGGCTACCGGCCCGGCAAGCGCGATCAAAACCCGTTGCCAGCGCGGATGGGCGCTGAATTCCCCAGGATCGCCGGTCGTCTCCGACCCCGGCGTCTCGCCCGACATCTTCACGTAGCCGCCCAGCGGCAGCGCGCTGATGCGGTAATCCGTGTCTCCGTACTTAACGCCGAACAGGCGCGTGCCAAAGCCCAGCGAGAAAACCTCGACGCGGACGCCGCATAGCTTGGCCACGGCAAAGTGGCCAAACTCGTGCACGAGGACCATGATCCCGAGCACAGCAAGGAAAGAAAGGGTCGCAGTGACGGCGAAGGGCATATAGGCTATATCGGCGAAACTCGTGCGGACTTCGGCAGCATACCGGAGAACCTTGGCCTCAGCAACGACGAGACGCTTCGCGTCCCGCCAAAACTTCCCGCGCCAGCTCGCGCGACTCGTGATCCAGCGCAAGCACCTCTTGAATGGTCGCCGGATGCGTCTCCGGGGTTGTCTCGAGAACCTTTCCTATTGTATCTGGAATCCCCGTAAAAGGAATCACCCGTTGGAGGAACGCCTCGACCGCCACTTCGTCCGCCGCGTTCAGCGCAATCGCATGGGCTCCACCTTTCTCCGCCGCCTCATACGCCAGCCGCAAACACGGAAAGCGCTCCAGGTCCGGGGGCTCGAAGTGCAGGTCCGAGAGCGATGCCATGTCGAACCGCAGATCCGACTCTATTCGTTCCGGGTAACTCAGCGCATAGAGAATGGGCAGGCGCATGTCGGTGACGGAGATTTGTGCCAGCAGGCTGCCATCGACAAATTCCACCAGCGAGTGCACGGTCGACTGCGGATGCACGCTGACTTTGATCGCCGACGGCGGCAAGTCAAAAAGCCGGCACGCTTCGATGATCTCCAGGCCCTTGTTCACCAGCGTAGCCGAATCAATCGTGATCCGGCGCCCCATCACCCACGTCGGATGATGCAGTGCCTGTTCCACAGTAATGTTCCGAAACTCCGATGCCGGCAGCGTCCGGAAGGGTCCGCCCGAAGCGGTCAGCCAGATTTGCCGCACCTCATCGCGTCTCCCAGCGCGCATGCATTGGTGAATCGCGTTGTGCTCCGAGTCGATCGGCAGCAGCGCGACGTTTCTCTTGCGCGCAGCCGCGGTGAGGATTTCTCCGGCAGCCACCATGGCTTCCTTGTTCGCGAGGCCTATCGTCTTTCCAGCAATGACGGCTGCGTAGGTAGCCTCCAGACCCGCGACACCGACAATTGCGGAAATGACAAAGTCAACTTCGGGCAGGGTGGCGACGCGAACCGCGCCCTCGCCGCCCCACACCACCTCGGTACTGGTCACTCCGGCGCTGCGCAGACGGCGAGCGAGATCGGCAGCCAGTTCCTCCGTCGCGAGCGAAACCACATGAGGACGCCAGCGCAGGCACTGTTGCAGGGCGGCATCGATGTTGCGTCCGGCGGCGAGCGACGCCACGGCAAACCGCTCCGGGTAGCTCTCGACAATGCTGAGCGTGCTCTGACCGATGGAGCCGGTCGATCCCAGAATGGCAATGTGTTTCAAGGGAGGAGTTCTTCCCTCCAGGAGGCCGCCCACCGTCGAATCGCGAACGGGCTTTCAGCTAACCGGTTTTTACCTGACCGCCTCTTAGCTGACCGCTTCATAGCTGACCGATTTTAGCTGACCGCTTCTCAGCTTTCTTTCAAAAGGACTGCTGGGCTAACTGAGCGTACCACAGCACCGGCGCAGCCAGCAGCAGCGCGTCGATGCGGTCCAGGAACCCTCCGTGACCGGGCAACAAGCGCCCGGAATCCTTAACCCCAGCAGCGCGTTTGATGGCCGACTCGGCCAGATCGCCGACCTGCCCGACGATGTTCAGCAGCACCGCAAGTCCGATCCAGTGCAGGAAGCTGCCGGGGTAAGAAAGATATTCGATGGAACGCGCACTGAGCATTCCGCCGATCCACACCAGCAGCACCGCGATCAGAATGCTGGCGGCCACCGAAGCGATCGATCCCTCCCAGGTCTTGTTCGGGCTCAGCCTCCGTGCCAGCGTCCACCGTCCCCAGGCGCGGCCGACGTAGAGCGCGGCGATGTCGCCGCACCACACAACCATCAGCAAAAACAGCAGCAGCGAAGGGCCGTTGTCCTCAGCTGATATCAGGTAAATGGTCGACATCGACAGTCCGATGTACAGAAGGCCGAAAACGGAGTAGGCAGTGTCCGGCAGCACGCGTTCCAGTGGCGATCGAAACGTGCAGATGATCAGCAGCGCCAGAGAAATGGCTCCCGTAACCGGCGCCATCAGGTCGGGCCGCCGAAAGATCGCCGCGAGCAGAACAGCGAGGCAAACGATGACCACCACGCGGGGCGTCTTCGCGCCGATGGCGTTGGCCAGGCCCAGGTATTCCCACAGCGCCAGCGCCGCAATCAGGAAAATAGCGCACATCAAAACGACGGGCCACTTCGGCGACACGAAGATTACTGCAATCACGAGTGGGATCAGAACCGCTGCTGTAAAAATGCGCCGCATGTCCGGGGTCAGAATACACGCAAGCAAGCGCGGCGGAGCATCAATCGAAACCTGACAAGTAACTTCCGCTCGACCCAATAAGAGAGGGTTGAGCTTCCTGCTCCCGTTTTGTTCCAGCTTCCTCCTTCCTGCTGTGCATCACTTCGCGTCGGGAATCCGCGTGGCCGCCATGTTGCGAAGAACGTCCAGCTCCTGTTGCACCCGGGCCCACTGGCGTGGGTGACGCTTCGTCTCGATGGGAGCATTGGGATCGGAGTAGAAGGCCAGGATGTTTTGCCGCAGACCGAGCGGAGGCCTGGCGGTCTTCGTGGTTACGCGATCGAGAAGCGTGGCATAGGTCTTGTCCATGAGGCCATACGTGCCAGGGCGGCTCGCGTAGCCGGTGTCGAGATCGAGATCGGGGACGGAGAAGCTTTCCTGAGCTTTACCCGCCAGCTGACCCAGCAGTTCAAGATAGCGGTCGGTCGCCCGGTTTACCCCTTCCACGTACTTCTCTTCGGAGTCCTTGTCCGGACCTCGAATCGAGAGGTCGGAGAGAATGCCGACCTTTGGCACAATCAGAATGAAAAAGGCAACCAGCCGCGTTTCGAAGCTCGCCTTATGTTTCCGGAACGGCTCCCATCCGTTGCGGGCCGACGCATCTTTCACCCGATCTTCGAAGGTGTGAAAGCCGGGGAGGTCTTCGTCGGCAGGAAAGCCTTTCCGGTGCAGCACGACCTCGGCGAAGGAGACGCGGGGAAGAAACTGGCGCACCGCCCAGTCATAACTGCCGATTGCCTGCGACTCATTTCCCATGACGCTGCCGAGACTGAGCCCGTACGTCACGTAGAACGCGCGCTCCAGCAGTCCGCGCGAAACTTTGAAGCCGACGTGACGCAGATAGGCAGCCGGAGGGAAGCGCCTGTGCCCAAGCTGATCGATGTCGAACGCCCATTCGGTGCGAACATGCGCGTGCGGCGACTGCTCATAGGTCACCATCGGGCCATACTTTTTTCCCAGCTCCGGAAATTCAATGGCCACGGCGGGATTCACCGCCTCCTCATGCCCGATCGTGTCGCCCACGTAATGCGACAGCGCCCCCAGGGCGAACGCCAGCTCATTTACATCGCGCGACTCACGAATCAGATTCGAAATGAAGTCCCCGGTGCGGACGTAATGGGCCAGGTCGCTGAAGGGCGGATGTCCGAACGGATAGTAGCCCGCATCCTGAATCACCGAACCGCCGTACGCGTAAGCGTGCGCCTCCTTCAACTGCTCCGGCGTGGTGTCGGGATACTTGGCGAGCAGCACCGGCTTGATCCCCGACTCCCACGTCATGTCGATGATCGTCTCGTGCGTCAGAAACGAGAACGCGAAGGAGAAGGGCGCAACCACCAGCAGTCCGATCGTCGCGAACACGAGCTTACCCTTCATTCCTCTTGCCGTTCCTCCCTGGTTTTCAGGGTCCGTTTTGGGGCCGTGTACGACCAGTAGGATGCAAGCAGCCAGGCCGGGATGTCACTATGCCTGCCCGCACTCGAAACTTCCCCGTATGGCCGTGACAAGGCATAACTAAAAGGACGGTCAAGGACGGTCTCTTGTGCATAACTCCCTGATCCAATGACTCTCAGGTTGAAGCTCGAACGACTTCGCCAGTAAGAGGCAGTCTCCCCCGTATGAGGAACTCATCACCAGCATCGACAAGCTCTGCTCTGCCACTTTCGCCATAGCCTTCGGCGTATAGGCTTCATCTCGCGGCCCCTCGGCGAATGCATAGATCTCTCGAATGTCGCCGAGCGTGATTTCGGATGTGGCACGACACTCGATATCAAAAATGATGTTCCCTTCTCGTATGCCACCCGAGAGCAACGCCACGACGCCGCTGGCAGAGAGGACGAACCGTTCCTTCTCACTGGTCTCGACAAAAAGATCAACTGATCCTTCTCGGATCAACAGCCAGTTATAGAACCCGTCATGGAACTGGTCGAACCTGTTCACGACGCATCACCTCAAAAATCAGTGTATCCATGGGGCGGCGTCCGCATGGTCGTCCATTCGGGCTTCGCATGCGCGCTTAGACGCCCGAGGAGATACATATTCAGGAGTAAAGCATCTTCTCGACACGAGCGTCCATCTCCGCCTCGTCGATGAACTCGCCGCGTTCAGCCTGATCGATCCCAACCTGAACAGCCTCCCGAAAGCGCGCGTCTTCTTCCTCTGAAAGGCTAAACAGAACCTCGTCGGTCAGCGGCTCGTCCTTTGCTCGCTCGTCATCTCGCTTTTCTACTCGCTTCTCCACTCGTTCTTCCCCTCGCTCTTCCCCTCGCTCTTCCGCTCGCATTTCCACTCGCCTTTCGCTCGCCTCACTCATACCGCAGCGCCTCAGCAGGCAGCACCCGCGCTGCCGAACTGGACGGATACAGCGTAGCCAGCAGTGAAACCCCCAGCGACAAACCTGTCACCAGCACGCCATGCAGGGTGCGCGGCGCGAACGGCAAATAATCCAGAGAATAAACGTCCGCGGAAAGATGAATGAACCGGAAATGCCCACCCGCCCACGCGAGCGCGTACCCGAGGATCAGCCCAAACACGGTCCCGATCACGCTGATCAGCAGCCCCTGCAACAGAAAAATCCGCCGAATCTGCCCCGGCTCAACTCCCATCGACATCAGAACCGCAATGTCTTTCGTCTTCTCCATCACCATCATGGTGAGCGCGATCAGAATATTCAGCGCCGCCACGCACACAATCAGGCCGATCACGATGAACGTCACGATCTGCTCCAGCTTTAGCGCGCGAAACAGCTCGCGGTTCTGCTCCATCCAGTTCGTCGTCGTGAAGCCAGGCCCCGCCGCCTGCTCGATCTCATCGCCGATAATGTTGGCGCGATAAAGATCATCGACGCGAAACGAAATAATCGACACAAGGTCCGGCTCCCCAAACAGCCGCTGCGCATCCCCCAGCCGAATAAATCCGTAGCTCGAGTCGTACTGATAGAACCCGGAATGAAAAATCCCCACCACGCGAAAGCGCTGGTACTTCGGCACCACGCCATACGGAGTCAGATCACCCTGTGGACTGGTGATCATGACCACATCGTTCAGGCTCGCCCCAATCGAGTCAGCCAAATCCGTCCCGATTACCAGCGGCGGTGTGGGCGTGCCGTACTGATCTTCAGTATTGGCGGGCTCGCTGAGCGGTGCAACGCTGCCCTCCTTAAGATTTGCCAGCATGTCCGACACCGACCGCTCTTCCGACGGAATAATCCCCTTCAGCATCGCTCCGCCCGCGCGCGCGCCGTTGCGCGAGATCAGCACCGGCTCATACAGCCCCGGCGCAGCCGCCACCACATGAGGCAAATGCCGCAGCCGATCCAGCAGCGGCCGCCAGTCGCGGATGCCGTCGCTCATCGTCCGCATCAGATCCACATGCGACGTCGAGCTCAGCAGCCGATCCTGCAGATCGCGCCGCGTGCCGTTGGTGATGGCCAAAGCCAGAATCAGCGAAGCCACGCCGACCGCCACGCCCGCAATCGAGATCCAGGTGATGACGCCAATCACTGCCTGGCGGCGCTTGGCCCGCAAATAACGAGCAGCAACAAAAAGTTCGAAGCGCATGCACCTTAGCCTTTAGCCCTTCGCCTTTAGCTCTTAGCTAACGGCTAAAAGCTAGCGGCTGCCGGCTGCTCTACCGTACCACCGCCTTCACCGTCACCACGTTGTCATAGCGGTCATACACCCGCACTGAAATAACGTGCTCGGCAGGATCCACCGGCGCATCGGCATCAGGACGCGGAGGCGGCAGCGGAGCGTCGAACTCGAACCGCTCCATCAGCGAATCCGCGATGTTGCCCACCGGCGCAACATACTGCCAACGCCCCGCGTCGATGGAATACTGCGCATGTGTCACTGGCGAAGTCGCGTCGTTCGCGGTGAACGCCACATGCACCTTGCCATTGACCTGGTGCGCCTCAAGGCCGGAGACCACCGGCGGCGTAGTGTCGATGACAAATTCGTCGCTCACCCGCGCCCCAGTGAGCGCCTCACCAGGATTGTGCGAGCGAGCATCGCTCACGACCACCCGCACGCGGTAATGCCCATCGGGCAACTGCGAAGAGTCGAAGGAGTAGAAGCGCTCCGTGATGTGATCGCGCAGGAACTGCCAGTTGTGTTCGCCTTCGCCGCGATAGTAGACCGAGAAACTCAGCTCATCGCCGTTGTCGTCATGCGCGGCCCAGCGCACGGTCACCGCGTTGCGGTCGCGAATCGCCGGCAGCGGTTCCCGTCCCGGCTCCTGACCGAAATTGATCCCGTTGTTCTGTGACGAGGGGAAATTGATGGTGATCTGTTGCGGTTGCCCTGCCTGCTGCTGCTGGCTGTTGGCGCGCGCGCCGGGCGCCACAACGATTTCGTCCACCGCCGGCGGCATATTCACTGGCAGATAGTTGATTGCCACCGCGCCCACCACTGCTCCAGGATGTTCCACCAGCTTCCACTGCATAAACCGCGAAGAGTCGATGCCGACCGCGCCGCTGTTGGGCGTGAACGGCTTCCAGTCGCCCCAGGCACGTTGCGGGTTCTCAATATTGCCCGCCCGCGCAAACATCCGTAAATCTACGCTGCGCGTAGCGCCCAACTCGACTTCAGCTCGCCCCCACTGCGCGAAGACCCCGGCGTCGAAGACCTCGCTCAGATAGGTCCCTTCGGAAGCCTCGCCGTGACTCAACAGGAAAACCTTCCCGGAATTCGCCGTGCTCACATAGAGTCCCTTCGGCGAATCCGCAAAGCCGGTAGCCTGCGACGCCTCCATGTGGGCAACATCGGCCCAGGTGCCATCGTCGTGAATGCGGAAGATGCGTCCGCGATTGCCGGTAGCGGCCATCACTCCGTCCGGCGTCCAAACCAGCGAGTAGAGGATGTCATCGTGCCCGCCCCAGATCTTCCTGGGCGGCCCATCGCCGTGGGGTATCTCATACAACTCCGAGCCTTCCGGGATCAGCGTATTGCCGTTAAAGGCCTGCACCGATCCGGGAGTGATAATTGTGATCGTCGCTGTTACAGTTGCCTGGCCGGTCACCGGCAGCGGCGGCAGGTTGTTATTGTGCCCCTTCTCGCCCACGCCGGACGCGTAAATCGTCCCATCTGGCGCAACCACCACCGACGTAATCTCCTTCTTCGGTGCATCGTAGAGCACGAACGCCTTCCCCGCAGCGTCGATGCGATACACCAATCCGGTGCCGTCCGAGCCGGCGATTAGATTCCCCGCCTTGTCGAACGCCAGCGCGCGAATGTGTTCCTCGTCGCTCTTGAAGAACAGCTCAGGCTTGCTCCCGGCCTTCGCGTCGCCCCCACCAACAACCCGATACACAGCCGCCGGACCGCCCGTCGCCACATACAGTCGCCCCTGGGCGTCGAAAGCTACATCCCAGACATACTTCGGCTTCTCCTGGGTCGCGCCCGGGTCGAAGACCAGCGTGGCGCTGTCGTCGTTCTTGCCTTCTGTGTGCGGATCCAGCTTGTAGACCTTGCCCGAGGGCAACGTCGCCGCGTAAATGGAACCATCCGGACCCACACGCACCGTCTGCACGCTCATGTCGCGTGTAGTAAACAGCGTCGTCGACTTGCCGTCGGGCGTCACCCGCAGCACCGTCGCCGGTGTCCCCGTTGCGAGATACGCGTTGCCGTCGCGATCCGCCGCCACCGACCACACATACGTCGAAGGCGTGGCTAGAACCAGCTTGCTCTCCGGCCCCGGCACCAGATGTCCATCGCTGGTGATGGCCACGCCGTTGGGCGTGCCGCGTTCCAGCTCCTCGAAACGCGATTCGTTCCACAGCCGCGTGCCCTGGGCTCGGGCGAGCGAGGCGTGTTGCAAAAGAAGACAGGCCGCGAAAAAAGGCAGCGCAAAAGCCTGAACAACCGATAAGAGACGACGAAGCGGACTCGAATTCATGCTGATTTTCAGTCTACAGAAAGCATTCCGCCGGGGTGCGCGCGCCATCGAAAGCAGCAGGGCAAATCGCCTGACACAAATCGCGTTGCCTCGCCTACACTGGGGTTTCGCCGCTCCTCTGCTGCCCCGGGCTCGCCCGCTCGGAATCCCGCGAATTACGACTGCGCCGACATGCTGAAACGCTGGAGAACCCGGATACTGCTCTTCCTCGCCGTGCTCGGCCCGGGGTTCATCACGGCCAACGTCGACAACGATCCCAACGGCATCTTCACCTACTCCCAGGCCGGGGCGCAGTTCGGCTACGCGTTGCTCTGGACCATGATTCCCGTGACCCTCGCGCTGATCGTCGTCCAGGAAATGTGCTCGCGCATGGGCGCCGTCACCGGCAAAGGCCTCTCCGACCTCATCCGCGAGGAATTCGGCCTGCGCATCACGATCATCATCATGGTCCTGCTCGTGATCGTTAATTTCGGCAATGTCATCGGAGAATTCTCCGGCATCGCCGGCAGCCTTCAGCTCTTTCATGTCTCGAAATTCATCTCCGTCCCGATCTGCGCAGGCCTCGTCTGGCTGCTGGCCGTGCGCGGCGACTACAAAACCGTCGAGAAAATCTTCCTCTTTGCCTCGTTCATCTACTTCACCTACATCATTGCCGGCGTGCTCGCGCATCCAGGCTGGCACGAAGCCTGGGTCGCGACCATCAAGCTCCCAAAAACCTCCGTCCTCCGCGACCCCAGCTACGTCTTCATGGTGGTCAGCGTCATCGGCACCACCATCGCGCCGTGGATGCAGTTCTACCTGCAGTCCTCCATCGTCGAAAAAGGCGTCACCAAAGAGACTTACGCTGGCTCGCGCGTCGACGTCATCGTCGGGTCGATCTTCACCGACGTCGTCGCCTGGTTCATCATCGTCGCCTGCGCCGCCACCCTCTGGGTCCACAACATGGGCTCCATCCAGGAAGCCTCGGACGCGGCTGAAGCCATGAAGCCGCTCGCCGGCCAGTACGCTTTCATCCTCTTCTCCTTCGGATTATTCAACGCCGGCTTCTTTGCCGCCTCCGTGCTGCCGCTCTCCACGGCCTACGTCGTCTGCGAAGGCCTCGGCCTCGAGTCCGGCGTCGACAAGCGCTTCCACGAAGCGCCGTTTTTCTACTGGCTCTACACGCTGCTCATCGTGGGCGGAGCATCGGCCGTCCTGCTGATTCCCAATGCCCGCCTGATCCAGTGGTCCATCGAATCCCAGGCCCTCAACGGAATCCTGCTGCCCGTCGTGATCGTCCTCATGCTGATCCTCATCAATCGCAAAGACCTGATGGGCGACCAGGTCAATTCCGGCTGGTTCAACGGAGCGGCCTGGGTAACGGCGGTAGTCGTCAGCATCCTCTCGA
>CAZHTJ010000007.1:0-79915 GCA_964535525.1 uncultured Acidobacterium sp. | reverse complement strand
TTGCTGTGGAGACGAATTGCGGGAGGTGACTGATCCAGGCGCAGAGGATGTCGTGACGGGTGGGATCGAGGTCGATGATGCGGGCGCCGAAGCGGGCGACCCAGGAGCGCCAGGCCTGGGCGAGGGCATGGGCTGGGAGAGAGTTTTGAAAATCAGGTGCCGTTCGACTCGCCGTCTGCGACGACTCGCTCAGGCATGGCTCCTCCGCTTCGGCCTCGCTTCGCGAAGCCTCCGGTCGGGATGACAAATCTGTGAAGAGCCAGACGGCTCCGGTGAAGAGGTTGGCGTCGGCGTTTTCGGCTCCGCTGACTTCTTTGCCTGCCATGGGGTGGCCGGGGAGGAAGCCGGGCTGGACTGATCCGTTAAAGTCCAGGCCGTTGAATTTGTCACGAGCACGGGCACAAATTGCGCCCTTGACGCTGCCGACGTCGGTGACGAGCTGATGTTCGCTCAAAATGGGGGCGAGGCGGTCGAGCCATTCGAGGATGGTGAAGACGGGGCCGCCGAGGAGGATGAGGTTGGCTTCCGTGGCTGCGGCGAGCGGTTCGTCGGCGATGACGGTGACGGCTTCACGGCGGAAGGCGGCGTGAAGTTGGTCGGGATTCGGGTCCCAGCCCGTGATGGAGCCGGTGAATCCGTGGGAGCGCAGGGCGAGGCCGACAGAGGCGCCGATGAGGCCGGTGCCGAGGATGGCGATACGTTCGATGGCCATGTTCTAAATGGTGCGGCCGACAGCGGGCGCGATGATGCGAAGTGTATCCATGAGTGTTACAAATTGGCCGGGGAAGAGCGACTGCGCGCCGTCGGAGAGGGCTTTGTCGGGATTGGGGTGAACTTCAATGAGCAGGCCGTCGCCCCCGGCGGCGACAGTGGCTCGTGCCATGGCGGAGACTTTGTCGCGGCGGCCGGTGGCGTGGGAAGGGTCGCCGACGATGGGCAGGTGGGAGAGCTTTTTGACGACGGGGATGGCGGAGATA
This sequence comes from uncultured Acidobacterium sp., assembly GCA_964535525.1. Lineage (GTDB taxonomy): Bacteria > Acidobacteriota > Terriglobia > Terriglobales > Acidobacteriaceae > Palsa-343. The sequence goes on along the minus strand of CAZHTJ010000007.1, from coordinate 78,938 downwards.
TCCATAGTGTTGCGGGTGTAGGTTTCGAAGGTGCGGATGCCGCGCTCGCAGAGGATGACGTCGTAGTTGCCGCCGGCGAGGAGGTATTCGGCAGAGAGGAGCAGCTCTTCGATGGTGGCGGCGATGCCGCGCTTGAGGAGCACGGGCCGGCGGACTTCGCCGAGTTCGCGGAGCAGGTTGAAGTTTTGCATGTTGCGCGCGCCGACCTGGAAGAGGTCGACGAACGGCATCATCAGCTCGATCTGGGAGATTTCCATCACCTCGCTGACGATGAGGAGGCCGTGCGCGTCGCCTGCTTCGCGGAGGAGCTTGAGTGCATCGAGTCCGAGGCCCTGGAAGGAGTAGGGGGAGCTGCGGGGTTTGAATGCTCCGCCGCGGAGGAATTTTGCGCCTGCGTCTTTGACGATTTTTGCGCAGGCGAAGATTTGCTCGCGGCTTTCGACGGAGCATGGACCTGCCATGACGACGACTGCATCGCCGCCGATGCTGACGCCGTTGGGGAAGCGGACGATGGTGCCTTCGGGACGGAAGCTGCGCCCGGCGAGTTTGTACGGCGAGGAGATGCGGATGACTTCCGCGACGCCGGCGAAGACTTCAAATTCCTTATGGTCGAAGGCGCCTGGCGTGCCGACGCCGGCGAGGATGGTCTGCACCGTGCCGGTGGTGCGGTGGACGTTGAAGCCGATTTCCATCATGCGCTCGACGACGGCCTGGATTTCTTCTTCCGTCGCGCGGTCCTGCATAGCAACGATCATTTTTCTTTTCCTGTCGGGCCTTTTTCTGTGAGGTTCGGGTGCGCCAGATTCGCGGGAGTGCCGGGGCGGGAGGCGAGTTCGTTGCGTTGCAGAGCGCGCATGACGTCGATGATGCGCTCGTAGATATGGACGAGCTCGCTGTCCGGCAACGGGCCGGGATTGTGGGTGCGGACGTTCTCGAAGATGACGCGCTCGCGATTCGGTTCGTAGACGGGCAGGTCGGTGGCGCGTTTGAGGCGGCCGATTTCCTGCGCGGCGGCGGCGCGCTCACTGATGAGCGCAACGAGTTGCCGGTCGAGTTGGTCGATTTTTCGTCGCAGGGTTTCGAGGTCCATGATTTTCCCTGATCCCCGGCTCGGCGGGGCAAGAAGAAATCCGCAAAAGGCTATCGTATACGGAACAGCCGCGGGATCAGCGGGCCGGCACGGCGGGTTCTTTGGCGACGCCGCGCAGGCCCTGGATAAATCGGGCGATGGAACTGGCGGCGTGTTTGGGTCCGGCCTGTTCGATGGTCGCGACGAGCGCGCTGCCGATGACGGCGGCGTCGGCGAATTCACCGACGGCGGCGAAGTGTTCGGGCGTGGAGATGCCGAAGCCGACGGCGATGGGAAGTTTTGTGAAGCGGCGGAGGCGGCGGACGAGCTGCTCGGCATCGGTGGTTAAGGATTTTTGCGTTCCGGTGATGCCGGTGCGGGAGATGGCGTAGACGAATCCCTGAGAGACGGCAGCGATGCGTTCGAGGCGGTCGTCGGGGCTGGTGGGGGCGGCCAGGAAGATGGGCGCGAGATGATGGCGACGCGCTGCCGTGAGGTACTCGCCCGCCTCTTCGACGATCATGTCGGTGATGAGGACGCCGTCGATACCGGCCTGCTCAGCGGCGTCGCAGAAATTCTCAAGGCCGAAGCGGAGAATAGGATTGTAGTAGGAGAAGATGACGAGGCCCGCGGCGGGGCGTTCGAGTCGAAGTCCGGCAGCGAGGGCCAGGACGTCGTGAAGGCGGGTTCCGTTCCTGACGGCTCGCTCGCTGGCGCGCTGGATAACGGGTCCATCGGCGAGCGGATCGCTGAAGGGGACGCCGAGCTCGAGGACGTCCGCACCCGCGTCGATGGCGGCGATGGCGATGTTGTGCGTGGTGGCAAGGTCGGGGTCGCCGACGGTGATGTAAGCGACGAGGCCGGGTTTGCTGGCGAACTGGATCGGCATCGTCTATCAGGCTCCGAGATGTAGTTCGCGGGTGAGGATGCCCATGTCTTTATCGCCGCGGCCTGAGACGTTGACGATGACGATGTCGCGCGGCGAAAGTGTGGGCGCGAGGCGGATGCATTCGGCGACGGCGTGCGCGCTTTCGAGCGCGGGGATGATGCCTTCGGTGCGGGCGAGGCGGAGGGTCGCGTCGAGAGCTTGGGCATCGGTGGCGGAGGTGTACTCGGCGCGGCCGGAGTCGTGGAGGGCAGCGTGTTCCGGGCCGATGGAGGCGTAGTCGAGTCCGGCGGAGACGGAGTGGGTGAGGGCGATTTGGCCGTTGTCGTCCTGCAGAACGTAGGAGTAGGTGCCCTGGAGAACGCCGGGGGATCCTCCGGAAAGGCGCGCGGCGTGTTCGCCTAACTGAGTGCCGCGGCCGCCGGCTTCAACGCCGATGAGGCGGACTTCTTTGTCGGGAATGAATTCGTAAAACGCGCCAATGGCGTTGGAGCCGCCGCCTACACAGGCGATGATCGCGGTGGGGAGGCGGTTTTCTTTTTCGAGAATCTGTGCGCGGGCTTCGCGGCTGATGACGCGATGGAAGTCACGGACCATGGTGGGATACGGATGGGCTCCGAGGACGCTGCCGAGGAGATAGTGCGTGGTGCGGACGTTGGTGACCCAGTCGCGCATGGCCTCGTTGATGGCGTCCTTGAGGGTGCGCGAGCCGGAGGAGACGCCGCGGACTTCGGCGCCGAGCATGCTCATGCGGTAGACATTGAGCTGCTGGCGTTCCATGTCCTCTTCGCCCATGTAGACGACGCAGTCGAGGCCGAAGAGCGCGCAGACGGTGGCGGTGGCGACGCCGTGCTGGCCCGCGCCGGTTTCCGCGATGATGCGCTTCTTGCCCATGCGCACAGCAAGGAGCGCCTGGCCGAGGCAGTTGTTGATTTTGTGCGCGCCGGTGTGGAGCAGGTCTTCGCGCTTGAGATAGATCTTTGCGCCGCCGAGGGTTTCGGTGAGACGCGAGGCGAAATAGAGGGGCGTGGGGCGGCCGGCGTAGTCGCGCAGGAGTGAATCGAGCTTCAGATGGAAGTCGGGGTCGGCCTGGGCTTCGGCCCAGGCGTGGTCTAATTCGTCGAGCGCGGCAACGAGGGTCTCGGGAACATAGCGGCCGCCGTAGGGGCCGAAGCGTCCGGCGATGGTTTTAGTCGCGGTGGCAGCCATAGATTCAGGGTACAGGGTGCAGGGTGCAGGGTACAGGGTGCAGGGTACTCTTCCCCGGGTGAATGGTCGATGAAACTTACACTGGGTCCATCGCGGCGGGGAGCATGGGGGGCGGCTCGATTTCGAGGAAAGCGATGCGGGCCTGGCGGATGAAGTCGTAGACGGTATCCGGATCTTTTCTTCCGGGCGCGAATTCGACTCCGCTGGAAACGTCGACGCCCCAGGGGTGAAGTGTGAGGATGGCCTCGCGCACATTGGCGGGATGCAGGCCGCCGGCGACGATGATGCGGAGGGGTCCGGCTTCCGCGGAGAGAATGTCTTTGGCGCGATTCCAGTCGAAGGTTTTGCCGGTGCCACCAGTGGCAGATGCAGTCCTGGTATCGAGCAGGACGGCGTCGATGTCGGAATGCCGAGCGATGGCGCGCAGTTCGTTGCGGAGTTTTTCTTCGGCGCGCGCGGGATCGCCGTTGATATTCCAGTGAAGGGTTTGGATGAGGAAGAACCGCGGGCCGAATTCGCCGCGGAGCCTCTCGGCTAATGAGAAGTCGAGCTCGCCGTGCAGCTGGACTCCGTGCAGTCCGGCGGAGCGGAGAGAGTTGACGATCTCATCGAAATCCTGGGTATTGAAAACGCCGATTTGGGTCAGGTCGGGCGGCAACTCCGGCTGGAAAGCGGCGATCTGACCGGCAGTGACGCGGCGCGGGCTGTGCGCAAAGACGAAGCCGGCGGCATCGGCACCCGCGTCGGCGGCGAGCTGTACGTCCTTAGCGTTGGTGTTGCCACAAACTTTAATCCACATGCTTCGTCAGGCCTGCTCGGTGAGGATTTCCGCCGGGATTGGATCGACGGAGTGGAGGAGGGCCTGGAGGGCAACTCCGGGTTGGGGCTGGCGCATGAGCGATTCGCCGATGAGGAAGGCGTGGAAGCCGGCGTTGCGGAGGGTGCGGATGTCGGCGGCGGTGTGGATGCCGCTTTCGGCGACGCGAACGGCGTTGGGCGGGAGCTTGCCGGCGAGTTCGAGCGAGGTTTCGAGGCGGACTTCGAAGGTCTTCAGATCGCGGTTATTCACGCCGTAGGCGTCGCAGCCGATGTCCCGAACGAGGTCGATCTCCTCCGGCGTGTGGACTTCGCAGAGGACGTCCAGGCCATAGCTATGGGCGATGGCCGTGTAGTAGTAAAGGTAGCCGTAGCCGAGCGCGCCGGCAATGAGGAGGATGGCGTCGGCGTGGTGGGCGCGAGCTTCGGCGATCTGATACTCGTCGACGATGAAATCCTTGCGGAGGCAGGGCAGGCTGGTGGCGGCGGAGGCGATTTCGAGGTTCTGCAGGCTGCCCTGGAAGAAGGGCTCGTCGGTGAGGACGGAGAGGGCGGCTGCCCCGGAGCGTTCGAGGTCGATGGCGAGGGAACGCGGGTCGAAGTCGGAGCGGATGAGGCCCTTCGAGGGCGAGGCTTTTTTGAGTTCGGCGATGATGGCGGGACCTTTGGCGGAGGCTTCGCGGAGGGCACGGGCGAATCCGCGAGGAGTGTGCTGCTTTGCCTGCTCTTGCAGTTGGGTCAAGGGAACGCGCTCGCGACGGCGGGCGACCTCGGCGCGGGTTTCATTGAGGATGGGGTCGAGATGCAGGTTTAAGGCCTCTGTTTCAAGTATAGCTATCGGTGTGTTGGGACGGTGTCCGACGCGCGTCAGACATTTGGCACAGCGCGTCTGACATTTGTCGCGTGCCATTGCTGACGATACGCACTGCCGGGGCGGTGGGGTTCGGGGCGATGCTGGTTTCTGTCGGGAGGCGGTCATGAACAACGCAATTCCCAACCCGGTTTCCGGAGGGCGGGCGCAGCAGCAGGCGATTGAGAGGTGCAGGCGCTCCGACGGATACATTGTTTTCGGGGTTGGCGTAGTGATGCTGATCTTTGGGCGCGGCATTTTCGGATTCGCTCAGGCGCCGCTCGTCGGGCTGGCGCTGATCGTCTTCAGCCACTATCTGGATTGAGAGGGGAAGCTGTGGACCCACTCAAGCCAAAAGAGGGCTTGAATGGGGCACCCAGGCTGCTTCCCAACGCCGCAGTACCCAGAGGAAGTAGCATGGCTGCATGGAGTCATTCGACGAGTTGCTGCGGCAGGCGGAGATCGCGCATGGGCATTTGTGCGCCGGGCAGATTCTGGGCGTGCGCATGGCGATGCTGGGATGCCGGCGGCTGGGGATCGCGGAGCCGCGCGGGGCGGATCGCAAGCGGCTGGTGACCTGGATCGAGATCGACCGCTGCGCCACGGACGCGATCGGGGTGGTGACCGGATGCAGGCTGGGCAAGCGGGCGCTGAAGTTTCGCGACTGGGGCAAGATGGCGGCGACGTTTGCCGATTTGGCGACGGGGCGGGCGATTCGGATTGTGGCGCTGGAGTCGTCGAAGCAGCGGGCGCGCGAGCTGTATCCGGAGATCGAGAACAAGAATCAGCAGCAGATGAAGGCCTATCGCGAGATGGATGACGCCGAGCTGTTCGGGGAACAGTGGGTTGAGGTGGAACTGGGTCCGAAGGAGATGCCGGGATACAAGGGCGAGCGCATCGCGTGCGCGCAGTGCGGCGAGGGGATCAATTACGACCGCTTTGTGAAGCGCGACGGACGGACGCTGTGTTTCGCGTGCGCTGATCCGGGTCAGAAATATTGTCGGCCGGCGGGGGAGCGGGAGACGCGCGAGGCAGCGATGCCGGAATCGGGATGCGAGTGCGGGTGAGGCTGCGCGTTTACAATTGCAAAGCCGGTTGTAATCACGTCCGCCGGAAGATGACTTCCCTGGAGTAGAACGACGCATGCTCAATTTGGAAGGCCGCGTGGCGGCCGTGTTTGGACTGGCCAACAAGCGCAGCATTGCCTGGGGCATTGCGCAGAAGCTGCATGAGGCGGGGGCGAAGCTGGCGATCAGCTATCAAAACGAGCGGATGAAGTCCGAGGCGCTGGGCTTGATTGAGGATTTGCCGGGCGCGGAGCCGTTCCAGTGCGACGTGTCGAACGACGCGGAGATCGAGCAGGTGTTCGCGCAGATGAAGGAGCGGTACGGGAAGCTGGACGTGCTGGTGCACTGCATCGCGTTTGCGCCGGCGGAGGATCTGAAGAACGACTTTCTGCAGACCACGCGGGAAGGGTTCAGGATTGCGCACGATGTGAGCGTGTATTCGCTGATCGCGCTGAGCCGGGGGGCGGCTCCGCTGATGACGGAGGGCGGGTCGATTATTACCCTTACGTATTTCGGTGCGGAGAAAGTGGTGCCGCACTATAAGGTGATGGGGGTGGCGAAGGCGTCGCTGGAGGCGACGGTGCGGTATCTGGCGTGGGATCTGGGAAAGCAGAATATTCGCGTGAATGCGATTTCGGCGGGACCGATCAAAACGCTGGCGGCGCGCGGGATTGGCAACCTGGGCGACATGCTGAAGTATCACGAGGACCGCGCACCGCTGCATCGCAATACAGAACAGACGGAGGTGGGCAAGACGGCGGTGTACCTGGCGTCGGACCTGGCGAGCGGCGTGACCGGCGAAACGATCTACGTAGACAGCGGCTACAACATCATGGGGTGGTGACCGGACAGGGCTCAGGGCTCAGAGCTCAGGGCTCAGGGCTCAGAGCTCAGACAGGGGCTCCGCAGTCTGTTTGACAGCTTGACATCGCCCGTCAGCTGATTTGTAGTGGAATTAATCAAGCGGCGAAGGAGTTCGCCTTTAACCGCTGTCCTCAGTAGCCGGACAGATGATGACTCCTGACAGGGAATCCTGTTGCGGAGTCATGTCCCGGCGCGATCCCTGCACAAGAAGTGAATTCAGATCGGCTGGCGCTCGGGCTTTGCGCTCGCGGCTTCCGGTTCGATGGTGGTTCGCCTCGGCGAATCGGCAAGGAGGGGGGATTGCAGAAATATCTGCTCATCGCTATGGGCGGCGCGCTGGGATCGATAGCGCGGTACTGGATCGGCTCGGTGGTGACGAACCGGCTGGGGACGCGGTTTCCCTGGGGCACGCTGATCATCAATATGACGGCGTGTGCGCTGATCGGGTTTATCCTCACGTTGCTCGGAAAGCGCGCTGGGTTCGGATCGGGCTGGCGCTATCTGGTTCCAGTGGGATTTGTGGGGGCGTACAGTACATTTTCGACGTATGAGTGGGAGACGCTGTCGCTGCTGCGGGCGGGCGGCTATCCGATGGCGGCACTTTATGCTGTCGGCAGTTTGATTCTTGGACTCGTCGCAGTATGGGGTGGCATGCTGGCGGCGGAGATGCTGCCGTGACCATGGGTGAGGAGGAGGAAGCATGCTGACGACCGGAAAGGCGCTGAAGGTTTCGATCACGGTGAGCGAGGGGACGCGGTATCACGGAGCGTCGGCGTATGCGAGCATTCTCGATTTCCTTTTCTATCGCGGCGTAAGCGGGGCGACGGTGCTGAAGGGCATTGGTGGATTCGGTGCGGATCATCATCTGCACTCGACGAGCGTGGTGGAGGTATCGGACAAGCTGCCGGTACGGATTGAGTTTGTGGAGACGCGAGAGAAGGTGGTCGAGCTGATGGGCAAGCTCGAGGAGATGGCGGGCACGGGTCTGATCGAGGTGCAGGAGACCACCGTGGCCAAGGCTCCGCAGATCTCGAAGCAGAAGAAGCCAACGCCGGAGCACATGAAGATCGAAGGGAAGGCGCGGCTGATGCGCATCTATGTGGGTGAGAGCGACCGCTGGCACGATAAGCCGCTGCACGAGGCGCTGGTGCATGCGATGCGGGCCAACGATATTGCCGGAGTGACGGTGTATCGCGGCGTGCTGGGTTACGGGGCGCACCGGCGCGCGAACAAAGACAAGCCGGCGCACCTGTCGAAGGACGCATCGATTATGCTGTCGGCTGTGGACGCGGAGGAGAAGCTGCGGGCCTTTCTGCCGGTGGTGGACCAGATGGTGCAGGAAGGGCTGGTGGTGTTGTCGGATGTGGACATCGTGAAGTATTCCTGGCGGGCGGCGGAGCTGGAGGCCGGTTCGAGCGGACTGTGACGGAGATGGGGCGATGAAGGAGCAGTTCGAGGCGCGGATGCTGCGCATATTCTTCGGCGAGAGCGACAAGTGGGAGGGCAAGCCGCTGCACGAGGCAATCCTGGCGAAATGCCAGGAGCTGGAGGTGGCGAGCGCGGTCGTCTATCGCGGCATTGAGGGCTACGGCAGCAGCACCAGAATTCATCGGGCGAGCCCCTGGAAGTTTTCGCGTGACGCACCGATGATGGTGACGGTGATCGATCGCGAGGAGCAGATCGCGAAGCTGGTTCCGCATCTGGACGCGATGGTGGGCGAGGGGCTGATCGTGATGTCGAAAGTAGAAGTGCTGCGCTACACGCGGGCTTCGGCCGAAGCGGAGGCTTCCTGAGTTCGCGCTATTCCGAACGCAGGGCCTGCATGGGATCGACGGAAGCGGCGCGGCGAGCGGGGATATAGCAAGCCAGCAGGGCAACGCCCATGAGGACGACGATGACGCCGACCATGGTGATCGGGTCCCAGGGATGGACGCCATAGATGATGGACGACTTCGCGAGGGAGATGCTGGCCATGAAACGGGTGACGAGCAGCGCGGCGACGGTGCCAGAGGCCACGCCGATGCCGGCGAGTGTGGCGCCGCGCCGGAGAACCCAACGCAGGACGTTACCGCGATCGGCGCCAAGCGCCATGCGGATGGCCATCTCCTGAGCGCGCTGGCCGACGAGGTAAGAGATCACGCCATAGAGGCCGACGGTGGCGAGGAGAAGAGCCAGGGCTGCGAACACGCCGAGCAGGATCATGGAAAAGCGGCGCGCCGCGAGACCTTCCGCGATGAACTGGTCCATCGTTTCCGGACCATACGCTACCTGCCGGGCGTTCATGCGTCGCAGTGCACTTTGAACATCGGGGAAGACAGTGTCGGGGTGGTCGGCGCGGATGACGATATCGGAGGTAAAACCAGCGGTTGAGACGAGCGAGTATTTCGAGAGCTGGATGAGCGAGATGTAGCTTTCGGCGCGCAGGGGGAAGCCCGCGTCATTGTCGAGTGTCCACTGCATGACGTGGCCGACCTCGCCGACGATGGTCGCCTTCTCTTCCGGATCGTTGAAATTCAGGGTCTGGCCGATGGGATCGGCATCGCCGAAGTATTGATGGGCGAGGTCCTCGTCGATGACGGCGACGGGCGGCGCGTCGACCTGATCCGCGTCGGTGAGGAAACGTCCGCGCAAAAGAGGGAGCTCAAGGACGTTGAGGTAATCAGGCTCGACGATGTAGCGAAGCGCCCAGTGCATATCGTTCGTGTCGGCCGGCTTTGGCTCGGTGGAAAGCCAGAAGAGCTGCTCATCATCGTCACCGGTGAGCGGGATAGCGGCCCAGGTGAGGGAGGCGGCGCGGACGCCGGGAACGGACTTGATTTGGCGGTCAACTTCGCGGAGATAAGCGCGGGCGCCGTCATCGGTGGAGAGGGCCTGGGAGTAAGGCACGGCGAGGCTGAAGGTGAGGATGCCTTTGGGCTGGAAGCCAGGATCGGTGTGAGAGAGGGCGATGAGGCTGCGGATCATGAGCCCGGCGCCGGCGAGCAGAACCAGGGCAGCGGCCATTTCGAAAACGACCAGCCAGTCCTGGGCGCGATGGCGCGATCCGTGAACGGTGCGGCTGGTATCGCGCAGGGTGTTTTGCGGCTGCTGTGCGGCGACTCGCCACGCGGGAATCAATCCGAAGAAGATGCCGACCGCGAAGGACAGCAAGAAGGTGAAGCAGAGGACCATGGGGCTGACGTGAATTTGTTCTGCGCGGGGGAGTGCGGCGGGAACGAGCTTGACGGCGGCGCCCGTTCCCCATGCAGCAAGCGCGAGACCGAGGATGCCGCCTGCGAGGGCGAGCAACGTGCTCTCGGTGAGGAGTTGCCGGATGATGCGTTTGCGGCTGGCGCCGAGGGCGAGACGAACGCCGAATTCCTGGGCGCGCGAACTGGCGCGGGCGAGGAGCAGGTTCGCGACGTTGACGCAGGCGATGAGGAGAACGAAACCGACGGCGGCGAGAAGGACCAGCAGGATTGGTTGAACGCTGCCGACGATTACGTCGCGCAGTGGCGTGAGGCTGGCGCGGAGGCCGTGGTCGTCCTCGGGATAGACCGCGGCGAGGTGATCGGAGACGGCGTACATGTCGGCGCGAGCCTGCACCAGAGTGACGCCGGGTTTGAGGCGCGCGATACCGTGAATGCCGAGACCTGCACCGCGCAGCTTGAGCGCGCCGGTGTCCCACTGACCGATGGGGACATAGACATCTTCCGCCCTGAAGCTGCCGACGTTGAGATCGAAGGATGATGGGATGACGCCGATGATGGTAAAGGCGCGGCCGTCGAGGTCAATGGCGCGGCCGATGACGTTGGGATCGGAACCAAGCTTGCGAGCCCAGAATCCCTGGCCGATGATGACCAGCGGGGCATGGCCGATGTCGTCTTCCCCGGGAGTGAAGAGGCGGCCGATGACGGGTTTGACGCCGAGAATCGAGAACAGGTCGGAGGAGACGAGGTCTCCGTGGATGCGCTCGGATTGCCCGGCGCCGGTGAGGACGAAGCCGAGGTGGCGGTAGATGGCGAGCGCGGTGAAGCTGCGGTTGTCGCGCTGCCAGTCGCGGAAGTTGGGATACGAGATGGAGCCGCGTTCGAAATTCGGCTTGGATGCGTCGACGGCGACGAGTTCGCCGGGATGCGGCAGCGCGATGGGGTGCAACAGCACGGTGTTGACGATGGAGAAGAGCGCGGTGTTAACGCCGATGCCGAGGGCGAGCGTGACGATGACGACGGCGGTAAATCCTGGGGATTTGCGGAGCTGGCGGAGCGCGAAGCGGAGGTCCTGGGCCAGGGTTTCCGCCCACGGCAAGGTGCTCCGCTCGCGCACGGTTTGCTGGGTTTGATCGAGGCCGCCGAGCTTGATGAGCGCCTGGCGGCGGGCTTCTTCGGGAGTCATGCCGGCGCAGAGGTTGTCATCGATGTGCATCTGGAGGTGGCTGTCCAGCTCGGCGGCGATGTCGGCGGCCGCGGAGCGATGGCGGAAGAGGCCGCGGAGGCGGATCCAGAATGCTCGGAGGGTACGCGGCAGAGAGTGCATCAGGCCTCCTCGGCGGGCGAGAGAAAGCGGGCCAGGATGGCGGTGGCCTGCTCCCAGTTGCGCGCCTCACGCTCAAGCTGTTTGCGTCCGACGCGCGTCAGACGGTAAAACTTCGCCTTGCGGTTGTTGTCGGACGTGCCCCACTCGGAGACGATGGCGCCTTCCTGCTCGAGCTTGAGGAGGGCCGGGTACAGGGTGCCGTAGTTGAGGGAAAGCAGGTTTCCGCTGGTCTGCTCAATGCGGCGGGCGATGCCGTATCCGTGCTGGGGGCCCATGGTTTCGATGGTTTTGAGCACCATCAGAGCCAGGGTGCCCTGCCAGACATCCGGTTTGTCGGACATTTGTCTCTCCTATGGGGCACCCATAGATATAGCACTCTGACTTATGGGAATGCAATAGGAGAGTGACGAGAGGCAAAAAGCAGGTCCCTCCGCTCCGCTGCGCTTCGGTCGGGATGACAATGTCGAAAGAAAAAAACGCAGCCGGCGGATCGCACCGGCTGCGCACAGGGTAAGGTACCAGCAACTCAGCCCTCGGGACTTAACCCTCGGAGCCCTGAGAAGGGTGAAGGACGCGGAAGGTGGTGCCGCCGTTGGACCATACCAGCACGAGCGCATCCTGCCCCGCGGGGACGCTGGAGAGCTGCTGGGCCACGTCGGACGCGGAGGCCACCGGCTTGCGGTTGACGGAAACGATGATGTCACCGCGCTGGAGACCGGCGTTGTCGGCTGCGCTGCCCGGACGGACATTCTGGATCACCGCGCCGTGCACGCTGGCCGGGGCTTCGATCTGCTGCCGGATATCGGGCGTGAGGTCCGCCAAGCCAACTCCCCAGCGACCTTTGCCGTTGCCGCTCTGCGCGACCACCTGCTCGTGGCCGGTGTTGGGCGAGTCGAGCGTGACGGGCACGTCGATGGTTTTGCCGTCGCGCACCACCTCCAGATGGATGGTGTCACCAGGCCGCTTCTGGCTGGTTTCCATCTGTAGTTCCCCGGCGTCGGACACGGGCTTGCCGTCGAAGCCGGTGATCACGTCGCCGGTTTTGAGGCCCGCCTTGCTGCCGGGCGAGTCAGGCGTCACGTCCGACACGACCGCACCCACGGCCTTCTTCACGTCGAAGAACTTCGCGCTGTCGGGCGTGACGTCTTCGATGGAGATGCCGATGTAGCCGTGGCGGACTTTGCCATCGCGCATCAGCGTGGTAACGGTGGGCTGAGCGATTTGGGTCGGAATGGCGAAACCCATTCCGGCAAACGCGCCGCTCGGCGAGTAGAGGAAGGTGTTGATGCCGATGAGCTCACCGCGCGCATCGACGAGTGCACCACCGGAGTTCCCCTGGTTGATGGCGGCGTCGGTCTGAATGAACTGGCCTGGCTTGCGGCGATCGGATTCCGGATTCGGGCGGTTGAGCGCGCTGACGATGCCGCGCGTGACGCTGAACTGGAAGCCGTAGGGATTGCCGAAGGCGAGCACCGTCTGCCCGGGCTGTAGCCTGGTCGAGTCGCCCCACGGAATGCTGGGGAAGCCATGGCCTTCGATCTTGATGACGGCGAGGTCGGTGAGTGAGTCGGCGCCGATGAGCTTCGCAGGATAGACTTCGCGGTTGCTCATGGTGACGCGGATGTCAGTCGCGCCATCGATAACGTGGTTGTTGGTGACGATGTAGCCGTCGGGCGAGATGATGACGCCGCTGCCGAGGCCGTGTTCAAAGGTGGGCTGCTGCTGGCGCATCATCGGCCCCTGGAAGAACTGGCCGAAGGGCGAGTTCTGACCGAAGAACTGCTGCATCTGCTGCTGCTGTTCCTGGCCGTGACCCTGGTCCTGATTCTGGTCTTCGTCATCGCCCTGGCCGTTGCCATTGAACTGCATGATGCGCTGCTGTTTTACTTTCGCGGTGACGGTGACGTTGACGACGGCCGGTGTGACGCGGGCGGCCAGGGTTTCCATCGCCTGATCGAGCGAGAGCAGCGGTGCGACGCTGCTTTCGTCGAGCGGACCGGCGAGCGGGGGTGCTGCAACCGCGGGGCGGGCGAAGCTCCACGCTCCGACGGCGATGATGGCTCCCGCCGCGACAACGGGTAGAATCATGCGCCGAGTAAGCATTGACTTCATTCTTTCGAGGTTCATGGTTTTGTCTCTCCTGTTAACTAACGAATTAGTTGATACGGCTAAATTTTTTTAGATCGACTGCGCGTTCGATCCAAGCTGCTGCGGCACGACGAGCACAATGTGCAGAATCTGTATTGGCGCTCCTGTTTCGGGGTCGGTGACCTGGATCATCTGGATCTGCAGGGCTGGGTCTTCCCTGCTCTGCAACTGTCGGACGTGGGCTGGCTGGAGTTGTGCGCCGATGGTCCGCAGCAGCTCCATGCCGGCGGAGATCGTGTACGATTCGGAGGTTTCGACGACGATCAGCATGGGCTCGGGCGCGGCGCCAGACCGCGGTTTGAACTCGTAGTCGCTGACGCGGGCCATTACGAGGGGAGACTTCGGCGCGCGCGGTTCAGCCTGTGCCCATTGTCTGACGCGCGTGGAACGCGATGCCGGATTCCGATGCAGCACCGCTTTGTGCGTGAGGGCCGGCCTCGAGGCCGGAGTCTGCGGAGGATGATAACTGGCGGGAATGACGGCGGCCGGGAGTTCAGCGCTGTCGATCAGCGGCCGGCTGAAGTGGGCTGCGGAACTCGCTGCGGGATTGGGATTCAGGGGGACGAACTCGACGAACTGGGGCACGAAGAGCGCGGTTCCTGCGCAGGCCAGCGACAGGCAGGCAGCAACGCCGAGGGCGGCGCGTCCGACGCGGGTCGTTGCGGTGGGTCCGACACGGAGAATGCGGGCGATGCGCACTGAGGCGTCGCGAGCCCGAGACACCGCGGCCTGGGCCATCGACCATCCGCGCCGCGCGCAGTTCTTTTCGAGCAGGTCGATGAGGCAATGGGCGTAGGCGCGCGGATTGCCGGTGGCGGCGAGCACGGCGTCGTCGCAGGCCATCTCACGCTCGAGCGAGAGGCGGGCATCGATCCACCACACGGCGGGATGGAAGAACAGGATCGCGCGGATGGCCTTCTGCAGGAGGTTGGTCCAGTCGTCGTGACGGCGGAGGTGGGCCAGTTCGTGAATCACGATGGGCTGCAGTTCGGAGGCGCTCAGTTCGCGGAGCGTCCATGCGGGGAGCACGATGGCCGGATTGCGGAAGCCGAGAGCGGCGGGGACGCGTGCTTTTTCCGACATGAGCAGACGGACAGGGCGCTTCGTTTCCGCGAGCAAGGATTGGATCTCGGGGAAGCGGTTGCCGGCGGGGATTGCGGTGCAGCTGCGTCGAATCTGCCGGACCTGCCAGAGCCCGACCGCTATGCGCGCCAAAGCCACGGCTGCAATCGCGATCCAGAGGGCAAAGAATGCTGAAGCCCAGAATGCGGCAATCGCGATTTGAGGATGCGCGTGCGCAGCGGCGATGTCGGGATTCGGCGCGGAACCGAATCCGCTGAGGAACGGCAACGCCACAACCCCCGCGAGCGCGACGAGCCACACGGCGAAGCGCGTGCCCGAGTTCTGGCGGCCCATGAAACGCAGCAGCAGCCACGCGCCGAGAGCAAGGAGCAAACCTTCGGGGAGCGAATTCACCGCGCGCTCGACTGCGAGTTGGGCGAAGGTGATCATCGCGTGTCGCTCCGGGGGTCTTCGCTTCGGTTGAGCATCTTGCGCAGGCGCTCCAGTTCCTTCGGGTCAACACCCCGGTCCTCCAGAATATTGAGCACCAAATCCTCATGGGAGTTGCGAAAGAAGCGGCCGACGAGATGACGGATTTCGGAGCGGCTGGCTTCCTCTTCGGCGACCAGCGGCGTGTAGATGTGGGCGCGGCCGTCTTTGGCGTGCTCGACGTAGCCCTTGCGTTCGAGGATGCGGATGGTCGTGAGCACCGTGTTGTAGGCGAGTGAGGGATTGCCGGGGAGAACGTCGAGAATCTGCTGGACCGTGCCGGGACCCTTGTGCCAGAGCACCTGCATGATGCGGATTTCGGCTTCGGTGAGAGTCTGGGATGTCCTGCGCGGCACGGTCGATAATTCCCTTCCCTACATTCGACGCACTAAGGCGTGGAAAGTAACTAATAATTTAGTTTTTACCGCAGAATTTGGGATTTTGACAAGAGGGCGGGGAACAAAAATGGCGAGAACCCGAAGGCCGGCTACGGCTTAGAGCGAGGCAGCGGCGGTGGGCTCATCCTTATACAGGCCGGCGTAGCGGGAGATGCCGACCATGGTGAAGACTTTTTGGAAATGCGGCGTGAGGCCAAAGGCCGCGACTTTCTGACCGGTTTTGTCCGCTTCCATCAACATCTGGATGATGAGCGCGATGCCGCTGGAGTTGATGTAGTCGACTTTGGTGAAGTCGAGGAGCACGGGGTCGTTGCTGCCGACACTTTGCCAGGCGCCGAGCACCGACTCTTTCGACGTGCTGGAGATATCGCCGGTGAAGCGGAGAACGGAGATGGAAACGCCATTCGCGCCGGTGGTGCGATCGATGGTGGTTTTGGTGTCGGCCTGCACTATTCGCTCTCCTTGTCGTGCTCATTCTCCCTGTCGAGCCGGATGACCAGCCGTACGTAGCTGCCTTTGCCTTTGCTGTCGCGCACCCACTCGGCCTCGTCAACAAGTTTCTGGATGAGGAACATGCCCATGCCGCGCGGGTCCTCTTCGCCGTGGACTTTGCGGTCGATGTTTGGCTGAGGCGGCTGCCTGGATATGCCGGAGCCGTTGTCGAGGACCTTGACTTCCAGTTCGTCGGCACTGGTGGAGAGGATGATCCCGACGGAAAGATTCTCATTCAGCTTGTTGCCGTGCTCCATGGCGTTGATGCAGGCTTCGGCGACGGCGGTCTTCAGGTCTTCGATGCGCTCGTCGGAAAAACCTTTAAGCCTGGCGACGCTGGCGGCGGTTGCCATGGCCACTTTTTCAAACCCGAGACGCGAGGGGAGCCGTACCTCGACCGACGTACCCGTGGTGTCTGTCATGGGAAGCTCCCCCGTTAAGCACTCATGCGCATCAGAGCCAGCGCGGTCATATCGTCATCCTGCGACTCGCTTCCGGAGAAGGCGCGCAGTTCGTGCCACAGCGTATCGAGCATAGCAGCACACTCCGGAGAGTTGCACTGCAGGAATGTGGCCAGAAGGCGCTCGGCACCAAACTCCTCATCGCCCTGGAAGACTTCGGTGAGGCCGTCGGTGTAGAAGAGCAGACGCGATCCGGGAGGAAAGTCGAGCGTCTCGGAACTGTATTCGACGATGGGCAGGATGCCGATGGGCGTGGCGCTGGCTTTCAGTTGGTGCGTCGTTTCGTCTGGCCAAACCAGGAAGCCTGGATTATGCCCGGCGTTGACGACTTCGAGGCGGTGCGTTTTGGGGTCGAGCTTGAGAAAGATGCCGGTGACGTAGCGTCTGCGGGTCTCGTCTCCTTCGGCGCAATGCTGATGGTTGAGGCGGGAGACGAGCTCGGGCAGCGGCAGGCCAGCGCCAACGCTGGCGCGAAACGCGGCGCGGAAGGCGGTGCCGACGATGGCCGACGCGAGACCTTTGCCGGCCACGTCGGCGACCGCCATCACCTGCACGCCGTCGGGAAGGCTGACGATGTCGACACAGTCGCCACCGACTTCGTAACAGGCACTGTAACGAACGGCAACGGAGTAGCCTGCGATCTCCGGCATCTGCTGGGGGACGAGGCTGCGCTGGATGGCGCGCGCGGCGTGCAGATCCTGCTGCACGCGAGCCCACTCGAGGCTGCGCTCGTAGTAGTGCGCGTTTTCGACGGCGACGGCAGCCTGCAGGGCGATGCGCTCGAGGAAATCTTCTTCGTAAATGGTGAGGGGGCGGCCATCGGGCGTGGCCACGACGAGCTCGGTGAGATTGCGGCCGTCTTTATCCTGCAACGGAAACCGGAAGCAGCCGACCCAGGGTTCGGCGGGCATTTCTCCGTAACTCATGCGCGGCTCGGTGGTGAGTGCGCCGGGCAGTTCCAGTTCGCGGACCACGATGCGCAGAACGGTAGTGAGCACCTCGTCGAGGCGGATGGTGGAATGCACCTGGCGCGAGGTTTCAAGCAGCGCCTGGAGGCGCACGATCTCCTGCTGCAGATCGAGGGTATCCACGGAAGGCGCGGACTGCATGGGTGTGGCCATGGCAATGCTGGTGGGCATGGAGCCCGGGGAATTGGTTCAATGTAGCACACGGGTGGAAGCTGAAGGCGAATCACGCGCGGCGGGGCAGTCTGCGCGGTGTCTGTGAGCGGCTTCTCTCGACGCGTTTGTGCGGCGCGGGGCGAGGGATTCAGACCGAGGAGCCGGCCGATTCGAGCACCGGCTCGCCGGCCCAGGATTGACCGATGAGGAAATGGCGCGAGTATCCTGGGGGATCGGCGGAGATTTTTACGCGCAGGTTGCCGTTGGCGTCGCAGGTGTACATCTCGCGCACGGTGAGATTGGGCTGCCCGGCGAGCCGCTGGATGGGATGGGCGGACAAATCTGAGCCGCTCTGCAGGTGCGGATCGAAGGGGAAACGGATCTGCTCCCAGTTGGTGATCTCGCCGAGTGGCTGTCCGCGCTCGTCGAGCTTCGAGCACTCGAGATAGCGGAAGTGGCCGACATCATGCGCGGGATGATAGACGCGCTCGCTGGCCAGGGCTGCCTCTCCAGGCTGCGGCAAGCGCGAGCCGCGCGGAAAGATGAGGTCGAAGACGATGGTGCCGCCGGAGTCGGCCTCGCGCCAAATGCCGAAGTTGCGGGTGAACTGATCGCGGAGGCCGTCGGCCTGGGCGGAGGCGCGGATGGCCAGGCCGACGGCGCTGGCCGAGCGCATGTAGGCGGAGCGGCGCACCTTGCGCCCGAAATTTTCGCGCAGGACGCGAGCAACGGGTGGGAGCTCCGAGCCGCCGCCGGTGACGTAGAGGGTGTCGAGCGTGAGGTGAGGATGCGCGCCCAGCAGGCTCTCGACGACCTCGCGGGTGGATTCGATGAGCGGGCGGCATCGCTCGTAATAGGTGTCGACGGGGATGGTGACCTGGGACCAGCCGGGCCGCACGCGCTCGAGGTCGATGGTGATCTTGCGCGTGTTGGGATTGAGCGACTCTTTTTTCTCGCGGCATTCTTCGAGCAGATGATGCCGTTGGGCCGGCGTGAGGGGGGTATCGTATTCGGCGGCTTCGAGAGCAAGGTCGGCCAGGATCTGGTCGAAGTCGTCGCCACCGAGGTTGGGAATGCCATCGGAAGCCTCGACGGTATGCTCGGTTTCGCCCATGGTGACAAGGGAGACGTCGAAGGTTCCGCCGCCCATGTCATAGACGAGGAGACCGCTGCCAACGCGGCTGCCCCGCTCCGCGCTGTTGCGGTAGGCGAATTCGATAGCAGCGGCGGAGGGCTCGTTCATCAGGCCCAGCACGGTAAAGCCGGCGCTTTGCGCGGCCTCTTCGGTGAGAAAACGGTGGTTGCTGTTGGCGTTGGCGGGAACGCCGAGGACGATCTCGAAGGGCTCTTCCTGGTGCGCGCCGAGATTGGAGTGCTCGATGAGCTGGGTCCGCAGGGCAGACATCATCTCGCCAAGAAGAAGGCGCAGTGGCAGCGTTTGACCGCCAGCGTGGAGTTCAGTGTGGGGTCCGGCGTTGCGGAGGCAGCGTTTGAGCGAGCGGAGCACGGTCCAGCTGTCGTCTTCCAGCGCCGCAACCGCCTGCCATCCGTAAAGACGGCGGTCGCCACGGACGGCGACCACAGGCGGAAACCAGTCGCAGGACTGACCGTCGGGAGTTTCGAAATTCACCAGGGGGAAGTTGCCACGATCAACCGAAGCAACAACGACACGGGTCGTTCCGAAGTCGATGCCGATTCTCATTGACTCCAGTTTACGACGAAGTTACTCGCTGAATTTGCGTGGAAAACCGGGATCGGAATCTCGCATGGTACGGTTGTGCGCCGCGGGGCGTGATAGCGTTCTATCGGGCCGGTGACGGGCGCACGTGCGATGAGAATTCTGTACGGCTGTGCGATTTTTCTCGGAGCGTTTTTGCTTTTCGCTGTCGAGCCGATGGCGGCGAAGCAGCTGCTGCCGGCGCTAGGCGGGTCGTCCGCGGTGTGGATCACGTGCCTGGTCTTCTTCCAGACGGCGCTTCTGCTCGGCTACTTGTACGCTCATTGGCTGGGGCGGCAATCGGCGCGCGCGGCGGTGGTTCTGCATATCGCGCTGCTGGTGGCGGCGGCGGCTTTGCTGGTTCTGGTTGGGCAGCCCGATCTGAGCGGTGCGGCGGGGCATCCGCTGACGGGCATTTTTCGCGCGCTCAGCAGGACCATCGGCTTGCCTTTCCTGCTGCTGGCGGCGACAAGTCCGCTGCTGCAGCTTTGGCTCGCGCGCGAGGAGCGGAGCGGGGTGCCGTGGAAGCTGTTTGCACTCTCGAATGCGGGGTCGCTGCTGGCGCTGGTGCTTTATCCGACGGTGCTCGAGCCGCATCTTGCGCTGGCAGCGCAGCGGAAGGCGTGGGGATGCGGGTTTGGAGTTTACGCAGTGCTGTGCGCCGTGATTGCGTGGCGCGTACGTTCTGTGGCGCCAGCCCTCGAAGGCGAGGCTGAATCGGCTGGCGCGGAGCCATGCAGTTCCGCGCGCTCGAGGCTGCT
Organism: uncultured Acidobacterium sp.; assembly: GCA_964535525.1. Lineage (GTDB taxonomy): Bacteria > Acidobacteriota > Terriglobia > Terriglobales > Acidobacteriaceae > Palsa-343. The sequence continues at coordinate 59,013 of CAZHTJ010000007.1, read as the reverse complement.
CTGGTTTTTGTTGCCGGCGGGTGCGTCGATTCAGCTTTGTGCTGTGACCAGCCACCTGAGCCAGAACATTGCGGCAATTCCGCTGCTGTGGGTGTTGCCCCTGGGCGTTTATCTGCTGACGTTCATCGTGGCTTTTGAAGCGCCGGGATTTTACCGGCGATGGCTGGTGGTGCGGCTGCTGGTGCTGGGGCTGGCCAGCCTTGGCATCATGTTGTCGCAGACGGATTCGAAGTGGCCGATCGCGATCACGCTCAGTTTCTTTCTGCTGGAGCTTTTCTTTGCCTGCCTCTTCTGTCATGCGGAGACTTACGCGCTGCGGCCGGCGCGCCGTTCTGAATCGACGCTGTTCTATCTGCTGATCGCAGCGGGGGGAGCAGCCGGGACGGTTTTGATCGGGATCGTTTGCCCGTTGCTGTTCGACGCAAATTACGATGTGGCGCTTGCGTTCCTGGCGACGGCTTCTCTGGCTCTGGTCGTGACATGGCACGATGGCTGGGCGCAGCGGCTGCTGTGGGGGGTGGGAACCGCTCTGCTGCTGGCGCTGACCATCATGCTGCACATCGTTTACGCTCGCGGCACTTTGGTGGAGGAGCGGAATTTCTATGGTGCGCTGCGTGTGCGGGAGTCGCACGTGCCACCCCAGGCCGAGACGGTCCGCACGCTGCTGCATGGCACCATCGAGCATGGGACGCAGTGGTTCGCGGCGGATTTTCGACGCAATCCAACGACGTACTACGCGACGGATTCCGGTGTGGGGGTGGCGCTGCGGTTCTGCTGCAACAACGGGCCGCGCAATATCGGGGTGGTGGGGCTGGGCGCGGGCACGCTGGCCGCATATGGCAAGCCCGGCGACCGCATCCGCTTCTACGAGATTAATCCGGCGATCCAGCCCATCGCCGAGCATCTGTTCACCTACCTCCGCGAGTCGGGGGCGCAGATTTCGTTCGCCGGCGGCGACGCGCGGATTTCGCTGACGCGCGAGGCTCCACAGAATTTCGACGTGCTGGTGGTTGACGCTTTTTCCGGCGACGCGATTCCGATCCACCTGCTGACCGCGCAGGCGATGGCGGTCTACCAGAGGCAGCTCGCGGCGGGCGGCATTCTGGCGTTTCACGTTTCGAACCAGTACCTCGATCTTGTTCCGGAAGTCGCCGCGCTGGCTGCGGCTTCAGGGATGGCGGCCCGGCTCGTGGATACGCCGCCGCAGGAAGCACGCGGCGAATATCGCGCGACGTGGGTGCTGGTGACGAACAATGTTGGGTTTCTGACGGAGCCGCCGGTGGCAGCCTTCGCCCGAGCCATCCCACCCAGGGCGGACGTGCATGCGTGGACCGATGAGTATTCGAGCCTGCTGCCGCTGCTCGCGTGGCGGGCTGCGGGGCGGGACTGAGCCGTCCGCCGAAACTTCGCTTATCTGAACTTAGTGCCGGGCACCCGATGGTTTGTTTGCCGGCCCACTCAAGCCAAACAGGGCTTGAATGGGGCACCCCGATCTTCCGGGACTTGAATATGGCACACCGGTTTGTGACCGAAATTCTGTTCATTTAGATCAATATCGTGGCCAAAAGTTCACAAATGTGGTTAGATTATCGCCATATCGCCTCGATCGCGCGAGGATGACCGAGGCGGAGAGGCTCGCCCATGAGCCTGGGATCCTTTCTCAAGCCATAAAGAAACAGACGACAGGGAAGCACCAGGGGAGGATGTTCATGAAAACCATTTTGAGGCGGCTGGTTTGGGGATGCGCATGGAGCCTGTGCGTCTCCGCGGCAATGGCGCAAAACGTAACCGGGTCGATCACCGGCACAGTGGCGGACCCCAGCGGCGCTGTGATCTCGGGCGCACAGGTGAGCGCACACAACATGGACACGGGCGTGGACACGACGGCGAAGACGAATGCGGAGGGCGTTTATCGGATCGATTTCCTGCCGGCTGGGCACTATCAGGTGACGGTACAGGTGGCGGGGTTCAACAGAGAGGTGATGCCGGCCTTCACGCTGGAGGCTGTCCAGACGCCGACTTTGAACGTAACGATGCACGTGGGGTCGAGCACCACGACGGTGAACGTGACAGGGGCGCCCCCGATTCTCGACACCAACGATCCGACCATCAGCTCGACATTTACGGCGAACACCATCTCAAACTTCCCGTTGAACGGCCTGGATTTTTCGGCAATCACGCTGTATCAACCAGGAGCGATCGACACGGCAGGAACCTCGGGGCCGACGTTTATTGAGCGGAGCACGTATTTCACCGACACGCCAAACATGAACGGCAACCGAGCGCAGGCGAACAACTACACGCTGGACGGGATCGACATCAACGAGGATTTCAACAACCTGATTTCCTACAGTCCCTCACCGGAGTCTCTGGAGGAAATCAGGGTCCTGACGGCGAATTCTCCGGCGCAGTTCGGCAACGTGGCCGGCGGGGGAGTGGTGAGCATTCTGAAGAGCGGGACGAATCAGTTCCACGGGAGCGCGTTCGGGTATGCACAGGATTATCGGCTGAACGCTAATTCGTGGCAGAACAACCAGAGCAACACGCCGATCAGTCCATTTTCACAGGCGCAGTTCGGAGGGTCGCTGGGCGGGCCGATTCTGCGCAACAAGCTGTTTTTCTTCGTCGACTACCTGGGTTCGCGCTATCACACTGGGGGGACGGGATTCGCGAGCGTGCTGACGGCGCAGGAGCGGACAGGCAATTTTTCCGACCTGCTGGCGGCTGCGGGGACCCAACTTTACGATTCTCAGAACAACTTCGCGCCGTACACGGGCGACATGGGGGTTCCGATCGTGAATCCGGTGGCGAAGTTTCTGTTCGCCAATCCGAAGTTCTACCCGCTGCCGAACAACACGGCGAGCGACGGTCTGATCCACAATAACTACAAGGGGCCGACGCGGAGCTATAAGGCGAACAACCAGGGCGACATCAAGATTGAGTACGATCTCCGCGGGGCAGACAAGATCACGGGCTTCTACTCAATATCTACGGCGTACGACGGCTCGACGGCGGTGCTGCCGATTGAATTTCCCGGCGTGAACCTGTTTCCGACGAAAGTGACGGGGGCGAACTGGGTGCACACGTTTTCCTCGACCCTGCTGAACTCGGCGCGCATCGGGTTTACGCGGACGGACTGGAACCAGGGGTTTCCGCAGGACCCGACGGGGCAGTTCGGAACCGGGGGCGATGCGAAAGTGGGAATCACGTTTGCGAATCAGACATTCAACGGCTTCACGTTCCAGAACATTCAGGGCAATAACGGCCCGACCGGTGTGGGGACCCCGGCGTTTGACGGCGGCATCATCGACAACACCTACAGCTACATGGACGATGTGACGTGGCAGCACGGGCGGCACACATTCACGTTCGGCGTTCAGGGGCTCCGGTATGAAAACAACTACCCAACCAGCAACAACAACGGATATCTGGGATCGCTGGTCTACAGTGGAGCGTTCACGAGCAATCCGGCCAACAGCGCCAACCCGGGGGGCTGGGGCGCGGCGGATTTTGTGCTGGACCGGGTGAGCTCGGCCGCGGCGACGCTGAGCAGCGTGAATGTGGGGCAGCGGCAGTGGCGGGTGGCGGGATACGCGCAGGACGATTTCAGGGCGCTTCCCAAGCTGACACTGAACGCCGGCGTGCGTTACGAGTACGACGAGCCGTGGATCGAGGAGAACAACAAGACCGGAAACGTCAACCTGACGACTGGGCAGATTATCTACGCCGGGCATGTGCCGGCGGGAGCGCCGGCGGGCGCGGGGCTGTGCAGCAATCTGGGCTGCTACGACTCGAACTTCCGGCAGATTATGCCGCGGCTGGGATTTGAGTATCAGGCCACGGACCGGCTGGTGGTGCGCGGGGGATACGGAGCGACCAGCTTCTATGAAGGCAACTCGTCGAATCAGCGGCTGACTTCGATCACGCCGTTTATCCAGGCAGTCAATGTGACGACCGTGGCGCCCACCGCCGGCAATGCGGGAACTCCACGCACCGCGGAGCAAGGCTTTACCGGCGGCACGGTGGCATACGGCGGCACCTTCAACGTTTATCCGCAGAACATTCAGCCGGCGTATGTGCAGGAGTGGAACCTGACGACGGAGTATGCGCTGACGAACACCGCATCGCTGCAGGTGGGCTATCTGGGCGAACAGGGCCAGCACATTGAAGACTATGGGAATGTGAACCAGTACCGGGTGAACGGTGATCCGACGACCGCCCCGTATTACAACAACCAATACATCGGCATTAATGCGATCGATCCGTCGGTGAGCATCGGATCAAACCCGCTGCTGATCACCGAGTCGCGCGCGATGATGAACTACAACGCGCTGCAGGCGGTGCTGCGGCAGCGCCAGTTGCACGGACTCGAGTACACGCTGAACTACACGTACGGGAAGGCGATGACGAACAGCCTGGGTAACTACGCGCTGAACGTCAACGGATTCAGCGGAGCGTTTCAGAACTACTACGATTCGGCAGCCGACTATGGTCCGGCCGGATACGACGCAACCCATAACCTGTCTTTCAGCGGGGTCTATGCGGTGCCGTTTGGGCGCGGCCAGGACTTCTTCTCGGGTGCGAATCACGCGATGGACGAGGTGATCGGGGGCTGGAAGCTGTCGGCGGCAGCCGTGCTGTGGTCTGGGTTCCCGGAGACAGTGACGGGACCTGGCAATAACTCGAACAGCTATGGGAATTCGCGCCCCAACCAGTACCGTAAGCCGAAGATCGTTCATCGCAACCTGTCACAGTGGTTCGGTGACGATCCCTCGGTGAGAGATTTCTGCGCGTCGGGAGTCGACGACGGAATATGTGCCTATGGCACTCCGGCGACGAACAGTTCGGGAGGCACGGCATTCGGGACGGTGCGGAATGGAACGCTGCGCGCCCCGGATTTCAAGAATGTGGACATGTCGGCCTTCAAGGACTTCCGCACGTATCACGAGCAGGCGATCGGATTCCGTTTCGACGCTTTCAACGCGTTCAACATTGTGAGCTACGGAAATCCGGACGCCAATGCACCGGATGGGACGTTCGGGGCGATAACCCCTCTGACCCAGATTCGATCGACGGAGCGGCATTTGCAGTTTTCGCTGCATTACAGCTTTTAGGGACAGGCTGCCGTTGCGCGCCAGCGGCAGCCGCGCTCCTGGACCATTGTGGCCGGGGTCTTTGCTGGATAAGAATCCGCGCGAAAACGCGCCGTGGGAAGATGGGATTCGGAATTTATGCAAGTTGAGATTTGCGTCGAATCGGTGGAGTCGGCGATTGCGGCGGAACGCGGCGGTGCGCAACGGGTGGAACTCTGCAGCGACTTGCTGGAGGGCGGGGTTACTCCTTCCGCAGGGCTGATTGCGCTGGTGCGGCAGCGGATCGGGATCGGGCTGTTTGTGATGATTCGCCCTCGCGGCGGGGACTTCTGCTACACCGATCTGGAATTCGAGGTTATGCAGCAGGATGTCCGGCAGGCGCGGGAGCTGGGCGCCGACGGCGTTATTCTTGGCGTGCTCGACGGGTGCGCGCGTGTCGATGTCGCCCGCACGCGGCAACTGGTGGAACTGGCCCGCCCCCTGCCGGTGACATTTCACCGCGCCATCGATGTGACCCCCGATCCGCGAGCCGCTCTCGACGACGTGGTGGAGACCGGCGCCGCGCGCGTGCTCACATCGGGCGGAGCTCCCCGGGTGGCCGAGGGGCTTTCCACCGTGGCCTGCATGGTCAGGAAAGCAGGCGACCGCATCGCAGTGATGGCGGGCGGCGGCATTACGCCGGAGACGATCGCGCAGGTCGCCGAAGCCACCGGCGCGTGCGAGTTCCACGCCAGTTTGCGGACCGCGCGCCCCAGCCCGGTGGAGTTCCACAGAACCGAAGTGCAGATGGGGGAAATTCGCGATCGCGAGTACGTGCGCTATGTGGTCGAGGAAGAAAGCGTCCGCGCGCTGACCTCGGCGCTGCGGCGTTTCATAGACGAGCGAGAGGCGGCTCGAGCCACGGAACCTTTTCCAGCGAAAAGAGCCCGATAGATCGAAGCTTTCAGCGATAATGGTCCCGCAATCTCATGTCTCTGAAAACTGAGCAAAGAGCAAAGAAGATTTTGCAGCTGCTTCTGCAGCACGGCAACGCATCGGTCGACGAACTGGTGGGCTATCTGGGCGCATCGGCTCCCAGCGTTCGTCGCGACCTGGCGCGTCTGGAAGAGCGGAACCTGGTGCATCGCACCCACGGCGGCGCGCGGCTGGCGGGGCAGATGCAATATGAGCCGTTTCGGTTCGATTCGTCGTTTCATGTGCGCGAGTCGCGCTTTGCCGAGGAAAAGCGGCGCATCGGGATGGCGGCAGCGGAGCTGATTCGCGAACACGACACCGTGGGCTTCACGGCGGGAACCACACCTACGCAGGTGGCGCGCTGCATCCGCCATCGCAATTCGATCAACATCATCACGAATGCGGTGAACATCGCGATGGAGCTGAGCAACCAGCCGGCGTTGAATGTCACGCTGACGGGAGGGACGATGCGCTGGGCAGGCGCGTTTTCGCTGACCGGGCCGACCGCGATCGAAATGCTGAGCGGCGTGTTCATGGACAAGACCTTCATCGGCGCCTGCGGCGTGGATCCGCGGCGAGGTGTGACAACGATTGAGCCCGACGAGGCGGCGGTTTTCCGCGCCATGGTGCGACAGGCGAAGCAGGTGATCGTGGTGGCCGATTCGAGCAAGATCGGCATGGTGAGCCCCGCGCTGATTTGCCCGGCCAATGAGATCGATGTGCTGGTGACCGACCCCGGCATTAACCACGACGCGCTCGAAGCGTTCCGAGCCAACGATATTGAGGTGCACGCGGTATGAATTCGATGAAGCGATTCGTATTGCTGGGGGTGTTTGGGTTTGCATTGAACGCTTTCCCCGCCGCAACTCCGGGCGCGGCACCACGGGAGCAAGCGCAGCCAGGCTCGCGGCCGGTCGCGCTCTTCTACATGACCAACGGCGCGAACTCGATCCGCGACTTCTTTGCGCACTCCTCGCAAATCGATCTTCTGGTGCCCACGTGGTACCAGGTAGATGAGAATGGGCTCGTCACGGGTCAGCCCGAACCGGCTGTGCTGGCCCAGGCGCAAAGCGAGAAGCTGCCGGTGATGCCGATCGTCACGCTCTTCAACAAGAAAAGCTTTCATCGGCTCGCGACCAGCAAGACGGCGCAGGACGAGATGAATGCCGCGCTGATTCGTGAGTGCAAGCTGCACGGTTATTCCGGGATTCAGTTTGACCTGGAGAATATCGACTGGACGGATCGGGACCTGCTATCTGCGATGGTTGCCGAGACTGCGGCCCAGTTGCATCGCGCCGGCTTCCAGCTGAGCATCGCCACGGTTCCTAACGCGCCGGGCTATCCCAGCAATGGCGGCTTCGCGCGGTGGATTTACACGGACTGGCGGGGCGCATACGACCTGGCGGCGATTGGGAAGGCCGTCGACCTGGTGTGCCTGATGACCTATGACCAGAACACCCGCTGGACGACGCCGGGGCCGGTCGCGGGTTGGCAATGGACGGTTGACAATATGAAGTACGCGCTGCAGTTTGTGCCCAAAGAGAAGCTGTCGCTGGGCATTCCGCTCTACGGCTATCACTGGTACACGGGGGCGCCCATCGTCACGCCCCCGGCGCACGAGGGCGACTCGCCGACTGAAAAGCCCAACCCGACTGCAGAGTACATCAGTGGGCCCGACGCGCTGCTGCTGGCGCACGACTGGGATGGGAAGATTCAATGGGACGATGTGGACCACAACGCGTGGTTCTACTTCTACCGCGACCAGATGCGCGAATGGATTTTCTATACGGATCTGCGCACGTTCCGCGAGCGCTACGAACTCATGCAGCAGAATGGACTCCAGGGCTTTTGCTCCTGGGTGCTGGGCGAGGAAGACCCCGCGATCTGGACGTTTCTGCCGAAGCGGCATCCCTAGCGCGTGAATCGCATCCGAGCGGAATCGATCCCGCGTCGAACCGGAGAGTGGACTGCATGCAGTATTTCCTCGGCGTGGATGCCGGCGGCACGAAGACGGAATTCGTTCTGGGCGATGAGAGCCGCGAAGTGGCTCGCGTACGGGCGGGCACGATCAAGAGGATGAAGGCGGACGCGGCCACCGCCGAGGCGAACCTGCAGGCGGCGCTCGACGAGCTTCACGCGAAGACTGGAATCTCGCCGGGAGCGATCGCCCGGTGTTGCATCGGGACGGCGGGGGAAACGGTCCCACTGGTGGTGAACTGGCTCCGCGCAGCGTTTGCGCGCCATGTGGGCGGCGAACTCGTCATCGTCGGCGACGTGGAGATCGCACTCGACTCTGCTTTCTTTGGGAAGCGCGGCGTGCTGGTGCTGGCGGGCACGGGCTCGAATGTCGCCGGCCGCGCGGCGACGGGCGCCATTGTGACTGCGGGAGGATGGGGACCGGCGCTGGCCGACCAGGGGTCGGGACATTATCTGGGGCTCGAAGCGCTGCGGCGCGGTTTTCTCGCGATCGATCAGCAGCGGCTAACGCGCGTGCTGGATTTGGCGCGGGATTTCTGGAAGCTTGGCTCGCTGTCTGAGCTGATCGAGTTTGCCAACGCCAACCCTGCGCCGGAATTCTCGCGGCTCGCGCCACTGGTGGTCGCGGCAGCGGAAGCGGGCGACGCGGTGGCGAAGGAAGTTGTCGAGCAGGGTGGGGCGGATTTGGCCATGCTGGCCGGACTCGTCATCGAGCGCATCCGCGGGCTGGAGCGGGGTTCGGACCAGGCGTTTGAAGTTCCCGCAGTCGCCGTCGCGGGCAGCATTCTGGAGCACGCGGCGCCTGTGCGCGATGCGCTGATTGCGGCGCTGCACGAGCGCTATCCGGAAATTGTGGTGATGGCTTCGCCCGCCGATCCTCCGGCCGGTGCGTTGTGGAGGGCGCGGCAGGAAGCGCGACCGGCCTGATTGCGATTCGCAGATGAACCCATCTCTCGCCCATCCGATGCATCTGCGGCCCATCGATCTTGTTCTGGTGGCGGTGTATCTGGTTGGCATTACGCTGTTCGGGCTGCGATTTCGAAAATCGCGCGGGAGTTCGCTGCGTTCCTATTTTCTGGCCGATCGCAACCTGCCGTGGTGGGCGATCGCGCTTTCCATCGTCGCCGCGGAGACCAGCACGCTGACCATCATCAGCGTGCCGGGGCTGGCTTTCGGCGGCGATTTCGGATTCCTGCAGATCGGCCTTGGCTATCTGGTCGGACGCATCGTGATCTGCATTCTGTTTCTGCCTCGCTACTTTCGCGGCGAGATGCTTACGGCGTACCAGCTTATCGGCCAGCGCTTCGGCGTGCGCCTGCATCGCTTCACGGCCGGGTTGTTTCTGGTGATGCGCGCCGCCGCCGAAGGAGTGCGTCTGTTCGCGGTGGCGATTGTGGTCGGCGTTGCCATTGGCACCGGCGATGTGGTGTCGATCGCAATTCTTTCCGCGCTAACGCTGCTCTACACGTTTGAGGGCGGCATGACGGCGGTGATCTGGACCGACGTGGTGCAGATGTTCCTGTACGTGTGCGGATCGCTGGTGGCGCTGGCGACGGTGTGCCATAAGATTGCCGGTGGATGGAGCGGGCTCATCGCGGGCGCGTCGGCCGCGCACAAGCTCACTATGCTGCACTTCTCCTGGTCGCTGGCTCAGACGTATACGTTTCAGGCCGGCGTGATCGGCGGATGCTTTATCACCATGGCGAGCCACGGAACCGATCAGCTAATGGTGCAGCGCCTGCTGGCCGCGAAGAATCTGCGCGAGTCGCGGCTGGCCCTGCTGGCGAGCGGGGCGGTTGTCTTTTTCCAGTTCACGCTTTTTCTGCTGATCGGGGCGGGACTGTGGGTGTACTACGGAACCGCCGGCGCACCCGGTCTGAGTTCGGACCGCATCTTTCCGGCGTTTATCGTGCAGGAAATGCCCGCAGGGATTGCGGGGCTGATGATCGCGGCGATTCTGGCCGCGGCCATGTCCAACCTGAGCGCGGCCCTGAATTCCCTGGCATCGACGGCTGTCGTCGACTTCTACCTGCCTCGATATCCTGACATTTCCGACGCGTTGCGGACGCGCCTTTCACGGCTGATGACGGTCGTTTGGGCCGCTGTGCTTTTTGCGCTGGCGATGTTCTCGCGCGGCGGCGGGCACGTTGTGGAGATCGGCCTCTCCATCTCCTCAGTGCTGTGGGGCGCGATGCTCGGCGTCTTCCTGCTGGGCACACTGAGCCGGCGCGCCGACGAACGGGGCACGCTGATCGGCATGGCAGCCGGTGTGCTGATCAATCTTTTTCTGTGGTTCCAGCCGCACGCATTTTCGTTCGTCATCGCGGGCTACGCAGTGGTCTTTCCGAAGATTGCCTGGACGTGGTGGGTGGTCGCCGGATCGCTCGTGACCTGCGCTGTGGGCTATGCGGTGAGCCTGGTGTTTCCTGAATCCGCGACGGACCGAGAAGAGGTTTTCCGGTTATGAGCCGCCTGCGCCGAGTTGGAGTATTGCTGGCCGCGCTTGCCGCTTGCTGTGGACTCCTCCGCGCGCAGAGCGGCTTCGCGGCCATCGATCCGCTTGTCCACCAGGCCATCGACGATCATCTGCTTCCCGGCGCAGTTGTCATCATCGGTCACGATGACAAGGTCGTGTTTTGCCGTGCGTATGGGATGCGGTCGCTTGAACCGACCGACGAGCCGATGACTCCCGACACGATCTTCGACATGGCATCGCTGACGAAGCCGCTGACAACGGCCACGGCGATCATGCAGCTTTATCAGCATGGCAAGTTGCAGTTTGACGATCCGGTGGCGAAGTATCTTCCGGCGTTCGCGGCGAATGGAAAGCAGGCCATCACGATCCGCCAACTGCTGACGCATTATTCGGGCTTACCGCCGGATCTGCCGCTCGATGAGCCATGGGAGGGCAAAGGCGAAGCGTATCGGCGCGGGTTCGCGATTGCGCCCGCCACGCCGCCCGGCGAAAAGTTCCAGTACAGCGACATCAACTATATAGTGCTGGGCGCGTTGGTCGAGAAACTCTCCGGCATGACGCTCGACGAGTACACGCGCCGGTTCATCATGGGCCCGCTGGGGTTGAAGCACACGCGATTTCTTCCGCTGGAGTCGTGGATCCCGCACATTGCGCCAACAGAGTATGAGCACGGGGCCTCTGCGTACGGGGTTCCGGGACTGGCCACCGGACCCGGCGACGTAATGCTGCGAGGCGTCGTGCACGATCCAACCGCTCGCCGCATGGGCGGTGTTGCGGGACACGCCGGACTCTTCAGCACTCCGGACGATGTCGCCGTTTATGCGCAACAACTGCTGGACCGCCTTGCGGGGCGGCCATCGAGGTTTCCTTTGTCACGACGGGTGCTGCAGGCGATGGTCGCGCCCGAGCAGCCCCCGGGTGGAAAGGCGCTGCGCGGGTTTGGGTGGGATATCGATTCGCCGTACTCCAGCAATCGCGGCACGATTCTCCCGGTGGGCTCCTTCGGCCATACCGGCTTCACGGGCACTTCCCTGTGGATCGACCCGGCGAGCGACACGTACGTGATCGTACTGGCCAATTCAGTGCATCCCAATGGGCCGAAGAGAATCACGGCGCTCCGCGGCGCCATCGCCGATGCGGCGGCGACGGCGCTCGGCATTTACACAGAAAGCAAGAAGAAGATCGGCTTACCGGCGGCGCCTACTCGACCGTGACCGACTTCGCCAGATTGCGCGGCTGATCGACATCGCACCCACGGCGCACAGCGATGTGATAGGCGAGCAACTGCAGCGGAACGACGTCGAGGATCGGCAGCAGCAACTCGGGGGCGCTCGGCACAAACAGCACGTGGTCCACGAGTTGGCCGATGTGGTCGTCGCCCCGAGTCGCAACCGCGATGACTTTGCCGGAACGCGCTGTCACTTCCTGGATGTTCGACAGCGTCTTCTCATAGCGAAGCACGGAGTCGCGGTTGGTTTCATCTTTCGTCGCCAGCACCACCACCGGCAGCGTTTCGTCGATGAGGGCGTTCGGACCGTGTTTCATCTCGCCGGCCGGATAGCCTTCGGCATGAATATAGGAAATTTCCTTCAGCTTCAGTGCGCCTTCGAGCGCAATGGGGTAATGAATGCCGCGGCCGAGGAAGAGGAAGTCGCGGGCGTTCGAATACTGGCGCGCCAGTGGCTCGCATGCGTCGTCGCAGGTACGGAGGATCTCTTCGACTTTGCCGGGCAGGTGATTGAGAGCATCGAGCAGTTCGCGGCTGTCTTCTTCGACGATGGTGCCGCGCACCTGCGCAAGATGCACCGCGAAAAGGAAGAGCGCCACAAGCTGTGCCGTAAAGGCCTTCGTCGAGGCAACGCCGATCTCCGGACCCGCATGGGTGTAGATGGTGCCGTGCGCCTCGCGCGTGATCATGGCGCCGACCACGTTGCACACGGCCACGGTAGGGGCTCCCTTGGCGATCATTTCTTTCTGCGCGGCCAGGGTGTCGGCAGTTTCTCCCGACTGCGTGATGAGCAGGCCAATGGTCTTCGCGTCGACGATGGGATCGCGGTAGCGAAATTCGCTGGCGTAGTCGACTTCGACCGGCAAGCGCGCCAGGCGCTCGATCATGAATTTCCCGGCGGTGGCGGCGTGCCAGCTGGTTCCGCAGGCGGCGATGTGAATGTTGCGCGCCGTTCGAAAAGTCTCGTCGGGAATCTTCATCTCGTCGAGGAAGACCTTGCCGGTGTCGAGCGAGATACGGCCCATGGTGGTGTCGCGGATGGCGCGCGGCTGCTCAAAGATTTCCTTGAGCATGAAGTGCTTGTAGCCGCCCTTCTCCGCCTGGATCGGGTCCCACAGGATACGCTGCAGCGGCCGCTCGATGGGGTTGCCGTCAAAGTCGGTGAGCTTGACGCCATCGCGGGTGAGCACGGCCATGTCGCCGTCGGCGAGGAAGTAGAGGTCGCGTGTGTGGTGCAGGATCCCGGGGACGTCGGAGGCGACAAAATATTCGCCATCGCCGACGCCGATGACGGCGGGCGGGCCGTTGCGGGCGACGACGATCTTGTTCGGCTCGTCGGCGGAAAGGATGCTGATAGCGAATGCGCCGGTGAGCCGCTTGACGGTGCGGCGGACAGCATCTTCAAGGGAGATGGGTTTGCCGGACTTCTTCGCCGCGGATAATTCCTGCTCAACGAGGTGGGCGATGATTTCTGTATCGGTTTCTGTTACGAATTTGTGTCCCTGGCCGATGAGTTCCTGTTTGAGAGCCAGGTAGTTCTCGACGATGCCGTTGTGGACGACGACAAGACGGCCGGTGCAGTCGCGGTGGGGGTGGGCGTTTTCTTCGGTGGGGCGGCCGTGGGTAGCCCAGCGGGTGTGGCCGATGCCGAAGGTTCCATGGAGGGGCCGCTCGGCAAGCACCTCCTCCAGCCGGCGCAGTTTGCCTGGCGCGCGCCGCAGCTCCAGCTGCCCGTTGCCATTGCCGCCCACGGCGATGCCCGCCGAGTCGTAGCCGCGGTATTCGAGCCTGCGCAGTCCCTCAATAATGATGGGGACGACTTCCTTACTGTTGCCGACGTATCCGACGATGCCACACATGATCTTTTAGCGTACCCCAGTCACCTTGTTGCGCAGAGCGACGAAAGTTGTAGACAGCCCAGCCCGGGCCTCAACCGATGCAACTTGCTGTCCCGTCAAAAAGGGCTATTCGAGGCGAAACGAGAATTCCTCGATCACCGGGTTGGTGAGCACTTCGCGGGCGATGCGCTCGACCTCGGCCCGGGCTGCTGACTCGGCGATTCCGTCTTCCAGGGTCAGCTCGAAGTGTTTGCCCTGCCGCACATCCGCAACCCCGGCATACCGCATTTTGCGCAGCGCGTTGTGAATGGCCTGTCCCTGCGGGTCGAGGACGGTTTTCTTCAGGGTCACATAGACATGAGCCTTCATTGTGCCCGATTATAAATCCAGGGCCATTCCGCGCAGCTTTCTCGCGATTCCGCTCATTCAAAACGAGAAAATCCTGGCAGCTAAGAGATACTGGAACTATCTATGACGAACTACCTGGAACTCCCCGTGGGCGAAAAAGCGCCTGAGGTGTTCAACGTCGTGATCGAGATCCCGGCGGAGGGCATCAACAAGTACGAATACGACAAGCAGCTCCACGTTTTCCGGCTGGACCGCAACCTGTACTCGCCGGTGCACTATCCCGGCGATTACGGGTTCGTGCCCTCGACGCTAAGCGATGACGGCGATCCCCTCGACGTGCTGGTGTTGGTCGATGCGCCCAGTTTTCCCGGCTGCGTGATGCAGGTGCGGCCCATCGGCCTGCTGGAGATGACCGACCAGGGCGTGCTCGACGAAAAGGTGCTTGCGGTGGGGAAAAATAATCCGCGCTATCGCGATGTCTGGAACTATTCGGAAATCTACCCGCACATGCTGAAGGAGATCACGCACTTTTTCTCCATCTATAAGGACCTTGAGGGCAAGCGGGTGGAGATCAGGGGCTGGCAGGATGCTTCGTATGCGCGGGATCGCGTGATTTATGCCGCGAAGAACTTCGTTGAGGCGAAGGATAAGAAGCTCGTCGAGGTTGGGGCAAAGCCGTAGACCCGCTCAGTCGGCGGCCGTGGTGACAGCCTCGGGCCGCCGCCTCTTTATTCTTGACAACAGGAAGAACAGCGGTCCGCAGGCGGCAATCAGCGCGCCCAGCAACAGCGCGGGCATGTGCGCCATGTGCTCGTGACGAGACACGAAGTCCGCGTAGAGGATCAGCGCCGTCGGCAGCGCGCCAATCATGCAGACCGCCGCAAAGCTGCCCGCGCGGAATGGGCGATCGAGTTCCGGCTCGCGCAGCCGCAGCACGATCAGCGCGATGAATTCGAGGATCAGACTGCTGCCATAGAGGATCAGGTCAATAGCAATGAGCCTCTCGAAGCTGAAGCGCAGCGCCAGCGCCCACGCCGCCGCGCAGACCAGCACAGCGAACCACGGCACGCCGCGGCGATTTTTCCGCGCGAACACTGAAGGAAGCATTCCGTCCTCCGCGAGCACCATAGGCAGCCTCGCGTAGGACATGGTCAGAGCGTTGAACATTCCCACCGAGGTCAGCGTTCCTCCCGCCACAATCGCAATGCCCAGCCACGGCCCCACCATGCTGCGGGCCACGCTGGCCCAGGAGCCAGTGGTGAAGGACTCCGGCGCAACCCCCGCATACGCCATCGCGGCAAGCGGGATGATGTACGAGACCGCAACGACGATCGCGCTCACCACCATCGCGCGCGGGTAATTGCGCCGCGGATTCTCCACTTCGCGCGCCACCGTCGATGCGTTGTCCCATCCCATGTAGTTCCACATCGCCACCAGGATCGCTGTTCCCAGCGCGCCTTCTCCGCCGGCGGAACGGGTCCAGGAAATATGGGCGGGCCAGTGCGGTCCGAGTACGTGCGCTCCGTGCCAGAACGCCACGGCGACCAGCACAACGAAGGGCGACAGCAACAAGACAAACAGCGCCATCGATCCATCGCCCACGGCAGGCGCACCCAGCAGGTTCCACCCACAGCAAAGCACGATCAGCCCTAGTTCCCAGGCCGCGCCGTGCCAGCCCGCGGTCCACGCCGGGAGCAGCTGGCCCAGATACAGCACGAACAGCGTTGGGTAAATCGCCATGTCGAAGACGCTGGCCGCCAGCGACAGCCACGCTTCCTGATAGCCCCAGAACGGGCCCATCGCGCGCCGCACCCAAACGTAGAATCCGCCTTCCTCGGGTAATGCGCTGGCCAGCTCGCCGATCATCAGCGCGGTGGGCAGGCTCCAAAGAAACGGCAGCGCCACGAGGATGATCAGCCCCTTCAGGTAGCCGGCATCGAGAATGTCCTCGATCCCGTAGGGGCCGCCGGAGACCATGAAAAAGGTCGCCGCCATCAGCGGCAACAGCCGCATGCCCCCGCCTGGTTGTGTGGTTCTGACGATGCGACGATCCCTCGAGCGCAGTGGTTGAGAATCAGAATTTACCCTGCTTCCCGTTCCGTGAAAAGCGAAAACGCTGCATTTCCCGGCTGGCCGCGGGCGTTCCTTGTATACTGGCCACAACCCGAGCCGGAGAGATGGCCGAGAGGCTGAAGGCGGCGGTTTGCTAAACCGTTATAGGGTTTAAAAGCTCTATCGAGGGTTCGAATCCCTCTCTCTCCGCCATATCTCCTCTACGCAACTGATTAAGGCAGCTGCGCTTGTCACATTAGACATCATTCAAGTTTTGTTTCTGCTTCATCGTTTGACAGCTCCAGTCAGGCAGGCGTAGCGTCCTTCGGAGAAAATGGCGGATCCGCTTCACCGGACCCCCAAAAGCGAGCCTGTTTCTCTACAGAACGAGCGAGAAGCGCTCCCGCTTCGTACGACTCAGGAGCGGACGGAACCACATCGGCTGGTCGGTGAGCCGTTTCTGGAATTGGAACGCTGCCGAGGAAGATTTCGGTCGCGGTGACACCGCGAGGAGAAAACCGATGTGTCTGGCGATTCCCGGCAAGGTGATCGAGACCTTCACGCGAGCGGGCATGCACATGGGCCGGGTGCAGTTCGGCGGCGTAACACGCGACGCCTGCCTCGACTATGTGCCGGAAACAAAGGCTCGTGAATACGTGCTGGTTCATGTGGGTTTCGCCATCAGCCGCGTGGACGAGGAAGAAGCTCGTCGCACCTACGCGGCTTTGGAAGAGCTGGATCAGCTCAGCGAGTTGAACGCTCCGTCCGTCGATGAGCCTTCGCGGAGGGATTCATGAAATATCTGGATGAGTACCGCGACGGCGACATCGCTGCGAAGCTGGTGGAGCGGATTTACCGTACGCAGACCCGGCCCTGGGTGATCATGGAAGTCTGCGGTGGGCAGACACACTCGATTGTGAAGAACGGAATCGATCATCTGCTGCCGAAGGGTGTTGAGCTGGTCCACGGTCCTGGCTGTCCGGTGTGCGTCACGCCGCTGGAGATGATTGACAAGGCACACGCCATTGCGCGTCACTCCGATGTTATATTCTGCTCGTTTGGCGACATGCTGCGCGTGCCGGGATCGGATGGCGACCTGTTCAGCATCAAGTCACAGGGCGGCGACGTGCGGGTGGTGTATTCGCCACTGGACTGCCTCAGGATCGCAAAGGCAAACCCGGAGAAGCAGGTGGTGTTTTTCGCCATCGGTTTTGAGACCACGGCTCCAGCAAACGCTATGCTGGCGTGGCAGGCGCGGCAAAGCGGCATGAAGAATGTCTCGCTGCTGGTGTCGCACGTGTTGGTGCCGCCGGCCATCGAGGCGATCCTGAGTTCTCCGCAGAATCGGGTGCAGGGATTTCTGGGTCCGGGGCATGTGTGCGCCGTGGTAGGTTACAGCGAGTACGAGCCGCTGGCGGCGCGATTTCACGTGCCCATCGTGGTGACAGGTTTCGAGCCACTGGACATCCTGGAAGGCGTGTTGATGACGATCGAGCAGCTGGAGCAAGGCCGCGCCGAAGTGGAAAACCAGTATTCACGCGTGCTGGGGCGCGGCGGCAACCGTCCGGCGCAGGAACTGATCGCGAAGGTCTTCGCGGTCAACAACCGAAAATGGCGCGGCGTAGGCATGATTCCGCGGAGCGGCTTTCAGCTGCGCGAGGAATTCCGCGAATTCGACGCCGAGCGCCGCTTCAGCGTGCAGGCTATCGATACGATGGAGCCGGAAATTTGTATTTCGGGACAGATTCTGCAGGGCATCAGAAAGCCGCACGATTGTCCTGCTTTCGGGACAGAATGCACGCCGCAGCATCCGCTTGGGGCGACCATGGTATCCGCTGAGGGCGCCTGCGCGGCGTACTATGCCTACGGCCGGCATCTGAAGGAAGCCGATCTGGCGACAACAGGAGGGGATCGGCGATGAGCGCGGACAAGGTGGAGGACCGCGAGGAATCGGCCGCAGGACTGGGGCCCTTCGGGGAATGCCCGCTTCCCATCTTCGATCACCCGCAAATCGTGCTCGGTCACGGAAGCGGCGGCAAGCTGTCTGCGGAGCTGATCGAAAAGGTCTTCGTCAGCCGGTTTCGCAATCCCACGCTCGACAGGATGGACGACCAGGCGATCCTCGAAATCGCCGGCGCGCGCCTCGCTTTCACCACGGACTCGTTCGTCATCACGCCTATCTTTTTCCCCGGGGGGGACATCGGTTCGCTCGCGGTGAACGGAACGGTCAACGATCTCGCTGTGGGCGGAGCCAAACCGCTGTATCTGGCGGCGGCTTTCATCCTGGAAGAAGGCATGCCCGCGGCGGAACTGGCGCGGATTGCCGACTCTATGGCGCTGGCCGCGCAGAATGCCGGCGTGCAGCTGGTCACCGGCGACACCAAGGTGGTGAACCGCGGCAAGGGCGACAAGGTTTTTATCACGACCACGGGCATCGGCCTCATCGATCGTGCAACGCAACTCTCCGCGGATCGCGCGCGTCCCGGCGATAGAATCCTGCTGAGCGGGTATGTCGGCGACCACGGCATCACCATCCTGTCGCAGCGCGAGAATCTGGAATTCGAAAGCACGCTGGAGAGCGACTGTGCCCCGCTCCATGGGTTGGTCAGCGCCATGCTCGACGAGGCCGAAGAAGCCGGGGCGCTCGAGGGTGTGCGCGTCATGCGCGATCCCACCCGCGGTGGCGTCGCCACCGTGGTCAATGAGATTGCCGTCCGCTCCCACGCGGGCATGGTGCTGCGGGAGAACCGCATTCCCGTCCGCGACAGCGTGCGCGGAGCCTGCGAAATGCTTGGCCTCGATCCGCTCTACGTTGCCAACGAAGGCAAGCTCATTGCGATTGTCGCGCCGGAGATTGCCGACCGCATCCTCAGCGCGATGCGGCAACACCCTCTCGGCGCCGACAGCTGCATGATCGGCGAAGTTGTGGAGCAGCACCCGGGCATGGTGCTCATGAAGACCTCTGTCGGGGGAACGCGCGTCGTCGATGT
This sequence comes from uncultured Acidobacterium sp., assembly GCA_964535525.1. Taxonomy (GTDB): domain Bacteria; phylum Acidobacteriota; class Terriglobia; order Terriglobales; family Acidobacteriaceae; genus Palsa-343. The sequence continues at coordinate 40,057 of CAZHTJ010000007.1, read as the reverse complement.
CCTCTTCGGCGAACAGCTGCCGCGGATTTGCTGAAGGAAGCCGAGCTATGTCAATCCGGTAGAGGTTCCGGGTATCCCTCCGGCGGCGCCGCGCCCCTGGATTGCGCGCATTCTCGCTCCAGGTCGAATGGTCTCGAGTGACAGAATCCCTACAGCTCCCGAAGAGAGACGGCCACGGGGCGCAACGCCGCGCGCACGGCGGGTAACAAGCCGCCCAGAACGCCCATGGCGAGCGCGAAAACCAAGCCCATCACGAGCAGGTTGAAGGTGATCCTGAAGGCGAAGGCCAGGCTCGAGAAGGTCGAGAAATTCATGGTCTGTGTGGTCATACCGTTCAGGGGAAGAACGACCAAGCAGCCGAGAATGCCGGCGATGAACGAGATCAGGAGTGCCTCGAACAGGAAGGAGAGGATGACGTTCCAGCTGGAGAAGCCGAGCGCGCGCATGGTGGCAATCTCCCGTCCACGTTCGGCGACGGCCGAGTACATGGTGTTGAGGGCGCCGAATACCGCGCCAATGGCCATGACGGCAGCGACCAGGCCGCCCAGAATGGTAATCAGCGATGTCATGGCGGAGGATTGCTTCGCGTAGTAATCCACTTCGCGTTCGACTTCCAGATTCAATTGCGGATCGGATGTAATGGAATCCCTGAATCGATCGAAGGCCGCGGCCGAAGTGAGGCGAACGGTGGCTGACTGAAAGATGTTTTCCGGACGTTTGAGCACTTCGTTCAGGATGCGCGAGTCGCACCACACTTCCGAATCGAACGAAGATCCGCCCGCGTCGAACACGCCCACCACCTTCCAGTGCCCTCCGCCGAAGGCGACTGTGTTGCCGACGGTAAGGCCCTCGTAGGTCTTCGAGGCGTTCCTGCCGACGACGAGCTCGTCGAGGCCTGAATGGAACATCCGCCCCTCGACGACCTTCACAAATTTCCTGATTTCGAGCACGTTGGGTGAAACCCCGCGAACCTCGACATTGGCGTCGGTGCCTGTGCTGATCAGCGGTATGGGAATAACGCCGACAACTTCCTGCGTGACCAGGGGCTGCCCGGCCGCGTCGCGTGCCACGCCCGGCTTGTCCTGGACCAACTTCACGGAATCCAGAGTGATGCCGCCCATCATTTCCGTGGTCGAACCGGCGCGCATCACCAGCGCATCGTCGGGCGACCCTGAGGCCACCAGAGTGGCCCGGAAGCCGTGTGCCAGCGAAAGCATGGCCACGAAAACGCCGACCGTTCCGGCAATACCCAGAATGGCCACGATGGAGGAGGTCCAGCGCGCTCGAATGCTGCGGAAGTTATAGGAGATCGGCACGTTTCCGATCAGCGGCGCCAGCAATCCCGCGAGGATCCCGCCCAGGATGATCAGGACGAGCAGCAGGGCGGCGATGGCTGCCACTGTGATCACGACGCCGAAAATGAGCTTTGCCACCATGCCTCAGACCCTCCGCAGGGCAGTCACCACGCGCATGCGCATCGCCCCATAGGCGGGAAGAATGCCGCTGGCGAAACCCACCACCAGAGCCGCGATCACACCATACGCCAGCGTTTTGGCCGTCACCAGCAGCGGAGGCAACAGACCCGCCATCGCGCGGCTCAGTTGCGGAATAGCGACCAGCGCAAGCAACAGGCCAACACACCCGGCAAGCGCAATCGCCATCGACTCGCCCAGGATGAACCCGAGTACGGCGCGGTCGGGGAAACCGATGGCCTTGAGCACGCCCAGCTCATTGGTTCGCTCGCGCACGGAGATGGCCATCGTGTTTCCGGTGACCAGCAGGAGCGTGAAGAAGACGACCGTCCCGATCGACATAATCAGAAATTTGATGTTGCCGAATTGCTTCACCCAACCCTCCGCAAAGGCGGATTCTGTCTCGGTCTTCGTTTCGTAGGGCGAGTTCAGGTACGCGTTGTCGATGGCTTTGGCGATACGCGGGGCATCGTCGGGGTTGGCGATGCGAACCGTGTACCAGCCAATCTGGCCTTTGAACCTGTCGGGGACGCTTTCTTTGAAGTATTCCCACTGGAACCAAAACTGCGTCTGGTCATCTTCCGGCTTTTCGCCGTGGTAAACGCCGTCGATATTGAACTCGAACGTCGTATCCTGCAGCCCATAGATGGTTGTCCTGATAGGAATGCGGTCGCCGATCTTCCAGCCGAAGCGCTTCATGGTGTCCGCCCCAACAATCGCGCCCTGGCGATCCTTCAGAAACGCATTCCACTGATCGTCGGGAACAATCAGCTCGGGGAAAACCTGCCGCTGGTTTTCCGGGTCGATGACGAATTGCGGGAAGAAATTCTTCGGATCCTGATACACCCCGCCGAACCAGTTGTCGTGTGTGATGTACCTGACGCCCGGGATGCGCAGGATTTCATCCCGGTAGGACAGCGGTATCGTGTTGATGATCGAGGTGCGATTGATGGTGACGAGACGATTCGCACTCACCACGTTCGCTCCGCGGCTGAACGCATCGTTCACCACTCCCAGCAGCGCAAACAGAAACAGAGCCACTGCGAAGGAGCCGATGGTGAGAACGAGGCGAGCTTTCTTGCGTACCAGATTGGCCCAAATCAGTCTGCCGAATTTCATGAGGCGCTTCCCGCGACCACGCCTTGCCGCCCTCCGGCTTCGACCAGCACGCCTTTATCGAGATGCAGCGTGGTATTGGCCTGGCGGGCGACCAGTGGGTCGTGCGTCACCATCAGCACGGTTTTCCCGTACTCCTGCACCAGCCGCTTAATCAGGTCCATCACGTCGTCGGCGCTTTTGCGGTCCAGGTCGCCGGTGGGCTCGTCGCACAGCAGGAAGGTGGGGTCGGCGACGATGGCCCGGGCAATGGCTACACGCTGTTCCTGTCCGCCGGAAAGCTGACGCGGAAAGTGGCGCATGCGCTCGCCCAAACCAACGACGGAAAGGGCGGTTTCAACGTGGGTGCGGCGTTCGGCCTTCGAAAGTTTGGTCAGCAGCAAGGGCAATTCGACGTTCTGGAATGCGGTGAGCACGGGGATGAGGTTGTACATCTGGAAAATCAGGCCGACGTGGCGCGCGCGCCAGTCGGTCAGCTTGCCGCGCGACATGTGCGTGATCTCGTCGCCGGCCACGCTGATGGTGCCGCGCGTGGGAACGTCGAGGCCCCCCAGCAGGTTAAGCAAAGTGGTCTTGCCCGAGCCGCTCGGCCCCATGAAGGCCACGAAATCGCCCTTATCGACGTCAAGATTCAAGCCCTGCAGGACGTCGATGTCCTCGCTGCCGCGATGGTAGGTTTTGTCCAGGCCGCGCACCTGAATCAGACTGCCGGCTGCCCCATTGCCTTCCACGCGTACCATGATCGACGCTCCTTGATTTCCACCATCTTAATTGGATCGCTGCACTAGCGCTTGATCGCTACTGCCTCGCCATCTTTCAGGTTGGCCGGCCCAACAACTACCACTGTATCTCCAGACGTGAGCCCGGCCAGAATCTGCGTTTGCGCGCCATTGGTTGCGCCGACCTTCACGGCATGGCGCTCGACATGATCGCCTTTCACCAGGAAAACGATCTTCTGCCCGCCGTCGTCACGAACCGCGTTCTGCGGCACCATGAGGGCCGCGGGCATCTTTGCCGCCTGCTTCTCTTCCCCGAGGAATGTGACCTTCACGCCCATGTCGGGCAGAATGCGCGGATCCAGCTTGTCGAAGGCAATGCGCACTTCGACCGTCGCCTTTTGGCGATCGGCCGTGGGAATGATGGTGCGTACGCGGCATGGAATCTGCCAGTCCGAATAGGCGTCCAGAACGGCGGTCACCTCCTGTCCGGGCTTCACGCGTGCGATGTAATTCTCGTTGACGTCCACTTCGATTTCATTCGAGGCCATATCGACGATGGTTGCGATTCCCGTGCGCGTAAATCCCCCACCGGCCGAAATCGGCGACACCATTTCTCCCACCTGCGCGTCCTTGGAAACGATAATTCCGTCGAAGGGAGCGCGGATGACGCAATTATCCACCGCCTGCTGCGCCTCTTTCGTGCGCGCGTCCGCCGCCAGCACCTGGGCCTGCGCGTAGCCGATCTTGGCCCGCAGGCTGTTCTCGGTCATGGTCGCATTGTCGAGCTGCTCCTGCGTTTGGATACCTGCCGTCCTCAATTCCTGAGCGCGATGCAGCTCGATCTGCGCGTTCTTCAATTGCACCTGCAGGTCGAGAATGTTGGCCTGTGCGGCATTGCGATCGGCTTCGGCGGAAGCGAGCGCCCTCTGCGCATCGGAATCGTCCAGCGTGGCCAGCACAAATCCCTTGTGCACGTGCATGCCTTCGGTAAAAAACACACCCGTGACGCGGCCGGTGATCTTCGCCGCTACCGTGGCGCGCCGCTGCGGGGTGACATATCCGCTGGCGTTGAGCAGTGCCTGTGGCCCGGTGTCTGCAGCGTCCGCTGTGGCGACCTGCACGGACGGCGCCTGATGCACGTACGCGTAGACGCCGCCCACGATCAGGAGCGAGACGACCAGGACGGAAAAAACAATCGCGATGAGCTTTCCGGCGTTTCGAGAGCCGCGCTTGTGAGCGTCGATGCGCAGCCCTCCGAGGTCCTGCTTGACAGGTGCTTCAGACATAGTCGGCCTGGCGATTTACGCTGATCCTCCTGCATTTGTTCCGTTGGGCGACAGCACAAGATTACACTGCAAGGTTTACAGATCAATGCAGCGAAGAAAAGGGGGGAATTCCAGTAAATTGGAATATCGTAATATACCGCTTGCCTGATCGGCCCTGCATTGATGTTGGTTCCAATCAGACCCCGCCATCATCGACGATCAGTGCGAAGGGCACGTTCAAGGCCTTGATGAAACGATGCCGTTCGCGCTCATTGAACCCTCTGGCTTGCCGATGACCGCCTCCGGCGGCCCGCGTTTCCGGATGCTCGATCTGCCGGGGCTGCCGCGCACTGTTCTGCTACCCACAGGAAAGCCTCTCTGTGGTTAACCCAGGCTGCCGCGAGATTGTCCAGACACAAAATCGCCTCTTCCTCGCTGCCCATCGAATACATCTCCGGCATGCTTTTCGGAATCGGCTTGCGTCCCATCAGATGCAGCTCGAAGCGGCGGTTGGCCGCGCGTGCCTCGGCCAGAGCTGCCCCGGCGCCTTCGATGTCGCCGGTCAGATAACGCTCCAGCACGCGCCCCCAGGCAAAATTCGCCGAACCGTCATTCTTGTATTTCTTCAGTAGCCGGCTCGCGGCCGCGACGTCTCCGGCGGCCAGATATGTGCCCAGCAACGGATCGCGCACGCCCTGGTTGTCGTTGGGATTCAGCTGCAGCATGCGTTCGTAAATGCGAATCGCATCCAGATAGATACCCTGGCTGCGCAGCACGCCGGCCAGTTGTTCCATCGCGCGCATCCAGGGGCGCGTCTCGATGAGCCCCCAAAAGTGCCCCTTATTTTCACGGATATATGTCGCCCCCAGCGAGCGCTCGCCAGCGGCTACGGCCTTTTGCAGTCCTTCGATGGCTTCGCGCGGCGAATGCGCATCCAGACCGGTCAACAGCGCCAGCGCGTCCACGCAGTCCGGATCGAGCCTCAGAGCGCGTTTGGCCAGTTTGCGCATCTCGGCCGCGCTCCCGGCCTCCATGGCGTCGAAGGCGAGTTCCTGGGCCCGTTCTTTTGGGGACAATTCCGCATCGCCCGGGGCATGGAGAGTTCCGGGCCCGGTCAGCGTGCTCAGAAACTTATTCAGATCGTCGACGGTCACGAAATTCTGGTCCTGAATAATCTTTTTCAGGTTGCGCATTGTCTTTTCGGTGACCGGCATCCGGCCGTGCGGGGCTGCCGTTTTCTTCGATGCGGACTTCTTTGTGGGATTCTTGGTCATCTTCTACCTTGTTGCCGACGCGTGATGGCGGCTGTTTTGTGTGTTGGGGACCGTTGCGCGCGGAGCTCTTTGTGTTCCGACCGACGCAATGGCCACCACTTGATCTCATCGATCCGCGCCTGCACCTGGGCACTGCCAGCCGCCCACAAGTATCTCATCGTCGATGCGAGAACAACTGAAGGAATGGCGGGAATTCGGCCTTCACAAACTGCGCAGGACCCAGGCGACGATGTTACTGCGGAACGGGTCGATCTTTCTTCCCTTCGGCCTTGCTCTACGTGATCACGTCTTTCTCACAGATCCCTTCGACCCCAAACACTCTCCGATAGCGTTCGATTTCCGCAGGCGGCCCCAGTTCCTTGGCCAAATTGTCCGACAGCTTCACCGCCGGCCTGCCTTCCGCGTCGTTCAGCTTGCAGACCAGCCGTGGCGGATCGAACCCGGTCCCGCCCTGCGGATTGCACCCGCGAAAATCGTTGGTCAGCAGCGTGCCCCATCCTGAACTGAAGCGAATCCGCCGCTCCGGCACCCATCGGCTGCTGTCACGAAAATCGATGGCGCGGCGGAAATCCTCGCGAGCGGCGCCGCCACGAATATTCCCCGCGAAATACGCGTGGAGTTGCAGAATCTGGTCCACGTCGAGGGAATCCGAGGCGATAAACAGCTTCTTCCTGGGATCGCGGCCCCGCTCCTCGAGCCACGCGACGTACTCGTCGCCCGCCACAAATGGATCCTTGCTGTCGGCCCGCTGCCCGGTCCAGTCCGCCACCCAGTCCGGAGCGCCGCGCAGGAACTGGGTGGTGCCGAAGGTATCCGGCAGCAGGATCAGCAGTTCGCCGCCGTAGGTTTGCTGCCAAAGCTCAAGTAACCGGTACTGTGACGTTTTTAGCTCGGCGTCGTCTTTAGCCATCGCCGCCAGCGCCATGGGAAGCTCATGCGCGTTGGTGCCGATCGCTTCCATGTCGTGCTTGTACGCCAGGTAGGTATTCGATGTCCCGAGGAAGTTCTCGCCCAGCACATCGTGCATGGCGGTGACCACGTACTCCTGCCACAGAAAGCTGTGCCGACGGCGGGTTCCAAAATCGCTGATGCGCAGATCGGGAACCCCGCACAGCCGCTCCATCTTGTCCCACAGTTTTGACTTGGCGCGGGCGTACAAAATGTCGAGCTCCAGCTCGCTCAGGTGCTTCAGGTGGGCCCGCGTGCTCATCTCGCTCATGGTCGAGAGCGCATAAATCTCCCACAGCGTCGCCTCGGTCCACAGGCCGTGGAACGCCAGCGAGAATCGGCCGTCCTGCACGCTCAGTTCGTAGCCGGAAAGATGGAAACGGTGTTCGAGCCAGTCCAGAAACGCCGGCTCGAAGATGCCGCGCGTTCCATAGAACGTGTTCCCCGCAAGCCAGATGATCTCCGACTTGTGAAAGCGCAGCTTTCTGATCTGTTCCAGCTGCGCCCGCAGCTCATCCATATCGATCGGATTCGCGAACTGCTGATCCGGGGAACGATCGATCAGGTTAAAGGTCACCCGGGTCGTCGGGAAATGCTTCCAGATGAACTGCAGCATCAGCAGCTTGTAAAAATCCGTGTCCAGCAGCGACCGGATGATCGGGTCCAGCTCCCAGTTATGGTCGTGCGCACGCCGGGCGAAATTGATAATCACAAATTCACCTTATCAATCCGATCAACTCTGGCCAATGCACAACCTCCGGTGGTAGTGTTCTTCGGTGCAGAATCCGGCGCGTCCCGGACCCGGAAGAGGGAATCCCCGGCGATCCCCAGCCCTCTTCCGGGAAGCAGGCCCGGGTGCCTTTCTTCAGTCTCCGGCCGCGACCGATTGCACGCGAGGTTAAGCTATGGCGACAATCGCAATCGATCCACGCATCAGCGGCACCACCGCCGACTTTGTTTCTCAGCGCCACCAGATGTATGTCGACGGCCGCTTCGTGAGCGCGGCTTCCGGCAAGTATTTTCCCGTCTTCAACCCCGCCACCGGCGAAGTGATCACCGAGGTTCCGGAGGCCGAGGCGGAGGATGTCAACCGCGCCGTCCTGGCAGCGCGCCGCGCCTTCGACGACGGCCCGTGGCCGCGCATGTCACCGTCGGAACGCGGCCGCATGATCTGGAAGCTCGCCGACCTGCTCGAGCAGAACCTCGAGGAGTTCGCCGAGATTGAGTCCCTCGACAACGGCAAGCCGCGCAGCATCGCCCGCGTCGCCGATGTGCCTCTGGCCGTCGACATGTTCCGCTACATGGCCGGCTGGGCGACAAAAATCTCCGGCAAGACCCTGCCGCTTTCCTCCGGGCACGATTTCCACTCCTACACGGTGCGCGAGCCCATCGGCGTCGTGGCGCAGATCATTCCCTGGAACTTCCCCCTGCTGATGGCCGCGTGGAAGCTGGCTCCGGCGCTGGCCTGCGGCTGCACCATCGTCCTCAAGCTGGCCGAACAGACGCCGCTTTCCGGCATCCGTCTGGCGCAGCTGATCGACGAAGCCGGTTTTCCGGCCGGAGTCGTCAACGTGCTCACCGGCTACGGCGAAGGCGCCGGTGCACCGCTGGCTGCGCACGAACTGGTCGACAAGGTCGCCTTCACCGGCTCGACCGAAGTCGGCAAGCTGATCGTGCAGGCCGCTACCGGCAACCTGAAGAAAGTGTCGCTGGAACTCGGCGGAAAGTCCCCGTCGATCGTCTTCCCCGACGCGCCCATCGATCAGGCCGTCTCCGGCACGGCGAGCGCGATCTTCTTCAACCATGGGCAGTGTTGCTGCGCCGGCTCGCGCCTCTACATCCATGAGAAAGTCTTCGACCAGGTCGTCGAAGGCGTCAGCAAAGTAGCCTCCGACATCAAGCTCGCCCCGGGCCTCGATCCCTCCTGCCAGATGGGACCGCTGGTCAGCGACGAGCAGTATCGGAAGGTCGTCGGCTACATCGAGTCCGGCATCAGCGAGGGCGCGAAGATCGCCGCCGGCGGTCCGGTCTCGGGCTTCGATCGCGGCTACTTCGTGCGCCCCACGGTCCTCACCAACACCAATCCGCGCATGAAGGTGGTCCAGGAGGAGATCTTCGGCCCGGTGGTCTGCGCCGTGCCGTTCAACGACCAGGATCTGGACCGCATCATCAAACGCGCGAACGACACGGTCTACGGCCTGGCGGCCTCGGTGTGGACGCAGAACCTGAGCCTCGCCCACAAAACGGCTCGGGGCCTGCGCGCCGGCACCGTGTGGGTCAACTGCCACAACGTCTTCGACGCCTCCCTGCCCTTCGGCGGATACAAGCAGTCCGGCTGGGGCCGCGAAATGGGCGAAGAGGTCCTCAACAACTACACCGAGACCAAGGCCGTCACCGTCGCGCTTTGACCGGACCACTCATCGAACCAGCCTGACCCGCGGGCAGAGGCGATTCTCGCTTCTGCCCGCTTCGTCTCGAGCACCAAATCGAGAACCCTTCCGCCTGCTGTGGCATCCTGTTAAGGCAGATGCCGCCGGACCGACCACGTCGAATCTCGTTCGAGCGGGCACGCGCCCTCTCTTTCGAAAAGACGATTGCCAGCGCCCGGCAGACCATCATGCTGAGCGAGATCGCGAAGCTCGCGATCGACAGCTTCCGTGCCTCCAAGGTTCGCTTTATTCTGACCGCGCTGGGCATGGTCATCGGGACCGCGTCTGTCATCCTCGTGGTCGCCATCTCGGCGACCGGCCGCCAGTACATCCTCAGCGAAATCCAGGGAATCGGCACGAACCTGGTCGAGCTGGAATACGCCGGCGGCGGATCGGGGGCCGTCACCAACATTCAGTCCGACTTTCTGGTCTTCGACGATGAGCACACCATCGATGAAGAGGTGCCGTCGATCTCCGCCTCGTCGGTTGTGCTGGAGATGCATCAGAACATCAGCATCGATGCCGTTACCCACGAAGTGCTCGTTCTGGGCGTGGAACCGCAATACCGCCAGGTACGCAACCTGGTCACCCTCGCCGGCCGCTTCTTCGACGACGAGGATGAAACCGGCCATGGCAAGGTCGCCGTCGTGACCGAGCCGTTTGCGCGCGCCATGTTCGGCAGCCCCGCCGAGGCCATCGGCGGCACATTTCAGATCAACGGCATCCCCTTCACCATCATTGGCACATTTAAGGAACGCGTCGAGACCTTCGGCGAGACCGAAATCGCGAATCAGACCATCCTCATTCCCTATTCCGTCGGCCGCTATTTCAGCGGTACCGACAACGTGAAGGAGATGTACTTTTCCATCCGCGATCCTAACGAAGTCGAAGACGCCGCCAAACAGATTATCAATGTAGTGCGCACCGATGGCCGGCACCAGCCCACCTCGGTCTACCAGACGCAAACCATGACCGCGCTCATCACCCTGGCCGGTCAGGTGGTGAACGCGCTCACCGCCATGCTGCTGCTGGTCTCCGGTGTCACCCTCGCCGTCGGCGGCGTCGGCATTATGAACATCATGCTGGCCACGGTCCGCGCCCGCACGCGCGAAATCGGCATCCGCAAAGCGCTCGGCGCGACGCGACGCGAAATCAAACTGCAGTTCCTGATGGAAGCCATCTTCGTCTCACTCTTCGGCGGCCTCATCGGCGCGATCCTCGGACTGGCAATCCCGTTTTCGGTCCGTTTTTTCACCGCTTACCGAGTGCCCGTCTCCGGCTGGTCCGCTGTCGTCGGCCTCATCGCCTCGGCATCCGTGGGCATCCTCTTCGGCACATTGCCCGCTAATCGTGCCTCCGCGATGGACCCCATCGATTCTCTCCGATACGAATAGCAGGCTCAGCAAATCCGGACTTACTACGGCGTCCTGCTTATTGCGGGTCACACCCGGGAAACGACCGCCTGCAAGCGGGCGGCGTTGCCCACGGCTGCTAAACTTAAGGAGAAGATCATGGCCGCTGCGACCCAACTCCCGATTTCCGTCAGCGAGTACCTCCATACGAGCTACCGGCCGGACTGCGACTATGTCGACGGGGTCGTCGAGGAGCGAAACCTGGGGGAATTCGATCATGCTGCGCTGCAAAGATCTCTTCTGGCCCGGTTCATCCAACACGAGCAGAAATGGGGTGTCCGCGCGTACCCCGAGCTCCGCGTCCAAACTTCCCCTACCCGTTTCCGCGTAGCGGACATCTGCGTGCTGTCCATCTCAGCACCCCGCGAGCAGGTGATTCAGACCCCGCCCGTCGCCATCATCGAAATTCTCTCGCCTGAAGATCGCGTCAGCCGTTATATGAATCGGCTTGAGGACTACCGCCGCATGGGCATCCGCAATCTGTGGGTCATCGACCCAACCGAGCGCCGAGGCTTCGATTTCTCTTCCGGCAACTGGATCGAAACCACCTCTTTTGCCGATACGAGCACCGGTATCCGGCTGGATTTGAATTCTCTCTTTGCCTCCATCGACGACGCACTCGGCGACCCCGGCAACAAATAACTCCGGCTTCTCTCGCTCTTCTTCTCAACCCCACTCCAGCACTGTTCAAAACTAAGCAATCAGGAAGTTCGTTTGAGCGCCATTCGCAATATCGCCATCATCGCCCACGTCGACCACGGCAAGACCACGCTGGTCGATCAGCTCCTGCGCCAGGCCGGAACCTTCCGCGCCAATGAGACTCTCACCGAGCGCGTTATGGATTCGAACGAGCTCGAGCGCGAGCGCGGCATCACCATCCTCGCGAAAAACACCGCCGTCTTCTACAAGGGCGAAAAGATCAACATCGTCGACACCCCAGGCCACGCGGACTTTGGCGGCGAGGTCGAGCGCGCGCTCAAGATGGTTGACGGCGTCATGCTGCTGGTCGACGCCTCCGAAGGCCCGCTGCCGCAAACTCGCTACGTGCTCTCCAAAGCCCTCGAAGCCAAGCTGCCCCCCATCCTCGTCATCAACAAAATCGATCGCCCCGACGCGCGTCATCAGGAAGTTCTCAACGAGGTCTACGACCTCTTCATCGATCTCGACGCCACCGAGGACCAGCTCGACTTTCCCGTCCTCTACACCAACGCGAAGCTCGGCCAGGCCAGCACCGATCCCGAGGAGCCCGGCGCGAACCTCGTGCCCCTCTTCGACGCCATCCTCGCCACCATCCCCACCGGCAAAGGCGACCCAACCGGCGTCCTGCAGATCCAGGTCACCAACCTCGACTACTCCGACTACCTCGGCCGCCTCGCCATCGCCCGCGTCTTTCAGGGCACGCTCCACACCGGCGACGACGTGGCCATCTCCAAGCGCGACGGCTCGCTCCAGAAAACGCGCATCACCAAGCTCTTCAGCTTCGCCGGCCTTCATCGGGTCGACATCACGGAAACCGAGATCGACGACATCGTCGCCGTTGCCGGTGTCGAAGGCATCACCATCGGCGAAACCATCACCAACGTCGACAATCCCGCGCCGTTGCCGGCCATCATCATCGACGAGCCCACCATCGCCATGCAGTTCTCCATCAACAATTCGCCCATGGTGGGGCGCGAAGGCCAGTGGGTCACGTCGCGCAATCTCCGCGAGCGCCTCGAGAAAGAACTGCTCACCAACGTCTCCATTCGCGTCGAAGACACAGGCAGCCCCGATAGCTTCAAGGTCCTTGGCCGCGGCGAACTGCAGCTTTCGATCCTGATCGAGATGATGCGCCGCGAAGGCTTCGAGCTGATGGTCGGCCGCCCGGAGATCGTCACGAAGGAAGTCGACGGCAAATTGATGGAGCCGGTCGAGCACCTGACCATCGACATCCCCGAGGCTTTCATCGGCACCGTCATCGAGCGGCTCGGCCCCCGTAAGGGCGAGATGATCAAAATGCACAACCACGGCTACGGCCGCGTGCGCCTTGAGTTTCGCGTACCCTCGCGCGGGCTCATCGGCCTGCGCAGCGATCTTCTGACCGAGACGCGCGGTACCATGGTGATGAATTCCCTCTTCGACGGCTACATGCCGCATCAGGGACAAATCCCGCAGCGCCCCACCGGTGCGCTGGTCGCCGACCGCCCCGGGCTCACCACCGCCTATGCCCTCGAAGGCCTCGAAGACCGCGGCGTGCTCTTCGCTGCGCCGGGCGTCGAGGTCTACGAAGGCATGATCATCGGCGAGCATTCGCGCGACAACGACCTCGACGTCAATGTCGTGCGCGAGAAGAAGCTCACCAACATGCGCGCCTCCACAGCCGACGATGCCATCCGCCTCGCTCCCCCGCGCGCCCTGAACCTCGAGCAGGCCATCGAATTCATCGCCGACGACGAGATGGTCGAAGTCACGCCCAAGTCCCTGCGCCTGCGCAAGAAAATCCTGCAGGCCAACCGCCGCCCCAGGCGCGACACGCGCGTGCCGGTGTAATGCTTCGATGGCCCGATGCCGGGAAGCAAGGCGATTCACGTATAATACGTGCAGCACGTAGTTCACGTGAAGAGCCATGGTCCAAACTGCCCGCAAACAAAACATCACCGTCGCCCTCAGCAAGGAGACGATTCGGAAGGCGCGCGTCCTCGCGGCAAAGCGCTCCACCTCGATCAGCGGATTGCTCGCCGACCAGATCGAGTCGCTGACGGGTGAGGACGAGGCGTATGAGCGGGCGAAGCGCTCCGCCGTATCCATGATGAAGAAGGGCTTTCATCTTGGCGGCGTCCTGACCGCCAGCCGCGACGAACTCCATGAGCGATAAGACCTTCATCGATTCCAACATCCTGATTTACGCCTACGACCTCGATGCCGGCCCGAAACACGCAAAGGCGGCCGGCATTCTGGAATCGCTGTGGGAACTCAATCTCGGCGTCCTGAGCACGCAGGTCCTCCAGGAGTTCTACGTCAACGTCACCCGAAAAATTGCACGCCCCCTCGCCCGGAAATCCGCCCGCGCGATTGTGGAGGCGTACGCGATCTGGTGCGTCAACACGACTCCCGACGAACTGATGGCCGCCTTTGAAATCGAGGACGATTCCCGCATTGGCTTCTGGGATGCCCTCATCGTCGCAGCGGCTGTGAAGGCGGCCGCCAGGCGAATCCTCTCAGAGGATTTGAATCCGGGCCGGAAATTTGCCGGCGTTCGCATCGAAAACCCATTCGCGGACGCCTGATCCCCAGGCACAACTGCGCAGAGAAAATTTCCACACCCACCCCACATTTTTCTCTTTCGTAACTTTCCTTTCCCGCCCGGCCAGGGCTACTATCCGACACTATTGCGGGGCCGCACTCGAAGATTCGAGAACCCACGCAGCGTCAGGCGGGTGATTCGCTCCTTTTCGGCAGGAGACCCACCCGCCTGGACGTATCCATCGGACAGTCGATCCGATCTGACTTGCAGCCGTCACCTTCCCAGTCTGTTTCGGCCCATCCTGCAGGCCCACAATCCTGCCCGCCTGTGTCGACAGCACGCCGCGACCTCTCGCGGCCTGCTGCTCGTCCGCAACCGTGAACCACAGTTCTTCCAGAGGAGTGCAAGACAATGGCAAAATCGCAAAGAGTTACGTTGAAGGGGACCGAGCACACCCCGATGCCGGGAGCGCGCGCCATCGGACCCACTTCTCCGCACCAGCTCATCGAGATCTCCGTCATCCTGAAGCACCGTCAGACCCTGAACCTGAGCCAGCATCGAGGCCAGATCCTCAGTCATACCGACTTCGCCAAGACCTACGGCGCCGATCCGGCCAATGTCGACCTGATGAGACAATTTGCCCGCGAAAACAACCTCGTGGTGCTCACCCGCGGCGACGAGGTCCTCCGCCGCACCGTCACGCTGGCCGGGACGGCAGCCGACATGGAGAAGGCATTCAACGTCGAGTTGGTCGGCTTCGAACATCCCGACGGAACCTACCGCGGGCACACCGGTCCCATCCAGGTTCCGGAAGCCTATGCCTCCATCATCCAGGGCGTCTTTGGCCTCGACAATCGGCCCGTCGCTCATCCGCATATCCGCATCCGCAACACGAACCGCACCTTTGGCTCGCGCAATTCGACCATCACCTACACGCCCGTGCAGGTTGCCTCCCTTTACGATTTCCCGCGCGAGGCCGACGGCGAGGGCCAAACCATCGGCATCATCGAGCTCGGCGGCGGCTATCGTCCTGCCGATCTCCAGCAGTATTTCCAGAACCTCAACCTTCGCAACCCCGCGGTGCGCGCGGTCCTCGTCGACCAGGCTAACAACCGCCCCACCACGCCCAACAGCGCAGATGCGGAGGTGATGCTCGACATTGAAATCACCGGTTCGGTGGCCAACGGCGCTTCCCTGGCCGTCTACTTCACTCCCAACACGGCGCGCGGCTTTCAGGATGCCCTGAGCACCGCGGTACACGATCAGATTCACACGCCCTCGGTCCTCTCCATCAGTTGGGGCAATCCCGAAGCCACCTGGACGCAGCAATCCATGGAGTGCTTTGACCAGGTGGCGCAGGAAGCGGCTCTGCTGGGGATCACCATCATTGCCGCGTCTGGCGATCAAGGCTCCACCGATGGCATGGCCGGAAACCAGAATCACGTAGACTTCCCTTCGTCGAGCCCGCACGTCCTCGGCGTCGGCGGCACGCGCCTGGTATCGGCCAACAACACCATCCAGTCGGAAACCGTCTGGAACGATGGCCCCACCGGCGGCGCGAGCGGAGGCGGATACAGCAATGTCTTCCAGCGTCCCGAGTGGCAGGCCTCCGTCGCCACCAAACCCAGCCGCGGCGTTCCCGATGCGTCGGGCAATGCCGATCCCGACACCGGCTACACCATCCTCGTCGATGGTGAGCAGACCGTAATCGGCGGAACCAGCGCGGTCGCCCCGCTCTGGGCGGCTCTGATAGCCCGCTGCAACCAAATGCTAAACGCCCGGCTCGGCCACCTCAATCCCGCGCTTTACGCCATGAACCAGAACAGCGGATTCCGCGACATCACCCAGGGCAACAACGGCGCTTTCCCGGCCACTCCTGGCTGGGATCCGTGCACCGGCCTCGGCACACCTCTCGGCAATCGCCTCCTCCAGGCTCTGTCGACGGCAACCGGGAAGACCGCCACCGCAAACGTCGGCAAGCTGGCAGCCTCAGCGCAAACCGCGGAAACACGGACCGGCCGCCCGCATTCCGCGGCCTGACCAAACGCTGGACCGCAAGTCAGCCAACAACCCCTGTGTGCGACTCTCCCTCCCTCGGGGGGAGTCGCACACAGGGTTGTTCGGAAGCGACCCTGGTTATGCCGCCCTCTGCGCGTACGGATTCACGCGCTCCGCGATCTCCATCAGCAGATGATCGGCGTGGCCCTCTTCCTTAATCGTCTTATCGAGCAGCTCCACGTGGGCCGTTTCCCCGAGCAGCTGCGCCCAGCGCCGCACCGCGCCGTACACAGCGATCTCGTAGTGCTCCACACGCTGCCCCGCGGAGATGAGCGCAGCATCGCGCACCGCGTCGTCGGCGGCGTCCTTCACCATGTCTTCGGTCTCGGTCACCAGGGCCGCGAGCACCTTGCACTTCATCGGTTTTGCCTCGCCGGCAGCCTGATTGAGAATCTGCTCAAGGCGCGTCACGTGCTCCTGCGTCTCCTGCAGATGCGACTGGAATGCCTGTTTCAGCTGCGTATCGACTGCCTTTTCGATCATGTTCGGCAAGGCGTGCGTGATTTGCTCTTCCGTGGACAAAAGCATCTGGAGCTGGTTGATGTAAAGCTTGCGCAGATTACCGATATTCGCGGAAAACACCTTCATGGGATACTCCTGGTTTGTGGGATCCGATTTGGGGATTGCCGCCATCATTGGCGGGGTCGCTCGCGGAATGGTCTCTTCTCTGTGGGATGCGCGGAGTCTGTCGACGCGCAATCGGGCGCACTACTGGCTTGGATGCCGGAAGCTTACACGCGGGGTTCTTCGGTGCGCGGGGCGGAGGGAAAGAGTCAGGCCAGCCTAGGTCATGCGCGCAAACTTCTGCCGGCGCACTTCCCACTCCTCGGTCGAGAACAGCCGCGGGCCCACATCGATCAGCCGCGGGATCATGTTGAAGATCGCAACCGGGCTCCAGCGCCTGCCGTCGCGGGTGCGAAAGCCCTGCTCGTTCAAGTTGCTCGCGATGCTGGAGAATGAAAAATCCTGGACGAGGAGTTCCATCATCTGGAGGAGCGCCTGCTGTTCGTTGGGGTCGATTTCGAGGCGCTTGCAGTCTTCCGAGATGCGCAGCCCGTATGGAATGTCTTCAGGGTAGGCGCCCTCGGTGGGCTGTTCGGAGTCGGGCAGCTCGCGGCGCCATTCGAGGGACACCAGATGCCAGCCAGCCGTCGTGCGCTGCCGCACGATCTCCTCCAGAAGCGGCTGGGAAATCATGTCACGGATCCGTTCGACGTACGCCATGGGGCGGCCTCCTGTTTGGCGCTTATTACAACGCACGCCGCGGCCCGCCGCAAGGGCGCAGTGACGAACGGGCTCAATCGATGAGGAATCAGCCAGGTACTGTGGAGTGAGACTGGGGCTGGCTTGAGCTCGGGCGGGGGCAATTGTCCACTTTGGGGAAAGCTGTTCGGGGCTGAACAGCCGGGGCTGAGGTTCAAGGGGGTCCACCCCCCCCAGAAGGGGGGTCACCCCCCAGCAAGCTGTTGATTCGAAGAGGGCGTCTTTCGGTGAACGCGTACATGTTAGCTATTTGGTTAATGGACGCGCAGAGCCGCTAGAGAACCCTCTGATAGCCGCTCAAGAACCCTCTGATCAGGTGGCGCTCTTGACGCCGGAGCATGCCGGAACTCTGGCTGGATTGCCAACGACTGACCTACAAACCTCACGGGTAAGGTGACGGAAATCGAACCGTTCTAGCGTGCCCTGGAAGAAGAGGCAGATGCGCGGGAAGGGGAGGCTTTAGGCTTACGCTTTTCTGTTTGAATTCGACGCTGAATTTCGGTCTTTGACACGCTGAGAATATCTCGCATCGCTCGGGTGAAACGAGCGAACTCCGGAGTGTCAGGCGGCGTTTTCACACCTGCGATGACACTCCTGGCTGTGGGTGCCTAACCGTGTCAACCACGTACCAAGTTCCATCTGGAGCTTCGAACTGCTCTACCTTCATCTCTTCTTCGTCGAGGAGATTCTTACGCCAGTGAATAATGGCCATGCATCTGTCATCAACATTGCGAATGAAGCTCTCCGCTCTCCATCCCCATTTTTTCTCCCATTTCCTCCGTTGTACAATTGATAACGATGTGGTTACCAAAGATCGATTACTTTTCAGGGGTTTAATCCGTCGAATGAAGCAGGTATCGTAGAGCCTGGGGAGCATGTTCAGTTCTCCGAACTTGCCGATAATCTCCTGTTGTGATAAAAGTTGCGGACTCTGACTTTGTGGAATGGATGCCATGTCTACCTCGGTAAATGAACTGAAGGCTCGCTTGCGGAGTTTCCTGGGTGACCCATCTCAGGAGGCAGATTTCCGTGTGTGGTTCGCCGGCGTTCTGAGGAATGCACACAGGGCGAATAGTTTGGAATTCGAATCGCTCGCGCACACTGTCCAGCGAGCATTTTCTGACGCGTCTGAAGGCCTGTACACGCCCGACGAGTTGATGGAGTTCCTGACAGAGCTTTCTGAAGAACGCGTTCCTGCATCTCAGTTAGTCCCCTTCTACTTCAGCGGTGGCAATCTTGAAATGATGGGAGAATCGGAACCACCAGAGCCCGCGAAGAGAAAGCCGTGGGCTCAGTCCAACCTTTGGCCTGTCGAGAGTCACTGACACGCTCATCTCCTTTGAAACGGATTCTGCGGGAGCCCGAACCCTTGGGGCGGCAGTGCTACTTCGAAATCAACCACGACTATAGGCTCGGCGTTGCTGATCTGAAGAACAGCGCTGTAGGTGCCAGCCTCCTGAAACGGCATTTGCGAAAACTTGAACGGTATCACTCCCATGCCGGGCTGCGCGATGTTTGCGAAACCCTGAACTTGGGCAAGTCCCTGACCGTTCTCTAGCCGTTGGATCGTCAACGTGAACGGCGATGACTCTGGCCTGTCAGTATCGAAAACTGAAAAGATTGTCAGCGTAGGCAAGACGGCGGGAAACTGGGGTACAACGATGGTGCCGCCGTAGACTCCAACAAGCATTAATTTTCCGTTGTCCTCTCTTCGCACATCGTCGCAAACTATTGAATATCTGTGCTTTACGGCCATTGAATCTCCTCTCCTGCCCGAGGCAGGGATCAAATAAGTCACTTTTCCACTTGACTGTCGGGGAGAATCCGCTCTAGGGTAGGAGGTGTTCAGGCTCCGATCCCCGTCAAGGGGTTAAAGATCGAAACGCGGTGAAGCTGCTCTTGGCCGAGCGGCTTTTCGTGCGTTTAGGGACGAATTGCTCATCGTAATTCTGGACCTGATCGGCGGTGAGCGCAAGTGAGCCAGTGTGTAAATCGGGAAAGCACAATATCCTGGGTCTACGCACCATGGACAGTGCTAGATAATGCGCTCATGCACCCTAATATCCGATCAACCAAGTTACGTTGGCTGTGGATAAGTAGTGACTATTGAGTCTCGCCGACTCAAATTTGTAACTGGCGAATCGTGGACGCCGAGTTTTGCCGGAATCGCTCCGGGCCGTGTTGGCGCGGGCCTACTGATCTTCGACCTGGAGGGTCACCACCTGCGATCCCGTCACCACCGCATCCATCGGCAGCGAGGCCATTGGTACCGCCGACTCGCCGTTCAGCACCATTCCCTTGTTATCGCGCAGCGGCATCAGCGCATTGGCCATAGTCAGCGGAATCGCCGTCAGCGTCCGCCCATCCACCGCCGCCTGCGCTTCCGGAGCCAGCAGCGTCACATACAGCTGATCGCTGGCGTGCGCGCTGTTCAGCTGCGCGATGGTCGCGGCCACATCCAGCGGCTGCGCGTTGAACTGCGGCGGCTGCAGCAGCCGATCGAGCGTCCCGCTGTCGCTGACGAGCAGGCGGACTGGACCCTCGGGCAGATTGGGCGGGAGCTTGACCGGGACGCGCACGTTGCGACGCTCCCCGTGCCAGGGCAGGATGGTCGCCTCCACCGTGATGGTGTCGCCGCCGTGAACCTCGACGCGGCTGGTGTGCACGCTCTCAATCTCCGCCGTCAGCCGCCGCGGAATCGCCGCAACCTCGAGGTCTACACTCTCGATCGGCGTCCGGCGGGCGGCGTTGTCGTAGAGGCGCGTGAAGCGCTCGCCCAGCGCCAGCGCGGTTTGCAGGTTCGCCGGCAGCGCGTCCGTTGGAGCCACCAGGCTGTTCAGCTTCACCGACGGATACCCACTCAACTTCACCGATCCCTGCACGTGATAGGTGGTCTGCGCCGAGTAGGTGTTCTCCTCCATCAGCCCCTGATACACCGCCACCATCACCGCCATCGGCGTGATCTGCGGCTGGTCGATCACCTCGAAGTGCAGCGCCTCCAGCTCCTTGTCCTGCTCCGCCCCCGCGCCCTCGCGCGTTACCCGCAGCGTGACCGGAATCATGCGCGCCGGTTTCCCGAATTCGCCCATAATCGCCGACTCCCGATCCTCGGTGATCGACCCAATCGTCTCGGTCGTGTTGACGATCTTGAATGCCTCCAGCGGCGAGGGCAGCGTCGCCACCACGTCTGCCTTCGTCATCGGCATCGACACCGGGCCGAACTGCGTGATCGGATGCCCGCACGCCAGCATCTTCTTCGGATCGACATACGTCACCGTGCAGGTCGCAGCGATGTCCAGGTCGCCGCGGATCAGCACCGCGCTCACCGCCGACCCCGGCACCAGCGGATCGGGCTGCTTCTCGCTGCTCTCTGATCCACCCACGCCTTCCACCGGAACGAGGCCCGCCGGTGCATGATCCTTCCATAGCTGCAGCGCCTCTGGACTGAATCCGCTGAAGACCAGCGGCGTGTCCATCGGCTGCATCATCGGTGCCGTACCCGTATTGCTGATGGCTCCGCCCGGGCCGCTGATCGTCCCCGCTCCCGGTTCAGCCGGAGCCGCACCCGGATTGGCCGAGCCCGCCGCCAGCTCCGTCGCCGGCCCTGCGTGCTGCTTCTCCACCCCCATCATCGACTCGATCGGCGTGATCCCGCAGATCGGCTCCTTGCTGAACTGGCCGATCCGGTACGACAGTGCGCCCACCAGCCGCCCATCGATATAGACCGGGCTGCCACTCATCCCCGCCACCACGCCCGTGTATTCAGGCTTCGCGCCCTCGAGGCGCGCCAGAATCATATCCTGCCGCGGCCCTAGCGCATTATGCAGCACGCCCAGAATCTCCACCCCCATTGGCTCGGGTTTCGTCCCCTCAAACACCGTGTAGACCACTCCCTGCAGGCCCTTGTGGACCTCGCTGAGAGGAAAGAACTTCGTAATTTCAGGCGGATGCGGAGGCAGCGCGGCAGCGGTTACGGCGACCGGGATCTGGGCAAATGCAGCCGCCGACGCCGCCAGCGCCAGCGCGGCCAGCCCGCTGCGGATATCTTTCAGGTGCTTGTACACGTCCATAGACTATGCTGCTCCCACACTTGCCGCCAAGGTGTCAGTGGCACGAAGATTGTTACAGAGGTTCTTCCATGAGGGAATCCCACCCGCGTATCCCGGCCATTACCGTTGTCGCCCTGCTGCTCTTACAGACGATGTTCCTCGCCCGCTGGTCATCGGCGCAGTCGCCGACGCCCTCCCAGCCGCCCCAGTCTCAGCCGCAACAGCAGCCCGACCAAACCGCGCCCGAAGCCGGCGGTCCAGGAAATGACAACGGCCCCATCGCCATTCCCAAGAAGGCACCGAACCCCGCGCCTCCGCCGCCGCCCGAGCCCACCGTGAAGAACCCTCCCGGCCTCGGCAACCTTTCCCTCCGCGTCGATGTCCCTGTCGTCAATGTCGACGTCGGCGTCCTGGCCGACAAAACCCACCAGTTCATCCCCAATCTCAAGCAGGACAACTTCCGCGTCTATGAGGATGGCGTCCCACAGGACATCGTCAGTTTCCACCAGGTCAAGGCTCCCATCACCGCCGTCCTGCTCGTCGAGTTCGCCGCCAACAGCTGGAACTTTATTTACGACATGTGGAACTCGGCCTTCGCCTTTACCCAGCAGCTGCGCCCCGATGACTACATCGCCGTCGTCACCTACGACATGCACACCACGATCCTCACCGACTTCACCCAGAACAAGATGATGATCCAGCAGGCGGTGCAGTCGCTGCAGATGCCCACCTGGCAGGAGACGAATCTGTTCGACGCGACCTATGAAACGCTGGATCGCCTCTCCCGTATCGACGGCCGCAAGTACATCATCCTCGTCTCCTCCGGCCGCGACACTTTCTCGAAAATCACCCTCGACAAATGCCTGCAGAAGATCAAGGCAACCCCCAACGTCACCATCTTCTCCATCGCCACCGGCGGCGCGGGGGTCATGGGCGGGGGCGGCTTCGCCAGCGGCCGCATGAATAACATCACCATGCTGCAGGCCCAGAATCAGCTGCAGAGTTTCGCCCGCATGACCGGCGGTATGTACTTCGAGCCTCGCTTCACAGCCGAACTCCCCGACGATTTCGCCGCGATCAACGAGTCCATCCGCAATCAGTATCAGCTCACGTACAAGCCATCGAACATTAAGATGGACGGCACGTATCGGCGCATCCGCATCGAGCTGGTCGATGCCGAAGGGCATCCGCTGAAGATGCAGGACGAGAAGCACAAGCCCGTCAAATACGACATCATCGCCCGCGACGGCTATAAGGCCAAACAGCAGGTCGAGTAGGCGCCGCGGCGGTTTCCCGAATTGGGACTGTCTATTCGCGCTTTTGCACCGTCTAGTGTGCAAATGTACCCCTAACCCATACAAAAGTTTCGGGAAACCCTTCGTAAGTAACTCCCGAACGGGGGACGTTACCTTTATCCCGCCTTCCCTCGAAGTGTTATAGAGATGCCGCTGCCCTTGCGCCGATACTGGTCACGCATTGAGGCAAACCGCTCTATCTTTTGCAAGTTTTGCCGTTCTTTTTCACGAGGAAGTGCTGGAATGCATGACCTGATTTTTGCTGTCGCCTTCGTTGCCATGGTCGCCACTCCTGCCATGGTCGCCGCTATCGGTGGCCGAAAAGAATACACTCCGGGCTCCCGGCCGGTTTCCGAGACAGGTTCCGAGGCACCTTCTTTTCACGCATGGCCTCCGGTCAACATTCGGCCCGCCACCCCGCCCGCCCGTCCGCGTCCCATACAGAATTTTGTAGTGACCGCGAACCATCAGTTCGTCACCGCCGTCGGCCCAACCCTGCCGATGCACAACGCCCGCGGCATGGCGAACCGCTAAAGGCACGCTATACCCTGCCCCTCATCGAAGCAGCCCCCGGCCTGACCTGGCCAGGCTTGGCGTTTGCTCTGCCCCCAGGGCTCTCGCGCTTAATCCACCATGCCAACCACTTTGCTACCCTGACTCCGTCCTATGGAGCCTCTTCTGATCGTGCTGCTGGGACCCACCAGCAGCGGCAAGACCGCGCTTTCCCTCACCCTTGCCCGCCGGCATTCCGGAGAGATCGTCAGCTGCGACTCGGTCGCCGTCTACCGCGATATGGAAGTCGGCACCGCCAAGCCCTCGCCCGCCGACCGAAGCGAAATCCCACACCACCTCATCGACGTGCTCCCCCCGAGCCAGTTCATGACCGCCGGCGATTACGCCCGCCTCGCGCGGGAGGCGCTCGCGGGCATCGTTGCACGCCAAAACCTGCCCATCGTGACCGGCGGCACGGGCCTTTACCTGCGAGCCCTGCTCGACGGCCTCTTCGCCGGCCCTCAGCGCTCCGAAGAGATCCGCGCCCGCCTGCGCCGCAGCTCCGATCTGCATGGACCCACCTGGCTGCATCGCCTCCTTCGCCGCCTCGACCCAGCCGCAGCGGAGCGCATCCACGCCAACGATCACCCCAAGCTCATCCGCAGCATCGAAGTCTGCCTCGCCGCCCGCCAGCCTCTCACCGAAGCGTGGAAATCCGGCCGCGACCCCCTCACCGGGTACCGGATCCTTCGCATCGGCCTCGATCCGCCCCGCCCGCAGCTCTACGCCCGCATCGACATTCGCGCCGATGAGATGTTTGCGGCCGGCCTAATCGACGAAACCCGTGGCCTGATCGAGAAATATGGCGAAGGGCCTCGCGCCTTCGATTCCCTGGGCTATCGCCAGGCGCGCACCGTCCTTCGCGGCGAGACCACCGAAGCCGACGCCATCGCCGCCACGCGCCAGGCGCACCGCAATTACGCCAAGCGCCAGCTCACCTGGTTTCGACGCGAGCCCTACGTCCAATGGCTGGCCGGCTTCGGCGACGATGCCGCCATCGCATCGCAGGCCCTCGCGCTTGTACAGGAGAATCTGTGAGCGCGACAGCTTTGGACCAATCCCGGCCCGAACGCTCCGCAATCTCCCTCGCCGAAAAGCCGGCACGCTTCCCATCGTCGCGCCTCGCTCCGCTCCTGCTCACGCCGCTAGTCCTCCTCATCCACGGGTACCATCCCTTCGCAGGGGACGCGGGCATCTATGTCGCCGGCGTTCGCCACATCCTCGACCTCTCGCTCTACCCGCTCAACGCAGTCTTCCCCGCGGCCTTCACCAGACTTTCCGTCCTCCCATGGACTCTCGCCGCCCTGGTCCGTCTCTCGCATCTACCGCTTGACTGGATCCTGTTCGCGGCGCACCTGGTCTCCATCTTGCTGTTCCTTGCCGCCTGCCTTCAGGTCGCCGCGCGCATTTTCCCCGACGAACCCGCCCGCTGGTCAGCCGTCTTCCTCGCCGCAGTTTGCTTCACCCTTCCCGTTGCAGGAACCGCGCTCTTCGTGATGGATCCATACGTGACAGCGCGCTCCTTCTCAACGTCCCTGAGTCTGATGGCCGGCGCCGCGTGTCTCGATCGCGCATGGGTCCGCACCATCCTTTTCCTCGCGATCGCTGCGCTGGTCCACCCATTGATGGCCGCCTTCACGATCGCCTTCGTCCTTCTCTACGCGCTCATCGCCTCAGGCCGCCGCCTGTCACTCGCCTTGTGCGGGGCGGCCATCGCGGTCTCGGCCGCGGCATTCTTCCTCACTCGCCGTGCCGCGATCTCGCCAGCGTATCGCCAGGCCATCGCGCTTCCGCCGCGTTCCTTCCTCTTCCTCGCGCGATGGCATTGGTATGAAGTCCTCGGCGTCGTCGCACCCCTGCTCCTGTTCGCACTCGCGTTGCGCAAACTCGGCCCCGCCAGCCGCACCGGAGCACTCTGCCTCGCCTGTCTGCTGCTCGGCACAACCAGCCTCCTCATCGCGGCCCTCTTCGTCCCGCCCGCCGGACCCTACCTCCTCGTGCCCCTGCAGATCCTGCGCTGCTTTCATCTGATCTATGTGCTCGGCATCGTCCTCTGCGCTGGAGTATTCGCAACCCTCGCAGCCCGCTCCCGCCTCGCCGCAGCCTTTCTGCTGGCCCTGCTCTTCGCCGGGATGCTCGCCGCGCAACGCGCAGCCTGGCCGGGAAGCGCCCACGTCGAATGGCCCGGCTCCCGCCCCGCCAATCCCTGGCAACAGGCATTTCAATGGATCCGCGACCACACGCCACGCGACGCCGTCTTCACTTTCAATCCAGACCTGGTCTACCTGCCCGAAGAGAACGAGCAAGGCTTCCGCGCTATCGCCCAACGGGATCATCTCGCCGATGACAAAGACGCCGGCATCGTCGCCGTCCAGCCGCAGCTTGCAGATCGCTGGGCTCTCCAGCGCAACACTGAACAAGATGTGGATCGAATGACGGACTCACAGCGGATCGCCGCGCTCAAGCCCCTCGGCGCAACCTGGCTCCTGCTCCCACCCAACGCCGCAACAGAGCTACCCTGTCCCTATTCCAATGCTGTGGTAAGAATCTGCCGGATGGCCCGCTGAAGATCAGAGCCCGGTTTTTTTTTGATCCCTAAACCCTAATCCCTGTTCCCTGGCTTCCTACTGCACCGTCAGCGCCAGACAAACCGCGCCGCTCGCGCAACTCGGCGTAGCATACGTGATCGCCGTGCCATTCGTGGAATAGGCGGCGATCACGATCGTGTACGTCCCGGGCGCCGTGCCAGGGTTCGGCGATGGCTGATAGTGCAGATATCTGTACCGCGGATTGCATCCGCTCAATCCCATCACACCCGCGCCCAGCAGCAGCACCAGCCCAAGAACGCGCAGCACCCGGTAGTTCTTGCGCCGGATCGCCCCCGCTCCGGCCAGCACCAGCACCCCCGGGATCAGCACCGCATACTTCCCGCTCGATCCGCCGAGCCGCGCAGACTCGTCGGAACTGATGCCGGAAGGCGCCGTGGTTGTGATCTGCAACGCGCTGATGATCGACCCACTCGCCGGCGGCGTCACCACTCCCGGGTTGAAGTTGCATTCCGAAGCGCCTGGCACGCCTGAGCACGACAGGTTCACTTGCTCGGAAAAACCGTTCTGCGAAGTCACCGTCAGATTCACGTTGCCGTATTGACCCGGAGTAAGCGACAACGACGAAGGACTCGCGGTGACCGTGAAGCCCGGAACACTGCCCGTGGCATTCGCGATGACAGTTGTGCTCGCCGCAGACCCCCCAAACACCGCATCGCCGTGATACACCGCCGTCACGGTCCGCGCCCACTGGGGCGGAAAGTGCACATCGAGCGTCGCCGCGCCGTCCTTCACGAACACCGACCCCAGCGAGCCCTTCTCCGTCTCAAAGCTCACGGATCCTTCTGAAACCGGTGCGCCGCCCACGTCGGCCACCTTCGCCGTCAGCGTCAGAACGCCGTCGTCGTTGTGGGAAGAAACCTGAATGCGCGTGGCAACCTGCGCCTGCGCCGCTCCCGCCGCGGCGATAAAGCCGGCGCAGAGCCCGAGGACGCTCAGTTGAAGGGTGATGTGTTTCCGGAACTGCCAGATCATTCTTGAGGAACTCTCTTGAAGTAAAGCGTTCGCACCGGAACATCGCTCAATCCCCCGGCACGCTGAACCTGCCGGAACCAATCGCTGCCCCTGCGGTGGAAAGACTCATTGTATCTGACCCGATGCAGCCCCCGCACGTGAGCACTCCGCGCTCTGGGTTTACGATCTTGATTTGCACCTTTTCACATTTCGAGGTTCTCATGGCCACTTCGCTCTCCGAGCGCCCGCAGCTCCAGTTCCTCACCACCCAGATCGACGAACTCAAAGCGAAGGGCACGCACTTCCGCCTGCGCGTGCTCGACGACGTCCAGGCCCCGGTCTGCACCTACGACGGCCGCCGCGTCATCAACCTCGCCTCCAACAACTACCTCGGCCTGTGCAACCACCCAAAGCTGCGCGAAGCCGCCATTCAGGCCATCAAGAACTACGGCGTCGGCTCGGGTGCCGTCCGCACCATCGCCGGCACCATGAAGATTCACATGGAGCTGGAAGAAAAAATCGCCCGCTTCAAGAACGTCGAAGCCTGCGTCGTCTTCCAGAGCGGATTTACCGCCAATGCCGGCACCGTCTCCGCCATCCTCGGCAAGGAAGACTTCATCGTCTCCGACGAGCTCAACCACGCCTCCATCATCGACGGCGCGCGCCTCTCCCGCGCGAAGATCAAAGTCTTCCGACACAAAGACGTTGCACACGCCGAAGAAATCCTCAAAGAAATTCAGAACGAGCCCGGCCACAAGCTGCTCATCACCGACGGCGTTTTCTCCATGGATGGCGACATCGGCCCCGTCGACAAGCTCGCGGACCTGGCCGAGAAATACGGCGCCATCATGATGGTCGACGACGCTCACGCCTCAGGCGTGCTGGGCCGCAACGGCCGCGGCTCCATCGACCACTTCCACTGCCACGGCCGCGTCGACATTCAGGTCGGTACGCTTTCGAAAGCCATCGGCGCCATCGGCGGCTATGTCTGCGGATCGAAGGACCTCATCGACTTCCTCTACCACCGCGCGCGCCCGTTCCTCTTCTCCACCTCGCACCCGCCCTCCGTCACAGCAACCTGCATCGCAGCCTTCGACCTCCTGGAACAGGAACCAGAGCGCATCGACCGACTCTGGGCGAACACCCGCTACTTCAAATCCGAACTGGGCCGCCTCGGCTTCAACATCGGCGGCGTCAACACCCCGGCGAGCGAAACCCCCATCACGCCCATCATCATTGGCGATGGCCGCCAGACCATGGACTTCTCGCGCGCACTTTTCGAAGCAGGAGTCCTCGGCACCGGCATCGCCTTCCCCACGGTTCCCGAAGGCAAAGCGCGCATCCGCACGATTATGACCAGCGAGCACACCCGCGAACAGCTCGACCAGGCGCTCGAAATCCTCGATAAGACGGCAAGGCAGCTGGGGATCCTGTCTTAAGGTTGTCATCCTGAGGCCGCGTCTGGCGGCCGAAGGATCCGCGGTTGGTCGCTCTCAGTTGGGATCGGTGTCGTCGTCTTCCACCAGCACTGCCGACGTGCCGACCAGGTCGAAGCTGACCGCTGCGGCTCCGGTCACCTGAAAGCTCACCTTTAGCGGATCGCGCTGCCACACCGCCGGCGCGCACACCGGAGTCGGATGATCGGCCGCGTCCCACGCTCCCAGCTTTCTGGCCAGCAGCGGACGCCGCCCCTCCACCTGCGCCACCACCGCAAACAGCTGCTTGCCGCTCGTGTTCACCCCGCAGTACGCCGCGTAGTCCCGGAACCACACCGCCTCGGACACCGCAGGATCGAAGTCCGGCAGCCGCAGCGCCGCCACCTTTCCCGTGGTCCGATCCACCAGCACCCACGGCCCTCGCTGCCAAACCCAGCGCTCCGCCTTGTCCGTCGGCAGCGCATCGTTGAGGCGCACCGCCCGCCGCACCGCAAAGCTGCGATCCGTCACGTCGTGCGCCTCGCCGGTCGTCCACTCCTTCACATTTCCGTCGACGATCAGCGGACGCACCTTGAGCTCGGTCTCGTCCTTCCTGGCTCCAGGATCGCTCGCAACGGAATAT
This sequence comes from uncultured Acidobacterium sp., assembly GCA_964535525.1. Lineage (GTDB taxonomy): Bacteria > Acidobacteriota > Terriglobia > Terriglobales > Acidobacteriaceae > Palsa-343. The sequence continues at coordinate 11,364 of CAZHTJ010000007.1, read as the reverse complement.
GGCTCACGCTTCGCCGCGCCCAGCGCGACCACGTGCGGCTTCGGAGCACACCAGGCCGCTGCGGGGCAAACCAGCGCCACCATCATGAGCCAGCCAATTTTTCGAGGGGTCATACTTGCAGGCTAAGAAGAAAACGCCGCCTGCAACAGGTCACAGAAGTACTTTTACCGACTGGCGGTACCGCCCGGAGCTGCCGTCGCCGCCGAACTCACAGCATGCTGTTGCGCCTCAACCGCCAAAACGCGCCCACCCATGTAATGCCAGGTCGCCCAGCCGCCGCCAGCCAGCACCAGGAACAGCAGTCCGATTCCAGCTTTGCGCAGCTTTCTGTTCCGGCGCCCAATCGATCCTTCTCGCGCCTTGCCCACATTTTGCACAAACGTGGACCAGTCCTCTTCGCCCTGGCTCTGTCCGTGCTCGCGGCTGGCGGTAACAAAACGCTCCACCCAGACGGTCTCATCCAACCCCACCGTCCGTGCGTATCCCCGGACGATGCCCTTGCTGAGAATGCCACCAGGCAGCACGTCGAACTTCTCGTTTTCCAAAGCGGTCAGGTAACGAGTGATTACCTTGGTCTTCTCGCTGATGGTTTCCAGCGCGACACCCCTGGACTCGCGTTCCTGCCGCAATTCCTCGCCAAAGTGCCCCACTTTCAGCTTCCTTCCTGGGGGATTTGCCACTACAAGATAAGGCCGAGAACCGGCACAGTCAAAGAAAAATCCGCAGAATTAAGTTACTTTTTTGTCTTTCGGAAATCATAGTACCAAAGTAACTTTTCCTGCAAATCCCACCCTCGGGGCATGGGCAGACTCAAATTGGGTGATATTGCCGGGGGCATTACCCACAGCATTAACTCGGCCCCGTTCGGCCCAGCTTTGTTACCCTGTTACTTCCACCGGAAAAGGCGTCTCGCCATCCAACCCGTTAGATGAACAAACTGGTCATCGGCAACATTCTTTATCGCCCCGTCCGCTCCGCCATCAGCGTCCTCGCTGTCGCCATCGAGGTCATCATGATCCTGTCCATCGTGGCCATCATGGTGGGCCAAATCCAGGGCGCGGTGAACCAGACCACCGGGATCGGGTCCGACATTATGGTGAGGCCGCCCAACGCTGCCGCATTCAGCGGCCTCAGCGAAACCGCGGTGCCGGCGAAAATCGCGCCTGAGGTATTGGCGAAGTTGCCGCATGTCGCGGTCGCGTCCCCGGTCATCGCCAAGTTCAACATCAGCGGCGCCGTCCAAACCATCTTCGGCATCGATTATCCGAGCTACAACGCGCTTCGTCCCTTTATCTTTCTTGCAGGAGGGCCCCCCAGCGGTCCCGACGATGCTCTGGTCGACGACCTCTATGCGCGCAGCAATCACACCCAGGTCGGCCAAACCATCCAGATCTTCAATCATGACTTTCGCATCTCCGGCATCGTCGAGCATGGCAAAGGAAGCCGGCTCTTCCTGCCCATTCAGACACTGGGCAAACTGAACGGCACCCCCGGGAACGCTTCGGTCTTCTATATCCGCACGGATAACCCCAAAAACCAGCAGGCGGTAATCGACGAAATCGAGCACACTCCCGGCATGACTACCTATCAGGTCCAGACCCTCGCGGAGTGGATGTCCATCATGACGCCCGACCATCTGCCTGGCTTTAACATCGCGCTCAACGTAGTCATCTCCATCGCCGTGATCGTCGGTTTCCTCGTCATATTCCAGTCCATGTACACCGCGGTCATGGAACGTACCCGCGAAATCGGCATCCTCAAGTCCCTCGGCGCGTCGCAGTTCTACGTTGTGAACCTCGTCCTGCGCGAAGCCGTGCTGGTGGCCATCGCCGGCATCATCGTCGGCATTCTGGCCACGCAGGGCATCAAGCTCTTCATGGATGCCCGCTTCCCCACCATGACCTTCCTGCTCACCACCCACTGGCGCGTGTACGGAACCATCATCGCGCTGGTCGGCTCTGTCCTCGGCGCGCTGTATCCGGCCTGGAAGGCGGCGCGGAAGGACCCCATCGACGCCCTGGCTTACGAATAGCAAATAGAAGAGCGCAAAGCTAAGCCCTGCGCTCTTTGATCCTGAATCGACAGAGACTACTTGTCGGTCAGAGCTTCCACGCCGGGGAGCTTTTTGCCTTCGAGGAACTCGAGGCTTGCACCGCCGCCGGTCGAGATGTGTTTGATCTGATCCGCAACGCCGGCTTGTTTAACCGCGGCTACCGAGTCTCCGCCGCCGACGATCGAGACGGCATCCTGATTGGCGGCGACCGCTTTGGCGATGGCGTTGGTGCCGACCGCGAACCGCGGAAATTCGAAGACGCCTGCCGGCCCGTTCCAGACGATGGTGCGAGCGGTGGCGACGATCTTCTCGATGGCGGCGACCGATTTCGGCCCGATGTCGAGGCCTTGCCAGTCGGCCGGGAAGTTCTTGCTCGTGTCCCAAGGCTGTGTCTTCGCGTCGTTGGAAAAGCTGTCCGCCAGCACGTTGTCGACCGGGAGCAGCAGCTCGACTCCTAAGGCTTTCGCCTTCTTCAGAGCCTCACCCGCCATCGCAATCCTGTCTTCTTCAACCAACGACTTCCCAGTAGTCACACCCAGCGCACGCTGGAACGTATACGCCATGCCCCCCACGATCACCAGCGTGTTCACCTTATCCAGCAGATTATTGATGACGTCGATCTTGCCCGAAATCTTCGACCCGCCCAGGATGGCCACAAACGGCCGCGCCGGCGACTCGAGCGCCTTGCCCAGGTAGGTCAGCTCCTTCTCCATCAGCAGCCCAGCCGCCGACTGCTTCACGAAGTGCGTGATCCCCTCCGTCGAAGCATGCGCGCGGTGCGCCGATCCGAACGCGTCGTTGACGTACACCTCGCACAGCGAAGCCAGCTGCTTCGAAAACCCAGGATCGTTGGCTTCCTCTTCGGGGTGGAAGCGCAGGTTTTCGAGCAGCAGCACCTGTCCCGACTCCAGCTGCCGCGCCAGTTCCTTCGCAATGTCGCCGACACAGTCCGGCGCAAACGCCACATTCGTCTTCTCGCCCAGGCGGGCATCGAGCAGCGTGCGGAGGCGATCCACCACCGGCCGCAGGCTGTATTTCGGGTTCACCTTGCCCTTGGGCCGACCCAGGTGCGACGCCAGAATCAGCTTCGCCTTGTGCCTTAGCGCGTACTCGATGGTCGGCAGCGTCTCCCTGATACGCGTGTCGTCGGTGATCTCCGACCCGTCCTCGGTCAGCGGCACGTTGAAATCCACGCGCATGAAGACGTGCTTGTGCGCCAGATCCAGGTCGCGAATCGATAGCTTTGTCATAACTCCCTCAGTCTCCACTGCGCTCGCCATTCTATCCTCCCTCATTCATGCGGAGCCGAATGCACTACCGCCTCCGCCTCAATCTCCACGCGCCAGGTCGGCTGCAGCAAACCAGCCACCACCACCATCGTCGCCGCCGGCCGAATAGTCCCAAAAAACTCCCCGTGCGCCTTCCCCACCGCCTCCCAGTCATCGACGTGGGTCAGGTAGATGCGCGTGCGCACCACATCGTCCAGCCGCGCCCCTGCCTTCTCGAGCGTCCCGCGGATGATCTCCAGAATGTGGCGCGTCTGCGTGATGGGATCGGCCAGATCGGCGCCCACCGGCCCTGTACCCGAAACGTAAACCGTCTGCCCGGCTCGCACTGCGCGCGAGAAGCCGATCACCGGTTCATACGGAGATGTACCCGGAATATTCTGCCGCATGGAGCCCTCCCATCCGCGGGGGGCTCCCGTCAGGAGCCCCACACTCGAGCAGCAGTTGAACTACAGACCCTTCTTCTCGAGGAAGAGGATCAGGTCGCGCACACGGCAGCTGTAGCCCCACTCGTTGTCGTACCAGCTGATGACCTTCGCCATGTTGCCGACGACCTTGGTCAGCGGAGCGTCCACGATCGACGAGAGCGGGTTGCCTTTGAAGTCGCTCGACACCAGCTCATTCGAGTCGACGCCGAGGATGCCCTTCAGCTCACCGTCCGCCGCTGCCTTGAACGCCGCGTTGATCGTGTCCTTCGTGATCGGCTTCTCCGCCAGGAAGGTCAGATCGACCACCGAGACATTCGGCGTGGGAACGCGGATCGCGAACCCATCCAGCTTGCCCTCGACCTCGGGGATGACCAGCTTCAGCGCCTTCGCCGCGCCCGTCGACGTAGGAATCATCGACAGAGCCGCGGCCCTCGCCCGCCGCAGGTCCTTGTGCGGGAAGTCCAGAATCACCTGGTCGTTCGTGTAGCTGTGGATCGTCGTCATGATCCCCGACACGATTCCGAACTTCTCTACCAGCACCTTCACCACGGGCGCCAGGCAGTTCGTGGTGCACGACGCGTTCGAGATAATGTTGTGCTTCGCCGGATCGTACTTCTTCTCGTTCACTCCCAGCACCACCGTCAGATCCTCGTTGGTGGCCGGAGCTGAGATGATCACTTTCTTCACCGGCCCGCGCAGATGCGCCTTGGCCTTGGCGCCATCAGTAAAGTGCCCGGTGGATTCGACCACGATCTGGGCGCCCACCGAATCCCACGGCAGCAGCGCCGGATCCTTCTGCGCGAAAACCTTCAGCTTCTTGCCGTCGATCGAGATAAAGTCCTCGCCCGCCACGATCTCATTCTTCAGGTTGCCAAGGATGGAGTCGTACTTGAGCAGGTGAGCGAGCGTTGCGGGACTGGTGAGATCGTTGACTGCGACAAATTCGATTTCCGGATTCCCGAGCGACGCTCGAAATACGTTGCGTCCGATGCGCCCGAACCCGTTGATTCCAACCTTTACCGCCATATCAAATCGTCTCCTCGCTACAGTTTTTCAGCCTGGTGCCACAACGCGATGTGATCCGGATCACTCTGATTCTTATGGGTCCAAAACGCCCGGAACCACCCAATTACCGATGCTAGCACCGCAGTCAAGGGAAAAGCGGTTTACTTATCCGCAGCCCCGGTTTTTCCCGTACCAACGTCACATTCCTTTCACACAAAAACGTGCCGATTCTGGCACATCCCACCGCTGTGTGTTTGCCCCGCGTCCGCGTCTGTGTTACACCCTGGATATGCGCTTGTGGTTGCGCGATCGAATGAGACGACGCTCGAAGCGTGGGCCCAACACCTCAGAGTCCACTGGAAAAATCGGGCAGGAATTGCCCCAGAATCAGCCAGCTCCCCTCCAGCCTTCCTATCACGGCGGCAAGGCCACAGCGCCTGCTGAGCAGGATCTCGATGAGCGTGGTCCTGCAGGTCCGCCCGCGAATCCGCCTGCGAGCCGGACTCCGAGCCCGACTCCGAGTCAGGCCGAAGCCGCTCCCGAAGCCGCCAAGCCCGCCGTCCGGTCAGCGCACAAACCGGTGGCTGTCGCCGAAGTTCCCGCCGAACCCGTGGGCACTCTCGCCGCAGCTGCCGAACCCGCCGGCAAGATGGTCCTTGAAACCCAGCCAGAATCCCTCTCCACCCCGCCTCCCGAACCCGTCGCTGGCGCCGCGAAAGGGGCTCGCGGATTCGTCGTCCTGACGATTGGTCTGCCCGGTTCCGGCAAAACCACCTGGTTCAAACGCCGCGGCGTCACTCCTCTCTCCAGCGACCTGCTCCGCTCCTTGCTGTTCGACGACATCGCCGAGCAGCGCTGGCAGGGCCTCGTCTTCTCGACCCTCCGCTCACTCCTTCGCGCCCGCCTCATCGCGAAAATGCCGTGGAACTATGTCGACGCCACGAACCTCTCGCCCCACGAACGCCGCCAGTGGATCAAGATGGCCAAAAGCTTCGGCTACGACGTCCAGGCCGTCTTCTTCGACGTGCCGTTAGAAATTTGCATGGAGCGCAACAGCCGCCGCGAACGCACCGTCAGCGACGACATCATGAAGAAGATGGCCGAACGCCTCCGCCCACCCGACTTCAAAGAAGGCTTTTCGAAGATCACCGTGGTGCGCGTCAAGGGTGCACCCGGAGCAGGCGCGCCAGCAGCCGGGGAAGAAGACTAAGCCTTATCCTCTATCTGCCACGATAGCGGCGCCGCTTAATCCGGCTCGGCACATGTCTCCGATCACTCAACTCGAAACGAAGCGCCTCATCCTCCGCCCGCTTCAGCTGGACGACGCCGAACAAGCAGACCGTCTCTTCCCGCAGTGGGACATCGTCAAATACCTGAATGCAGCCGTCCCCTGGCCCTACCCCGAAAACCTGACCCTCCCTCGTTATCGCGATGTCATCCTCCCCGCCATCGAGCGTGGCGAAGAGTGGCACTGGACCCTTCGCCTGAAGGAGTCGCCGGAGCAAAACATCGGTAAGATCAGCCTCCACCTCAGCGACTGGGACAACCGCGGATACTGGCTTGGGCTGCCCTGGCAAGGTCGAGGCCTGATGACCGAAGCCGTCGTCGCCGTCAACGACTACTGGTTCGAGGTTCTCGGCTTCCGGGTCCTTCGCGCTCCCAAAGCCGCTGCCAACATCGCTTCACGGCGAATCTCCGAAAAGACGGGAATGCGGATGGTGGCCACCTTTGAGCGTGACTATGTATCCGGCCGCCTGCCCGCGGAACTCTGGGAAATCACCGCCGAAGAATGGCGCAGCTGGAAGGCCCGGATGACGAACAGCGAATAGCTTTACGGCCTGCTCCTCGCGGGGCGCATAAACTCGTCGCGGCTCACCATCCTCCACGCATGCGTGCCGGCCAGCGGAGGCAGCGCATACTGCTTCGCAGACCAGCGGGAACCGTCGGCAAAATAGAACGTCAGGAACGTGAGCACGGCCTGATGGAGTCGCCCGCTGGCAAGCGCAGTGTCGGTATCCTGGCCGCAGCTCGTAAACGTCAGCCGGATCGCGGCCCCGGGCGCGAGTTGGAGCGGCTTCTGCCGCTCCCAGCCGGGCGGCAGGTGGTACACACCATCACGTCCCAGCCAGACGAGTTTTGGGACCTGCCCCTGCTGCACAGACCAGCACGCCGCGCGCGGATGAGCCTCGGTGCCGTCCCCCGGTTCGGGAAAGACAAAGCCCATGCCGCCGCTCACGATGGTTTTGGGCGACACGTTCCGCAGCGTGATCGTCGTCGTCTGCACCCAGCCATTCTGCACGCGAACGGGACTATCGAGCCGGACGGGCCGTCCGCCGATAGCAACCGCCCCGACGGCGACCGGCCAGTCTGCGCTGCGGCCCGCGTCGGGAAGACTGAACGTGATCACCGAGCTGGGCGGCTGCGCTTGCGCAAAAGCCGCTGCCAGCGTCGTCAGGAAAAACCCAGCAAACGCGAACCATCGTGAAGGCAAGCGAATCCACCCCCTGTAGACTCCCCGCCTGACCATTATCCACTTTCGCAATCCGTCCTACGTGCCGTTGGGGCACTTCGCATCGATCCACGCTGCCAGTTCACCGATCAGCGTCGTCTGCTCCGGTTCGTAAGGCGGATTGGGCTGCGGCATCTGACCGAAGTCGTTATACGCATCACCCGTGCCGGAAAGAATCTGAATGATATTCGAGTTCTTCGAGTCGCCAACGACCAGGATCTTCCAGGGGCCCGGCTGAACCCCGGGGATGTTTCCGTTGATGAACTGATCGTAGGTCAGGCTGTTCCAGAAGGCGCCATGGGGAGCCTGCCCGGGTGTTACGCCGGCCTTAGCCACAAATGCGTTCAATGCCGCCTGCACCTGCGCATAATTCTTGAGAGCCATCTGCTGGTCCTTTCGTTTCAGGAAGGTGAATGCACCACCCTGCGTTTGCGTGGAGAATGGCCGCGCGCGGTCAAGATCGCGCGTGGGACGGACGCTACCGGTACACGAGCGAGCGATTGCGTAATATCGGCGCAACTCCGCGCGTGGTCAGAGGCGCCGCAGGTTCCGGAAAGCGCACCTTGCCCCGCGCCAGGATCACGCTGAAATCTCCCTGCTGGTGCTGCCCCTGACTTCCATGGCAACCCATGCAGCCCCCCATATTCTGCTGCGCTCCTCCATAAAACATGTTGTGATGGATGTTCGTCCCCGTGCCGCCGAACTGCGCGTCATAGTCGCTGTTCGAACCCTCGGGAGTCAGGCCACCGCTGAACAGCTGCAGCGGACGATTCGTCTCGACAACGATATTCGCGAGGTGATAGCTCGCCGGATTGTGCCCACTGTTGGGATCGTTCCCGGTGTATACCCCGGCATAGTCCTTGTCGATCGGCTGGTATTGCACATTGACGAGTTTGTAGTGCAGCCAGGGCGTATCCATAATGTGATGCGCCGCGTTGTAGGCCTTGATGGCATCGTGCGCCGCTTCATTGGCGTCGATAATCGCCTGCGGAATCGGATTGTCCCGGTAGTTGATGCAAACAAACCCGCCCGCGCGAAGCGCGGTTTGCGTTGCCGCATTCAGGTAGTAGAGCCTGTTCGGCGGTGCCGATTGGATTCCCGGCGTGCAATACTGCGCCGCCGCCGGAACCAGATTCACCTGCGGTGGAATCCCGGTCGGGGACACTACCGAAGTATCGTCCAGCGTGACGGACGGTGTCGTCGGACAGGGCGCCGTTTGATCCGAGCGGCACCCTGGCAACGGCTGCTTCACCCGCCCGTTATCGTCCTCCACCGGTTGCCCAGTGGGGGTCAGGATGTTGTCTGCCTGCTCGAAGGTTGCATAGATGAAATACGGCGCGCTCGGCGTTTTCTGGATCAGATGCAGCGCCACCAGCCCGAATGTGCGCTGGTGATAGCACAGATTGTTGTTCTCCGTTTCGTAATACCGGACTGTCGCTGTGGTAAATCGATGCGATGCTGACTCCGCCGCCGTAAGTTCACGCCATCCGGCCTTGGCTTCAATAGTCCCGTCGCGCAGACTCACCTGCTGGCTGCTCCCCGGAGGCGGGCTGGCCTGGTTGGTGGCGAGATAGTTTTCTGTAGCCGTCCGCACCGCGGCCGGAACCGTCACCCACCACTGATTCCTGGCCACGTACTCGTATTCGACCCGATTGCCCTTGGCCAGAAACCGGATCAGTTGCGGCTGGCTGTTGCCGGAGACACTCGCCGGCGCCGCTCCCGCAAACATGGAATCGAGCGTGATCTGATCGGTTTCGTCCAGGTTGATCCACGCTGTGGCTTGCTTGCCGCTGCCGGCGTCACAGGGAGAAATCGGCGTCACGTAGTTGTACTGGGGCAGCGCGTCGTAGCCCAGCGAGGGTGCGCTCGGAGAATATCCCGGCGGGTTCCCTGAACCAGGGAAGATTTCGACTTTGCCGCGGAAGGTTTCCCATACCAGCAGTCCCGAGCAATTCGGATCGCCAAACGCGCAGTTATTGTCCGGCGTGTCGCGCGTATTCGCGGCGCCAGTTTGTTGAACCGCCGGCCAGTTCAGCGCTATGAACTCCTGCCATGCGAATGACGCCGCCTGCTGCAGCGTGGCCGAAGGCGCGCCTCCATTCTGCGGATTCAGTTCGGCCGGCACAGCGGAACTGATAGTGATGGGAATCGACCCGGCGGCATAGGCCATTGTGTCTCGGGGACTTCTGGCAATGTTAGAAACGAAGAGGGAACCCGCTGTCATCACGAGCAGTCCGGCGCATACGATGTATCGGTCTTTCATCCTTTTCCCCTGTCAAGCGCGGCGTTGTAAACGCGAATGGTCAGCATGGGGACCGACTCAGGGCGATCATCCGCATCGGCCGGCCAGTCGAGTTACACGGCGCAGGTCAAATACAGGACCGTCGAGGCCTGATTCGAAACCAGGACCCCGAGTCACTTACTTCAGCTGATTAGGTTCCGGGGAAAAGTGAACAGATTTGACTGGGAAAATCTTTTCTAACAATCTGACTCGGGAATTGTCCATGGAGTCGCGTCCTGTGTCAAGAAGAAACAAGAGCGAATAGCCCGGCAGCGCTTCGGCCAACCAGCCTAGATACCGTTCTGGCCCCGATCATTTGCTTCCGCCGCCGTTGTTGCCCTGGCTCTGCCGCCTCTTCGCCGATCGGTTCTGAGCTTCCTACAGAGACTCGTACACCAGAGCCACAAAAGTCCCAGGCTTCAAACTCCCCTTCGCCCACACCGCATCGAGGTCCGCCGTAGGAGCCGCCGCCACCGCCTCCTGCACGCTCTTGCCTGAAACCTTCAGCTTCTCCACTCGATCCGCCACGGTCACCAGCATCTCGCGATAGCGCTGCAACGCGCCCTTGTCGCCCAACGGCCCATGCCCAGGCACGATCTTCGAACGCTCATCCGCAGCCTGCAGCACCTGATCCACCCCGCGGATCATCCCGTTGATCGTCCCACCGCTGCCGGTATCGATCAGCGGATACATCCCGTTGAACCACAAATCGCCCGCGTGAATCACGTTTCCCCGCACAAAATGAATAAAGATGTCCGAGTCCGTGTGCGCCTCCGGCGTGTGCACCAGATTCAGCTGATCGTTGTTCACCCACAGCGTCTCGATCTCTCCAAAGGTCTGCTGCGGCAGCCCCGCATCCGGCGCAGCATTGAAATGCGCCTGATAAACCTGCATCACCTGCGGCTTCTGCAACCGCGCGCGCGTGTTGTCGTGCGCCACAATGAACGCGCCCTCCAGATGCAGCGCTGCGTTGCCGTCCGTGTGATCAAAGTGCCAGTGCGTATTGATCAGCAGCCGCGGTTTGTGGTCGTCCAGCTTCGCGATGGCATCGATCAGATGTGGCGTCCCCGTCGAAATCTGCGAATCGATCAGCGTCTTCCCGTCCGGCCCAATCTGGCAGACGACATTTCCACCCACACCCTGCAGCAGAAAAATCGTGTCCGTCAGCTTCGTGGTCTTGATCTTCTCGTTCGCCGCCGCCGTGCGCAGTTGCTGCGCGATATCGGGATTCGGCTGCTCCGCCGGATCGGTGCTGGCCGTCGCAGTCGCCTGCCCCGCGCCGGTCGAAGCGCTCTGCCCGGCCAGCGCGAGCAAATCTCCGCCCGTCAGCAAAGCCGCCGACGCCATGCTCGACCTGATCAGGAACTCCCGCCGCGTCCTCATAAATGGGTTCCGAGAGGGACTACCGAGCAGTGTGTTTTGAAAACCGGTTTTGTATCAGGGCACGGCTTCAGTCGTGCCGAAAAAACCTCAGGAATAAAGGGCTTTAGCCCCTGAGCGGGTTGAGTTATGAGCAGTTGGTTCATTTTTTGAAACACGCTCTAACCAGTAAGACGGCTACAGCAGCCCCGGCGGCAAATTCAGCCCGCCCAGCATACCCTGCACGTTGGACTTGATGATCTCATCCGCGCGACGCCCGGCCTCGTTCACTGCCGCGACCACCAGATCCTCCAGCATCTCCACGTCCGCATTCGGCCCGGTCAGACTGCTCACCGCGGCCGGATCGATGCTTACCTTCAGGACCTCCTTCTTACCGTTCATCTTCACGGTGACCGCGCCGCCTCCCGACGACGCCTCCACAA
>CAZHTJ010000006.1:0-90368 GCA_964535525.1 uncultured Acidobacterium sp. | reverse complement strand
CCCCGGGCCCCTTCGGCGGCAACATGGACGTCCGCGAACTCTGCGCCGGAGCCCGTCTCTATCTGCCCGTCTTCAATCCCGGCGCGCTCTTCTCCTGCGGTGATGGTCACGCGGCGCAGGGCGATGGCGAAGTCTGCATCAACGGCATCGAATGCCCGCTCGATGCGACGCTGCGCTTTCACCTGCATCGCGGACACACGCTCGAAGCGCCCCTCATCGACTCCGCCGCCCAGACAGGCCCCGCGAACTCCGATGCCTGGATCGTCGTCGAATCCGACCCAGACCCGCTCCGCGCCGCCCGCAACGCCACTTCGCGCATGGTCGATCTGCTCATGCGCCTCTGGGGGCTCAACGACGTGCACGCCTATATCCTGAGCAGCGTCGCTATGCATCTGCGGCTCAGCCAGGTGGTCAACGAGCCCATGATCACCGTCAGCGCAGCCATCGCGAAACATATTCTTCCCGAAAGGCGCCTCTTCTGATGGTGATCAACGATCCCGCCGTCGTGCGCGAACTCACCGAACTCTACCCCCGCTACGAGTCCGCCCTCGTCAACAATGACGTCGAGACGCTGATCGCCATGTTCTGGGCCTCGCCCCACGCCGTCCGTTTCGGCGCTGCGGAAAATCTTCACGGCATCGACGAGATCGTCGCATTCCGCAAGGGCCGCTCGCCCGTCAATCTCGCGCGCACCGTCGAGCGTCTCGACATCGTCACCTTCGGCCAGGATTTCGCGGAAGTGTCTCTCGAGTTCTCCCGCGCCACCGGCAACGGAATCGTGCGCGGACGCCAGAGCCAGACCTGGGTGCGCCTTCCCGAAGGATGGCGCATCGTCGCCGCGCACGTCTCTTTGCTGCCCGCCGCCGTGCCCAGGCCAACCCTATAACGAGAACTTATCGCCCCCATCACGCTTTCCAATCTTCCTTTCATTTTTTCCTTTGGATGGAACGCAGCCTGGGCTATGCTCTCTTCAACGTCCCTGTCGACTCGGCTCTCCCGGTTCTCGCAGCCGCTCTTGTCTCAATCAATTTGCTTCAGGACTGCATCACGCAGCCGCCGCACCGCTTTTTCAGGCGCGGCCAGCACTGTTTCTACACCTTGAGGAGGCAGTTACCGATGTCCAGGCGCTTTGCACTTGCACTTTGCGTGTTCCTCGTATCCTGCGTTGCCTTTACCGCCGGAATCCAGGCCCAGCAGACCTTGGGCGGCATCACCGGCCAGGTCACCGACACGACCGGAGCCGCCGTTGCCGGAGCCGCCGTCACCGCAGTCGGCGAACAAACGGGCCTTTCTCGTGCGACGAAAGCGAATGGCGAGGGCGTCTACACCCTCGTCAACCTGCCCATCGAGGCGTACACCGTCACCATTTCTTTCCAGGGCTACGAGACCCAGAAATCCCCTGGCATTCTTGTGCAGGCGGACCGCACTGCCACCCTCAATGCCGTCCTCAAGGTCGGACAAGTCAGTGAATCCGTCACCGTCGAGGCCTCGCCCCTTCTCAACACCGTCGACACCACCAACGGCTACGTCCTCGACAAAGCGCAAATCGATGCGGTGCCTTTGCCCACCGGCAGCTTCACCGGCCTCGCCATCCTCTCCCCCGGCGTAAACGCCGAACTTCCCGGTGGCACCGGGTCTAACAGCGGCCTCGGCAACGCCCCCATCTGGGCCAACGGACAACGCGACACCTCCAATGCCTTCCTTGTGAACGGCGTCGACGCCAGCAATCTCTTCAACGGCAAGAGCACCAGCCAGGTGGAGTCCGCGCGCGTCGTGAATAATACGGGCGGCGGCGCCAGCAGCGGGACCACCAGCGCCGGCGTCGAGCCCAGTGCATCTTCGGTCTATCTCTCCATCGGTAATTCCCTTCCCACGCCCGCGCCCGAAACCCTGTCGGAGGTTCGCGTCAACGCTTCCATGTATGACGCGCAGCAGGGCTCTTCCAGCGGCGCCCACATCGACATGAGCACCAGCTCCGGCAGCAATGCCCTGCACGGCAGCATCTATGGTCACCGCGGCACGAACTGGATCAACGCAGCCCCCTTCTTCTTTAAGAACAACAGCGGCATACCGGAAGCCGACCGGAATCCTGAGCTCCATCGCTATATCGCCGGCGGCACCTTCGCCGGTCCTCTCATCAAGGACAAGCTCTTTTACTTCCTCGGCTACCAGCACCTGCATATCTCCGATCAGGAAACAGGAGATACTCTGATCGCCGTTCCTCCCGGCCTCAGCGATACCAATCGAACCCCGGCAGGCCTCGCCCAGATTGTCGATACCAACTGGCCCGGGGAAGACGCCGCCAACGGCTTCACCGTCGGCCCTTCCGACTGGGCCGCCAATCCCGTCGGCCTCGCCCTCTTCCAGGCCAAGCTTCCCAACGGTCAGTGGCTCATCCCCAACGACAATGGCCACATTCCCGACCCTCTTTCCCCCTCCAACGCCTTCGAGTTGGGCACTTCCTATTTCCTTGCCGATCAGGCCGTCGGCGACCTCGACTGGAACGCCTCAACGAAAGACCTGGTTAGCTTCAAGTACTTCTACCAGCACGATCCCAACAGCTCTCCCTACGGAACCTCCAGTGTGCCCGGATTCACGGAGAATATGGACGCCGGATCCCAGGTGGCCACCATTACTAATATCCAGAGCCTCCGGCCCAATTTCAGCCTCACCGAGACCCTTGGCGTACTACGAGAAAAGGCCTACAGCACCAACCAACAGCCCTGGGCGCCCGGCCAGAGCGGATCGCCGCTTGCCGCCATGACCTCCGCTTTTGGCTCCTATTTTCCCGGCATCACTATCGTCGACACTCTCGGCGAGTACGGCTACGAAGTTCCCCAGCAAATGCTCAATATCGGACCCAGCTCAGCTAACCAGGGCGCCTTCACCGGCGTCTTCCAGAACCGCATCCAGCCCTCGGCCAACGCTATCTGGACCAGGGGAGTTCATTCTGTCACCTTCGGCGGCAGCTGGGCCTTTACCCAACTCAATATCCGGGACCTGCGCACAGGCAAGGGAGCCATAGCTACTCCAGACTTCTCCACCTATGCCATGAACTGGGTTTCTCCATACTCCACAGATGGCTTCGTGGCCACCGACTTCCTGCAGGGCAACGCCAACCGCTATTACCGGGCAAACCAAACCGGCCTCTACCTGCAGGATAAGTACCAGGTCCGGGCGAACCTCAGCATTACTGCCGGCCTCCGCTATGACTGGAATGGCGGCTTGACCGAAAAATACGGACGTATCTATAACTTCGACCCCTCAGCCTATAGTTACAATACAGGCTCCGATACCATTACCGATCCTGGCTTTATCATAGCCGGCAATAATGTCAACGGAACCAAGGGTGTCAGCAATACCACCCTCACCGGCCGCCAGTGGGGCATCGCTCCACGCGTCGGATTTGCGTGGCAGCCGTCGGCCTTCAGGGACAAATTTGTCGTGCGCGGCGGCAGCGGCTTCTACTATGATCGCGGTGAACTTTACACCTACTTCTCGCCCGGATACGCTGCCGGTGAAGTGGCGGGCGGTCCATTCGGCGTCAGCCAGACCCCCCCGTTTGCCACCGCGCAGGCCTGCCCTTACACCGCATCCCCATACGGCAATACCAGCTTCCTCTACAACTACTACATTCCCATTTGCGGCCTCAGCGCCTTTAACCCTGTCGATGGCAACACCCTGCCCTATAACCTGGCCCAACCCTGGGGTCCCAACCCCCTCGCTCCTCCGTCCAATCCCAGCGCCGCAAGCCTCATCAACTTTTTGCCCAATGCCGCCGGCATCATCAGCGGCGCCCAGCCATTCACCCTCGGCGACTACAACCGCGCGAACAAGCTGCCCTACTCCATTAACTTCACTCTGGATCTTGAATGGCAGCCTCGCAACGACCTGATGGTTGACCTCGGCTACGTCGGCAATCTCGGACGTCATCAGGTCATCCCACTGCCTTTCAATCAGGCGCAGATAGCCACGCCAGGCAGCCCCACGCACCCCGGCGGCGCAGCCACTCAGAACTTCAGCTACGGATATACCGTCTATGATCCCACCACCTTTTTTCCCATTTGCGTCAACAACGATCCGAACTGCGCCTACGGTCCCATGCAGCAGAATTACGAAGGCGGTAACGTAGATCTCCGAGTTCCTTACGTGGGTTACTCCTCCGAGTCCGAATCCTACACAGCCGCCGGCATTTCCACTTATAACGCCTTGCAGGCGCACGTGGAAAAGCGGCTCAGCCGCGGAATTCAGGCCGGCGTCTCCTACACTTACTCCCACGCTACCGATGAGCAGAGCGCCCTCGGCCTCTTCTACAACGGTAACAATCCCAATAACCTTCGCAGCGGCTACGGATCGGCCGACTTCGACCGCAAACACGTGCTGAACTTCACCTACGGCTTTGTTCTGCCCAGGTTCTACAACGAAAGTTCCCTCTCCGGCAAAGTTCTCGATGACTGGTCGCTCACCGGCATTGCTATCATCCAGAGCGGTCAGCCTTACAGCATTATCGACTTCTCTGGCGCTGTAGGCAGCCTCTACTACAGCACTTTCGACGGAATCACCAACCCCATCGTTCCTCTCGCTCCCGGCTGCAATGCTAAGACAGCCCTTACCGGCCACTCCGGCGCCTTCTATAACAACACAACCGGCGGTGGTGCAGCGCTGAAGGCTTCCTGTTTCACCCTGCCGCTGGTCAATCCCGGCACCGACGGCGTGCCTGCCGGAGATAACTTCGAAACCACCTTTACCAGCGGCCAGCGCAACATCTTCCGGCAGGCATTCCAGAAACGCGCTGACGCTTCTCTGGTAAAGACTCTGCAGTTCCACGACAGGTATGCCCTTCGATATACCTTCGACGTCTACAATCTGACCAATACCACCAGCTTCGACATACCTACGGATGAAGTCACACAAAACTCCGGCTATAATAACGCGCCAAACACCGCCAGTTCCTATAGCCAGATAGCTCCCACCCCGCAGCAGTGCCAGTCCAACAACGCGCCCGCGAACACCTTTTACAGCTGTCCCACCGGCCTGGGTGTCGTGAAACACACCATCGGCAGCCCCCGCCAGATTCAGATGTCTCTGCACCTCAACTTCTGAAACTATCGGCGAAACCAACGGAGGCGGCCTTCGGGCCGCCTCTTCCGTTTGATCGAGCCTTATGCTTCGATGGTCACCGTCATTTGAGTTACAGATGATGACCCGAACCGCTCCTGAAGCTCTGCAGACGTGCGAAATGTCTTTCCTGCGACATGCCGCGCCGGGAATGTGAAGCACAAAGACGAGTCTGCAAACGGATAGGGAGTGAGCCGAAAATGTCTGTCGCCGAGCGCCTCGACCTTAACCTCTGAGTAGCTGCCGTCGCGGAGGGGCAATGGGTGGAGCAACGTCGCTTGTCGGCTGTATCCTGTGCAGCTCACCAGCGACAAGTTATCCGTAGCCTGCAGCAAATGGAAATGGTCATGTATACGCGTGTCACTCGTCTCCTCCAGGCTAAACCCGCCCGTTCGAATTCGGTCCAGCAATTGTTTTCCCAGTTCTTCCTGTGCAGCGAGAAACGTATCCAACAGGGGTAACTGCTCCGGTCGAATTGTCGAGCGATCCGCCCGCTCGGTCAACAAATTGAAGGTATGCATCGACACCAGCAATCCCGCGTAGGCATCCTGTGCAGCCATGAGCCGGACCGCCCGGTCCCGCACCGTAAGGTAAGCCTCTAAGTCAATTTCCTCGAATGCCGAATATTTCCCGACTAACTCGGTCGAAAATGCTGACGGCTTCCCTTCCCGCGTGATCTGCGGTTCCAGGTCACGCACCGCCCAGCCATCATCGTGGCAGCGAATCCCCAACAGTACATTCTTGCGAGGCTCCGGGGGCAGAAAGCGGTCGTTCCCCCATGCCTCAGCAAACGCCCCAGCCAGGCGCGCGTGGTCCTGATGCGTCACCAGCCACCATCCGGTATCCGATTCCAGCCGCAGCATGCCTCTCCTTACTCCGCTTCCGCCGGCCGCGTCGATTCGTGCCAGTTATGCAGAAAGTACCACTCCACAAACATCACCAGAAAGAAAAACGTGAATCCAAGAACCGTGGCTGCGATCACCAGCGCAAACAGATATGCAGTTTGTAGCTGCGCGCTGGCATAGAGGATCGAATACCCAAGTCCGCCCTGCCCCACGCGACTCGAGCCGGCAAACAGTTCTCCCGTGATTGCGCCGATGACGGAGATCCCAGCGGATATCCTGATTCCAACAAACAGATTGGGCATAGCATGCGGCAACCGCAGCTTAAAAAGGATCTGCGCGCGCGACGCCTTATGCATCAGGAAAAGATCGATCAGGTTCCGGTCTACACTGATTAAACCCTGTGTCGTATTCGCGATGATCGGCGCCAGACAAATGATGAAAGCTACGAGGGTGACGGCCCAGGTACCCGACCCGACCCACATCAGAATCAGCGGGGCCACCGCGATGATCGGGACCGTCTGCAGCAGAATCGTGTAGGGATAAAGCATCCGGCGCAGCCAGGGCGATTGCGCAAAGACCAGGGCGATCGCCACTCCCGCCACGATACTCATGGCCAGGCCAACGCCCGCGGCCTCGGTTGTGATCAGCAAAGAGCCCACGAGCCCTGCGAATCGCGCACCAATGGTCTCCGCCACCTGCAGTGGCGCCGGTAAAACATAGGGTGGAACATTCAGACTCCATACCAGTACCTGCCACAGTCCAACCAACACCACAAAAACGGCGAGCGCATTCAATCCGGTAACGAAGTGCCGCTTCATACGCTGTGCACTCCGCGCAGAACCTTTGACACTCGCGACACTTCATCCTCAAACAGCTGTGACGTTCGAGTCTCCGCGGAACGCAGCGCCTCCAGATCGACCTCTACCACCTCATGAATGCGCCCCGGATGCGGCGCCAGCACAACAACACGCGACGACAGGAAAACCGCTTCTGCCACCGAGTGCGTTACAAATACGATCGTCCACCCGTGCTCCTGCTGAAGGCGCAGCAGCTCTTCATTCATGCGGTCGCGCGTCATCTCATCGAGTGCTGCGAACGGCTCGTCCATCAGCAGAATCCGCGGCCGCGTCGCAAGAGCCCGCGCAATCGAAACCCGCATCTTCATCCCGCCTGAAAGCTGCCGTGGGTACGACTTCGCCACGCCGGACAGACCCACCAGCGCGAGCATCTCGTTCACCTTTTGCGTGCGCACTGTCCGCGTGGCCCATTCCAGTTCCAGTCCCAGACCAACATTCCGCTCTACCGTTCGCCAGGGCAACAAGGTTGCATCCTGGAAAATGAACGACATCAGCTCACGCGCATTAACAGGCGCCATACCGTTCACTGTGATCTCACCTGCGCTCAACGGCGTCAGTCCCGCGATCAGCCTCAGAAGCGTTGACTTTCCGCATCCGGATGGCCCCAGAATGCTGATGAACTCGCCCCGTTCGACGACGAGTGTGATGCCCTCCAGCACGAGGGCGCCGGAGCGGTAGCGCTTGCTGACGCCCTTGAACGCAATCTCCGGAACCGCTTCCCTCATCAGGCGCGCCCCCGGATTACGGGCAGACGCAGTACCGACTTGAATTCCGCCGTATGCAAAATCTGCTGCGTCGACCGGCGCCAGTTCCAGTGCGACGCCTGCGACGCCGGCACATCCGTGGATGAATTGCGTTCGAACAGAGGAAACGCGCTGCTTGCAATCTCCAGGCGCACCCGCTCGCCAGGAAAAAACACGCACGAAGTGGGATCGAGATCGAAATCCCACCGTTGTACCGCATCCGCTTCGTAATGTTCGCCAAAAAGAAACGACGACCGCGCCACACCAATGGAGACAAACTCTGCTCGCCCGTTCTGCAACACGCGAACCAGCTTCGCAGTGAAGTCTGCGCTCGGCGCCGACGTTGCAGTGTAAAGCGTGATGCGCGGATGCCCAAAAACATGCAGCTTTTCCAGCAACGGCTCTCCGGTATAAACCAGAAGGTTGTTTCCCAGTTCCATCTCTGCCTGGTCGTGCGGTCCGCTCATCGCCAACGGGCCACCGGGCGCGAACACCGGCACTTCCGGATCGTAGACGAAGACGTCGCGAGGTTCCTCGCTCCCGGGTCCATCCTGGGTCAGCGAACCATCCCCCTTGCGCGAATTCGCTCGCCCCTTGCTGTGCAGATACAACTCGAGCGTACTTTGTTCAGGCCACTGATCGGCTCCAAACCACCGATTCTCACCCAGAGCGAAATAGCGCACCCTGGGTTGTTCATCAAATTCTCCGGAGTCCTTCAGCCAATGGTTGAACCATCGGAGCAGGATCACATCAGTGTCCACTAGTGCCTCACCTCCGAGACTCTGCCCGCCGATGAAGTCTCCCCACGGAATGTGGATCCACGGTCCAGCGATGAGGTATTGATTCTTCCGCGCAAACTCGCTTGCCGCGCTCTTCGTCAGCGCGAGAAACCCATTCACACTCCCATTCAGATAGGTGTCAAACCAGCCGGAAACGTGGAGCGCCGGAATCGCGATTCTCTTTAGATCGCGCGAAACATCCAGTTCTTCCCAATATTGGCCAGGCCGATCATTTGTAACCCAGTCACGCACATATTCCGGCAGCCCCTCACACGACAGCGCCGGATGCTCGCCGTAGGGCGCCAAATTCGCCTGCGCCCGCACATTGTTCCACGCAGCCTCGAGCGCAGCACTCGCCTTGTGCAATCCCCGGCGGCGCGCATCAGCGCGCATCATCTGTATCCCCCACGCCAAAGTGGAGGCCAGGCGAAGCGCCCCGTTGCGATAGAACCATCCGTGATAGAGATCGCAGGCGGTCATTCCGGGCGCAATGCACACCAGGCCCTCCGGCTGCTCGGCAGCGGCCAGTAATTGTGTCAGTCCCTGATACGAAAAGCCGTACATCCCGATACGGCCGTTGCACCGCGGATGCCGCCGCAACCACGCGATCGTCTCCGCACCGTCGCGACGCTCATGCCGGAACGGATAGAAGTCGCCTTCCGAGTCGCCACGCCCGCGCACATCCTGAACGACAACGTGGTAGCCGTGCCGCGCAAACCATACCGGATGCGCGTAAACCACCGTCGATGCAATATCGCGCCCGTACGGCTGTCGCATCAACAATGCCGGAAAAGGACCGTCCCCCGGTGGATAGTAATGATCGGAGACGAGCCGCACACCATCGGACATACGGCAGGCCACGCCACGTTCCAGGCGCACACCATCTCCGCAGTCGACGAAGGCCATCGTTTATACGGGTTCCTTCCAGCGAAGCATCGCTTCCAGCGCCTGCGCGATGCGCTCCGCCGCCTGCTTCGTCCAAAGCGCGCCGTTCTCCGCGGTCGCCGGACGCGGATCGCCCATCACGCCGCTGGCCGCGATATCGCGTGTCAACCACGAAAATGTTGCTGCGGCATTCTCCGGCAGTAGCATCTCTGGCTTCTCGATGTCCGCAATGTAGTTCACCGTGTAAGCAGAACGGTCCACCAGTTCAGGCGTTGCGCTCAGCAGGAACGCCGTCTCGATCTCGCCCGCATGAAATCCATAGGTCCGCTCCTGTGCGCTCACCCCTTCATAGCGAACCCCGCCCGATCCATAAAGCGCGAAGGTCCGCAGTCCGAGCTCCGCTCGTAGATCACGCGCCATTACATCCACCAGCGAAGAGTTGCCGCCGTGCGTGTTATACAGCGCCAGCTTGCGAAACCCCGACGCGGCCACGCTCGCGCCAATATCCCGCACCACGGCCATAAACGTCGCGGCAGAAACCGACATCGTCCCCGCAAATCCGAGATGCTCATTGCTTTTGCCATAGCAGATCGGCTCGAGAGCATACACCGCAGCCGTTGCCGGCAACATCTCCAGCGCCTTGCCCAGCAGCAGATTATTGATCAGCGTGTCCGTCGCGAGCGGCAAATGATGTCCGTGCTGTTCGATTGCCGCCGTCGGCAGCACCAGCAGCGTCTCCTGCTTCGGCAGCGCCTCTACCTGCTTCCAGTTCAGATACGCAAGTTTTCTGTTGTCTGGAATCCAGGTCCTCATCGGCTTCCCGCAACCCCTGCGCTCTCCGGCTCGAAGCTCAACATCTTGCCGGGATTCAGCAGCCCTTTCGGATCGTAGCGCCGCTTGGCTCGCAACTGGACGTGGTCTTCTCGATACCGGCCGCCGTCTTCTACGTTATTGACATGCGGATTGGCGACGAAGACGCCATTCTCGCGGCAACACCGGATCATCTCGTTCAGGCGCGCCTCCGTGGAATACCGCACCAGAGGAATGGCGCCCGGAATCACCGTCCCCTGCCCATTCTTCATGAATTCCATATGAAACAGAATCTCATCGCCAAAGCGATCCCTGAGCAGCTTCATCTGCTCGCGCACACGCGAAGGGTCAAATCCACATTGCAGATACGTGAAGCTCTCGTCGTGTTTGATCGCCCACAGCGTCGTGTGATTCCAGGTGTAATCGGAAAGCAACGGCGTCGTCTTCAATCCCAGATATTTTCCTGAATACGTCACCGTCCCGGTTGCTTTTTCCGTGGCGCTGCGCAACGCATCGACCTGATCTGCCGCAATCATGAAAAAGATCAGGTGTTTTCCCTCCGGACAAATGGCCTTCACCGGCGAAAAGTACTTCGGAATCGGCCACTCGAAGGTTGTCACCAACCGCTTCGTCCAGTTAGCCTCAGTAGCAATCTGCTCGCTGAAGTCGAACGCTCCCGCAAAGTTGTCGAAGGCCACCGCCATCTGCACCCACTCGGCCCGCGGCGCCAGCGCCAGCCAGATCTTCGTGATGATCCCATTCGTGCCCCACGCATGCAGGATCTCGTGCACCGCATCGCCCTCGTGCCGATGCACCTGCGGCTCTTCCTCCATCGTGACCACCTCGAGCGCGCGAACCGTCCCGAAATCCCGCAAACCGCCGTGCGCGACCGAACCGATCCCGCCGGAGCCGCCACCCAGAAAGCCGCCCACCGTCGCCTTTACAACCGTGCTTGGATAGCAGCGCAGCTCCCAGCCCCGCTCGCGCGCCGCTGCTTCCAGTACGCCCAGACGCACGCCAGGCTCACACACCACCACGCCATCAGAGCCGATCTCCTCGATTCCATCCATGTGGGAAAGATCGAGCACAACTCCGCCACACAACGGAATCGCCTGCCCATAATTTCCCGTCCCCGCCCCCCGCGCCGTCACGGCAACATCGTGCGCGTAGCAATATCGCAGCACCGCACGCACTTCGGCGACGCTTATCGGTTGCACCACAACGTCGGCGCGCTTCGACTCCAGGGCAGGACGCAACACCGGCGAATACCAGTAGAAGTCCTTCGACAATCGATCCACCACTGCCGGCGCATTCAGCACGCGCGACACATCGCCCAGCACTGCCGACAAATCCTGCGCCAGCATCTCCGCGTCCCTCATCGTTTGCGCGTCCCCCAGCTTCGAAATGCCTTCAGCATCCGCGGATCGTTGAACAGCGCCCGGCACTCCTCCCGCAACACTTCTCCGACCACCGGGCACGGCATATCGCTGCGCTCCGCAACTTCACGCGCCGCGATGTGAATCTGCCGACAATGCTCATTCGCATCCGCAATCGTGGCGCCGAACACAACTCGATCCACACCGGCCCATAACGCATTCGCCATGCACATCGGGCACGGCTCACACGTGCTGTACAGCGTATATCCCGCCAGCGACGGTCTCCCGAGCTTCCTGCAACCTCTGCGAACGGCGCGCGTCTCCGCATGCGCGCTGGGGTCGTTCTCCCGCACCACGGCGTTGCGTCCACGAAACAGCAGCTCGCCCGTGCGCGTACCTACCAGCGCCGCACCAAACGGAACCGGCATCGGCGTCGAAAAGCTGAGCGCGGTAAAGCGGACAAGGTCCGCGAGAATCGCTTCGTCTTTCACTCGCTGCGTCGCGACGCCTCCCGCCCTCTTCTCACCCATTCCGTCCCGGTCCCTCTCTCACGCAAAAGCCACCCGCGCCCCAAAGCACCGGCCCCTACAATGGCTCCATGACGCCGCGACCCTCGCCGATCGCCGCACTTCTCGCCGCATACAAATCCGGAAAAACCGACCCCCTCGCTCAGGTCCGGTTGTCTCTTTCGCGCGCCAACAGCAACGCCAGTCGCAACACCTATATCGCTCTCAACTCCGACTGGACCCTGGCCGAAGCACAGAGACAAATCGACCGAGCCACATACAGCGGCGCATCCCTGCCTCTTTTCGGCTTGCCGGTCTCTCTCAAAGATTGTTTCGACCTCACCGGATTCCCGACAAGCAGCGGCTCGAAATTTTATGCGGCCCATAAACAGAACGCATCAGCCGACTCCTGGGTCGCCGCCCGCCTGCGCGCCGCCGGCGCAATCATCACCGGCAAAGCTCATCTGCACCAACTCGCCTACGGTATCACGGGTGAAAATCGGGACTACGGCGATTGCCTCCAGCCCGCCGATGCAGGCCTCCTCACGGGCGGTTCCTCCAGCGGTGCCGCCGCGTCCATTCAGGAAGGCTCTGCTCTCGCCGCCATCGGCACTGACACAGGTGGCTCTGTCCGCGCACCCGCCGCTCTTTGCGGACTCGCCGGTTACCGCTCCTCCCTCGGCGTCGGCGACTGGACTGGCGGCGATCACCTGGCGCCATCCTTCGACACCATCGGCTGGCTTTGCCGCGACCTGCGCGACCTGCCGTTCTTAGCTGAAGCGCTCTTCGATCTGCCCTCCGAAAACCCCGCCTCACACAAGCCCCGCATCGGTATCCTCACCGGGTCGCTTCTCGAAACCTGCGAACCCCAGATTCACACCGCAATGAATGCCTGGCAGGATCGCCTTCTCCGCGCCGGCTGCGAGGTCCAGCCCTTCGACCCGCCCTTCTGGCCAGAAGCCTGGGACATCTACGCGCCCCTCCAGGCCGCCGAAGCCGCAAAAATCCACGCCGGCTTCTTTCACGAATTCGACCCTGTCATCGCCGGCCGTCTCGAATGGGGCGCATCCCTGAGCGAAGACGAAATTAAGAAACTCCGCCAACGTCACGCCAACTTTCGCTCACAACACGAACAACTCTTCCGCGAATTCGACTTTCTGCTCGCGCCCATCTCCCCCCTCACGCGCCTCCTCGCCGGCGCCGGCCACACCGACACACGCGCTCGCCTCCTCCGCCTCACTACCCCCGCCAGCCTCGGCGGAAACCCGGCCATCGTCCTGCCATCGCCCCAGACCGGCCTGCAGCTCATCGCCGCTACCAACGCCGACCGCCGCCTGCTGCGCTTCGCCGCAAAGCTCGGCGAGCAACTGGCCCTCGAGGAACAATAAACGACCCATGCTACCCTCGGTTATGAGTCGCGCCCGCGCCGCTCTTATCAGTCTCACGATTCCTCTCCTTATCGCTGCCTGCCACCGCGCGGCCCCAACCAGTGGCCTCACCCCGGTCTCCTTCCAAACCGACTGGTATCCGCAGCCCGAGCACGGCGGCTTCTACGATGCGCTCCTCAAGGGCTACTACCGCGACGAGGGTCTCGACGTCACCATCCTCCCCGGCGGGCCGATGAATGTCGCCGAACAGCAGGTCTCCACCGGCGCTGCGCAGTTTGCTATGGGCTCCTCGGACCATATTCTCGAAGCCGACGCGCAGGGCGAGCCGCTGGTGGCCGTCGGCGCCACCATGCAGAGCGATCCGCAGGGCATCATGCTCCACGCCGAATCCCCCGTGCATTCCTTCCAGGATCTCGACGGTCGCGCCATCGCGGTCAAAGCCGGCTCCACGTGGTTCGAATTTCTTGTGCGCCGTTACAGCCTGAAAAATGCACGCGAAATCCCGGCCACCTACAGCATCGCTAACTTTCTCGCCGACCCCAACTACATTCAGCAAATCTTCGTTACGTCGGAGCCGTTCTTCGCGCGCAAAGCCGGCGCATCTGTTCGCACCTTGCTGATAGCCGACACCGGCTACTCACCCTACCGCGTCTTCTTCACCTCCCGCAGCTATCTCGCGCAACATCCGGACGCCGTCGCGAAGTTCACCCGCGCCTCGATTCGCGGCTGGCGCGACTACATGCGGGACCCCGCCACCGTCAATGCCGATTTGCTGAAACTCAATCCCGCCCAGGCTCCCGAGCAGATGCAGTTCACCTGGCAGGCTCTGAAAGACGGGCACTTCATTGACGCCGGCGATCCAGCCAACACCGGCCACATGGACCCCGCGCGTTGGGCCACCATGATTGCACAACTTTCAGACCTGAAACTGATCGCGCATCCCATCGATCCGGCCAGCGCCTACACGTTGCAGTACTGCAACGCTCAGTGAGCCGTCGATAGTGCCGCCAAAGAGCGCGCGAGCACCTTCACCCCGCCCACAAGATGCTCCATCGACGCGTACTCATCCGGACGATGACTCACCCCACCCCTGCAAGGAATGAAAATCATCGCCATCGGCGCAATCTGCGCCATGAAGGACGAATCATGATAAGCACGCGCCACGATTCTGCGTGACTCGAGCCCTTCCTCCTGACACGCCTGTGCAATCGCAGCCAGCACTTGCGGTGACGACACGGCCGGCTCATCCGCATTCAGCATCTGGATCGTAATTTGTAACTGCCGCTGTTGCGCAATCTGCTGGCCGGCTGTTCGAATCTCCCCCATCACACGATCCCGGCGCTGACCATCGGTATCGCGCAGGTCCACGCCAAGCTTCACCCGGCTCGGAATGCTGTTGATCGCTCCAGGATGCACGTCACAAATCCCCACCGTCGCCACAGTGTCCGTCGAGCCCGATCCGCGCGCCAGCGCCTCGATCTTCACGATCAGCTCCGCGGCCCCGCTCAGCGCGTCGTGCCGATCCGGCATCAAAACGCCTCCCGCGTGACCACCCTGCCCCTCCACCGTGATAAAAAAACTGGCTGGCCCAACAATATTTGTAACAATACCGATGCCAATTCCCTCTAGCTCCAAAACCGGCCCCTGCTCAATATGCAACTCCACAAACGCGGAATAATATCCCTGCCTCAGCCGCACCGAAGCCAAATCCCCAGCAAACCCGGCCCTGGTACGAGCCGTTCGCAGCGTCTCACCGTCGCTTCCGCGCAACTCCTCATCGGCATCCGGCCCAAGCACTCCTGCCAGCAATCGGCTCCCGATGCAGCCTACGCCAAACCGCGTCGGCTCCTCCGCCGTGAACTGAATCAGTTCGATCGACCGATCCGGCGTAAATCCGCTCCTCTGCAGCGCACGAATCGCCTCCAGCCCGCCGAGCACTCCCACAACGCCATCGAATTTCCCAGCGTTCGGAATCGCGTCAATATGCGACCCCGTAGCCACCGGCGGCAGATCCGACCGAGGACCTTCCCAGCGAATGAACGTATTCCCGACCGCGTCTTCGCGAATCGTCAGGCCCGCATCGCTGCACCGCTCCTTCAGCCATGCCCGCGCGCGCAGGTCCTGCTCGGTGAATACCACCCGCGTCACCGCCGGCGGCTCCGCATCCGTGATCGCCGCCAGCGCGTCGATCTCCTCCGCCAGCCGCTCTGCATCCACTTCGATCTTCATCTTCACCTCAGCGGATGCCGATTCCAGTCCTTGTAGATGAGGTATTTTGCAGGAGTCTTCCCGATCGCCCCAAACCACTGCGGGCAATACGGCGCCATCCAGATGAAATCGCCCGCCGTCACCGGATGCCAGTCGTCGTCAAGCCGGTAAATGCCGCCGCCTTCGAGCATCAGCAGTCCATGCTCCATCACGTGAATCTCCACCATGCTCAGTGCGCCGCCTGGCTGATACGTCATCGTGTTCACCGCAAAATCGAACGCCATCGTGTCCGGCAGCAGCGAACGCACCTGAAGATCCTCATCGCCCATCAACGCCTGCGCCGCGACCTCGGGTTCGTGCCCCACGAAGAAATCCGGCGCGCCGATTCCCTTCACCGCCCGGTATGGCTGCTCGATCACGACAGCCTGCGCCTTCTCCACCGCCGACACGCGCTGCTCCACGCCTTGCGGAATATACGCGTAACCGCCCTTTCCCAATGCATGTTTGTGCTGGCCTGCGTCCACCGCAACCGAACCCTCCAGCACGTACACAAACCGCTCGCCGGCCGCCGCACCCAGCACGCCGCCAACCTCGAACTCCACGGAATACTGCGTAAACGCCGCGCCCATCGCCGGCGAAACGTGCACGATGACGCTGGCCTTCGTCGTCCCAGGAATCTGTGTGCGGATAAATGTGTCCGGCGTCTGGATCAAATGGCTCTGCCGCCGCACACTCCGCGTGTGTCCCAGATTGTGCAGTCCGTGGTGGAGACCGTTATGCACCGTGCCCGCCCCCTTTCTCGCTCACCTGTGCAGCAAATTCGTCCAGGAAGCAAAGACCCATATGGATCGCCGCAGCCACATCTTCTTCCGCAACGCTTTCGTCAGGATGGTGGCTGATTCCTCCCGGATTGCGCAGGAACACCATCGCCGAAGGCACATGCGGCGCCATCACCATCGCATCGTGCCCCGCCCCGCTCGTCATCCGAATGGTTTCCTGTCCCGCATTCCGCGCCGCCCGCTCAGCCAGGGCGACCAACTCCGCATCCAGCCGCACAGCCCGGTGCTCATGATACTGGCCGGCTTCGACACGCAGCCCTCGCTTCGCCGCCACAGCGCGCGCCTCATCGAAAATCGCCTGCACCAACGCGGTCCGTACCCCATCCTCCGCATGACGCACATCGAGACTGCATCGAACCAATCCTGGAATCACGTTTACGCCACCGGGTTCCGCCGCAATCTGGCCCACCGTGGCCACCGCATTTTCGAAACGTCTTGTGATCGCCTCAACTCCGGTCATCCACTCTGCGGCCGCCGCCAGCGCATCTTTGCGCATCTTCATCGGATTAGTCCCGGCGTGGCCCGCGACCCCGCGAAACTCCACGTTGCAGCGGCTCTGCCCCGCAAGTCCCTCCACAATCCCCAGCGCAAGGTTTCTGCTTTCCAGCACCGGCCCCTGCTCGATATGAAACTCCAGATACGCCTCCACATTCTCCGGCAACTTCGCCTCGACCACATCCCGTCGCTGCGCCGTATACGAACGCAGCGCCCGCGCAACCGAAACTCCATTGCCGTCGACGCACTCCAGCAGACCGCCCTCCAACTCTCCCACCACCGCGCGGCTGCCCAAAAATGGCGCTCCAAAGCGTGTCCCTTCCTCATCCGAAAAACCGAGCACCTCGATCGCGAATGGATACTTCTGTTCTCCACTCGCCTCCACCAGCGCCAGTCCCATCAGCACGCCCAGCACGCCATCGTAGGCTCCCGCATTCGGCACCGTGTCCAGATGCGATCCGATCAGCAGCCGCGACGCGTCCGCACCCCCATAAAGCCCGCGCAGATTGCCCGCACCATCGACAGACACCGTCATTCCCGCGGCTTCCATCCACGGACGCATCGTCCGATGCACATCGTCCATCGCCGGCGAAAGAAATGTCCGAAGGATTTGGCCAGGCGCCTCTGTGATCCGAGCCAGCGCTCCGCACCGTTCCATCAACCGCGCCGCTGCTACCCTGGCTGCATTGGCTCGGGCTGTGTCTGTTACTGCTGCGCTCAACCGGCTCTCCTCACGCACGCCTCAATCGAGCCATGCGGCTCATCCGTCGGCACAAATATATGGTTGGGATTGTCGACTCCCAGCGGCGAAAGATCCACCAGGTTGCAATGCTTGTTCGGCATCGACAGTTTGATCTCCGCAATCGCCGGCTCCGCTTCCAGCGCAGCCCTTCCCATTGCATACAGTGTTTGCTGTACCGACAGACTATCGTGCAGCGCGAAAGAATTCAGCAGCGCGTCCACAATCTTCGTGCGAGCAGCCGAATAATCAACACCATTAGTTACATATTTCCATTCTCCCGACGCCAGAGTGCCCAGCAGCCGGTCGTTCGTTTCCCTCAAAGTTGTCAGCTTGTCCCTGATGTACCCGGCAAATCCCGACTTCGCCGTCTTCAGAATCGCCAGGTTCCTGAATCCCGACGCCACCGAAACTGTCCCGCCTCGCGGATACGTCACCGTCGCTGTTGCAATTCCAGCGCCATCCTGAATGAACGCCGTTCCGTGCGTCTCTCCGCCCGCCTTTATGTGCGACCATGGCGTCGCCACGATGCTGGCGCCAGCTTCTTCCACCTGTGAATTGTTGTCCAGCAAATATGTAACCAATTCTGTTGCAAATCCCTCGGCGTTCGCAGCCTTCGATCCTCGCGCCAGGTAATAGACCGTATTCTTCATCGTGTCCGTCGGCAGAATCCGGCTGTTATCCCCATCCTCAAAGCAACTTCCGAAGTCGCCCTTCAGCCACACCTCGACATTCCATTCGTGAACGGTGTGCCGCGGCCCGTCGCGCTCCACCTTCATCACCCGCACACGCGACTTCCCGTACCGATTCTCTCCCAGCAGGATCATCGTTCCTCAGCTTCCTCGATAAGTGGAGTAACCGTATGGCGTTAACAGCAGGGGAACGTGATAACTCTGCGCCGAATCCACCACCTCGAACACAATCTCTATATAAGGATGGAACGAGCTGCTTCCCTGTACCCGATGATATTCCCCGGTTTCGAAACGCAGCCGGTACCTCCCAGCCGGCACGGGCCTGCCTTCCGGCGAGAGGCTCTTCACCCGGCCATCAACATCCGTCGCGCACATCGCAATCTCTGGCCATCCACCGTCCGTCTCTTTCGATAAGCGCACCACCACACCAGCCGCCGGCCTGCCCAGCGTCAAATCCAGAACGTGCGTAGAAATGCCGCTCATCCTCCCAGCCACTTTCGCAGCCGCAGTTGCGTAATCTGCCTCTGCTGCTCGGCTGCTTCGCGCAGTTCAGTTTCCGCGCTATTCCCCAGCCGGCTCCGCAGAATTCCCAGCATCTCCGCTGCGGACTTCCCCGTCGCGCACACCAGAAACACGCGCCCAAAACGCGCCTCATACTCCTCATTGCGCCGAGCCAGCTCTGCCAGCGTCAGCGCATCCTGGGCGTGAACTCCGTCCTGCTCCTGGCGCGACCAGACCGCCGACTGCTTCGTCGCTGCACTCGGTGCTTTTCGCTCGCCAATCCGCGGATGACTGCGAAATGCCTCTTCCCAATCTTCGTGCCCCAGGTCCCACCACACACGATCCGAAGCCGCCGACAATTCTTCCGCCGAGCCAAACGGCCGCATTCGCACAAGCGCCTGCGCCCAACCCTGCGAGCCGCAACACGGCAGGATCTCCTCCTCGGCTTCCATCTCCGGTAATGCATTCCAGCGCGCCAGAACCGGAGACAGCCTCTCGCCTGACGCCGCCAACCCGCGCAAAAATTCCTCCAGAAGATTCCCAGCAACAAAGCGCCGATACTCCGCGACCGACCGAATATCGTCGATGGGTGCAATCGCCGCATCAAGCGCCTTCCGCGCCGCACGGATCCTGCCCTCGTCGATGGCTTCGCCTCGAACCAGCGCTTCAACCGCGCGCAGCCGCAGCGGAGTCGGTGCAACCGCGCCAATCCCGATCCCTACATCGTCGACTTTGCCGCCGCGTATCCGCCCCACGCCCGCCATGCACACCTTCGATATGGCCTGTGCGTTCCGCGCTCCCGTCTTCCGCCCGTAGGAAAAGTAACCGTCAAAGTGCTTTTTCAGCACGACAGACCGAATCAGCTCTGCCCGATCCAGCGCGGTCTGCTTGTAACCCAGGTGGAAGTTTCGATAAGCAATCCGCCGCACTCCGCGCGCCGACACCAGTTCCAGCTCTGCGTCGTACGCCAGCAGCGCCGGAGGCGAATCCGCCGCCGGTGAAGCATTTGCAATATTGCCCGCGACCGTCGCCCGATTTTGATTCGCAATGCTGCCCGTCCACGAAGCAGCCTGCGCCAGCAGCGGGAAATGTCGCCGCACGCCCTCGTGTCCGCGAATCTGGCTGAACGTACAGCCGCCACCGAGCGTTAACGACGCAGCGTCCTCGCGAATCTCCCGCAGCTCGCTCAGGCCCCAAAGATTCACCAGCCGTCGCGCGCCCAGCTTGCCCGCGCTGAACATCACCATCACTTCCGTGGCGCCCGCCACCGGCAGCCATTGCCCCGGCTCCTCGTCCATCAGCCGCAGCACCGCTGCGAGACCACCCGGCGAAACCATCTCGTACTCGGCAGGATGCGACCTCATCCCTGGCCCTCGCCCGCGCCGCTCACCGCTCGCTCCACCGCCTCGAAGATCCGCATGTACCCCGTGCACCGGCACAAATTCCCGTTCAACCCTTCTCGAATCGCAGCCAGATCCGGACACGCATTCTTACTCAGCAAATGCGCCGACGCCACCAGCATCCCGGGCGTACACATCCCGCACTGCGCTCCGCCGCATTCAAGAAAAGCCCTCTGCACCGCGTGCAGCCTTTCATCCGCGCTCAGGCCCTCAACCGTCTCGATCTCCGCTCCGCCAGCCTGCGCCACCGGAATCAGGCAACTGTTCACCAACTCGCCGTTCAACAGCACGCTGCACGCACCGCATTCTCCCTCGCCGCAACCTTCTTTCGTGCCGGTCAACTGCAAATCGACCCGCAGCACGTCCAGCAGCCGCGCCATCGGATGGGTCGCAACCTTATATATGTTTCCATTCACGCGCAGCGAGTAAGTTTGCGGGCTCACAGAGTAACGACCTCCTCCGGCTCCAGCTTGCTCACTGCCATCTCGCGAAAAATGTCCTCGGGCAGCAACGGCACGCTGTTAAACTGCCTCCCCGTCGCGTGCGCAATCGCATTCAGGATCGCTGGCGCCGGCCCGTCCATCGGCAGCTCGCCAATGCCCTTCGCGCCATACGCCCCGTGCCCGAACGGCCGCTCCTCAAAGAACACACGAATCGGCGGAATGTCCTGCGATGTCGGAATAATGTAGTTCGTCATCTGGTTGTTCCCCATCCGGCCACGATTCCACATCACCTTCTCGTACAGCGCCCACCCAATTCCCTGCGCTACGCCCCCTTCGATCTGTCCCGTCGCCAGCACCGGGTTGAGCACGCGCCCCACCTCCTGCACAGCAACAAAATCGTCCACCGTCACGCCCCAGGTCGTCTGGTCCACCGTCACTTCGGCTACATACACCGCCCAGGCATAGGCCGCATAAGCCTCACCGCGATAAAGCTGATCATCCCAATGCACATTTGGAGGCGCCTCGTAGCGGCTTTCGGACCGCAGCGCGCCATGTTCAGCAACATAAGTGCGCGCCGCCGTTACAAATTCCCCCGTCGAGTACCCTTCGTGCAGCAGTCCGCTGGCCACCAGCGTCTTCTTCAGCCCGACCGCCGCTGTGTGAACCAGTTTCCCCACCACCATCGAGGTCCGTGACGCCACCGTGGGCCCGGTATTCGGCACCACACTCGTGTCTGGCGGCCCCATCTCCACAGCATCGAAGTCAACTCCCAGCGTCTCCGCGGCAATCTGGCAAAGAATCGTGTTCGTTCCCTGTCCAAATTCGGTGCTCGACACCAGCACCCGCGCCTTCCCCTCCGCCGTCACATCCATCGCCGCCAGCGAGTTCAGATACCGCTCGCCCGAACCGGTGAATCCCGATCCGTGCAGAAACGCCGCAAAGCCGATGCCCTTCTTCTTCGTCCCCGCGCCCGCGTTCTCCCGCGAGAACCGCTCCCGCTTCGCGTGATAGTCCGACTCGGCCAGAGCGCGGTTCATCAGATGATCGAGGTCGATATCCTCGTCAATCTTCTGTCCTGTCGTGGTGGTCTGCCCTGGCCTGAGAAGATTCCTCCGCCGCAATTCATCCGGCGCGATTCCAAGTTCGTCGGCAATGCGATCCATGTGGCGCTCGATCGCAAACAGGCTCTGCGGTGCCCCAAAGCCCCGAAACGCGCCATAAGGCGGGTAATTCGTCGCGAACGCCTTCGACCGCACTCGAATACTCGGCCAATAATAAGGTCCACCAGCATGAATCGTCGCCCGCGACAGCACCGTCGACGACAACGTCGAGTACGCGCCACCGTCCAGCGCGATCTCAATCTCCGCTCCCAGCAACTTCCCGTCCCGCGTCACCGCCGTCCTGTGTCGAACGCGCGACGGATGCCGCTTCGTCGTCGCCGCCATGTCCTCCGCGCGATCATAGATGATCTTCACCGGCTTGCCTGACTTCATGGCCAGTAACGCTGCATGCGCGCCAATCATCGACGGATAATCTTCCTTGCCCCCGAATGCTCCGCCCGTCTCCACCTGCACAATCCGGACCTTCTCCTCCGGCAACCCGGTCATCTTCACCAGCGACTTGTGCACGTAGAACGGACACTGCAGCGATCCCCATACCGTCAGCCCCTCTTCGGCCGAATACACCGCGATGGCGCCGTTGTTCTCGATATACAAGTGCTCCTGAGCGCCGGTTGTGTACTCCCCCTCAACCACTCGATCCGCCGAGACCCAAACCGCGTCTACATCCCCCTTCTCCATCAGGAACGACTTGAAAACATTGTCCTCGCCCCACACCACTGGATCGCGGCGCTCGCTCTCCTCAATCGAGAACACCGCTGGCCATTCCTCATACGTCACGCGCACCGCCGCAACGGCCTTCGGAAGCAAATGCCGTTCCGGATGCGCCAGCAGGACAATCGGCTCCTCGGCGTGGTTCACCACCTCCGCCGCCAGGCACGGCCAGTCGTGGTTAATCATCGCTATTTCGTTCGCGCCCGGGATATCCGTAGCCGTCACGATCGTAAATTCATCCCAGGGGATGCCCGCGCCGAACTCAACGCCCAAAATCCGGCCTCTCGCGATGCTGCTGCGTACGGTCGCCCCGTGCAGCAGCCCCGGCATCGTCATGTCGTCGATGTAATGCGCGCGGCCGCACACCTTCGCCACGCCTTCCTTGCGCAACATCGGCTTGCCGACGATCTTCTCCTGCCCCAATCGCTCTCCCACTCGGGCCAAAACGCTGTCCGGGAAAATTTCCTTATGTTACTACGGACGCATCCGCTCCCCCAATAAGGAACTGCGTCTCGTGCCTGTTGTCTTTACAAAAGCAACATGCTCTGCGACTCTGGTGGGCGGGTTTTTGGGAGTCCCACCACGTGCGCACTCAAACGTTGCACATCGCAGTTGCTCTTCTTTGTGTCACCAGTTTCGCGCCCGCCGCTTCGCGGGCGCAGGGCCCGGTTCCGGACAGCCCAGCGATCGAACAACGCGTCGATCAGATGATCTCGAAGCTCACCCTGCAGCAGAAACTCGAGCTCATCGGCGGCCTCGACAATATGTTCATCCGGGCCGAGCCCTCCGCCGGCTTTCCATCCCTCAAAATGAGCGATGGACCCGAGGGCGTGCGAACCTGGGGCCCCGACACCGCCTATGCCGGCGGCATCGCCCTCGCCGCTGCCTGGGATCCCAACCTCGCTGGCAAAATGGGCGAATCCATCGGCAAGGACGCCCGCGCTCGCGGCGTCCATTTCCTCCTCGGTCCCGGTGTCAACATCTATCGCGCCCCCATGTGTGGCCGCAACTTTGAATACTTCGGCGAAGACCCGTATCTCTCCGGGCAAACCGCCGCAGCCTACATTCGCGGCGTGCAGAGCGAAGGCGTCATCGCCACTGTCAAGCACTTTGCCGCCAATAATCAGGAGTACGACCGCCACAACGTCAGCTCCGACATGGATGAGCGCACCTTGCGCGAGATTTACCTGCCCGCTTTCGAGGCCGCTGTCCGCGAGGGCCACGCCGGCGCCGTTATGAATTCCTACAACCTCGTCAACGGCGTCCACGCCACGCAGAATCCGCACCTCAATCAGGACATCCTCAAGGGCGACTGGAAATTTGACGGCATCCTCATGTCAGACTGGGACGCTACATACTCTGCCGTTGGCGCGGCCAACAACGGCCTCGACCTCGAAATGCCCTCCGGCAAATTCATGAACCCCGTCAATCTGCTGCCCGCCATCAAGAGCGGCCAGGTTTCTGAAGCGACCATCGACGAAAAGCTCCGGCGCATCTTTCGCACCTCGATTCGTTTCGGCTTCCTCGACCGCGATCAGACCGACCCGTCAGTCCCGCGTTTCAGCCAGGACGCTCGCGCCGTTGCCCTGCAGGAGGCGCTTGAAAGCATCACCCTCCTGAAGAATGAAGGCAATCTCCTTCCACTCGACCCCAGCAAGATCCGCACCATCGCCGTCATTGGCCCCGATGCCTGGCCCGCGGTTCCCGGCGGCGGAGGCAGCTCGCATGTCGACGCATACGCG
Source organism: uncultured Acidobacterium sp. (assembly GCA_964535525.1). Taxonomy (GTDB): domain Bacteria; phylum Acidobacteriota; class Terriglobia; order Terriglobales; family Acidobacteriaceae; genus Palsa-343. The sequence continues at coordinate 66,170 of CAZHTJ010000006.1, read as the reverse complement.
CCGGTCAGCATCATGACCGGACTTTCCGACGCCCTCGCCGGCAAAGTCAAAGTTCTTTACGCTGCCGGATTGCCATCCGCCACTGAGCTCATGCTGCAGACCGAGTTCCACAATCCGTCCGGCAAAGCGCCGGACACTCCCCGTATGGGCACGCAGGTCAAAGTCGAGAGCTTCGACAATCCCAACTTCAGCGGCACACCCGTCGTCTCCTCAATGCGCCGCATCGCGGCCTTCCGCTCCGAGGAATGGACCCCGCAGGCAAAAGAGCGTCGCAGTATTCGCTTTACAACGGAGTACGTGCCGGCGAAGACCGAATCCTACCTGTTCCTGGTCGGTGCTGGAGGTTCCGATGCCTACAAGCTCATCGTCGATGGCAACCCTGTCCTCGATCAGCCATCCCGCGAAGGCCAGGCCCCGCGTTACGTCGAACTACCCCTGACCGCCGGAAAAGCCGCCTCCATCGAACTCGACTACTGGCCCGACGCCGCTTATCCGCGTATCGGCCTCGGCATTCGCGGCGTCGAGGAACTGGTCTCGCCGGAGGCGAAGAAGATCGCCTCCATCGCCGATGCGGCGCTCGTCTCCGTTGGCTTCGATGCGTCGACCGAAAGCGAAGGCTTCGACCGCACGTATGAATTGCCCTTCGGCCAGGACCAGTTGATTCAGGCCGTCATGCACGCCAATCCGCACACCATCGTCTCCATCACCGCCGGCGGCAACGTCGACATGCATCGCTGGCTCGAAGCCGTTCCGGCGCTGCTCCATAACTGGTACCCAGGTCAGGAAGGTGGCCATGCCCTCGCGGAGATTCTCCTGGGACAGTATTCTCCCGAAGGCCATCTGCCCGTCAGCTTCGAGCGCTCCTGGGACGAGAACCCCGTTCACGACAACTACTACGCCGCGCCCGTGCCCAAAGGCGAAACACCGCACGTCAACTATAACGAGGGCGTCTTCCTCGGCTACCGCTACTACACCACCTATGACAGGAAGCCGCTCTTCCCCTTTGGCTTTGGCCTGTCTTATACAGCGTTTTCGTTTGCAAACCTGAAAGTCTCGCCGGAACAAACCAGCGCCGATGGGCCGATCACAGTCTCCTTCGACGTCACGAACACCGGTCAGCATGCAGGCGCCACCGTAGCTCAGGTCTATGTCGGCGATCCTTCCGCTGCCGTCAAGCGTCCGCTGAAAGAGCTGAAGGGTTTTGAAAAGGTCCGGCTTGGGCCCGGGGACACGCACCACGTCAGCATCGCCCTCAACCGCCGTTCACTCGCGTATTGGAGCGAAGACACGAAAGCCTGGCAGGTCGATCCCGGCAAATTCCTTATCTTTGTCGGTGATTCGTCAGACAACACGCCGCTCACCCAGGACTTCCAGGTTCAGTAAGGAAAGGGCGGCTCGCCCAACGCCGGTCGCCCAGCTCTTCACGCGGCGAAAACAAACCATACCCCGCCACGATGCGTTGAATCCGCCGATCCCGCGACCTCAGAGGTCATTAAACAGGCTCTGCTTGCCCAGCATCGCGATCACCTGGCTCAACGCCGACTGCTGCGTTTGCGCCGTGCTCAGCTGCGTCGCGACCTGGCCGATATCCGCCTGCATCATGGTTGTCTGCGCCGCCGTCAGCTGCGTCGACTCCCCCTGCGTGTAGTTTTCCGCGGTCTCGATCCGCGACAGCGAGTTGTCGATGATCACGCGCTGCTGCGTTACGTAACCCAGCGCTCCGTTGAGTTGCTGTGCGTCCGCTTCGGCCGTCGGCCCCGCTGTCCCCGAGGAAAAATCCGCGATCAGGTTATTCAGCGTCCCCAGAACATTGTTCCCATTGGCCAGAAAGAGCTGGTCCCCAGGAATGTTCAGCTGAATCTTCTGCCCATTCGGCGTCTCCAGATAGCTCACGCTGTTCGGCGTGTCATCGCCGTTGTAGGTCACTCCCGACGCCGCCGAAGAGTCCAGCGTAAACGGCTGTGTCGTGCCCTTGCTTCCTGAAAATACGTATTGCCCCAGATACGTCGTGTTGGCCATCGACAATACCTCATTCCGTATCCCCGTCAGCTGATTGCTGATCGACTGCAGGTCGCTGGCATTCAGAGTCCCGTTGTTCCCCTCCGTCGCCAGCGAAACAGCCGACGTCAGCTGGCTGACCACCGTGCTCAGCGCCGAGTCGGTCACCTGCAGCATGCTCTGCGTCGACGAGGCTGTCTGCGAAAACGTATCGTCGCCGCTGATCTGTGTCCCCAGCAGCACGTTTTGTCCCGCCGCAACCGGATCGTCGCTCAGCGCGTTCACCCGCGACCCGCTGCCCAGCTCTTCGGTCAGCTGCGCTTCGCTCCCTGTCGTCGCATCCAGCGATCCCACCAGATCATTCATGTACAGCGGATTGACCCTCATCGTTCAGCTCCCTGCCTTGCTTTGGCTATGCTCCGCCGATCCCACCGAGCCCTTTTTCATCGCCTTGCGCGGGCCCTCGAATGCCCTTCCTACGCCGTTCGCCTGTTGCGTTCCGGGTGTCTCTTTGGTTAGGAGTACGTCGTCTGCACACCCAGATTCAGCGCCGACACCATCACCTGGTCCAGCACAGTGAACAGCTTCGAAGCCGCCTGGTAAGACTGTTCCATCGTCGAAAGTTGCGACGCTTCGTCATTCAGGTTGACTCCCGAGATCGAACCAATCTGATCCTGAAGCTGCGTCAATGCTCCCTGCTGCGCCGTGTTCTCACTCGACACCTCCGACGTCAGGCTGCCCAGGCTGGTGACCATGTCCGAGAAGTCCACCGTTGGCGTGACTCCGTTAACGATCCCCGTGTTCTCCAGATTTGCCATGGCAACCGCGTTGCTGTTGTTCGCAGATCCGGCGCCGGCGGCCGCCGCCGCAATCTGTGTTGGATCGGTCATCACGACGGCAATCTGCGCCGCCGATCCCGTTGGATTCGCGACCGTCGCTCCGTCTGGCAAACTGAAGATTGGCGCTCCCGCATTCCCGTTGAGGTCCGAACCCAGCGAGTTTACGTGATTGATTTCCGAACCCACCGCATACGCCAACTCATCCAGCGCATTCTCGACCTGCGGAATGTCCTGATCCCGCGACGTCAGAATCCCCCCCAGTTGTCCGCCGCCCGACGTCAGATCGGATGTGATGTCCTTTCCCTCCGCGTCGAAGAAGTGCGTCACTCCGCCATCTTCGCCGCTCGTCACTTGATAGGCCGTTCCACCGGACACCAGCAGCGCCCCACCCAGAGTGGTCACGGTCAGCCCATTGTTTTCCGTCGAAACCATACGAATCCCGATCAATTGGGAAAGACTGGTCAAATCCTGTTGCCGCTGATCCTCCAGACTTCCCGCGTCCTGATTCGGGCTTGTCGTCTCAATCTGCTGATTGAGCTGAGCAACGTCCGCGAGCAGCGAGTTTGCCTGTCCCATCACGCTGGTGCTCTGCTCATCGAGCGATTGCTGCTGGCTTCCAAGCTCCGCGGAGGTTCCATTGAAGTCCTGGGCCAGCGTTGTCGCCGCGCTCAACACGCTCTGCCTCACCGCCACGTCTGCCGGACTCCCTTCAAGAGACGAAAGCGCATTGAAGAAGTTCGACAAGTCATTGCCAATCCCGCTGGCAGAGCTCGTTCCCGTACTGGTCGCGCCCGAAAAAAGCGCCTGTATCTGATTCAGCGCCCCCAGCCGCGCCGACGAAGCGCTCTCGGTCTGCGTTTGCTGCTGCATCGCCTGCTCCAGCACACGGTCCCGTTGCGACTGCGCCCCCGTCATCTGCACACCCATGCCAACGTTGACACCGCCGATCGAGGTCGAGTCGGTTTCCTCCCAGGTCGGCGTCTCCAGCGTGTAGCCGGGAGTATTCACGTTCGCCGTGTTATTCGCAACAACGTCGAGAGCCGCCTGATCCGCGTCCAGCGCCCCTGTCGCGATGTTGAATGCCGTGCCGATCGTGGCCATGGAAATCCGCTCTGAATCCGTCCCCGCGGCTCAACCTGCGTCCGCGTTCGCTCTGACGGCTCCTCTCCTCCGCTTCCCTTCGCCGGGCACGCTCCCGGTCCGATTCGCTGACTCCCCGTCGCCGGTCCCGTGAGTCGCACCCCCGGCTCTCTCGCTGATCCCTCCGCGCTCAGTCCCCCAGCCGCCCATAACCGCCAGCTCCGCGCAGCAACCGGAGATTGCGACGCGTCAGCGTCAGAAGATATCCGAGCGTCCGCAGCCGTTCCCGCGCTATCGTCCGTTCTGCGGCTGTCTCCGGTCCTCTCGCCATCCGGCTCATCTCCGCCAAACCCTCCAGTTGCGCCGCGTCAGCATGCGCCAGCGCGTTGATTCCTGCTCCCAGCAATTCCACCACCGACATGCAAGCCGCCACTCTCGATTCCTCCCAACAGTCTCACGCCAAAAGCGTCACACACCTTCCCCGCGCTGACTCCGGAACGCGCCGCCCCACACACCTTCCCCGCGCAGAGACTCCGGAATGCGCCGCCCCACATACCTTCCCCGCGCAGACTCCGGAATGCGCCGCCCCACTACCTTCCCCGCGCAGACTCCGGAATGCGCCGCCTAGACGGCGACCCTCCGCGACCCCGCGCCGCGCCTACTTGCCCAGCATGTGATCGATCATCTTCCCCGCGACTTCGGTCGCCGGAACGTTATAAGTGCCGTTGGCCAGCGCCTGCTGGATCGCCGTCACTTTATCCATACGCACATCCGAATCCGGCGCCGCCGCTGCTGCAACGCTCGCCGCCGAACTCAGCGTCGCCTGATCCGTCCCCGCCTGCGGCCCCTGCGCGCTCGACGTCTCCGCCTTGCTCGCCGGACGTGTCACTTCCGGGCTCGAGAACAGCTGCTGCATTCCCTGGAGGCTGTTATTGACGTTCATTCATGGTCTCCTTCATTCCGTTTATCGGCAGCCAATCGCACTTCTTGAGTCCATTCTCCTGCCCCTTGCTCAGAAACTTCCAGTGTTTCCCGTTTTGGCCTGCCGAGGGGCCGCACCTTTGTAATGCTCGATGATCTTCGTCGCAATCCCAAAGCCGCCCCTCTCCGAGATGGCCTTCGCCAGCGCCTCCGACCCAAAGCTCATCAGCGCGCCATTGCTGCCCGCGCTGCTGTCGCCCTCCGCGCCGCCCGCCCCGTCCCCATCGTCGCCCGCGAGCGTATCCTCCTGCAACGGTGCGAGGAACTCCTTCATCAGGCAGGCCTCGAATTCATGCGCCGCCGGCTTGAGCCTGGGGTCCTGAACCGCCCCACCCGCACCCGCCGCGCCCGATGTCGCCCCCGCAGCACTGACCCCCGCAGCCATCGCCGCATGCATCAGAGCACCTCCAGTTCGGCTTCGAGAGCGCCCGCTTCCTTCATCGCCTGCAGAATTGAAACGATGTCCCGCGCCGTCGCCCCAATCTGCTGCAGGTTCTCGACCAGATCGTCCACCGTCGCTCCCTCTTTCAGCTGGATCCGGTTCGCCGGCTTGTCCTGCGCCTCGACCGTCGTCTGCTGGACGACCTGCGTCGATCCCTGCCCCAGAGCATTCGGCTGCGAAACCTCGAAGTGGCTGACAATGTTGACCACCAGCCCCCCATGCAGGATCGTCACCGGCTGCAGCGTCACATTGCCGCCGATCACCACCGTTCCGGTGCGCTCGTTCACCACGACCTTCGCGCGCCGGAAGACCTCGACCTCGACCTCTTCCACACGGGCCAGCAACGCCGGGATATCTTCATTCCCTGCCGGCTGAATTTCGATACGGCGGCTGTCGATCGCGTGCGCCACCGGGCGGCCCAGCTCATGGTTGATATCGGCCGTCACCGTCTGCGCCGTGCGAAAATCCGCATCGTCGAGCAGCACCGAGAGCGTCCGCATCTCGGACAAATCGAGCGGCACGCCCCGCTCCACAATCGCTCCCGAGGGAATGCGCGCCGTGGTCGGATAGTTCACCGACTTGCTGGTCCCGTTCGCCGTCACAGCATATCCGCCCAGCACCATCGGGCCCTGCGCCTGCGCATAAATCTGCCCGTCCGGCCCGTACATCGGTGTCAGCAGCAGGACCCCGCCCTCGAGGCTGCGCGCGTCCCCCGCCGACGACACCGTCACATCGACCTTATTCCCCGGCCGGGCAAACGGCGGCAGCGTCCCGGAAAGGAAGACCCCAGCCATGTTCCGCGTCTGCATCATCGAGGCCATCGCGTTCCCCTGCAGGCTCACGCCCATCCGCTCCAGCGCCGACTCGAGCGTCTGCAGCGGAAAAACCGTCTGCGAGCTGTCTCCTGTGCCATGCAGTCCCACCACGATCCCGTAGCCCACCAGCTGGTTGTCGCGAACCCCCTCGATCGAAGCAACATCCTTCACCCGCGCCAGCTTCGTCTTCGGCGCATCCTCGGCCGATGCCCTGGCCAGTCCCATCACCATCAGTCCCGCCGCCAGACCCCCTGCCCTCATCGCCACTCGAACCCACCGCCGCATCGTAGCTCCGCTTAGAAGACCAGTATCTTCTCGATCCAACGCACCACCGGATTCTGCCGGTAGGTCGCGTCGTTCACGATTCCCTTGCCCACCACTTCCAGCTCCATGTCGGTGATCGCCGTCGACATCACCTGGTTCTGCGCGTTCACGTCCTCGGGCCGCACCAGCCCCCGCAGCCGGATCAGCTGCGTCTGCTGGTTGAACGTCAGCTGCCGCACCACCTGGATCACCAGCATCCCGTTGGGCAGCACATCGGCCACCTCGCCGCCCAGCGTCGTCGTGATGCTCGAATTCGTGCTGCTCTGCCCCTGCGCGTTCAGCGACGACGCGGAACTCTGGTTCAACAGGTTGTTCAGCGCGTTGGAGGTCTTCAGCTTGCCCAGCAATGCCGACACCTGCGAGTTGGCCGTCGAAGCGCGCTGGTTCTTCACCGTGCCGTCCGTCGAGGCCGCCAGCGTCTCCGACACCACGACCGCGATTGGATCGTGCGCCCGCACCGCCTTCACATCGCTCACCAGGTTGGTCAGCCTGCCGGTTGCGCTCCAGATCGACCCCGCCGTCAACACCTCGGCGGCCTTCTCGGCGCGCACCCGCGCAATGTAGTCCTTCAGCGCCAGATCCGGTGGCGTGTTCGGCGGCGGCTTCGGCTGCCGGGTTTTCGCCCCAGCCCATGCCGCGGTCCCCAGACTCAGCATCATGACCAGCGCGGTGCGAACCATCCTCCTTACGCCCGATCGCATTACTTCCCAACCTTCCCCGGCGCCAGTTCCACCAGATCCGGCCCGCGCACGATCCCGCGCACCGTGGCCCCGCTCCAGGCCACTCTTACCGCCACGCTCTCCCCCACGCGCGCCGCTCCGAGGGCGGTTCCGGAGAGCTGCACCAGGGCCCTCTCCCTCCGTTGCCACAGGACCACCCGCATCCCGCCCTTCACCGCGGGAGGCGCCAGCGGAGCAGCGATCGATGCCCCCTGCCACGCCGCCGATCGATCCCGAGGCTCGCTCCACGGAATCTCCACCAGGGTCCCCGGCCGCTCCGGATGATCGCAGTCGCGCTGGACCACCCAGGCGCGGTCGAGTCCAAAGTCCCGCACGGTCGCCGCCCCGCCGCACGCAGCTCCACAGGGAGCCGCCGCCATCATCGCCGCCAGAATGACCAGGGCTCTCATCGCTCACTTCGCCATGTTGTTGACTTCGCTGTACATCTCATTGGCTGCGGTGATCACCTTCGAGTTGCTCTCATACGCGCGCTGGGCCAGCACCATCTGCACAAAGGCGCCCACCACATCCACATTCGAGTTCTCGAGATACCCCTGCTGCAGAGTGCCCAGCCCCTCCGTTCCGCCAGGATTGCCCAGCACCGGATCGCCTGAGGACAACGTCGCCGTGAACAGGTTCGAACCCACGCTCTCGAGACCCCCCGGATTGACGAACGTCGCCAGCTGAATCTGCCCCAGCTGCGCCGGGTTCTGTTGTCCGGGCAGCGTCGCATTCACCACGCCGTACTGGGTGATCGTTACCGCCGTGGCGTTCGCGGGAACCGTGATACTCGGCACCACCGGATCGCCGCCGGCATCGACCAGCGTGCCCTGGTTGTTCAGATAGAAATTCCCCGCGCGCGTATAGGCCAGCGTCCCGTCGGGCCGCGACACCTGAAAGAAACCCGTTCCCTGGATCGCCAGGTCCAGAGGATTGCTGGTCTGGTTCATGTCGCCCTGGTTCATGATGATCTCGGTCGCCGCCGGCTTCGTTCCAAGGCCGATCTGCAGTCCCGCCGACACCGTTTCCTGGCTCTGCGCCGCGCCCGGCGTCACCATGTTCTGGTAGATCATGTCCTGAAACTGCAGCTGTCGCTGGCGGAATCCCACCGTCGACGAGTTCGCCAGGTTATTGGCGATCGTGTCCAGATTCAGCTGCTGTGCGCTCATCCCGCTCGCCGCGGTATACAAAGCTCGAATCATTTGCTCCTCCTTCGCCCCGGGGCCGGCTACGACACGCGCGGCAAATCCTCGCTCGCCGTCCTGTCGAAATCGTTCGAGAACATCGAGACCGCCTTCTGCATCATCTCGGCCTGGCGCTGCATCAGCACCAGCTGTAAACTGCCGCCGATCACGTCCTGATTCGACGACTCGAGCGCGCCCTGATGAATTGCGCCTGTCGCTGCCGCGGGCTCAACCCCATCGGCCGGCCGATACCGGTTGGCGCCCTCGGCCTCAAGCGCCCCCCCGTTCGCAAATCCAAGAACCGCGATCTTTCCCGCGAGGCCTCCGTTGACCGAAACCGCGCCGTCGGTTCCAATCACGATGTCGCCGGAGGGCACACGGACCGGCTGGCTGGCGGCATCGAGCACCGGCTCACCCGCCTGGGTGGTCAGGGTTCCATCCTGCGCGCGCTCGAACTGGCCATTGCGCGTATACCGGATGCCCTGTTGCGTCTGAATGGCGAAGAAGCCGTCGCCTTCGATGCCGAGGTCGAGAGGATTGCCGGTCGGCGTCAGCGCTCCCTGTCCTAAATCGACACGGCTGCCGCCCAGCACGCCGAACGCATTCACCGTCGTGTTCAGCTGCGAGTCGAGCGCCCCGGGGCCCAGAATCGCCGAACGGAAGTAGTCACGCTCAGCCCGGTAGCCCGCCGTCCCCGCATTGGCCAGGTTGCCGGCCGCCACGTCCAGGGCCTGGCTGCGCGCCAGCCAGCCGGAATATGCCGCATAGTATCCGCTGTCCACCGCTTCGCCTCCCGCAGGATGTCGTTGCAGGAGCCGGGCCCAACAGCGATCAGGAAGATTAAAAGCTTCTCATGCGGGCAGCTCACAGAAGAGGGTGACCGTAAAAACCACCTCCTCGAAACGATAGCGCCGCTCGATGCGAATCGCGGCCCGCTGGCTGAACAGCTCGTAACTGGTTCCGGCCACCACCGTCGGCGTCGACAGCAGGCACCCGGACGCGAGCGCAGGGTCGAAGCCCTTCCAGGCGCCTGCAATCATGTTGCAGACCTCGCCGACCGCATCCCGCACCATGGCATCCACCTCGGTGATCGGGATCCCCGTCATCCGCTCCGCCATGCGCATGGCCGCCGCGCTCGAGGCGTGCAGCACCATGGACCCGCTCATCGCCCCGGCCAGCCCGATCACCGCGGAAATCGTTCCGTCATCGGCGGGAGTGCCCTGCGATGTCGGCGCGCAACCGCTGCCCAGCATCGTCGCAAACACCTCGTTGGTCGCGCGGTCCAGAAACGCCTCGAAGTGGCCGATGTCGATCTTCTGCTCCGCCGCCGTACTCGTTCTCTCTGCCATGGATCTCCCTCTTCCTTTTCCTTCCGGAGCCCGGCTCCTGCCCGGGCCCCGGAGTATGGTCCGTCTCCGGTTCGGTTCCTCGTCCGGCTGCCGCACCGGCCAGGGGGCGCGCTTCCATCCGCGCCTCCTGCCCGGTCCTCCCCCTCCCCGCCCCCGGGCGGAGCTCAGGCCGGAGCCAGCAGCGGCAGGACACGGTCCCGCACCTGGTCAGGCGTAAACGGTTTTCGAATGTATCCCTGCGCCCCGGCCGCCAGCGCCTCGCGCACGTGCTCCTCGCCGCTCTCCGTGGTGATCATCACTACCGGAGCCCCTTTGGCCAGCCCCAGGGCCTGAATCTGCCGCAGAAACTCGAGGCCGTCCATGCTCGGCATGTTGATATCGGAGACGATCAGGTCGGCACGCTCACGCTCGAGCGCCTCGATTCCCTCGTGGCCACTGCCCGCCTCCACCACTTTGGTCAGATTCAGCCCTGCCTGGCGCAGAGCCCGCTCGACTATCTTCCGCATGACCGACGAATCGTCGACAATCAGCACCGTTATTCCGGACATCGCGCAGTCCCCTCCAACCCCCTTATCGGCTGCGCGCGCTTTCTCTCTACCTCAAATTTTGCCCCGCCTCCCAGGGGTCCCGACGGTCGCCAGCAGGTCTTCGACTGCGTCGGCGGCAGGGAGCCCCGGCGGCGCCGCCTCCCGCCGCCAGAGCCGCAGCCAGTAGTAGTCGTGAATGCGCGTCAGGCGCGCCTCCATCGGCTTCGCGGCTTCGATCGCTTTCGTGATCGTCCGGCCCAGAACCCAGGAACTCGCCGCTTCGAGATAGCGCGCCGGGGGCGCCGGCGTCGCCAGAAATCGCTCCTGCGCGGCCCGGAACGCCGAATCCGGCGCGATGCCGGCGGCCACCCGCAGCCCGGTCATCCGCTCGACGGCATAACTCAGGCTGCGGTCGATGCGGCTGGAAAAGGCCAGATAAAGGAGCCGGCCACCGGGGGCCCCGACCGGCACGGCTCCGGCAGCCTCGGAGAGGAATCGGGGCAGGGCCGCAGCCACCTCCGCCGGCCGGTAATCGTCGAGCGAAAAGACCGGGCAGTTCCACTGCGCGCTGAGCGCCCGGGTCAGCGCCGGTTCGGAGAGCACGCCGCTGCGGAGCAGCCATTCGCCCAGCCGGATCCGCTCGCCGGTTTCCTCCGCCGAGCGCCTCTGGCCCTCGAGCGCCAGGTGGAGCTCGGCCGGGGTGATCTTATTCTGCTCGACCAGCATCAGCCCCATCGGAACCCGATGTGGATACGCCGTCGGAACCGCATTCCCGCCGGCCATCTCCCGGCGAAGGGCGGCTGCCACCAGATTCCCCATGCATTCCGGCGAGCAGGCCCAGCCTCCTTCGAAGCCCGGTACCCGGCGGCTGCGCCACAGCCGCATCCATCCGGTCGAGCATCGCGGATTGGCACAGTTTGGAAAGAACGACTGGGCGCGAGCCACCATGGCGCCCACTCCACCCGTTTTTGCTGTACGGTCCGCTACCAGAGACATCGAATGCTCTCCAGCCGCCGCACCGGCTCAGCGACCTCGGTCACGCGCAATCCGAAATTTCCGTTCACCAGCACCACCTCGCCGCGCGCCACAATCCTGTCTCCCACGATCAAATCCACCGGATCGGCCACCTGACGGTCCAGTTCGACGACGTCGCCCGGGCCCAGCTCCAGCAGTTCCTTCAGCTCCATCTCGCGCGAGCCGAAACGCACCGTCGCTTCGAGCTCCACCTCGAGCAGAAGATCGAAATTGCCTGCCGCGTGCCGGACGGCCGCCGGCGGCCCCGCCTGCGCCACCTGCTGCGGCTCACCGCCTGGCCCCCGGTTCCGTCCTTCCTTCCGCGCCTCGTTCCCGGGTTCGCTCCGCGTCCGGCCCGCACCGGCCTCGACCGACAGCGACAAACGCACGCGCGCTCCTCCCAAACCGAGCGCACAGGGTTCGGCGCCTCCCGGGGCTCCCCCTGCCCCGGACGGCGATGCCTTCCCGCCCATCCGGGAGGCAACGCTGGCCAGGATGCCGGACCACAGCTCCCGCACCATCTCGGCGTCCCCCTGGCCGACTTCGATCACCCGCGCTTCGATCAGAAAGGCGCTCACATCCTCCCGATGGGCGGCGACGGTCACGCGCGCCCCGGGGATCTCGATGGTGTCCGTCCAGCTCACCGCCGCCTCCGGCGCCTCGCCTCCGGCGGCGAGCGTCACCGTCTGGCCCAGTTCTCCACCGATCTCGGCCGCCAGTTTGCTGAGCCACTGCCCCCGCTCCTGCTCCCGCTCGCTCATTTCCTCGCCTCAGTGGCGGCCAGAAGATGCGCCGCCCGATGGTCGTCCTGCCCGACCGGCGTTGCCGAAAACAGCGTCACGCCTCCGGCGCGAAACTGGGCCGTGGTCCTCGAGGCGGGCAACTCAAACCGCAGGATCGAGCCCGGGCGCAACTCGCCGAGCGAGCTGGCCGGCACACGGACCGGAGGCAAATGCAGGGCGGTGCCGGCCCGGCAGGCGCTGGCGAGCTCCCGCACGCGCCGCCGGGTCTCAGCCGAATGGCGGCGCTGCCGCGAGCGTTCCCCGGCCAGCCGGCGCAGGATGGTGTTCGAGGCCACTGCGGGAAAGGCGAGGTTCAGCAGGCCGCTGATCTCGCCCAGCCGCAGCTCGAAGCTCAGGCACAGCGTCTTCTCCGAAACGGGAATCAGCCGCGGGGTCTGGGTCTGCATCTGCCGCTTTTCAAAGCTGAAGCTCAGGCCCACCGGCTGCCAGGCCGTGGTCAGCTCGCGGCAGATCGCCTCGACGACGCCCGACAGAATGGCCTCTTCGATGTCGGTCAGCTCGCGGGGCTCGCTGGGGCCCCCTTCGCCACCCAGCAGCAGCTCGATCATCGACGGCGCGGTGGTCAGATCCATCTGCAGCACGGAGATGGCCCGCAGGGGCTCGAGGCGCACCGAGCACACGTAGGCCAGTTCCGGGATGCGCAGCAGAAATTCGCTGAACTGGATCTGCTCGGCCGAAACCAGGCTGACCTGCACCCGGCTGCGAAACCAGGCGCCCAGGTGGTGGGTGAGATTGCGGGCAAAAATGTCGTTGATCATGCTGATGGCCCGCAACTGTTCATTCGAGATTTGCCCGGACCGGTTGAAGCTCCAGGGCAGCACCCGGCTGCGCGGCGCCTCGGGCGCGGCCTGGCTGTGCGCCCGCGCCGCCTGAAACAGGGCGTCGATCTCCTCCTGGCCGAGTTCCTTCTCCATCGCCATCGCGCGCTATCTCCGTCCCCGCCCGAGATCCTGGAGGCGCGCCCGCAGGTGCACCACGGCCGAGGAATGAATCTGCGAGACGCGCGACTCGACTACGCCCAGAGCCAGCCCGATCTCCTTCATCGTCATCTCCTCGAAGTAGTAGAGCGTCACCACCAGCCGCTCCCGCTCCGGCAGCTGCTCGATGGCGCCGGCGAGCCGGTCCCGCATCTCTCCCCGCAGACAGTGGAAGAGCGGATCGTCCTCCGGATGGTTCGGAATGTAGGCCAGTTCCTCCTCGCCGGAATCCTCCGAGCGCTCGAGGTGCAGCGTGCCGATCTCCAGACCCTTCAGCTCGCCCAGCAGCTGCTGGTACTCTTCAAGTTCGAGGCCGAGCTCGCGGGCGACCTCGGGTTCGGACGGAGTCCGCCCGCACCGTGCCGTCAGCTGACGGATCGCCTCTTCGACCGCCCGGCCTTTGCGGCGCAGATCGCGCGGGCTCCAGTCGAGCGTCCTCAGGCTGTCGAGGATCGCGCCCCGTATGCGGAACTGCGCGTAGCTGCGAAACTGCACCTTCTTCGCCGGATCGAATTTGCGAAAAGCGTCGAGCAGGCCCACGGTGCCGGCGCTCACCAGGTCCTCCATGTCCACATGCTGCGGAAGCCGCTCGTGGATCCGGCGCGCCATCCAGCGAACGGCCGGCATGTGTTCGAGCATCATCCGTTGCCGTTCCTCTTCGCTCAGCGTGGCGGACTCGGTCGCGGCGCCGGCCCCGGCTCCCGAGGAGTCTTCCGCTCCCGCGCTTCCCCGCTTCCCCCCCCGGGGCTGCCCCGATTGTCTCCACGTCTCTGCTGACTGGCCTGCGTATTCCATCGCGCCTTTCCTTTTCTCCGACCTCTCCGACCTCGACCCTGTCCTCAACCCCTCGACCCCGATCTACGTCCCCTGGCGCACAATGCCCACGGCGCGCACCGGCACCTCCGGCGGAATCTCTGCCGGCGCAATCACGGTCAGACGCGGCAGCACAGGCTCCAGCCACCGCCGCAGGTGATACCGCGCCGGACTTGCGCAAAGGAGCACGGGCTGGGCCGAAGAAGCCCCCGGGCCCATGAGAGTTTTCAAAGAATCCGTAATGCGCTTCAAAACCGGTGTGTTCGGGCCCGCGGTCAGCTGCCGCGCAGCCGGGTCGGGAGCAACCAGGCCCATCAGCTCTTCTTCGAGCGCCGGTTCGAGCGCGATCACCCGCAGCGTCCCGTCGGCTTCGATCAGCGGCTGCGTCAGCCGGCGCCCCAGCGCCTGGCGGGCAGCCTCGACCAGCTGCGGCAGCCCGCGATTCTGCGCCCCGGTCTCGACCAGAGCCTCGAGGATCGCGCCCAGATCCCGGATCGAAACCCGCTCCCGCAAAAGCTGCTGCAGCACCCGCTCCACCTCGCCCAGCGACAGGATCTTCGGCACCAGTTCTTCGACCAGCTTCGGATGGCTCTCCGAGAGCGAATCGAGCAGCCGCTTGGTCTCGGCTCGTCCCAGCAGCTCGTACGCATGTTTTCGGATCAGCTCCGCCAGATGTGTTCCGATCAGCGTTCCCTGATCCACCACCGAATAGCCGGCCGCCAGCGCCTCGTCCTCTGCTGCAGGCAGGATCCATCGCGCCGGAGCGCCGTAGGCCGGCTCCCTCGTCTCCTTGCCCTCGAGCGGCCGCGGCCGGGGCTCGGTCGAGACGGCCAGCAGGAAGTTCCCTTCTGTCTGCCACCGCCCGATCTCGATGCCCCGCAGCGAGACGACATACTCCCGCGCCTTCAGCCGCAGATTGTCCGAAATGTGCACCGGCGGAATCAGGAAGCCCAGCTCCTGCGCCAGGTGCCTCCTCAATGTCTTTACACGGCCCAGCATCTGGCCGCCTTGTTTTTCATCCACGAGCGGGATCAGCTGGAACCCGATCTCGAGGCTCAGGTCATCGAGCTTCAGCGCCGCCGCCAGATTCTCCGGCTTATCCGCTGAGGCCGCCTTCTTCGCCGTTTCCGTCTCCGCCTCCTCCGCCTGGGGGACCGCGCGCTTCGACACGCGGCTCCCCACGTACCCCAGCACCGCGGCCGGCAACAGAAACGCGAGCTTCGGCAGCCCCGGGATCAGACACAACCCGCCCAGCACGCCGCTCGCGACATAGAGCGTCGTGCCCCTGCCCAGCAGTTGCGCCCCCAGTTCCGTCGTCAGCTGTCCTGCCGACGAGGCCCTGGTCAGCACCATGCCCCCGGCCACAGACACCAGCAGCGACGGGATCATCGTCACCAGCCCATCGCCCACCGTCAGAATCGTGTAGGTCCTGACCGCCTCGCTCAGCTCGATGCCCTGCTGCAGCGTCCCGATCAGCAACCCGGCGACGATGTTGATCGCCGTAATCAGAATCGTCGCCAACGAGTCGCGCTGATTGAAGCGCGCGGCCCCGTCCATGGCTCCGTAGAACTCCGCTTCGTGCGCGATCGCCGCCCGCCGCTTCCGCGCCGTGGCTTCGTCGATCAGCCCCGCGTTCATGTCCGCGTCGATCGCCATCTGTTTGCCCGGCAGCGCGTCGAGGGTAAACCGCGCCGTGACCTCCGCGGTGCGCACCGCGCCGTGGCTGACCACCAGAAACTGAATGGCGATCAGGGCGAGGAACAGTACAAACCCCACAACATAATTCCCGCCCACGACGAACTGCCCAAACGCCTCGATCACGTTGCCCGCCGCCGCTGTTCCTTCGTTGCCGTGCAGCAGGATCCTCCGGCTGGAGGCGATGTTCAGCGACAGGCGAAACAGCGTCAGCAGCAGCAGCAAAGTCGGAAACACCGAGAAGTCCACCGCGCGCCGCAGTTGCACGGCCGACAGAAACACCAGAATCGAGGCCGCCATCGAACAGGCCAGCAGCATGTCCATGACGAAGGCCGGCACCGGCACCACCATCACGAACAGCACGCTGATCGCCGCCACCGGCAGCACCATCGTTCGCAGCCCTTTCGTCCAGTTGCCCGGCACTCGTGCCCCTCCCAGAGCGATTGCACCCGCGCTCATTCGATCGGCCTCCATCCCCTGGTCATCCCTTTCTCAGCGCTTCGGCTTCGCATCGGCGCCTTCCTGTCCGGCGTTTCCGCTTTTTGCGCCGCGCGCCGCAGCCTCGGCCCGCTCCCTCCGCACACGCTCCTCGACCTCGCGGCGGTAGAGCCACGCCAGAATCGCCGCCACGGCCGCATACAGCTCATAAGGAATCGTCTGGCCCTGCTCCACCTGCCGGTAGAGCGAGCGCGCCAGTGGCGGATTCTCGACGATCGGCACCCCTGCCCACTGGGCCTCCTCGCGAATCGCCGCCGCCAGCAGATCGCGGCCCTTGGCCACGACGCGCGGCGGATCCATGGTTTCGAAGCTGAAGCTCAGCGCCACGGCATAGTGCGTCGGATTGGTCACCACCACCGAAGCGCGCGCGATATCCGCCTTCATCTGCCGCCGCCGCATCTGCCGGCGCAGCCCCCGTATGCGCGATTTCACCTGCGGGCTGCCTTCCATCTCTTTGAACTCGTCCCGCAGATCCTGCTTCGTCATGCGCAGACGGTCCTCGCGGCTCCGCCACTCCATCACGTAATCGATCCCCGCCCACGCCAGAAAAATCCAGGCTCCCTCGACCAGCAGGTTGTACATCTCGGCAAAAACGTCCGGGTACTGCTCGGTGCTCAGCGGCGGAACCTCGGTCTGCGCCTCGATGGCGCGCACCGCGAAGAATCCCAGCGCCAGCACCGGCACCAGCGACTTGCCCAGCCGCACCACGCCGCGCAGCGAGAAGATGTTCTTCGCGTTCTCTACCGGATTGATCCGCTCCGGCTTCGGCGTGAGCGCCTCGAAGTTGAACGACCAGCCGCCGCCCTGCGCGATCCCCGCCGCCACCGCCCCGGCCAGCGACGCGAGAAAGACAATCCCCATCGGCTCCAGTGCCTTCAGCAGAATCGCGCGCATGGCCATCGCGGTTTCGACCGCCGAGGAGCGCTCCCACAGCACCGGCTGTCCCAAAGCCAGCAGGTTCCGGTAGGCGCCCGCCCATCCGGCGACCCATTTCGGCGCCACCGAGCCCAGGACATAGACCCCGGCCAGCATCCCCGCACCCGCCATCAGATCGCGGCTCCGCGCGCGGTCGCCCTTCTCGGCGGCCTTCTGCCGCCGGTGGGGTGTGGCCTGTTCGGTGCGGTCCCCGGGCATAGCTAAGCCGTCCCCGCCGACCCGGCCAGCAACCGTCCGGCGCTGTCGAGCAGAGCCGCGAAATGCGCTTCAATCCAGTGCGGCCACAAAGCCAGCGAGCCGATGAGCACCCCGTAGCCCAGCATGGTCTTCAAAGGCACCGTGATCGACATCACCGGCAGCGTCGGCGCCAGCTTCCCAGCCAGCGCCACCGACAGTTCCGCCAGCAGCGTCGCCGCCATCACCGGAGCCGACAACTGCAGGGCTGCCGAAAAAATCCCCCCCGCGAACGTCACCAGCGCCCATCCCGCCCTCGGGTCGAGCGTCACCGTGCCCACCGGCGCCGTCGCAAAGGTCCGCAGCAGCGCGGCCAGCATCGTCCGATGGAGCCCCGCCCCCAGGATCGTCAGCGTCCCCAGCAAACTGAACATCTGTCCCATCAGCGGCGTGGCGGCCGGCGAGTTCGGGTCCATCAGGTTCACCAGCGAGAAGCTGAACTGGAATCCCAGCACCTGGCCGGCGAAATTCAGCGCCTCAAACAACAGTGAGAGCGTCAGCCCGAAGACCAGCCCCACGCTCAATTCCCCCAGCACGGCCAGAATCCCCAGCTCGGCGTGGGCCCTCGGGAAGGCCGCCACGATGGGCGCCACCAGAAACGAAACCGCCAGTACGAACCCGGCCTTGATCCGCGTTGGAATCGCTTCGGACGAGAACACCGGAGCGAAGACCATCAGGCCGCTGATGCGCACCAGCACCAGGAGCATCGCCTCCAGCATCTGTCCCCAGTCCGCGGTCATCCCTGCCCCAGAAACCGGTGAAAGTCCGAGAACAGCCCCAGTGTGTAGCTCATCAGCCGGTTCAGAAACCACGGCAGCGCCGCCATCAGCAGACCCACCACAATCAGCAGCCGCGGCACCGTCGAAATCGTCTGATCCTGCAGCGAGGTCAGCGTCTGCAGCAGGCTGATCACGAAGCTGGTCACGCAGGCCGCCAGCAGAACCGGCGCTCCAAGAATCAATGCCTCCCGCAGTAAATGCCGCATCAGTTCCGCAGCCTCATCCGGTCCCATCGCTCCCCCTTCGAAGGTCCACGCCCGCCCTCCGTGGTTGCAGGAGCGCGTATATGTAATCCCTGAGCCCTCATCCCCCCATACCCAGGTCAGAAGCTCTTCAGCAGGGAGCCGGCCAGCAGGTTCCACCCATCGACCATCACGAACAGCAGAATCTTCAGCGGCGTTGAGATCACCACCGGCGGCAGCTGGAACATGCCGATCGAGGTCGTGATCGAAGCCACCACCATATCCACCAGAAGAAACGGCAGAAACAACACCGCGCCAATCTCAAACCCGGCTTTCAGCTCGCTCAGCATGTACGCCGGCACCACCACCTGCATGGGCAAATCCGCGGGCTTCGCCGGCCGCGAAGTCATGGACGCCGCAACAAACAGCGCCAGATCCTTCTCCCGCGCATAGCGCAGCATGTAGGCCTTCACCGGCGCCGATCCGTGATCGATCGCCTCCCAGCCCGAAATCTGCCCCGCCCGGAACGGCTCGACCGCTTGCTGATCCACCTCGATCAGAACCGGCTGCATCAGGAACCAGGTCATCATCAGTCCCAGCCCCATCAGCACCTGATTCGACGGCGCGGTCTGCGTCCCCAGCGCCTGGCGCAGAAAGTGAAATACGATCAGCAGACGCACCATCGGCGTCATCGACAAAATAATCGCCGGCAACAACGTCAGCAGCGTCAGCGTGAAGACGATCGTCCACGGAATCTGGTTGTTGTTGGCGATGTGTCCGGACAGATCGAGGCCCGGCAGCGCGCTCGGCGCCTTCGCCACGGCCGCCAGCAACAGGGTCACTGCGCAGGCTCCCGTTTGCGCCGCCGGTGCGCCGGAACTTCCATGATGGGCGTAATCGTCTCGCTGCCCATCGCCAGCAGCACGCTCTTGCCCCGGCAGTTCACCAGCACCAGCGACTTCTTCGGTCCCAGATTCAGCCGGCCCTCGAGGCGAATCGGCATCTCCCCGGCCGTCGGCAGGCTCATCAGCTTTCGCAGCCACAGCCCCATCTTCATCGTCCAGCTGTAGCGCGGCATCGGCGTGCTTCCATCGAAGACAGGATTCAGTACCATGCCCATATTTCTCGTTCCCCTCCCCCGTCCCGGTTCACCGGCCCGCGTAATCTCCATCCCCTGCTTCACGTGTCCTCGCCTTCGCTCTGCGCCAGCCGCGTAATCTCCATCCCCTGCTTCACGTGTCCTCGCCTTCGCTCTGCGCCAGCCGCGTAATCTCCATCCCCTGCTTCACGTGCCCTCGCCTTCGCTCTATGCCAGCCGCGTAATCCGCACCGCCAGCTGCTGGTCCAGAACTTCGAACTCCGACCACAAAAGCAGCGCGCCTCCACAGCGCAGCGGCACATCCTGCGTGTGCTCGTGCACCGTCTCCACCACCGTGCCCTTTTCCATCGAGAGCAGGTCCTGGACCCGAAACGAATGGACGCGCAGCAGCACATCCACCTGCATCGGCAGCCGGTCCAGACGCCCGTCTGTCTCTTCCTGTTCCGGCTGTTCTTCTTCGACTGACGGCTCGCGGACCGCCAGCGCCTGCGTTCCGGCGGCCGGCGCTGCGCCGGGCCGTGCCATGGGTCCGCCAGCCGGGGGTCCGCCCGTGGGTCCACCCGCAGCCGGCGGCGCTGCGGGTGCTGGAGCCGGGGCCCCCGCCGCAACCGCAGCCATCCCGTTGTCGTTTTCCGCTACCGGGGCCATCGCACTGCCCGTGCGTGCGTTTCTATGGCCCAATTCAAGACACCCAGATTAGAGCCTTCTTATCCGCCGCCGATTCATCCCCATCCGCACGCCGTCAACCACGGAGAATCAGCACCTTACCGCCCGCCCTCAAGCCGTTACCGAAGTGCCGCTCTTCAGCGTGAACCAGAACGTCGCGCCCTTCTCCACAGCCCCCTCCGCCCAAATCCGCCCCCCGTGCCGTGCCAGAATCCGCTGCACCGTCGCCAATCCAATCCCCGTCCCCGGAAACTCGCTCCGGCTGTGCAGCCGATGGAACGGCTGGAACAGCTGGTCGTTCAGCTTCGGATCGAACCCCGCCCCATCGTCCCGCACGTAATACACCGTTTCCCCGCGCCGGTTGATCGCCCCGAACTCGATGCACGCCCCCTCGTGCCGCGACGTGTACTTCCATGCGTTCCGAATCAGATTGTCCAGCGCCACACGGATCAGCCCCTCATCCGCCTCCACCGGCGGCAGCTGCGCAATCATGAACTCCGCACGCCGCTCTGGTTCGCCACGCTTCAGATCCTCCGCGATCTGCGTCACGATCCCCGTCAGATTCACCCGGCCCTTTTTCAGCGCCGCCGTGCTCGCCCGCGACAGATTCAGCAGGTCGTCGATCAGCGACGCCATGTTCCGCGTCGCCAGCTTCAGATGATCGAGTATCTCGCCACGCTCCCCCTCCCGCTTCTCGCGGTCCAGGCTCTCCAGGATGTACACCATCCCCTGCACCGCATCGAGCGGCCCCCGCAGATCGTGCGCCACCGTATAAGAGAAGGCCTCCAGCTCGCGGTTCGCCGCCCGCAGCGCCGCCGTGCGCTCCTCGACGCGCGCTTCCAGCTGCTCGCGCCCCCGGTTCAACGCCGTGTCCCGCTCCTGGATCTGCACCAGCATCTCGTTGAACGCTTCCACCAGCACCGAGATCTCGTCCTTGTCCTTGTGCTCGGCCGCCCGCACCGAATAGTCCCGCTCCCGCGATACCTTCCGCGCCGTCTCCGCCAGCGCCACCAGCGGCTGCGCCACCAGTTTCCGCGCCGTCCCGCTGATCAGCACCCCAGCCACCATGCAGATCAGCAGCACCCCGCACGCTATCAGCAAATACTGCCGCGCCCGCTGCCCTGTCTCGTTCAGCTCGGCCGTGATGTAAACCGTTCCCGCCGGTTTTCCCTGGAACACGATCCGGTGCGCCAGCAGCACGTGCGTTCCCTTCACCCAGGCCTGGTCTTCTGTTCCCGCTTCCATCGGCATCGCCACCGGCAGCGGCACGTTCGCCGCGCGCTGATACGAAGCGAATGTCGTTCCGTCATTCGTCTCCAGCGTCGCCGACGCCACATCCGGCGAGCTGCGCAGAGCCTGCAGGGTCGTTCCCGCGCTTTGCGGGTCGTCAAACGTTAATGCCGATACGCTGTTGGCGCCAACAATTTGTGCCGATGTTGTCAAGTTTCGGATGAGGTTCTGCCGGAACGAAACCAGATCGTAGAAAAAGAACGCCATCACCGCCAGCACCAGCACCGTGGCGCTCACCACCACATTCATCCACATCAGCTTGGCCGAGATCGACCGCGACCCTGGTTTCATCGCGCTCCTCCCGTCCCCGCCTTACCCGTCACCGTGACGGCTACTTTCAGCAGCTCCGAGCTCAGCGCCACGCTGTGCCGGTTGCACGCCTCCAGATTCACCGAGAAACGAACATGATCCTCCACCTGCACAAACTGGATCATCCCGCCATGCGCGATAAAATCCGGCGCATCCCCAACCGTCAGTATCGGCTTCCCCTCCGTAGCCGCCAGAAAACTCTCCGCCTCGTTGCCCCTGGTCGCGCCCACAAACAGAATCGAGCAGGCTCCCACTCCATCCGGCCGGTCCAGAGTGCGTTCCGTCAGCGGCCGCCCGTCGATCTGCTCGCCCTCCACCAGCTTGCCGATCGTCCGTCCAAACGAATCGTCACCGGCCACGCACACCACCATCGAACCGCGGCCGGCGCCCTCGGGCCAGCGCACGAATTTCCCAAAGTTGTAGAGGTAGGCCGCCTGCACATCGTCCCGCGACGGCTTCTGTGCCTGTGCCCACGGCACGATGAGGACCCCAAGCGCCGCCACCGCGGTCAGCAGCACACGCGCCGGACCACGCCACCCGCAAATCCCCTGCCTCGGCCTCTGGAGATTCACCACCATGTCAACGGCGCCGTCGCCTCATCTCGACCACTCTACCCCACCCCTGCGGCAACGCACCCGGACCATTCCGAAACACAACTCCAGCGCGCCTTTTGAATTTTATTGACCAGCGCAGAGCCCGTCACGGTGCCAGGAGAAAAAGCGCCGGCCGGCTCTCGTCGCGCAGGCCACGCCCGGGGAAAACCGACAAAACGCTGCGCCGTCGTGAGATGTTCCCCTTCAGCCGCACAGTTGTCCCGTCAGCGTCACCGCTTCCGGTGAATCTGTAACCGTTTTGGGTGATTATGCCGTGCCGTCGGGCTGAAGCACCGGCCTCGCAAACTCCGCCAGCTTCGCAACCAGCTTCGCCGGCTCGCCCTTTCTCACAAAGGCCTGCGCGTGCGGCGCGATGTCCGCCGGCAGATCGTACACATCCGAAAGCACGATGATCGGCGCATGCGGATACCGTGCCCTCGTCGCCTCTGCCGCTTCCACCGCCGTCAGCTGCCCCGTCAGCCGGTAATCCATCACCACCACATCCACCCCGGCCTCGGGATAATCGATCCGGTCGCCTGTCACCAGCGCCGGCAATGCCTCATAGCCCGCCTGCGCGACGATCCACCCATAGATCCGCAAGTGGCTCGGATCGTCATCGATGATCAGTACACTGGCCCTGCCGTCCACGTGTTCTCCGGCCTGAAGAATCAGAGTCCTCACCCCGTTACGCGGCGCGAAACCGCCGCCCGCCGCTCACACAGCAACTCTGGGGAACATTCCCGCTCATCCTACTTCGCCCACCCCCCCAAACACAATGCCTAAAGCGTGCCGTTGACCCCGCTTGAACCTCTCGCCCAAAGACCTGGAGCCACGAGACCGCGCCTCGCTGCTATCTCTGTGCTCTCTGTGGCGAAAAGTCCGCCCCAGGTCCCGCATCGCGAACCGCCCCATGCAATTTTTCGCGCCGAAGAGAGTAAACTTCTCTATCCCACGCGGTTCCGGAAAATCGGGCTTCACACCTTTCCGGATTCTCCGCGCGGCAGGAGGTGCGGTATGAAGTTGGCTAACCGGTTCGCTCTCTTTCTTGCGGCGTCAGCCTGTACGCCATTCCTCGCCGGATGCAACCGGCACAGCAGCGCCGAGCACTTCTACCTGGTCGCCGTCAACACCAAGCTCGCCTATTGGCAATCCGCAGCCGCTGGACTCGACAAGATATCCAAAGAATGGGACGTGCAGACCCAGATGCGCGGCCCTGCCACCTTCGATCCCCAGGGCCAGGTCGATGAGTTTCGTTCCGTCGTCGCCCTCAAGCCCGCCGGCATCCTCGTCTCCGTCGCCGACGCCAAACTGATGCAGCCCGAGATCGACGCCGCCATCGGCGCCGGCATTCCCGTCATCACCGTCGACTCCGACGCCCCCAACAGCAAGCGCCTCTACTTCATCGGCACCAATAATCGCCAGGCGGGCCGCCTCGGCGGCCGAGCCCTCGCCGACAAATTAGGCGGCAAAGGCACCGTCGTCTTCTTCACCAATCCTGGCCAGCCCAACCTCGATGAGCGCCTCGACGGCTACAAAGACATCCTCGCCAGCTCACCTGGAATTCACATCAAGGAAGTCGTCGACATTAAGGGTCAGAGCACCGCCGCCTTCGACTACGCCGAGCACGCCCTGCCCCTCACCGGCAAGGATCGTGTCGACGCCTTCGTCTGCCTCGAAGCCTCAGCGGGCAAGGAAGTCGGCGAGGTCCTCAAGCGCGGCAACACCAAAGACCGTGTCGTGATCGCTATGGACGTCGACAAGGACACCCTCGACCTGGTCAAGGACGGCACCATCGCCGCCACCATCGCGCAGAAGCCCTTCACCATGGCCTACGTCGGCGTCAAAATGCTCGACGACCTGCACCACTACCCGCTCGCCTCTCTCACCAAAGATTACGAGGTCGACCCCTTCGCGCCCATCCCGGCCTTCATCGATACTGGCTCGGCGCTCGTCAACGCCATCAACGTCGATCAGTTCATCCAGGCCCAGCAGGGCGCTCCAGCGCAGTAGCCCGAGCACCGGGCTCTGCCGTAGGGTCCTGCGCTGAGAGGGGGTCAAGCCCTCACCAGGTGGTTGAATCGACTGGGAGCGCGGGCGCAGCAAGGGCCGGCCGGCATGTTAGCTGATCGGTTAACACGCGAGGGAGAGGCTTTTGTATCAGGGCATGACTTCAGTCGTGCCGAGAAGCGGAAACATCGGTGACACGGTATAGATCTCTCCCTAACCGATGCTGTCATCCTGAGGAGCGCAGCGACGAAGGATCTGCGGTTGCTCTTCTGCCGCGGTTCGCTCCAGGCTTCCGGTTTGCCGGTTATTTGCTCAAAGCGGTCCTTCGTTTTGCTACACCGCAGTTCTCGCGCACAGATTGCGTTCCTGGCACGATCACTCCGAGCAGAGCAGTCAACCCCATCACAATCCCACCCCGGAACCCAAAGAAGCCCTCGCTTCGATCGATAGCAGTCGTTGGGTGCGTGGAGGTCCAGATGAAAAATACTGCGAGAGCCAGGGTGATGAAACCGATCACTACCGCAAGTACCCAGAAAACTCGACGCCCGAAATGGGCAGGCGTCATAGACCGGATGTTACACCGGATAGTCTGGTGTTTGCCGCATGGTCGGCCATGCGGAACAATCGATGGCAGCCTTCACTCCAGCCACCGCCTCGGCTCTCCGCATGCCTTGCACACCCCATTAACCGAGTAGTTAACATGCACAGCTTTACCCCACCTCCCACCCAGTAGAATCAACAACGTGCAGGGGGCTTACCCCCCGTTTTGTCTGATGAGAACCCCCTTGAATAAACCCCCGCTTTGAGATGGATCGGCTTCACAATCTGCGGAAAAACTCGCCTCAGGCAATGAAAAGTGAAGGGGCATGACTTTCAGTCATGCCGTTAAGCTTGCTAATGAAGCGCGGCTTTAGCCGCTGAGTACCGAAAGGCTTCGGAGGCTGAACCACAGCTGTTCGCCAGCCCAAAAAGGCTTTCAGCTTCCCGCTTTCCCGCCGATTCCTGTCAAGCCTTTGTGAAAAAGTCCAAAGTTGAGCCGTTTTGCGGGCGTAAGCCCGCAGGCGAAATCCTGAGCGCAGCGAAGGATCCCGGGTTTTCCACAAAACTGTCAAGAGGGAAGCCCAAACTCCAAAGTTGAGCCGTTTTGCGGGCGTGAGCCCGCAGGCGAAATCCTGAGCGTAGCGAAGGATCCCGGGTTTTCCACAAAACTGTCAAGAGGGGAGCCCGAAGTCCAAAGTAATGACCTTTGACTTACCATGACTTACACGCCAAAACCACAAAAGATATTTGGCAGTCTAATTCTCTGGATCTGCTATCCTATACTTATAGAGTCAAGAAAGAAAAAAAGCTCCGCCCCAGGCGGGGCTTTTGCTTTTTCTGCGTCGAGTTTCAAGCTACAGGCCACAGGCCACAGGCTACAGGCTACAGGGAGGATCATGATGAATCAGCACAAAAACACGAATTGCGAAGCCGAGCCAACCAATCCCGGCGGCGCAGCGCCAGAGGAAAGGCAATGCGAGTACACCAAAGCCGACGGCAAAACCTGCCGGGACTGGGCCGTTCGCGGCCAGAAGTTTTGCTACCGCCACGGCGTCTTCCTCCACGCCGGACGGGGCGTCGATGTGCCGCTGCTCGAGGACGAGGCCTCCATCGTGCTGGTGCTTTCGGAAACGCTGCGCGCCCTGGCTCACGGGGTCATTGCGCTGAAGAACGCAAGCCTGCTGCTGGACGGCTGCCGCCTCGCCCACACCATGCACGTGGAAAGGGTGAAGGCAGCCAACGCCGAGCGAAGCCGCAGGCGGGCGGAGGAGCGCGAAGCTCGGAGCCAGGAGCCTGGAGCTCGGAGCCAGGAGCGTGAAGCCGGAAGCCGGAAGCAAGAAGCTGGAAACCAGGAGCCGAACCAGGAGCCGAATCAGGAGCGCAGCGCCCCGTCTTCTGAGCCCTGTGCTCTGAGCTCTGTGCCCTTTTCAGAGCCCTGTTCAGAAATGACAGACAGGTTCGCCCCCGACTACGAAGAGGAGCCGGGAGAAGTCCTCGCCGCACAGGCTGAGCCTTTGGAGGAGATGATGGAGGAGGAGCTCGCGGTTGGGGTGCGGTGAGCCGTCAAAGTCGCCGAATGCCCCGGAACGTCCGTTTTGTCAGTGCCACGGTACAGATCTCTCTCTAACCAACGCTGTCATCCTGAGGAGCGCAGCGACGAAGGATCCGCGGTTGCTTTTCTGCGCATTACCACCGCCGAACTGAATATGGTGACAACCGCTTTTCTGCTCTTCGGGTCACTTACGATAACTTCATGCGCGAAGGTGGTTACTACACCTACATCATGGCCAGCCGCAGCCACACGCTCTATGTCGGAGTTACAGGATATCTGCTCAAACGCGTGTTCCAGCATAAGTGGCGGGAACACGATGGCTTCACCGAACGCTATAACTGCGATCGTCTGGTATGGTTCGAACGGCATGAGGAGGTGGGCAGAGCGATCGCGCGGGAAAAGGAATTGAAAGGCTGGCGGCGGCAAAAGAAGATTGCGCTCGTCGAGGCGTTGAACCCGACATGGCAGGATCTGAGCCGCGATTGGTACGACCTCGAGCCCGCCGACTACAACCGCGCGCTGGACCGTATGAATTTGTAACACCAACCGCGGATCCTTCCGCATCGCACCGCTCACCTTCAGGGTGACAGAGCGTGGGGGGCACGGGCGCTGAGGCGTCGCACTCGCAAGATGGCCCGAAACGCCCGCATTGCCGGTGACACGATATAAATCTCCCCTAACCGACGCTGTCATCCTGAGGAGCGCAGCGACGAAGGATCTGCGGTTGCTCTTCTGCCGCGGTCCGCTCCAAACTTCCGGACTGCCGGTTATACGTCCGAAATCAAGGAGCAGCGCGCGATACTAGGGCCCGGTCAGATAAACCTTCGAACTGATCGACTTTAGCTTGGAAGAATCATCGAATTGAAAGGTGAATCCAACCGATTCATAAATTATGAAACTACTCCCTTTGACATATGGCGCGTTTGCCTGGATCGTTTGCGAGGAAGGGTCGTAAGCAAATCTCATTCCATCCTCCCGTAGAAATCCTTCTACGAACATCCGTGTGCTCCCAAGCGGCACGCGACTGCGAACGTCCCTGTCTAGTTGCTGCGCGGTGATGTCATGAAAATCCCTCGCGCCGTTCGCCCTATGAGGATAAGCAAATCGATTGAGGAGCCAGGGTATCAACGCCAAACACAGCAGCACGCAGACGACCGCGAATGCGATGACTACCCAGCGTTTCATGTATTGGACCTCAGCGGAGTCGTAGAAGATTACTCCCCGCTGCATTGACGAGCGATGGTCAACTTTTGTTCAGAGTGGATCGTCGGCAACACGGAATCTTCACCGCATTGGGATGCAACCGCTCCGTCCCGAAGATTGTGCCATGCCATCAAGCCCACAGTAGAGACGCCTTTCCCAAACGTCCTCTGCGGGACCAGCGGAACCTTCCAGCTCATTCACTCCTGAAGAATATTGAATGGAGACTGAACCGGCTGCGCGGGCGGCCGATGAAATCCGTCACGCAGATTCCTCCAGTTCTTGCCCAGACGATCCGAAGCCAGAAAGAGGTGCCCCGCTGTCAATCCGCCCACCACACGATGATGCCCCACAGCTGCCAGCACCATGGACGCGACGCAACCGCACTGCGAGCAGTCCGGATCGCCACCGAACTGGCACGGCGTCACCTGCGTCGTCAAATCGGCAGAGATCGTCTTCGTCGTCCGCGCGAAAATGCACTCCTCCGGACTGGCTGGCGGAGCTTCAAATTCATCCAGCAGCACCTCCGGCATTTCGAGAATCGGATATTTCACCCGAAGACGCCGAAGGTCTTTGATGACCGCTGCTCGCTGCGCGCCCGTCAGAATCTCGACGTCCATTGCGCCACGCTGCGGCGTGAAAGTGCTGAACCACACGCGCTCGATCTCCGGACGCGCGCTCCAGAAGCGCAGGAACTCATCGAGGTATCCAGGCCGCTCCGCAATCTGCGACGTGATCGTGCTGTGAATGGTGACGCGGGCCCCCTGAATGCTCTTCAGAATCCGCTCGTAGGTAGCCGGCTTGCGCCGCGCGTCGTGTTCCGGCTGCAGACCGTCAATCGAAACCACCACGTTCAGCCTGCTGTATTCCTTCCATGCCGGCGGAATCGTCCTGAACGCACTGGTGACCACCTGCGCATAAATGCCGCGGGCCTCAATCTGCGGCAGCAGCACCTCCAGCTCGCGATACCGCACCAGAGGATCGCCGCCCACCAGCGAAACATGCAGCGGCTTGTGTTCGTCGATCAGAGCCAGCACCTTCGCCACCAGCTCGTCGCCCTTGTAATCCGAAAGCTGGCGCAGTTCCGTTCCGCCGCCCAGGTGCGCTGCGTCGAACGCGTAGCAGCCGGGGCACCGCAGCGGGCACTCCTTCGTGATCTCGATCGAAAGTGACGGCGCGCGCCCGGCCAGAATCCTGGCCCAGGCCTGCAATACCTCGGACGTTTTCATTGTCACTCCGCTGCAGCTGTGCGAAAGCTTTTCGTCAAAAAGACTGGAGACTGCGCTTGTGCGGACCCTGTTGAATTCCTCGGAGAAAGGTCTGTTATCAAACTACCGGATTAGCGAATGCCGTGCGAACACAATGCCGGGGATCGGCAATAACCAGAAACGCCGCTGCTCCGATGTCCGCCAGCGCGGCTTTGAACATTTTCCGTTAGACGCAACATGAGCCTCCAGGGTCGCACTTTCCCTGGGCGCCTGAGCGCCGGCCCGCCGCGACGCCAGGCCTTCTTCATCCTTATGTTATTGTCTTTCCAGTTGAGCGGGAGAACAGAATGACCCTGGACGAGCGGCTGACACGGCTCACCGAGCGCCATGAAGCCCTGACGCAGCACGGGGAGATGCTGACTGCCGACGTTGCGCAGATGTCGACTGAGGTTCGAGCCACGACAGAGAACGTGAACAAGCTGGTGGCCAAGGTCGATGACCTGGTGGCCAAGGACGACCTGGCGACCGGGTTTGGCATGCTTGCCCAACTGGCGCGACGCCACGTGGAACGGCTGGACTCTCTGGAGGGGCGCCAGGGGTAACGCGCCTGCGCAGAAGCCGGGAATTTGAAGTCCCTGTCCTTGTCAGACCTTGTCCTGGAAGCTGGTGGCGGCGGATGGGCTCGAACCATCGACCTTGGGGTTATGAATCCCACGCTCTAACCAGCTGAGCTACGCCGCCATGGGGAGGAGCAGACTTCATCATACGAATCGCGTCGTGGGGCGGTCAATGACGCGGACGCGGCGCGGAGACCTGCGGTAGTGTAAGCGGTTTCTGTACATGGAATCCTTACGGGCGTACACTGCGACGGACGTTCATTTCCCAAATCATCGAAAGACGATGGCTATGATGCAAAAGTGTGTTTGTGCAGGCGCGGTTCTCTTCTCGCTGCTGGCAACGCGCAGCGTGGTTGCGCAGAAACAGATTGTTCTGGAGCGGCGGGACGCCACGGTGGTGTTGGAGCCGTATGCGCCGAATGTGGTGCGGGTGACGATGAGCCTGAAGAAGGAGGCAGCTCTGGCCCGGCCGGGATTTGGAATCAGCGCGCAGCCTTCGGAGGCTGGCTGGACGTACGAGCACACCGACGGGATGGATACGTATCGCTCGGATCGGATGACGATCAAAATGCAGGCGCCCCATTACGATCCGAAGAACACCAAATATACCTGCGATACGTGCCAGTACTTCGGCGGATCGACGCCATGGGTGCCCTTGACGGTGACGGGGGCGGATGGGAAGACGCTGCTGGATATGAGCGGCTGGTGGATGAGCGTGCCGAATCACAAGGACGGCAACGCGTATGTGCTGGACCAGGTGCGGCCCTCGATTGCGTACGATCATTTCGATCCGCGGCCCGCGAATGCGGCCTATTTCCAGGTGGGGGCGAGCTTTCGTTCGCCGGATGACGAGCATTACTACGGGCTGGGGCAGAACCACGAGGGGTTTCTCGACCATCGCGGGCATCCGGTGCGGTGCTGGAACGACTACGATGCGCCCGCAGCGCCGAGCTTCTGCGTGCCGCTTCTGGTGACGAACAAGGGCTACGCGGTGCTGTGGGACAATCCGTCGAAGACGACGATTGAGCCGGGGTTCAACGAGCAGACGCGGTGGATTTCAGAGATTGGGGATCGGGTTTCGTTCTTCGTGATTGCCGGGAAGACGACGGACGAGCTGTACCAGGGCTATCGGCTGCTGACCGGCGACACGCCGATGCTGCCCAAGGCGGCGTATGGATACATCCAGTGCAAGCAGCGGTATTCAAGCCAGGCCGAGGTGCTGGCGGTGGCGGATGGCTATCGGCAACGGCATCTGCCGCTGGATGTGATTGTGGTGGACTGGTTCTACTACACGAATATGGGGCAAATGGATTTTGACGCAAGGGTCTGGCCCGATCCGAAGGCGATGAACGACAAGCTGCACGCGCAGGGCATCCAGACGATGATCAGCGTGTGGCCGCGGTTTGTGCCGACGGACCGGTTCTACGCGGAGATTGCGGAACATGGATGGTTCGAGCACCTGGCGGATGGGACGCCAACCAACGGGTTGCCGTATGACAAGGCGGGGTCGGACATCGACACGACGAATCCGGAGGCGGCGAAGTGGTACTGGGGGACGATTCGGGACAACATCATCAGCAAGGGATTTGACGCGATCTGGGCGGATGAGACGGAGCCGGACTTGCCGCCGAACGGGAGCTACTACCACATCGGGCCGGGAACGCAATATTTCAACGTGTATCCGCTGTTTCACACCGCGGCGCTTTATAACGGATTCCGCGCGGATACGGATCATCGGGCGCTGATTTTGTCGCGGGATGGGTATCTGGGGGTGCAGCACAACGGCGCGATGGTATGGTCGTCGGACATTTTCCCGCTGTGGGATGTTCTGAAGCGGCAGGTACCGACGGGCCTGGACGTGGCTGCATCGGGTCTGGCGTACTGGAGCAATGACACGGGCGGATGGCAGTATTTGCCGCAGTCGCATCATCCGGAGCATCCGCCGCTGCTCGATCCATCCGATGCGCGCGACAACGTGCGCGATTACGACGACTATCCGGAGCTGTACACGCGGTGGTTCGAGTACGCGACGTTCCTGCCGATCATGCGCACGCACGGCAGCCGGAAGTACAACGAGGTTTGGTCGTACGGGAAGCAGGCGGAGCCGATTCTGGAGCAGTATCTGAAGCTGCGTTACGAGCTGATGCCCTACATCTACTCGTTGGGGCACTTCACGCATGAGACCGGCGCGCCGTTTATGCGGGCGCTGTTCATGGATTTTCCGGATGATCCGAAGGTCGCGGGGATTGGCGATGAGTATATGTTCGGGCCGGCTTTCCTGGTGGCTCCGGTGACGGATCAGGGAGCAACGACGAAGCAGGTTTATTTGCCGGCTGGCGCGGACTGGTACAACTACTGGACGCACGCGCGGGTGCACGGCGGGCAGACCGTGACGGTGGACGCGCCGATCGATAAGCTGCCTCTGTTTGTGCGGGCGGGGTCGATTGTGCCGCTGGGAAGCGCGGTGGACAGCACCGCCGACAAGCAGGCGATTGCGAAGGTGCAGGTTTGGCCGGGGGCGAATACGGATTTCGCGCTGTACCAGGACGATGGCCGGACGTACGCGTATGAGAAGGGGGATTTTCAGTTGACGAAGCTGCACTGGGACGACGCGGCGCACAAGCTGAACCACACGGGCGCTGCGGCGTGGAGCGAGCCGGACGGCCAGATCGTGGAAGTGATCCGGCCGGAGCGCTGAGAGACAGCGCCTGAGCCCTGAGAAGAAAACGAGTCGGCGCGGCACGGATGTGCTCGCTTCCGTACTCCAGCTACGCCGTCGAGGGAAGCTCTGATTCCAGCTTTCGAGGACCGTCCCTCACGGGGCTGTGAAGCCCATTCTCCACTGACCCTTACGGCACGGCTGAAGCCGCGCCGCTTCAAAGCACCAGTGCGATCAGAGTTTCCCTAACTGGCGAGCCATCGATCGGCTTAATCAGAGCTTCCCTGACTCAACTGCAATCTTGCTTTAGTGGGCGAATTTGTTGATGAGGGTAATCGCCGCCACAATCAGAACAATTGCCGCAACCAATCCAGCCCCTGCCATTGTGCCCAGACTCATACTTGCTTCCTCTCCGTCCGCGGTCGTGGTTGCATTCGGGTGCAGCCAACCGAAGAACGTTCCAGGATAGCTTCAGGTCGGGGTTTGCTCAGTGATGGCGGTCACGAAAGTTGAGAGGCGAACCGTTTTGGTAAGGCACGTTACTGGCGGACGGCCCAGGCAAGCCCGTCTGGTTCCCCGCCAACGTCAATGTGGCCGGTTACTGTGAAGGTCTTCAGGTCCAGAACCACGATGTAGTTGTCCGGGGAACAAGCGATGAAGGCGCGTGCGCCATTGGGCTCCATCAAAATGCCGGCCGCGCCGTGGCCGAGGGGCACGCGCTTCACTTCGGTGCGTGTTGCGGCGTCGTAGATGGCGAGGTCACCGCCGCGAAGGCTTGAGATCAGGACATGCTTGCCGTCAAGGGTGAATTTGAGGCGATTCGCGCCGAAGACCTTCGCGTCGAGAGTGGCGATGACTTTTTTGGATGGGATATCGATGATGGAAATAGTGCCGTCCTGGGCGCCCGCGGTCCATAATTCGCGGCCATCGGGCGAGACATCGAATCCCTCGCTTCCCTTGCCGACGGGGATGACGGTTTCATTCCAGTCCATGCGCGGCGGTCCGCCAGAACCAGGTTGACCGGCGCCGGGCTGACCGGTAGGAGGTCCGCCGGCGGCCGGTCCTGACGGCGAAGGAGAGGGCGGCGGGCCCATGGGCGGAAGAGCGATCTTCTCGAGGATGGACACCGTTGCGGAGTTGACGTTGGTGGTGTAGATCTGGTCCTGGCCGGCGGTGACGTAGATCATGTGGGTGCGATTCTGGCCGGTGCCCATGATCCAGTCGATCCTGGAAGAGGCCGGGTCGAAGCGCGCGATGGCTTTCGCACCCTCCGCCGTGAACCACAGCTTGCCGCCAACGAAGGCAAGACCGTGAGGCCCGTTCAGCGCTCCGGTATCGATGTCGGGCAGGGATTTTTGCGTGACCAGGTCGACGACCGAGAGCGCGTGATAACGGCCAAATCCGTAGATCGAGACGTACGCGGTTTTGCCGTCGGACGAGGCGATCACTTCGTGGGGATCAGGCCCCACAGGCGCGCGGGCAATCACCTGGAGGGTCGCAGGGTTGACGATGGCGAGGGTGTGGTTGCGCTTGGAGAGGGCGAGCAGCGACTCCTGGGGCGTTGCCTGCGCCAGTGCTCCCGGCGCTGCGATCAGCGAAACCAATGCGGCGCTGACCAGCTCTGACTTTGTCCATTGTGCGCCCATGGGTTCCTCTCTTTCTTGCTGCCAACATCAATCCGACCATGGGGCCGGACTGCGATCCCAGCGATGCTTGTGCAGATTCGCGACGAGTGCGGGGTCGAGTCCGCCCGCATCGCTGAGCGCGAGATTGCCGCGGACATGCTCTTCCCTGCGCATGCCGACGATGATGGTGCTGACGGCTGGATGGGAGAGGACGAAGCGGATGGCGAGTTCCGGCAAGGTCATGCCGGGCGGCAGGTCTTCGCGCAGGCGATCGACGCGGTCCATAGTGACGCTGAGGTTCTTCGGGTTGAAGTAGCCCTTGCGCCAGTCACCGTCGGGGAAGGTGGTTTCACGCGTCATCTTGCCGCCGAGCGAGCCTTCGTCGAGTGGAACGCGGGCGATGACGCCGATGTTGAGTTCCCGACAGACGGGGAACAGCTCGTCTTCGGGGTTTTGATCGAAGAGGTTGTAGATGACCTGGACGGCGTCGATGAGGCCGGTGCGGATGGCGCGAATGCCGTTGGCCGGCTGCCAGCGATTGAGGCTGAGGCCGAAGGCGTGGATGATTTTGTCGCGCTTGAGTTTTTCGACGGTGTCGCGGAATTCTATGCGGCCGGTCCAGGAGTCGTCCCAGACGTGAAACTGGAGGAGGTCGATGGAGTCGACGCCGAGGCCGTGGCGGATTTTGTCGGCGTGGGCGAAGACGTGCTCTGGCGGGAAGACTTCGTTGTAGTCGAACTGCGGCCGGGCCGGCCACTTGCCATTCTTGGGCGGAATTTTGGAAGCCGAGTAAAGGCGTTTGCCGGCGTTGGCGGCGAGGATTTTGCCGAGGAAGCCATCGCTCTTTCCTTCCCCATAGGCCCAGGCGGTGTCGAAGAAATTGCAGCCGAGGTCGACGGCGAGCTGGAGTGCGCGGAGGGATTCGGCGTCGTCGGAGCCGCTCCAGCCGCTCATGCCCCAGAGGCCACACCCGATGTCGGATACGGAGAAGCCGGTTTTGCCGAGATTGCGGAGATGCATCAGCCCAGCGTACACCCGGTTACATGGCGGTGCGCCACCACGGGGACTTCTCCATGGTGATGAAGCCGGTAGTGCCGCCGCGGGAGAGCCACAGGTCGTAGAAAGTGCCCGACTCGAAGGCGTTGCAGGCGGGCCAGGAATTGTCGATACGGAGGGTGGTGGGTCCGTCGGGCCCGGCGAGGGTGACCTCGCCAGTGGCGCAGGCAACGATCCTTTGTTTCGTCAGGCGGAAGGTGGCGCCGTGGGGCCGCGTGTCCTGGGATACGTCGTTGGCGAACTTGGTGACGAAGAGGACGCCGACGATCAACACGGTCCACATCAGGATTTTCTTCATAGGCGGATCAGTCCCGTTCGCGCTCTCACGCCGTTCAAGAGCCATTGTGTCATTGGGGGCAGCGAAAAGCGAGGGAGAGGCGAGCGGAAGGCGAGGGAAAAACGGGTAAGAAACGAGGGGAAGGCGAGGGAAGAAGCGAGCCGGAAGCGAGCGGAAACCCAGTGAAGAAGCGAGCGAGAAGCTAACTCCGAAAGCAGAACGGGCCTCGTCGGAAGACGAGGCCCGTCGGGTTCGCGAATTTTGGATGCTAGTTATTCTGTTGCTGGCCGCCGCTGCCGCTTCCCCCTCCGTTACCGTTGCCGTCTTCGCGGCGATGCAGCGTGGGCTGATCGCTGCCGTTGGCGTCGGTGGTGTCGGCGCCTGAGCCGGTGCTGGCGCGACGAAGAGTCGGCTTACCCTTCTTGTTGTCGATGATGCGGCGCTTGTTCTGGATGCGGGCCAGCCGCGACTTGACGTCGTTGAACTCGGACGTCGTGACGAGATATTGATCCTTGGGAGGAAGGATCTTTGCGATTTCCTCTTCGGTGTGCTGGATGCGATCGGGAGTCTGCGGATGGTTTTCGAAGACCTTGGCGACGGCGCCAGGCTTCTGCTTCTCGAGGTTCTCGACTTTTTCGAAGAAGGTGACGAAGGCCTGCGGATCGTAGCCGGCGCGATACATGTATTGCACACCGAGGTAGTCGGCCTGGGCTTCGAATTCGCGGGAGAACTCGAGGAAGGTGATGGGGATGAGGAGCTGCGTGGCTTCGTAGATACCGTAGCCGGTCCAGCTGTAGCCGGTCATCATGATGAGCGGGACCATGCCGATCTGGGCGTAGTTGGCGCGGGTCATCTCGCGAGCCGCGTGATGCGCGCAGACGTGGGCAGTCTCATGGGCCATGACGCCAGCCAGCTCAGCTTCCTCGTCGGCGGCGAGGATGAGGCCGGAGTTGACGTAGAAGAAGCCGCCGGGCAGCGCCATAGCGTTGATTTCGTCGGTGTCGATGACCTTAATGGTGAAGGGCACCTTGCAGTCGGAGTTCTTGACGATGTTCTGGCCGATGCGGTTGACGTACTCGGTGATGACCGGGTCGTTGATGAACTTGGTGCTTTTCTCGATCTCGTCGGCGTATTGCTTGCCCATTTTGATTTCCGACTCGGTCGAGTACCAGTTGCCCATGCCGCGCGCGCCGATGCTGCGGGTGCCGACGGCGTTGACGTCTTCAATGGAACCGGATTTGACGCCAGGCATCATGCCATTCTGGTCAGGCTCGGCCTGTTTGAACGGGTTCACGTTGGGGTCGGTGATGGGTTTGCTGCTTGCTGTCTGAGCGTCGTCACCGGAGCCAGCGGCCGGAGCGTTCGACGGCGGGCCACCCGAGGAGCAGATGTCGCCGCCCTTGTCCGCGGGGCGATGGAGGACCGGGCCGGGGCAATTCTGCGCTACCTGGTCGTTGGCGCTGGGAGCCGGCTGGGCAGCGGGGGCCAGATCGGGAGCCCGCTGCGCCGGTTGCTGCGCTGGGGCGGATTGGGCTGTCGGTGCGGATGGAGGGGTGGTCTGGGGTGCGGCCGGGGTTCCGGAGCTCTGCGCGCACATGCAGCCGCCCCCGAGGGCCAGACCGGCGTAAACCAACAGGTTGATGGAAATTTTGGGGGTGGGCATGAAGACCCTCCTGCAGGGCGGACGGGACCCTGCTGCTCTTAGACGTAAGTATGCGCCTTTTCGGTGACAGACGCTGGCGGAATATTTTGATCGGATGGCGCGGAGGGCCGATTCCGTTACGCTCCCGGGAAGTGGGTGGCCGATCCTGGGTCAGTTGACCTGCTGGAGGCGCTCGATGAGCTTGCGGGCGAGGCTTTCGCCGGATTCGGACCAGAGGAGTCTGGTAGAGATGCCGGCGTTTTTCTGAATACGGTTGGTGAATTCGACCAGGCGCGCGACGTTCTCCTTGACGCGGACGATGGCGTCCTCATCGAGGTCCATATCCTCATAGAGGAAGGGCGTGTCGAGGCCGAAATCGACGCGGACGTGGCCATTGGTCTCGTAGGCGCCGTCGTCGAACTCGGGCCCGAAGCCAACGATGCGGACGACGCGGGGTTCGTGGCGCCACATCGTGTCCAGCCCCGGACTTTGCTCGGGAACCCACAGCTCCCAGATCATCTCGAATTCCCAGGCATAGTCCTCGTGGGCGATTTCCATGGCGGCGGCGATGACGGCGCGGGGGCTGGACCCTTCGTCGTCCGTCTCGTTTCGATACACGCGCTGCCAGACGGGCGTTTCGTTCCAGGATATCGGATATACCGTCGCAGCGCAGACGCGCGCCGAGCCGCCGATGGCGACAAGCTGCTCCATGACCTTCTCGATAGCGGCGGGAAGTCCTTCAAGCCGGAAGTTTGGATACCAGAGACTCAGATAAAGCTCATCAGCCATTGTCTTTTTTCTACACCCTATTCCCTACACCCTATACCCCGGTCTATTCAATTCTCTCGTGCCGGTAGCCTGCCTCAGTCAGGGCCTCGGCGATTTCATGAATGTGGCTGGCGCCTCGGGTTTCGAGCGTAAAGTCGATCACCGTGTCTCCAAGGCTGACGCCGTAATAGGCACGGTCGTAGGCGGTCTGGACGATGTTGGCGCGCAGGTCGGCAATGATTTTCGTTAGGTGATGCAGCGAACCAGGGCGATCCGTCAGGTGAATGCGGATGCGGATCCAGCGACCGTCCTTGACCAGGCCGCGTTCGATGATTTTTGAGAGCAGCGTGACGTCGATGTTGCCTCCGCAGACCAGGGCCGCTGTACGCTTACTGTTAAGGGTGGTCTTTTTCTGAAGCAGCGCGGCCAGGGCAGCGGCTCCGGCACCTTCGGCCAGGGTCTTTTCGCGTTCGAGCAGGACGAGGATAGCGCTGGCAATTTCTTCTTCGTCGACTGTGACGAGCTCGTCGACATATTTTGCGACGAGGGGGAGGGTACTGTTGCCGGCACGGCGGACGGCAATGCCGTCGGCGATGGTGGCTTCGGCGGGAATGGTGACGGGGTGGCCGGCTTCGCGGGCGCGGAGCATCGAGGGCAGACGCTCGGTTTGCACGCCGATGACACGGATTTGCTTCTTGCTTTCCTTGATGGCGCAAGCCACTCCGCCGATGAGACCGCCGCCGCCGATGGGCGCGACGACGGCTTCTAAGTCGGGAACCTGCTCGAGTAATTCGAGGCCGATGGTTCCCTGCCCTGCGATGACCTCGTCGTCGTCGAAGGGATGAAGGAAGGTGAGGCCGTCGGCGGTGCTTTGGCGGATGGCTTCCGCGCAGGCTTCGTCGTAGTCGGCTCCGTGGAGGATGACTTCGGCGCCGTAGCTCGATGTGGCGGCGACTTTGACCAGCGGCGTCATCAGCGGCATGACGATACGGGCGCGTATGCCGTTCTGGCTGGCGTGGAAGGCGACGGCCTGGGCGTGGTTGCCGGCGCTGGCTGCGATGACTCCGCGGCTGCGTTCTTCCGGCGTGAGGGTGAGGATTTTGTTGAGCGCGCCGCGCTCCTTGAAGGCTCCGGTGCGCTGCAGGTTGTCGAGTTTGAGGAAGACTTCCTGGCCGGTCATCTCGGAGAGGCCTGCGGAGTGGCGGGCGGGGGAGAGATAGATGTGGCCGCGGATGCGGTCGCGGGCGGCGCGGATGGAGTCGAGGGTGACGGTCATCGTTTCTTCTTCCTTGAGTAGAACAGCAAATGAAAAAGCCATCGGCTCGGGGAGCGCGATGGCGGGGGTGTACGTTGACTGGTGTGGTTCGCTTAGCCGCCGGCTCCTTTGGGGATGGGCATGGTAATTCGCGCGGGGACGATGATGATGGCGCGGATTGCCGTCGGGCGGGTCATAACGATAGTCCCGATATAACCAGACCGCACCATTGAAGTCAATGCCATGAGAGTTACAATCCAGGCGACATGAGGTCTATCGTCACTTCGCTTGGCATCGGTCGGGCATACCGCATCCGATGGTTCAATCGGCTGGCTTTCCTGTTTGTGTTCGGCGTCAGCGTCGCGTTTGCCGTTGGTATGTTCCGAGGGGCACGCGAGGACGAAACGCAACGCGCATTGTGGAACTGCTTCGGGATGGGGCTCCTGGCCGTGACCTCCGGCATCCTAACGCTCAGCAGCTTCTACAACCGCGTGACCCTATATGCGAACGCCATCGAATTCCGGAGCGTTTGGTCTACGAGTTGGCTGCAGTTCGCCGAGATCCGAGGCCGGCAGAAATATTCTGCTGGAGGCGGCCGCGGAATAAGGATTCCCCACCTGCGCATCCTTCCCAACGACGAAAGGCTACCGATACTCGACTTTGAAAAGCACTACAACTTCGACGACGCTTTTTACGCGTGGTTCAACAGGCTGCCCGATCTGGATCAGTATCTCGGCCGTCCAACTCTGGCGTGATCTAAGACGCGACGGAGTCTGAGGGCGGGAGGCAATGCCACTCGTCCAGGCCCGATATCAGGCCCGATAATAGGACATGCCGTTGCTACCCGAAATTCCTGAGCGCGTCGCGCCTAGCTTGCCGCTGGAATGGGACAAATTTGTAACTTTCCTTGGTGCTTATGCGCAGTCGGCGTTGGGGCGTGGGTGGATTGGTGCGCTCGCTGCCTCGCGGGAGCGCGTGTGGGTAACGCGTGAGCAGCGGCTGGTGGCGGAGATGCGGTTGCTGGTGGCGGCGGGCGTGATGCCGCAACTGCGGGCGCTCTTCGATCCGACGGATTTGCTGGCGAAGGCGCGGATTGAGGGCGTGGCACTCGAGTCGGAAGAGCTGCGGGCGACGATTGCGCTGGTGGAGGAGATCACGTCGTGGACAGAGTTGATGCGGACTCCTCCTACACCCCTGCGAGCAAGCTCGCCGGGGACCCCGGCGCAGAACACCCAGGACAAATTGACGGAGTTGACGGAGTTGTCGCAGGAGTTGCTGGGGACTAGTCTGCGGCCGTTGACCGAGTCGATGCGGGAGAAGATTTTGCCCGATGGAACGCTGACCGACGACGCATCGCCTGAGTTGCGGCGGATTCGGCGCGAGATGGAGCGACAGCAACGCGCGATCGAGGAGAGTCTGGGGTCGGCGCTGCGGCGCTTTTCCGAGGGAGGGTCGACGCAGGATGAGTTGATCACGATTCGCGGGGAGCGGTTCGTGATTCCGGTGAAGTCGGAGTGGAAGCGGCGGGTGCAGGGCGTGGTGCACGGGGCGAGTTCGAGCGGGCAGACGGTGTATGTGGAGCCGCTGGAAACGATTGAGCTGAACAACGACCTGGTGCGGCTGCTCGAAGAGGAGCAGGAGGAGATTTATCGGATTTTTCTGCAGATGACGCGGCAGATTGCGCAGTTCAGCGTCCAGATTTTGACGGGCGCGGCGGTGCTGGCGAAGGCAGACACGCTGCTGGCGCGGGCTCGCTTTGCGCAGGAGTACGAGTGCGCGGTGCCAAAATTCGCTGAAGAGAATGCGCCGGAGTTTCGGCTGAAGAATGCGCGGCATCCGCTGCTAGAGCGGCGATTGCGGGCCGAGTCGAAGGCGATTGTGCCGGTGAGTCTGGAGCTGGCGGGGGAGGATCGGCAGCTGATCATCAGCGGACCGAACACCGGCGGCAAGACCGTCACGCTGAAGACCGCAGGTCTGCTGGCGATGATGGCGCAGGCGGGCGTTCCGGTTCCGGCGGATGAGTGCGTGACGCCGGGGTTCGATGCCTTTCTGGCCGACATTGGGGACGCGCAGTCGATCGAACAGGATTTGTCGACGTTCTCGGCGCACGTCACGAATCTGAATCGGATCGCTGCGCAGGCGACGTCGCGTTCGCTGGTGTTGCTGGATGAGTTGGGGTCGGCGACTGATCCTGAAGAGGGCGCGGCGCTGGCGGTCGCGGTGGCCGAGCATTTTTTGAAGGCGGGCGCGTGGTCGATCGTGTCGACGCACCTGACTTCGCTGAAGGTGTACGCGGAAAATGCGCCGGGGGCGGTGAATGCGGCGGTGGGGTTCGATGAGAAGACGCTGGCGCCGACGTACGAACTGCGGCAGGGCGTGCCGGGAACGTCGGCGGGGATCAATATTGCGCAGCGCCTGGGGCTGAGTTCGGAAATCATCGAGGCGGCGCGAGCGCGGCTGAGCACGCAGACGCAGGACATCGCGCGGTTTCTCGACAGCCTGCATGAGCAGCTCGACACGCTGACGAAGGAACAGAACCGGGTGCGGGGGCTGGAGCAGGAGTTGGCGCAGGAGCGCGCGCGGCTGACGTCCGAAGGGATGAAGGAGTGGCGGGCGAAGGTGAAGGACCTCGAGGGACAGCTGGCGTCACTGCTGAAGAATTTTGAATTTCAGGCGAGAGAGACAGTACGGGCGATTGAGGATCGTGCCGCGCAGCAGAAATTATCGAAGCAGGCGGAGCAGCGGATTGCGCGTTTGCGGCGGGAGTTTTCGGAGAGCTTCAACACGGCGGTGGTGGCACAGCATACCGGAGCGGATCGCGGCGACAAGAACGCGCAGCCGCACATCGTTCGCCACGTAGCGGAAGGAGACACGGTGCGGTTGCGAACGCTGGGCAAGACGGCTCTGGTGCAGCGGCAGATCGACGATAAGACTTTCGAGGTTTCTGTGGGGTCGATGAAGATGCGCGTGGCGCGCGATGAGATTACCGAGGTGGTGACTTCGGGCAAGCAGACGCCGATTGAGGCGGCGCGGCGGCGCGGGATCACGGTGCAGGTGGCCGAGCCGGAGATGGGGTCGAGCGAGATCAATGTGATCGGCAAGACAGCCGATGAGGCGCGGGATGATGTGGAGAAATTTCTGGACCGCGCGTTCCTGGCGGGGCTGCCACGCATCCGTATCATTCATGGCACGGGGATGGGGGTGCTGCGGCGGACGCTGCGGGCATGGCTGCAGGGGCATCCACAAGTGGCGTCGGTAACAGAGCCGGGGCAAAATGAGGGCGGAGCGGGGGCTACACTCGTAGAGTTTAGGGAGTAGGAGCTGTCTCATAAATGAGACGGAACCGCGAAAACCGTCCCTCGGGGGCTAAAGCCCGATTCATTTTGGGCGGTTTTATGGCATGGCTGAAGCCATGCCCCTTCACTTTTTCGTGGCAAAGGCTAGTTTTTCCGCAAGCTGTGAGTCATGCCCCTACACTTTTGTGGCAGCCATCCTATCCATGCGGCTCCGCAGCGACCCTTGACGGAGCGGGGCAAAAAGTTGCACCATCGGCTCGCGGGAGAAGGAAGAAAGCCATGATTCAGGTGATCACGGTGGAGCGGGAATACGGCAGCCAGGGCGCGGAGTACGCGCATCATCTGGCCAACCGCCTGGGCTGGCGGCTGATTGACAGCTGCCTGACCGAAGACGTGGCGCGCAAGGCGGGCGTGGCGCCGACCCTGGTGAAGCGCTGCGACGAACGCATCGACCCGTGGTCTTACCGGTTCGGGAAGGCATTCTGGCTGGGGTCGCTGGAGCAGCTGCCCGAGCATCCCAAGGTTTTCGACAGCGGGCAGATGGTGGAGTTCGTGAAGGGGTACGTGCAGGAGCAGGCGGCGATCGGCAACTGCGTGGTGGTGGGGCGCGGGGCGGCGTGCATGCTGGCGAAATCGCCGGGAGCGTATCACGTGTTTGTGTATGCCTCGATGCCGCGGA
Organism: uncultured Acidobacterium sp.; assembly: GCA_964535525.1. Classification (GTDB taxonomy): domain Bacteria; phylum Acidobacteriota; class Terriglobia; order Terriglobales; family Acidobacteriaceae; genus Palsa-343. The sequence continues at coordinate 23,643 of CAZHTJ010000006.1, read as the reverse complement.
AGATTGCTTATATCCAGGGCCAATTCCCGGAGCACGCGAAAGACGCGGAGCGCGAGATCGTGGCGACGGACCGGCGGCGCGCGGAGTACATCCGGCGATTCCACCAACGGGAGTGGGATGACCGGAAGCTCTATCACCTGATGATGAATTCGTGCATGGGCATGCACGCAATGGTGGAGGCGACCGTCGAAGCGGCGGGATTGCGGTCGGTGGCGATGGCCGCGGAGCAGGCGGATCGGGCGGCTGTCGGTTAGAAGCCTGACGGATTCTCAGCCCCAGGGACGGCTGGCGTTCAGACCCTCGCTGTTGTCCCACACCATGGCATCGAAGCGGTGTGTGCCGCGGAAGCCGAGCCATTCATACAGGGACACTGCCCTGCGATTGGAGGCCGTGACGGTAAGGGTGAGCAGACTGAAGCCTCGATCGGAAAGAATGCGGGCACTTTCGACCATGAGCATGCGGCCCAATCCCCGCCCGCGGTAAGCGGGTGCAATGCAGATCTGGGTGACGTGTGCGACATCGTCGCGCACGCGCGAGCAGAGGAGCAAGCCCGCCAGATCGGCGCTGTTGCGATCGACAAGAGCAAGAGAGGCGCCGGGATCGAAGTAACCGCATCCCGGGAACCGCACAATGTTGTGCAGGAAGCGCTGCGAACCGGCAGCGGTGCGGTATTGCTCGTTGATGTGGCTGTCGAGGTGTCCTTCGTAGGAGGCCGCGATGAGGCGGGCCGCGGCGCCGAGGTCGGTTTCGGCCCAGCGGCGCAGTTCCAGGCCTTTGGGCAGGCGAGAGTGCACGAGGCCAGCAGCTTCGTGGAGCACGGCGTCGGGAGCCGGCTGCAGGGGCCACTCCATGAAGATGCGCTCGTGGACCTCGAAGCCCGTGTCATCAAAGACGCGCTGGTGGGCGCCGTGCGGATGCAGCAGGAGCTGCGATTCGATGCGGCTCACGCCGGGGGTATTCTTCAGCATTTCGAGCAGACGCAGGAGCATCTCGTTGCGCACTTCCCCGGCGGACTCTTCACGGTCCGAGGGCAGAGCGCCTGTTGCCGGCAAAGCGCGCTTGACGGGGAGGGCGAAGACGTCGCCGATGACGGCTTTGTGTCCTTCATAAACGCAGAAAACGTAGCCGACGATGCGGCCATTCTCGACGGCGACATAGCCGGGCAGGACGCGCGAGTCGAGATACTGCAGCAGGAGCTCGGCGGAGCCGCGATAATCCCAGTGGAGACGCTCGCTCCAGACCTGGCTTTCTTCATCGAGCAGGGGCCGCAAGCTGCCCGCCGAGAAATGGCGCAGGTCCAACAGCTCGAACTGGAGCGCAGAACTCATCGATACACCCAGGCCGGGGCGCTTACTTACGCGCCAGGGAGGTATCCTCCCGGTTGAACTGCAATGAACGGTTCAGCGGCCGCGGGCTGCTGCTCCGGGATCGGCGGCCGCGACTTCGTAGACAACCAGACTTTGAGCGGGCCAGGTGAAGAGCGGGTCATATCGCCTCGCCGCGAGCATTCGATGGATCTCCCCTGCGCATGGTAGCTGGGCAAGACACGACTCCGGAATGACCAGAAGGTGTTGTTTCTCCGGAACGCCATCCTGCATGGCGCCGCTTGCGAACTGCGGCTGTTTTTCCGGAATCCTGGGATCGATCACTTCGAATTCCAGCCTGACTCCTGGCTTCCAGCGCGCCCTCATAGCTTCGAAATCCGCCGCGTTCAGAACAGGCTGGCCGTTCACCGCTACCAGATCGTCGCCGACGAGCCGGTTAAGGCCCATCTGCTCGGCCGACGATCCTTCTTTCACTGCGTCGATGATGACCCCGCGCGGGCCGGTGCCCGTAACTCGCGGCGGGTCGCTCACTGCGATGCCAACATCGTAATTCACAGTGCGCTGATTTCGATAGAAAGAAAGTCCGTACTGTACGTCTCTGCGCACCCGCCACACCGCAGTAATGCCGGGAGGCGGGCTGATCTGGTCGAGGATCTGCGCCAGGGGCCGCGCCGAGTAGGTCATGTCCATCAGATTGATATTGTGTTTCGTGTTGGCCAGGGGAGCAATGCCGAAAATGGGGCCGATACCGAACATGTAGAGCAGCAGGATGACCATGGGGGTCATGGTGGCGATGCGCAGACGCTTGAGGCCGAAACGCGCGACGGTGATCAGGATGAAGACCATGGCGGCCCCCCCCACCATGCCGGCGGCGATGATGGCGACTCCTGGTGGCACGGCTTCCGGATTGCGCAAATGCAGCGGCATCAGGAGCACAAACATACTGAGGATTCCAGTGAGCACGGCATGCAGGATCAGCAGCCAGGGTTTGAGGCCGCGGTTGCGAATGCGGTTGAGATAATCGCCGGCGAGGATGGTGAGCGGCGGCACGGCGGGCAGGATGTACCCCGGCAGCTTCGACTCAGAAAATGAAAAGAAGAGGATGGGCACGAGAGCCCAGAGCACCAGGAATTCCGGAAACGCGTCTCCAGCGCGGCCGTGGCCTACATAGAGGACCTTGGCGCGGCGGGTGCGCCACTCGTTGATGGATCCGCCGACCGCGTCGACAAAAGCAGTAACTGCAATCACCGCCCACGGCGTGAGCCCGAGCAGCATGACGGGGATGTAATACCAGAAGGGGCGGTAGTGCTCGAAGCGGTCTGTGGCGAAGCGCTCGAGGTTATGTTCGAGGAAGAAGATTCTCAGGAAGGTGGGGTTGCGCAGTTGCACGGCGATGAACCAGGGCAGCACCATGGCGAAGTAGAGCACGATGCCCGGCCACCATAGACTTCGGCGGAAGAGCGACCACTCGCGGCGCAGCCCGGCAAAAATGCCGATAATGACCAGCGCCATGAGGGGAGCGATCGGTCCTTTGGCAAGCGTGGCGGCGCCCACGAAGAAGTAAATATCGAAAAGCCAGAACTTGCTGTTGGTTTCGTACCAGGCGTACCAGCCCAGCATGCCGATGGCGAAGGGCGCGGCGAGCTGCATGTCAGTCGAAGCGCCGCGGGCAAAGCTGAGGACAGCCGCGCAGGACGCCGTGATCAGGGCCGCATCGAGTTGTCCGCCATTACGAAAACGGCGGATGTGGAGGTAGATGAGCACGACAAGCATGAAGGCGAAGCTGGCCGAGGGCAGGCGCGCGGACCAGTCGTGCACGCCGAATTCGCGAAACGCGAACATGGCGCGCCAGTAGTAAAGGGCGGGCTTTTCGAGCCACGGATGACCCCACAGCACGGGTGTGATGTAGTCGTGGCGGGCGAGCATTTCGCGCGCAACCTGGGCGTAGCGAGGCTCATCGGCGCCAACGAGGCCAAGGCCGTCGCCGCCGAATATCGGTACTAAGCCATAGAAGAGGAAGAACGCGGTCAGGCAGAACAGAGTTGCAGCTTCGGCGATTTCGCCTATCGCCGGAAATCGGGCCCGGACGCGCACGAAAAGGACGGGCGATCGCGCGCGGTCCGCATCGTTCTTTTGTACCGATGCGGGACGTTCCGGCAAATCGCTGACGTCCACGGAACCAGCCGAGTTGGCCTGGCCAGCGTGGTCGCGGGAACTGGTCGTGGTTTTCACGAAACATCCTGCAATGTGAGTGACATTCGGGCGCGTAGTTTCATGGTTTGCGGGCCGGCCATGGAAGGTATCCCTGCACCACGATTGAGTCAGCCTACCAGATTCCGCCTTGATTCATTCTCGGCAACGGCATGTCCGGGAACCATGATCATGAGCTCCTGGCGCATGGTTTCCAGAATCCTGTTCGCAGCTTCACGCAAAGGGCCTTCGAGGGTGCAGCCGCCGGCGTGCAGATGGCCGCCTCCGCCGAAGCTGGCGGCGATGCGCGCCACGTCGAACTGGCCCTTGCTGCGCAGAGAAAGCCGCACGCGATGATCGGGCAGCTCGCGCAGCAGAACCGCTGCTTCGACGCCGCCAATGGCGATAGCGTAATTCACGATGCCTTCGCAGTCTTCCTCGGCCGCTCCGGCGCGCTTCATATCGTCATGGGTGACCCACAGCCAGGCGAGCCTGCCTTCGCGATGCAGATTCGACAGCGCCGCGCCGAGAAGGAGCATCTTGGAGAGGGGGTTGGAGAAGTAGACTTCGCGCGCGATGCCGGCAGGGTCGGCGCCGTGACCGACCAGCTCGCGCGCCAGCTCGAACGCGTGCGCGTCGGTTCCCTCGTAGCAGAAGGAGCCGGTATCGGTGAGCACTCCCGCGTAGAGGCAGGCGGCGATCTGCGGGGTAATCTCGGCGCCGGCGGCGATCGCGAGCCGATACACCATCTCGGCGACGGCACAAGCGTGGGTGTCGATCCAGTTGACATCGGCAAAGGGGCGGCCGGTGGCGTGATGATCGATGTTGACGAGGAATCGACCCTCGAGGCCAGTGAGGCGGGAGCGCTGGATGCCGTCGCACTCGAGCAGAATGACAGCGTCGTAATCGCCTTCGAGTCGGGCTGTGTGGCGGATGGTGGGAGCGCAGGGGAGTCCTCGATAGATCAGAGGCACGGGATCGGCAGAGACGAGGTCGGCTTGCTTGCCGAGCTGGGCGAGCATCAGGCCGCAGGCCAGCATCGCGCCGACAGCGTCGCCATCGGGGCGGGCGTGCGAACAGACCGCGAAATGGTGGCTGCGGCGGACGACGTCGAGGACAGCGGGAAGGCCCTCGCACAGGCCGTTGGACAGCGGGGCAGTTGCGCCTGGGTTCTGCTGGTGGTGTTGCGGAATGTCGTGTCCTGCTGCCATCAATTTCCCGGAGTTCTTCGCCTGCACAACCCTCAGCCACTTTGCTCGGTGCTTTGGGTTCGAAGACCTGTACGGCGCTTGCGGCCGAGCAACTCGTCAATGCGCGCCTTCATCTTTTCGGAGCGGTCGATGTGGAAGGTCAGCTCCGGGATGTAGCGTTTCCCCATCCGCTCCAGCAGCTCGTGGCGGATGTATCCGCGCGCGGCCATGAGACCGTCGAGGGTGTCGGCTTCTTCCTGGGAGCCGCCGTCGACCGCCACGTAGATCTGCGCCGACTTTCCGCCGGGATTGAGCACCACCTGGCTGATATAGGCGAAGCTGATGCGGGGGTCGGAAAGCTCGCCCTCGATCATCGCGCCGATCTCGTCGCGCAGCGTCTCGGCCACGCGATCCTGGTGGTATTTCCGTGCTCTCTGCTCGGGCATGGCGCCAACTCCTTCGACCGGCCTGCAAGGTACAAACGCAGAACCGGAAGAAAACCCTTGAGAATACCAGAAGGGGCACTCCCGAATCGTATTATCTGAAGCCAGCCGAAAAAATCTGCGTGCCAGGAGCGCCAGGCTTCGGGATACAATCCAAAGAAGGAACGCGCATGACGAACCTGCAGCTGGTCCTAAGCATCTGTATCCCCTCGTTACTGATCCTGGTTGGGATCTTCCTCAATAACGCGCGCTTCAATTCCATCGAGACGCGGCTGACCACGATGGAGGGCGACCTGCGCCAGTTCTATCGCGACCTGGGCCTGGCATGACGCAGACATCGCGACTCTCAAAGACCGCGGTCGTTCCTGATCGCCTGAGTCGAGGAGGCAACGATACGATTTCAGCAAAGGCAAACGGGGCAAAATCGGCCCGACGCCTCCTTCATACGAACGCTGTGCCTTAAACATGGATCGACAGTTCGTGCACTCGTTCATGGTGAAGCATCGTTACGGCGTTGTGTCCAGCATTGGCGCGGACGGGACTCCGCAGTCGGCCCTGGTAGGGATTGCGACGAGTCCGGACCTCGAGGTTATCTTCGACACGGTGCAGTCGTCGCGAAAATATCCCAACCTGATTGCACGGCCTGCGTGTTCGTTTGTGGTGGGCTGGGGTGGCGAGCAGACGGTGCAATTGGAGGGCATCGCCGAGGAGCCGACGGGGGCCGAGCTAATGCGCGTGCATGCAATCTACTTCGGGGCTTGGCCGGATGGCCCGGCGCGCAGGGGCTGGCCGGGCATCGCGTACTTCGTGGTGCGGCCGCGGTGGATTCGCTACAGCGACTTCGATCAGAGGCCGGCGGTCATCGAGGAGATGGTGTTCGCCGGAGACTGAGAAGGGACCCGCCTATCCGGGGCCGGCGGTCGAGGTGCGTTGGCTGGCCTTGTCCAAGTCCCTCACTAGTTGTTTGACGACTGCATCCGCGACGTCTGCGCTGGCACCCTTATATTTGGCGCCAGTACTCTCCTTCTCTGTGCTCCAGAGCACGTCGCCATCGGACGACACCAGGCGGATTGTAAGGTGCGCTTCTGTGATCGTTTCAGTATTGGTGGAACTGTCTGAGACCCCAGCCGCTCCCCTGCCAGTTCCAACGATGGTTCCCTCTTTAGTCGCGTGCAATTCTTGGCTCGACTTCTCGGTTCCGACTCCCTTCATTATCGCGTCGGCCCTGTCTTTGTTCTCGGTGATGACAAAGCGCTTTGACGCTGTGATCGCGTCAATGAGGAGGGCTTGTAGCTGACGCGAAGCAGGATCGTCGCCCAGACTTTCTACATAAATCCGTTTAACCTGCAGCAACCTCGACGAAATCCCTTGCTCTAGATCTGGAGGGGTGGTTGCACTACCACCAGAGGACTGAACGGCTAATGCCGCATTGACGGGGAAAGCCGACGACAGTAGAAGCGCTAAGACAACCTGGATCATAGCTAGCCACCCAAGCCGCTTTTACGAGCTTCATCGTCCTGATATTCCACCTTTTTCCCTGATCGCGCCTCGAGGCTTACAAGAGTCACCCGGACGATGTCCTTGCCAAGTTCGAAAACTCCAGCCTGCTGCTTTTCGTTGGCGTCGGTGAAACCAATCGTGAGGAAGTGCTTGCGCTTCTTGGACAACAACAACCACGGAGAGATTGTAAGCGCCAGACCGAGGCGTCTTCCTGCCTTCTGTCCATATTCAAGATCGTTGATTTTGTCGTATGGAATTGCTATTTTTCCTTCTTTTGACTCGAAAGTGAAGACCTTTTCGTCCTGGGTTGAAGAGGTGCCCTCGGCACCCGCCTTTATAGATTCGATTGTTCCCCCAACATACATCGTGTTGTGGCTGCCAACCCCGGCCCAGACGAGGGTGTTTGTAATTAGAAAGCAAATCAAGACACCACAAACCACCTTAGCGCTTGCTCGCATTCAGCATCTTTCCTTTCGCACACTGACCTTGGGGACTATTCTCAAGTTCTTCCGTAGGGAGAGTTATTGTTGGCGTTAGGTTCTCACCGGAGGGGTTATCCGTCAAGAGTGATAATTTAACTGCTTTAGGACTTAGCCGTCAGATGACACGCAGCACGACAACCGTTTCGTCGTCGAAGCGGTCGCGCTTGCCCTGGAAGCGGCCGACGTCGGTCAGGATGCTCTCCGCGAGCCTGGACGCGGATTTGTGGTGGTTCTTTTTCACCGTGGCGATGAGCCGGTCGTTGCCGTACATTTCGCCCGCGGCATTCTGCGCGTCGGGAATGCCGTCACTGAAGAAGACGACCGAATCGCCGGGCTGGGTGGCGATGCTGAACTCCTCCCAGGTAGCGTTGGGGAACATGCCGAGCGGGAAGCCTTCGGCGCGGATGGTCTCAATCTCCTCGCCGCGGCAGAACAGCGGCTGCACCGATCCTCCGTTGGCGATCTGGACAGTGAGATTTTCGTCGTTCCACAACCCGAAGAGCATCGTCACGTACTGCGAGTCGAGCTTGCGCTCCTGGAGCGCGTCGTTGAGCGTCTTCAGCATCTCCGATGGCGAGAGATGCTGGCTGGCGACCGAGCGCATGATGCCGCTGACCAGCGCCGCGTAAAGAGCCGCGGGCGCGGCCTTGCCGCTGACGTCGCCGAGCGCGATGGCGCTGCGGTTCGTGTCGTAGGTAAGGAAGTCGTAGAGGTCGCCGCCGATGGTGCGCGCGGGCAGGAAGCGTGCGGCGAACTCGGCGCGCTTATGTTGCGGCTTGGCGGGAGGCAGCAATCGAAGCTGGACCTCGCGTGCCATGGCCAGATCGCGCTCGAGACGCTGTTCCTGCTGCATGACCCGCTGGTAGAGCTGGGCGTTTTCTACGGCAATGGCGATCTGCGCGGCGAGCGTGGTCATCGCGCGCTCGTGGTCCTCGGTGAAGTAGTGCAGGCGGGTGTGCTCGATGTCGAGGACGCCGATGGCGGTGCCTTTGTAGATGAGGGGCACGGTCATTTCCGAGCGCGTCTCCGGGTTCACCATGTGATAGCGCGGATCCTTGCGGACGTCGGAGACATGAATCACCCGCTTCTCGCGGATCGCCGCCCCGACGAGGCCACGGTCGAGTGGAATGGTGGTGCCGAGGGGCCCGGTGTTTTCGATGGGCTCGCCCAGGACGCTGCTGGGAGGCGCCAGCGGCGGCGGCTCCGGTGGCGATGAGTCCCAGATGGTACGGCGCGGCTCTTCGCGCTTTTCTTCACGTTTATCTTTTGAGTCGGGGCGAGGCACGAATCGAATCGACAGGCGGTTTTCGAGGATTTGGTCGCGCTCGTTGACGAGCCAGATGGAGAACATCTGGTAGTCGATGAGGCGGCGAACGAGCTGGCCCACCTTTTGCAGCAGCTCGGCGGGATCGAGGATGGAGGTGATCTCGCGGCTGATTTCGTTGAGCACCTGAAGGGTCTGCGCCTGGCGCGCGACGCGGGTGTAGAGCCGAGCATTTTCGATGGCGCCCGCGATCCGCGACGCGGTGAGCGTGAGCAGGTGGAGGTGCTCCTGGGTGAAGTAATTCGGCTGCTCCGACTGGATATCGATCACGCCGATCATGCGGTTTTTCGTGATCAGCGGGACGGCCATCTCGGAGCGTACTTCGGGGTTGGCGTTGATGTAGTTGTGCGCAGCGGTGACGTCGTTGACCAGCATGGGCTGACGAGTTTGGGCAACTTCGCCGACGATGCCTTCGCCGATGCGGATGCGCATCCGCTCGACCTCGGGTTTGTGGCCGATCTGGAAACGCATGCGCAGGTCGTGAGTGCGGTCGTTGTAGAGCAGAATGGCGAAGATACGGTAGTCGATGACGGCGCGGACCAGTGAGCCGGTGCGCTCGAGCAGCGTTTTGAGGTCGAGGGTGGTGTTCAGCGCATCGGCCAGGCGGACAAGGAATTCCGTCTGCAGCGGATCGACGTGCACCTGCATGGTGCGCTTCGATGCCTCAGGAGATACGGGCCGGTAATCCCCTTCCCACGAATTCTCAGCCTGGTTCTGTTCGGGATCTTCGGTCACGCTTCTCCAGTGGGCGCGCGGCTGCGCACGCGCGGAACGAATGCCATGATACGGGGTTTTGGTTCTGCTTGTTCTTCGAGCCCGGGTGTTTAAAGTGGAGCCGAGGAATGCCTCCGGCTACGAAGGACCCCGCCCCCCTCCCCTCCCCTCCTGGGTCGGTCACCTGAAATCACGAGGGTTGCAGGTGTTATCGAGCTCGATAACCCCTCCGCGTGACTCCGGCCGGCCGCCGGAAGCGGTTTTTTGGGGAGGTTGAACATTGCTGCACCTCTGTTGTTTGGACTCGATGAAAGCGAAAGCCCTGCTCATCCCGGGATGAACGCGGGGGATGAACAGGGCTTGCCCAACTATCTATGAGGCTAACGGCGGAGAGGGAGCAAGTCCAGAACAATCGACGCGTCATACAGTACGAAAGTTTGACGGCCGGGACAGCTTGCGGGTGACAGGGCCTGAAGAGGGAGAATCATCATCGCTCAGCGGCTGAAGCCGGACTGATTTTGAAGCTCTCCGAGCGAACTATGAAGAAGGCCGCCGCGTCATAGCGCTCCAACAATCGCGACGCTGGCGCTGGCGCCGATGCGGCAGGCGCCGGCTTCGAGCATGCGTTTGGCGTCGGCCAGGGTGCGGATGCCGCCCGAGGCTTTTACGCCGCAGCGCCCGCCGGCCACGCCACGCATCATGGCAACGTCTTCCGCGGTGGCGCCTCCGGTTGAGAAGCCGGTGCTGGTCTTGATGAAGTTGGCCCCGGCGGCGATGGCCAACTCCGAAGCTCGCAGCTTTTCTTCGACGGTGAGCAGGCAGGTTTCGAGGATGACCTTGACGATCGCTCCCGCGTCGTGGACGACCTCAACGACGCCCTCGATGTCCTGCTGGACGGCCTGGTTCTCGCCGGACTTGAGCAGCCCAACGTTGAGGACCATGTCGACATCGTGCGCGCCGAGCTTGACCAGGATTGCAGCTTCTTCGCGCTTCGTGGTTCCGAGCGAAGCGCCGAGCGGAAAGCCGACCACAACGCCGATGGGAATGCCGGATCCAGCAAGCTCGGAGTGTGCCAGCGCGGTCCAGATGGGGTTGACCATGGCGCAGGCAAAACGATGCTCCGCGGCTTCGCGGCAAAGACGGATGACCTGCTCGTGGGTGGCTTCGGGTTTGAGCAGCGTGTGGTCGATGACGGCTGCGAGATTGAGCTTGGAGGACAGCGCGCGCTTTGCGAAAGCTTCCGCGTCGAACCCAGGGACTTCCTGCTCCTCTTCTTCTTCGAGGAGGTGAATGGGTGTGCTCATTTGAGGGCAGGCTCCTTTCAGCCCGCCGATAATTCGGGCGCATCCGGCATCAGACAAATGTCGGGCAAGTTCCGGTAGCGCTCTGCGAAATCCATCCCATACCCAATAACAAATTGATTGGGAATTGTGAATCCCACATAATCGGCATCGATTTTTTCCACGCGCCGCGATGGTTTGTCAAGCAGGGCGGCGATGCGGAGGGTTTTAGGCTGGTGCTGCTCGAAAAGGCTGCGCAGGAAACCAAGCGTCAGGCCTGTATCGAGAATGTCTTCGACGATGATGACGTTTTTTCCTTCGATCGGCTGGTCCAGATCTTTGATGAGCTTGACGGCGCCGGAGGTGCGGGCGCCCTTGCCGTAGCTGGAGACGGCGACGAAGTCGAAGGTGTTGTCGACCGAGATGCTGCGGGCGAGATCGGCCAGGAAAATAGCCGCGCCTTTGAGCACGCCGACGAGGACGACCTTTTCGCCTGCGTAATCCTGATCGATTTGCCGCCCCATTTCGGCGACGCGATGGCTGATGCGCTCGCGGCTGAACAGCACCTCAAGCGCGGCATGGGTGGTTGTCGTGCTCACAGGGTGAGATTAACTCCAAAGTCCCCTGTGGAAGCTCGAGGCGATCTCATACTTTCCGAAGAAAAGTCAGGCACGGATGAGACCCGCCACCGAAGCGGGTCTCACCGAGCGTCCCGGAGAGTGTGGACCTCAACAGGAGATCACTTCTATACTCAAAAGACGCGCGTATGTACCCATTCATTCACATTGGCCGGTTCTCTATTGGCACGTTTGGCATCATGCTGTGGCTGGCGGCGGTGGCTGCCTGCTGGATCCTTTACAGGAATTTTCAACGCTGGGGCATTGACGGCGATGCCATTAGTATCGTGGCGGTGTCGACGGTCGCCGGGGTGATTGGGTCGAAACTGTGGCATGTGATGGAGACGCCCCACGCGCTGATGCGGCATCCGGCCGATTTGCTCTTCGACCGGGCAGGGTTCGCCTGGTATGGAGGGCTGATTGTCGGGATTCTGACGCTGCTGTGGCAGGCGCGGGTGTACAAGTTGGGCCCGCTGCAGATGCTGGACCTGGCTTCTCCGGCGGCGGCGATTGGATATGGCGTGGGCAGGCTGGGCTGCCTGGTTTCGGGTGACGGCGACTACGGGATTCCCACCAATCTGCCGTGGGGCATGAGCTTTCCGCATGGGCTGGTGCCGACGTTCCAGCGGGTGCATCCTACGCCGATTTATGAGCTGCTGGGGGCACTGCTGATCACCTGGATTTTGTGGCGGCGCGGCGCTCCGCAGCGGCCGAAGCCCATGGGCCAGATTACGGGCGAGTATTTGATTCTCACGGGGATTGCGCGGTTTCTGGTGGAGTTTATCCGCATCAATCCGCGGATTCTGTGGGGCATGACGAACGCGCAGCTGGCGAGCCTGGGGGCCATTGTTTTCGGTTTTGGGCTGATTCTGATGGCTCGGGCGCGGGCTGGGGCGAAGACTACGAAGGCGGAGCGGAAGACGGCTGCGGCGCATTCGTAGTTTGAAGCAAAACCCTGTTTCAGGCTTCCCAGGGGTTCACAAGTCGGATACCGCAGTCTTCGAAGTCCGTGGTGTTGCGCGTGGCTAAGGTGGCGTGGTGGAGTCGGGCGATAGCCGCGATCTGGGCGTCGGCTGGCTTGATTGGCCTTCCTCGGCTCCGGCGCAAAGCAGAGATCTGCGCATAGTGAGCGGCGGCTTCGTCTTCGAACGCGAGAACGCGTCCTGAGAACTGCCCGGAGAACAGGCGATCTGCTAATTTGGCCAGCGCCGATCGCTTGCTGCCGTGCGGTGCCACTTCAATGCCGTAAAGTATTTCGGCCTTGGTTATCGCAGTTGTGTACCCGTTTTCGGGTCGTAGCTTATCCAACCAGAGCACAACGTGATGTCCAGGCGCAGGACGCATCACCTCCGACAGGACATTCGTGTCCAGGATGATCATGCCCTACTCGTCGTCATAGGTTCCGTATTCTGGACCGCTGAAATCGATGGGCTCTTGCGCAGGAGCGCGCGGAGGAATCTCCAACTCGATGCCATCGATTCCGGCCGCGGCCATCTCTTGCCGGATGGCTTGGTAGAGACTCCGAGGTCTTTGAGGTGTGCTCGGAACGGTCTTCACGGCGGTCTCTAAGATTGCCCGCGCTTCTTCTTCCATCGAGCGGCCGTTTTGGGCCGCGCGGACGCGGAGTTTTGCCTTTGCGGAATCGTTGAGTTTGCGGATGGTAATGCTGGCCATTCTCAAAGACTAGTGCAATGCAATCATTGCTGTCAATGCATGCACTGCAATCATTGATTGCTGATCGGAAGCGATCACGAACTAGGGCGCAAACCTCCGAATCCACTCGATTACGCTGCGGACGGCGATTCCCGTGGGCCCGGATGCCATCCACGGCTTCGCGTCGTCGTTCCAGGCTGTGGCGGCGATATCGAGGTGCAGCCAGGGGGTTTCTTCGGCGAACTCCTTGAGGAACATCGCGGCATTGATGGCTCCGCCGTAGCGGCCGCCGGTGTTCTTGATATCGGCGATGGAGGACTTGATGACGTCGCGGTAGTCGTCGTCGAGGGGCAGACGCCAGAAACGCTCGCCGGAGACTTTGAGGCCGTCGGTGAAGCGCTGGTAGCTGTCATCGTCGTTGGCGAAGATGCCAGCGTTGAGCAGGCCCAGCGCGACGGCGACGGCGGCGGTGAGCGTGGCGGCATCGATGAGGTGGGTTGCGCCGAGCTGTTTTGCGTAGGTAATGCCGTCGGCCAGGACCAGACGGCCTTCGGCGTCGGTGTTGATGATCTCGATGGCCTTCCCGGGCTTACCGGGCGCGGGCATTGCGATCTGGACATCGCCCGGCTTCTGCGCCTTGCCTGAGGGCATATTCTCCGCGGCGCAGACGATGCCGATGACCTTGACCGGCGGCACGAGTTGCGCAATCGCCCGCATGGCGCCGATCATGGCTGCGCCGCCGGCCATGTCGTATTTCATCTTCTCCATGTTGTCGGAGGGCTTGATGGAGATGCCGCCGGTGTCGAAGGTAATTCCCTTGCCGACCAGACCGAGGACTGGGCCTGCGGGGGCACCCGGAGGCTCATACGTCATCACGATGAGCGCGGGCGGCTCGTCGGAGCCCTGGGTAACGCTGAGGAACGCGCCCATCTCCAGTTCGCGCATCTTGTCGGTGCTGTGGACCTCGCACTGGATGCCGAACTCGCGGCACATCTCCGCGGCGCGCTGGCCCAGAATCGTCGGCGTCAGGCGATTGCCGGGCTCGTTGACCAGGGCGCGGGCGAAGTTCTGCGATTCGCCGACGATCACGCCCTCGCGCAGGGCAGCCTCGGCGACGCCCTGGTCGGCGGCAGGCGAGACCACGACCTGGACCGACTGCACGCTTCGATCTTTGCGGTCGGAGCGGTAGGTGTCGGAGTCGAAGTCGCCGATCACGCCGCCCTCGGCGAGGGTGCGGACGGTCAGCTTCGGGTCGAGACTCTCGCCAACCGGTACGGCGATGGCAACCTCACGGATGCCACGAGGCTTGGCGTAGCGGACGGCGGCACCAGCGCCTTTGCGGACCTCGTGCGGGGTGAGTTTGGCGGCCTTTCCCAAGCCGATGATGAGGAGCCGCCTGGCCTTGAGTCCGGAAGGACTGTGAATCAGGAGCGGCTCGCAGAGTTCGGCCTTGAATTCGCCCCCCTCGAGAATGGACTGCGCGGCTTTCAAAGTGGCGTCATCGGTGGCCAGCAGGCGGACTTCGGGTTTGGGGGCGGCTTTGGGGGCGGCATCGACGGCAAAGACGGCGAGGAGTTCGGTTTCGACGTCAGCAGTGGGGGCGAAGAGGATTTTCGTGTTCATGGAATTTTGATCTGGAGCTATCGGGGAATTTTTACCAGATGACTTTAACTTCGGAATAGCGGCGGAAAATTCTATCGCCGGTAACGATGGGGAGTTTCTCGGCAAAAGCCGCTGCGAGGATCATGCGGTCGAAGGGGTCGCGATGCAGCATGGGAAGCGAAAATAATTTGAAAGCGTGCCGAGGTTCGAAAGGCAACTCAGTGAGCCGAAGGTCCACGATGGCCTCTCGTGTCGCATGCTCGTCCATCTCCAGCTTGCCAATCACATTCTTGATCGCGATCTCCACGATTGAGATGGAGCTGATGAGGCGTACTGTGTCTGGATTCTCGATAAGAGATCGCACATCGCGGGGAAACTTCTGCATTTCTCCGCGATAGGCAAGATAAATGGTCTGGGTGTCGAGTAACACCCGATCCATTTAGTAACGCCCTTCAACAAAGGCATCCACTTCTTCATCGGTCATCGGGTCGAAAGCGTGGGGGTCAATGATGCGTACGCGTCCCTTTCCCGTCCCGAATCTCGGCCGACGATCATCCTCAGGCGCGGGAACAATCATCGCGATGGGCTTTTTGTAGCGCGCAACGACGACGCTTTTCCCCTTCGCTGCGTCCCTGAGGAGCTTCGGAAGATTGGCTTTTGCGTAGGCGGCGCTTACGATGTTCGGCATAGAAATATTGTACAACAAATGTTGTACAATATTTTGTTTCTGCGCTGTCAAAAACATGTGTATACGAGTAACCTGCGGCAGAGTCTAAAATAGGCCAAAGATCGTCGGACAGTTCACAACAAGCATCCTTTGGAGTTGATCTTTTCCCTTATCTGCGTATTAGGCTCCGGAAGGGATCTGGACGATGTTGAACCGTCGCGATTGCGTTCTTCTCGCACTGTGCGTTGTGTCCATGGCCGCGGCTGGCTCAGCGCAGTCCTCGGACAATAAGCCTTACACACTGCATACGGGGACGCAGGTCGTACTGACCGACGTGACCGTCCTCGACAACAAAGGCAATCCGGTGCGCGGCCTGAAGCCATCGGACTTCGAGATTTTCGACGATGGCAATCGGCAGAAGCTGCGCTCCTTCGAGGCGCACGACGACCACTCCGTGCCCATCCTGAACGAGGCCTCGCAAAAGCCGGGCCTGTACACGAACGCCGCGCTGCTCCATCCGCCGCCGGTAATCAACGTCTGGCTGCTGGACACGACGACCATCACGCTGATGGACCAGATGTACCTGACTCACCAGCTGACACAGGCAGTGGATGCACTGCCGGCCGACGAGCCGGTGGCCCTCTACTGGCGCTATGGGCAGATAGTGAACCTGCTCGAAAACTTTACGTCGGATCACGAGCGGCTGAAGGCGGCGATTCACAAAGTGATGCCGCGGATGACCAACCAGGACGCGCAGCTCACGACGGACATCGACGCAACGGAACAGATGATTGCGGCTTTGAGCCCGCTGCCGGGCCGCAAGAATCTGATCTGGTTCTCCGGCGGATCGCCGCTGGCGATCAAACGCGGCAAGGACTGGGTGGGGCCGGGCGTCGATCTGCGTCCCATGCTCGACGGTCTGGAAGTGAACCGCATCGCCGTTTACCCGGTGGACGCGCGAGGCCTGAGCTGGGCCAACAGCGGCGACCAAAGCGACCAGCACGCAATGATGCAGGATACGGCGGAGAGCACAGGAGGCCAGGCTTTCTACAACAACAGCGGATTCGTAGAAGGGGTCGGACATTTTATGGCGACCGACGGGAGCTTCTACACGCTGACCTATACCCCGCCGGGGCTGCATGACACGGGTAAGTGGCATGCGGTAGAGGTGAAGGTGAAGGGCGGCTACCAGCTCAGCTACCGCCGCGGTTACTACGACGAGAACAAGAACCATTCGGTCTCGTCACCGAAGCGCCCGATACTGGCCGATGGGAAACCGGCGCAGGCGCCGAACACGCAACTGGAGCCCATCATCTTTCGGGCTCGTGTAATTGCGGCGACGGATCTTCCCGAGGAGCCGGCGGCGTCAGCATCGGTGGGCGCTACCCCTGCCACGCCAGCCCCGCCAGCGACGACAGGCAGGAAAACGAACTACGCGATTCGCTATTTCCTGCCCGCAGCCGATTTCCAGCAATCTGTCCAGGATGGTAAGGGCCAGGTGATGGCTGGAGCCGCCATCCTCGCCGTCAATGACTATGGGCGGCCGGTGGGCCATGCCATCCAGGTGTACAAGCTCAATTTCGACCCAAAGCAGTTGGAGGCGGAGCCGAATGGCCTGCTGAGCCTTGACCAGGAGATCGCCGTGCCCAAGGGGCAGAATTATCTCTACCTCGCGGTTTGGGACACGGCTACAGGGCGGGTGGGTACCATCCAGTTACCTCTGGAGGTGCCCAGGACGCAGCAGGCGCAGCGGTAGAGGCTCCGATCAGGCTGCGACGTTCGTTTTTACGCCTTCCGGCTTCGGGCAATGGCGGCGCGGGCTTCCTTGTCGGCTTCGCGGCGGCGTTCGGTTTCGCGCTTGTCCCATTCCTGCTTACCGCGGGCGACCGCGAGCTCGCATTTAACACGGCCGTTACGAAAATATAACCGTATGGGGATGAGCGTCAGCCCCTTTTGCTGCGTCTTTCCCGTGAGTTTTCGAATTTCTTCCTGATGCAGCAACAGCTTTCGTGTGCGCAGCGCTTCATGATTGTTGTAGCTGGCGTGGGAATACGCTCCGATATGCGCGTTCAGCAGAAAGGCTTCCCCATCCTTAATGAGGCCGTAGGCGTCCCTGAGATTGGCCTTGCCCTCGCGGATCGACTTGACCTCGGAGCCGCGGAGGGCCACGCCCGCCTCATATTTTTCGAGGATGAAGTAGTTGTGGCTCGCCATCCGGTTCTGAGCGGCGTCGCGGATACCGGAAGCCACCGGATCGCGGGGCTTGGCCTTGGGAGGAGCCTGTTTCACGGGATGGCTGGTTGGGCGGGCCATGGGCGCAGTCGCAATTCTTCATCGTATATCGCCCGCAGCCCCCAAAACAGGACCCAAAATCCACCTTTGGGGGTTGACGACGAAGTTAAAGGGGCAGCAGAGGCCCCCCGGCAGCGTGGCGTCAAAGTGCGATACTATACGGGGCGCGAAGCGGCGGTGAAGGCGAGTCATTTTTCGCTCCCGGGAAAGCAGGGGCCAGCCGCAGCAGCCTGTACGAATCCCTCACCCTGCGATGGAGCTGCATGAAGCGAAGTTTGGTTATCTGGGCAATCCTTGCCACGATTTTGGCGGCCCTTCCGGCAGCCCACGCGCAGTCGGCGGCGCACTGGTATAAACAGGGCCAGGTGGCCGAAGAGAAGGACGATGTGCAGGCCGCCTACGAGGCCTACTATCAGGCCTATCAGAAAAAGCCAACCGACGAGCGCTACAAGCTCTCGTGGGAACGCACGCGCTTTCCAGCCGCGGCCATGCACGTGGAACATGGGGAGAAGCTGCGCGAGCAGGGCGATTACACCGGGGCGCTGACGGAGTTTCTGCGGGCGGTGGAGATCGACCCCAGCAATGAGCTGGCCTCTCAGGACATCAAGGCCACACGCGACAAGATCAACGCGCAAAGTCCGGCTCCGGAGAACGCGCCGCGAACGCCGGACGAGGCACTGGAGTTCGCCGCGCCCATCCAGCTCAAGCCGATTTCGAACGAGCCGCTCACGTTGCACATGGTCGAGGACAGCCGCATCGTCTACCAGGCCGTGGGCAAGGCGGCCGGGATCAATGTGCTGTTCGATCCGGCCTACAGTTCCAAGCGCATCCAGGTGGATCTGAATAACGTGACGCTGAACGATGCGCTGCGCATTGTGGCCACGGTGTCGAACACTTTCTGGCGTCCGATTACGCAGAACACGATTTTTGTGGCGGAGAATTCGCGCAGCAAGCACACCGAACTGGATCAGCAGGCGGTGGAGACGTTTTATCTGCACAATATCTCGCAGCAGAACGACTTCACGGAAATCCAGACGGTGCTGCGCAACTTGTTTTCCCAGGGCGCCCGCATCAACGGAGTCGCGAGCGAAAATGCCATTGTGATGCGCGCCACGCCGGATGAATTGTTGTTGGCGCGCAGGCTGATTAACGATCTTGACAAGGCCAAGCCGGAAGTGGTCATCGACGTGGCGGTGCTGGAGGTCAGCCGCGACCTGCTGAGAAACATCGGCGTCCAGCTGCCGCAGACCGCGAGCATCAACTTTCAGCCGTCCAACTCCAACCTGAATAACACCAGCAACACAAGCGGCACGACGGGCACCAACGGTACGAACGGCACGACGACTACCAACAGCAGCATCACGCTGAATAACCTGGCGCACCTGAACTCGACCAACTTCGCGGTGACGATCGGACAGGCAGCGGTGGATCTGCTGCTGACCGACACGCGCTCGCGCATCATACAGAATCCGCAGATTCGCGCTTCTGACGGCCAGGAAGCGACGCTGAAGATCGGTGAAAGAATCCCGATCGCGACCGGGTCGTATCAGACAGGCGCGGCGACGGCTATCGTGAGTTCGCTGGTCAATACGCAGTTCCAGTACATCGATGTCGGCGTGAACATGGATATGAAGCCGACGGTGCACTTCGACCGCGACGTCAGCATGAAGTTCAAGATTGAGGTCTCTGCAACGAACGGCAACTCGAGCATCGGCGGGATCACCGAGCCGATCATCACGCAGCGCGTGATCGACCAAACCATTCGCCTGAAGGACGGCGAGCCGAACCTGCTGGGCGGAATCGTGCAGCACCAGACCACCTACGCGATCAGCGGCACGCCGGGACTGGCGCAGCTTCCGTTGCTGAAGTACTTTTTCAGCACACAGCAGAAGGAAGTCACGGACGACGAGATTGTCTTTTTGGTGGTTCCGCATGTGGTGCGGGCGCAGGAAATCGACCCATCGGATATTCAGCAGATCGATACCGGCACCACGAACAACATCGAACTGCGGCCCGTGAACCTGTCGCAGGTTGTGCCGCTGGTGAAGCCGGCGGCGACTCAGGCCGCTGTCGCTCCCACGGCTTTCAGTGCGCAGCAGCCGGTACCAGCGCAGCAAGCGTCGGCTCCAGCGCAGCAAACCTTCCCGGGAACCCAGGCGGTTGCGCCGCCTCCGCCCCCGCAGCCTGTGCCTTCGGCGGCGACGGCAGCGCAACAGGCGATGACGGAAATGACGCAGCAGGCGAACGCCGCGGCTGCTCCGGTGAACCTGACGCTGAGCCCGCCGCAATCCAACGAGAAGACCGGTTCGACATTCAAGATGGTCGTGGATCTGACCGGCGGAAGCGACGTGTACGGAGTGCCACTGAATGTGCAGTATGACTCCTCGAAGCTGAGTCTGATCAATGTTGACTCCGACGATCCTCAGCATCCCAATGTTCTGGGCAAAGACGGTCAGGCTGTAGCGCTGGTGCATCGCGACGACGGGAAAGGCAACGCAGCGATTGCCGCCTCGCGGCCGCCGGGGGCGAAGGGCATCAGTGGAGCTTCGGGGGCGCTTTGCGTGCTGACCTTCCAGGCCAACATGGCGGGAGACGCCTCGGTTGCGATTACGCGGCCCGTGGTGCGCAACAGCCAGCAGCAGCCGGTGCCGGCGATGGGTTCACAGGCGGTCGTGCACATCCAGTGACGGCCCTTAAACGAAGTCCGGAAATGAAGTGATGTGGTTGATGTTTCCCAACACGAGGCGCGGACAGAACCGGGAAGCCGGTCTGACGCTGGTCGAGCTCATCGTAACGGTGGCGATCCTGTCGATCCTGGCGTCGGCAGCGGTGCCGATCGCGCGGTTTCAGGTGAAGCGGCAGAAGGAGCGGATGCTGCGCTACGACCTGTGGCAGATGCGCGCGGCCATCGACGCGTACAAGGACGCGGCCGACAAGCATGCCTTTCAGACCAAGGTGGACAGCCAGAATTATCCTCCGGATTTGCAGACCCTGGTCGACGGCGTGGATGTACAGGGCAAGAAGGTGCGATTCCTGCGCCACATTCCCATCGATCCCATGACCGGCAACGACGACTGGGGGCTGCGCTCGATGCAGGACGATCCCAGCAGCGACTCCTGGGGCGGGCAAAATGTCTTCGATGTCTTCACGAAATCCGACGGGATCGGGCTGGACGGAACAAAATACTCGGACTGGTGATAACTTGCGGCTGAAAATTCCAATTCGAAAGCATGAGGGCGGCTTCACTCTGGTGGAGCTGATGATCGTCATGCTGATCATCGGCGTGCTGGCCGCGGTCGCCATCCCCAGCTTCATTTCCTCCATCAGGAATGCGAAGGAAGCGGCGCTGAAGGAGGACCTGCACGTGTTGCGCGATGCCATCGACTCCTACACGATGGATAAGAACAAGGCTCCGCAGTCGCTCGACGATCTGGTGCAGAACGGTTACCTGAAGGTGATCCCCGAGGATCCGTTTACGCACAGCCGTGAGACGTGGGTGACGGCAAGCGACGACACGTATGCCGATCTGGACCAGACCGACCCGGGCATCAACGACGTGCACAGCGGGGCGGAGGAGACTGGATCGGACGGGCAGCCGTACTCGACCTGGTGAAGATTTTGCCGATGTATACTGTGGGTGAAGTAGTTCCCGGAAGGGGGCGATTTCCTCCCGGGAAGTTGGCTACTTCATCAGTAGCGTGAGAACAAGGACTGCAACCGCCAGGACGAAGCGCCAATCCAGCGCAATCGTAATGGCAATTCGAGCCCAGGATGATCTCTTATTCATCCTTTGGACTCACCCCCTTTCATTCGAACGGCCCGCAGGTCGTTGTAGCGGCCTGCGGGCCGTCGGTCCTTTACTCTGGACCGATCCTGCAACGACCGCATTCGCACTTTGAAAGAGGCACTTCCAGTTTAGGGAGTGCTGCGCCTTTTCAGGCCACTTCTGCTGATCCATTCAAAACTCAGGTAACGCGCCTGCATCGGCGTGAGAGAGCGGCGTGGAAGAATGTCTGTTACGCGCATGGACCTGCCTGAACTCGCCACCGCCCACGATCGGTTTCTTGCTGTGAGCCGCATTGGCCGCGAGTGCTTCGGCGATTCACTCGGCGGCAAGCTTCTGTTGCGCTCCGGGTTCGAGGCTGAGGGCATCGCGACCATCATTGCGACCAGCGTTGCGGGAGCCGCTTCGCTGTGCGTGGATGCGGAGGCGGGCCAACTCCGCGAGGGTCTGCGCGCGGGGTTCATCGATTTTGTCGTCGCGAATCTCGACGAGGCGGTGCGGATTCTGAAGAACGAGATTCGCCGGGCGCTGCCGGTTTCCGTCGGACTCACGGCCGAGCCTGAGCCGTGCATCGATGCGATGATCGAGCACGGCCTGCAACCGGATTTGCTGTCTGGCGTCGCGCAGCGCCAGGCGGCCATCCTGATGGAACGCGGCGCTGTCGCCCCGGCCGAAAACGCCGCGTCGGATACCGTGATCCTCGAATGGACCGTCGCCGAAAATCCCGCGCAGGCTCTCCCGCGCATCGCGCGCATCGCAGCTGAACTGCTGGACCCGACGCGAAGCGATACACCGGCGCGACGCCGCTGGCTGGAACATTCTCCACGTTATTTGGGCCGAGCCTTTGGACCGCGCCAATGCCTGCGGATGACCGAGCCGGAGATCGCCGCCTTCCTCCCTCGTCTGCATTCTGAATTTCCTGCGGCGAAAATCACCCGCCGCGGTGACCAACTGTGACCCGATTCCGCCATCCGCTGCGCATCTTTTCCGTTTCATACCGAGTCTTAATCGTTGTACGATCCTCGAACGGAGGTTCGCATTTGCATGGGGTCACAACCCGAGTATTCAGCCTTCAATCCCCAGCCGGAGCCGGTTCTGCAAACTCCCCAGGAGCTTCAGGATGAGCAGCGCAAGCTTCGCCGCCTGCAGATGATGATGAATATGGTGATGTCGGTCATCAGCCAGGACATGTCTCTGACCATCGACGAAGCCTCAGAAATGGTGGCCGACACCCGCCGCGCCGCCCTCGCGATGTTTCCCGGCAAGGAGCTCGCCTACGATCTCCTTTACAAGCCGCGCCTCCAGCGTTTGATGCGCGAGCGCTATCGAATCAATTAGCCTCAGATTCGCTTCCTGCCTCTTACTTTTGATCAAGCGCTGTCAGCCGGAACGTGATCGTTCCCCAGAACAGCCGCGCCCGCATCTGCACCGGAATGTGCCGGTCGTCGTCCGTATACCAGATCCAGATATTGCCACGGGCTTTCACTACGCCTGCATCGGCAGTGGGCTGCACGCGCACGGTTTGATAAGTCCCCAACGGCGTGCGGACCGCTTCGCGCGCCTCCACTCGCATCGTCACTGCGACGGTGTGCATCGCATCGGCGACCGGAACGCGGAAACTTTGACCAGGAGTGAGCGCCAGCGAGGCCGGATAGAAAATCGCGGAGAGCAGATCGGTGACGCAGGGACCCACCGGCGCTTCAGAGTGCTTGCTGTTTCCCTTGACCAGATTTTTTTCGTCGAGCAGCGCCTTGCCGTGTGCGTAGTCGAACTTCAGATCGGTGCTGACCTGGCGGCGGCCTTCCTGCAACTGCTTCGCAAATCCGGACGAGCATCCGGTGCGACGATCGAACGAAGACTGGAAGCGGTCGCTCACGCGATAGATGAGGCTGATCGCGCCCAGCGTATCGCCCGATGCCGAGATGCGCTCCTCGTCGCCTTGCTGTTCGAGATGCATCACTGTAGTTCCGGCGGGAAAGACGCGCCAGTCGACGGCGTAGGTCAGGGTTTGTTTCGCGGGAAAGTTGTAACCCGGTCGCGGCGGAATGAGTGGCGGCACGGTCTGCGCATTTGCCCCGATCGCTGCTGCGACGATCAGCGCGGCCGTCGGCACTCGCCAAAGATGGAGTGCCCGCCGTGTTTCCATGGATCGAGAAACGGTGCGGTGTTCTTGCAATCGACTCCTCTATTTCCTGAGCAGCACCATCTTCAGGATGAGGGCAGCATACATGCCCAAAGCGCCCAGCAGCGCGTTATATTCGCGATGAGAGCGGTAGAGTGCCGCCGAAAATACCCCTCTTGCTGTGCCTGAGCCGGCGGCGGCGACGATCCTCGGCAACAGCCGAGGCACGGCCGCTGCATAGGCGGTGAACTCCGGAAACGTTGAGCGCAGATACTCCTCTTCGGAGCGAATCACCGGGATGTAGATCGCGGCGAACAAGGCAACGAGGGCGAGAGCAATCCAGAGGCTGCGCGCGGCGAGCGCGAATCCAAACGCGATCATCATCGATCCGAGGTAGAGGGGATTGCGCGTATGCGCGTAGGGCCCGGTGGTCGTCAGCTCCGCGTTCTTCTTCACGT
>CAZHTJ010000005.1:0-97617 GCA_964535525.1 uncultured Acidobacterium sp. | reverse complement strand
AGCTATACGTCGTTCGGGGCGAATTTCTCCACGACGATGAGCAGTCTTGGCAACAGCGCCCCGGATGGGGAGATTTATCTGGCGCTGCAGCAGGATTCTTCCCAGGAGTCGAGCCTGAATACCAATATCAGCAAGGAAAACAGCGCTATCAGTACGCAGCAGACGCAGCTGACCACGGAGCTGAACGAGGCCAACTACACTCTGCAGATGATCCCGGAGCAGCTGCAATCGGTGAACGAGTTGTACAGCGCGATCACCGGATACAACGAGAACCCCGGCGGATAAACGCGAGACGGTGCGGGAGGAACATGAACTACCAGCAGCAGGCAGTGGCCGGCATGAATCCGGTGGAGCTGATTGTCGCACTCTATGACGGAATGGTTCGCTTTCTGTATCAGGCGATCGCGGCGGTCGAGAACCGCAATCCGGAGGGCCGCCGCGTCGCAGTCGCCCGGGTGCTGGAGATCCTGATGCACCTGCAGTCGCGGCTGCGGCCCGACGTGGGAGGGAATTCCGCCAAAGCTCTGAGCGAGTTTTACGCGGCGATCTTCGCGCTGTGTCTGGAGGGATCGCGGCTGGAATCGGCGGATCGGTTCAGGGAAGCGATCGGCTGCATACGCGATGTGCGTGAGGCGTGGAGCATTGCGGCCCACGATCCGGAAGTGCTGCGTCTGCTGGGCGAGGAAGACGGCGGGTCGGGGCACATGGTGATGACGAGGGCGACCCGCATGCCGGCCGCAGAGCCGGTGAGTTCCAGCTGGACGGCGTAGACGCGGTTAGTGGCTGACAGCCAGCTCTTCTTCGAGTAGCTGTTTCTGGAACAGGCTGGCGTAGTAACCGTTGCGTTCCAGCAGTTCCTCGTGCGTGCCCAGTTCCACGATTCGCCCGCGCACCAGGACGCCGATGCGATCGGCGTGGCGCACAGTGGAGATGCGGTGCGAGATGAGAATCGTGGTGCGCCCGGCCATGACGCTGCGCAGATCCTGAAGAATCCGCTCTTCTGTGTAGGTATCGACGCTGGCCAGAGCGTCGTCCAGGATGAGGATGCGGGGGTTGCGGAGAATCGCGCGCGCCAGCGCGGTGCGCTGCTTTTGACCGCCGGAAAGCGTGAGACCGCGTTCGCCAACCGTGGTCTCGAAAGCGTTTGGGAAGAGATCGAATTCCTCGCGGATGTGCGCAGCCTCCGCGGCGCGCGCAACTTCGGCAGCGGACGCGCCCTGCACGCCGAAGGCGATGTTCTGGTGGATGGTGGTGCTGAACAGAAATGTTTCCTGGGGGACAAATCCCACGGCAGCTCGCAGCGCATCGACACGGTAATCGCGAATGGGGCGGCCATCGATGAGCACAGCGCCCGGCGGGGCATCGTAGAGGCGGGGAATGAGGCTGACCAGCGTCGATTTCCCGGAACCGGTTGGCCCAACGAGAGCAAGGCTGCTGCCCGCGGGAATCCGGAGCGAGATGCCGCGCAGCACTTCGACGGGATCGCCGTTTCCCGTGGGGTAGGCGAAGTGCAGATCGCGAAATTCAACATCGCCCAGAATTTGCGTTTGTTCTGAGGCGAGCACCGCGTCGCGGTTGTCGATAGCCGGCTGGGCGGTCAACAGTTCGTGAATGCGGAGGACCGACGCGGTGCCTCGCTCAAAAAGATTCACGACGTAGCCCAGGGCGATGATGGGCCACGTGAGCATGAGCATATAGGTTGTGAAGGCCACAAACTGGCCAATATCGATGCGGTGCGTGAGGACCTGGTGTCCGCCCACCAGAAGCGCGATGACCATGGCCAGCCCCAGCATGAATTCCAGGGTGGGCCAGAGCATCCCCATCAGCCGCACCAAATGCAGGGCGCGACGGATGTATTCACGATTGGAGACCTCAAAGGCCTTGATCTGCGCCTGCTCCTGGGCAAAGGCGCGGACCAGCCGGGCTCCAGAGAAATTCTCCTGTGCCTGCGCTGAAATGTCGGAGAACATGGCCTGGATGCGTTCGAAGCGCTGATGGATCTTGCGGCCCATGAACTGAATCAGGATGCTGGCCAGGGGCATGGGCGCCAGCGCCGCGAGGGTCAGCATGGGACTGATGCGCAGCAGGAAGTAAACTGCGCCGGCAAAGAACACCACCGTGTTGGCGGTGTACATGATGGCCGGCCCCAGCAGCATGCGGACTGCGTTCAGGTCGTTCGTCATGCGTGCCATGATGTCGCCGGTACGGTGCTCGTGGTAATACGAGGCCGATTGCTTCTCGAGCTGGGCAAAAAGATCGTTTCTGAGGTCGAACTCGATGTCGCGCGAGATGCCGATGATGATCCACCGCATCAGAAAGAGCATGATGCCGTGGGCGACAGTCACGCCCATGACGAGGCCGGAATATTCGAGGATCTTGTTCCAGGTCACGCCGGTCTGCAGGTCATTCACCGCTATTCCAATGACGCGGGGGAACTGCACCCAGATTGCATTGGCCAGAACCGTGCAGAAACAGCCCCACAAATATCCGCGCCAGTAGCGGCGCATATAAGGGAACAGGGGCTGAAGGTTGCTGAACATTTCTCTCTCGATTATGTGGGAGTGCGGAGCAGCAGATAAGCTCCGGCGAGTCCAAACAGCAGATCGGGCGACCAGGCAGCGAGAAAGGCTGGCAGCCAGCTCACGTTGCCCATGGCCTCGAAGAAGCCGGATACCACGAAATAGGCGATGGCAACGCCGATGGCGATGGCGATGCTGGACAGCGAGCCTCGCTTGCCCATCGAAAGCGCGAAGGGAATGGCCAGCACAGCCATTACCAGCGTGATGAGCGGGTAAGCCAGCTTATGGTTGAGCTGAACGCGGAGCGGGACAGTGTTGAATCCGCTCTGGCGCAGATCGTGAATGTAAGCGGCAAGCTCGCCGAAATTCATCTCTGAAGACTGCCGAACTTCCTTTTTGAAATAGGCGGGCTGCTCGGAGATTTCGGAGAAAGTTTTGACGGGGAAGTCTTCGTAGGAGGTGATGTCAGAGCCGCTAAAAGTGCGTTGCCAGCCATCTTCAAAGACCCAGGTGTTCAATTTTGGCTCCCAGTGGGCTGTGGACGCGAAGATGCGTTTCGCGATGTCGAAGGAGCCCGGGCTGAATTCGAAGATGGAGATATTGCCAAAGGTATCGATATCGGAGTCGAAATACTCGTAGTAAAAGATACGGCTGGGATGGCCGGGCCGTTGCTGGCCGAAGATCCACTTGCGTCCGGGATGCTCGAAGGTCTCGGCGGGCTTACCCTTAATGACGTTGCGGAGAGCTTCCTGCCGGCGGTTCGCCTGGGGCAGATAGAGCTCATCGAACATGAACAGAGAGACGGAGAGAACCGCTGCGATGGCAACCACCGGCACCGTGATGCGATAGAGGCTCACCCCGGTGGCCTTCATCGCCGTCAGCTCGCTGTTGCGGTTCATGATGCCGAAGACCACCAGCACCCCGATCAGGACGCTCAGAGGCGTGATGAGGTAGATCATGCTCGGCGTGAGGTTAACGAGGTACTCGCCGACCGTGACCAGCGGGGTTCTGTTGCGGATGATGTCGCTCAGCAGCTCAAAGAACGTGAAGATGAGCATGAGCATGACAAATGTAACGAGCACCATCGCAAATGTGAGGACGAATTCGCGCAGCACATATTCGTCGAGGATCAGGGGGAAGCGCCCACGGGCGCGCGTCCGGGCCGTCGCCCTGACCGGCCCTGCCGAGGCTGCAGGCTCTTCGGCGCGCAGCCGGAACCAGTTTCCCAGGGATGTGAGCGCGGAGAGGGCCGCGCCTCCGGTAGCCATCTGCCGCAGCAGCACGATGCCGCAGACCGCAAAGATGAGATTGGCCTGCCAGACCCCGAGGAAGGCGGGAATCTTGTGCTGGCGCGCCAGAGCGGTGCCGGTGGAAGAGAGGAAGTAGTACACGAAGACGAGGGCAATGGTGAGCACGAAGCCGGCGCCTTTGCCGCCGCGCCGCGATGAGATGCCGAGCGGAACGCCCACCAGCATGAGGACGAGACACGCCGCCGGATAAGCAAGGCGTTTCTGGAACTCAATCTCATAGACGCGCCCATTCCGGCCGTGCGTGCGCGAGAGGAGTTGATGATTCGTCATCGCCAGAATGGGCGTATCGCTGCGTCCCAGCCGGATATCTTCCTGCCTGCCGGTCTCGAGAGGGAGATCGGTCTGCCCAAACGTGGAGACAGTGTACTGGTTCGGCTGATCAGCGACGGTCTGGCTTTCAGTGCCGTCGCGCAGCCGCATCGTCATCGTCTGATTCGGGCCATTGACGACAGTGGCGCGATCGGCGGTTGTGATCTTAGGCGCATTCGCATCGGTCACGTCCGCGAGAAAAATGCCGCGCCAGTTGGCTGCACCGGAGCCAGCGCGCACGTCCTGGACGTAGAGGACATAGTTCTTGAAGTCCTCATAGAAAACGCGCGGCTGCACTTCATAGGAAGCCTGCGCGTTGGCGAGAGAATTCTCGAGGTGAATCATGGCGGCCGCCGATCTGGGGGCCAGGACCATGCTGTTCCACAAACTGATGGCCCAGCCCGCAACGGCGATCATCCCAACAACGCGGACAAAGCTCCACACGCCGATTCCGGAGGCGCGCATCGCGGTGATTTCGCTGTCGGCGGCCAAACGGCTGAGGCCCAGCAGAATCCCCACGAGCACGGCCATGGGAATCGTTACCGTAAACATGTCGGGTAGCGTCAGCAGGACAATTTCGAGCACCGATCCAAGCGAGGCGCTGTTGCGGACGATCATCTCCAGCAAATGCGGGAGGTATCGAATGAAGAGGACGAACGTGAAGATGGCGCCCCCGATCGCGGCGTGCGACAGAACTTCGGAGAGGATGTATCGGGTGAGGATGCGCACGGTCGAGCTACCGACTTCAGTTTAGAGCGAATCCAGCGACCTGTGCCGTTTTGAGATTTTCCAGCTGCGGCTTTCTTCCCACCCCAGCACGCCAAACACCGGACGTGCTGGGGACCCCGAGTCGTCGACGGAAAGCCGCGTCCAGAGCGGTGGCCTCGGGGTACGGCTTCGCTGGGTTCGCTCTACCGTGGAGTAAAGCGGCGCAGGCGGAGACTGTTGGCGAGTACGCTGACGGAGCTGAGGGCCATGGCGGCGCTGGCGATGGCGGGGCTGAGCAGGATGCCGAACGCCGGATAGAGAACACCCGCCGCGATGGGAATGCCGAGCAGGTTATAGCCGAAGGCCCAGCCTAGATTCTGACGCATGACGCGCAGCGCCTGACGGGCGAGCAGAACGGCGTCAAGGATCTGCCCGGGCTCGCCGTGAAGAAGGATCGCGTCGCCAGCCTCGCGCGCGAGGTCGGCGCCTGTGCCCATGGCGAGGCCGGCGTCGGCATGGGAGATGGCTGCGGCGTCGTTGATGCCGTCGCCAGCCATAGCAACGCGATGCCCCTGTTGTTGCAGTTCGCGAATCTTGTCGAGCTTCTGGGTGGGAAGAAGGCCGGCCCAGACCTGATCGATGCCAGCGAGTTTCGCGATGACTTCGGCGGTGGCCGGCGTGTCGCCGGTGAGTATCGCCGTGCTGATGCCGAGTCGCCGGAGCCCGGCGATAGCTTCGGGAGCGGATGAACGTAAGATGTCGCGGGCTTCGATTGTGCCGAGGAGTCTGCGGTCCGCCGAGACGAACATCAGCGTGGCTCCGGACTCGGTCGCGAGGCTCTCGGGAATAGCAGCCCCGATTTCCCGCATCAGCTCGGCGTTGCCGGCAGCTACGGTTCGGCCGCTCACGGTGCCCTCAATCCCCTTGCCGGGGACAGCGTGGACATCGTTGGCAGCCGGCACAGGAAGGCCACGCTTTTCTGCCGCGTTTATGATCGCGCTTGCCAGTGGATGCTCCGAGCGCCGCTCCAGCGAAGCGGCCAGGGTCAGGACTTCGTCTTCGGTGGCGCCAGCTAATGCGTGGATCGCTACGACCTCGGGCCTTCCCTCGGTCAGCGTGCCCGTTTTGTCGAGTACCACGGTGTCAATGCGTGCCAGGCGTTCGAGGCTCTCGCCACCCTTGAAGAGGACGCCGAGTTGCGCCCCGCGTCCAATGGCAACGGTGAGGGCCGCGGGAACGGCAAGACCCATGGCGCAGGGACAGGCGATGACCAGCACCGCGACGGAGACGGCAAAGGCGCGGCCAGCTCCGCCACCGGCGAAAATCCAGATGAGAAACGTCGCGAGCGCGAGAACCAGCACGACCGGCACGAAGACGGCGCTAACGCGGTCGGCGAGCTGCTGCATGGGCGCGCGCGAGGACTGCGCTTCCTCGACCAGGCGCATCATCTGACCCAGAACGCTGTCCGCACCGATGGACGTCGCGCGATACTCGACTGCGCCCTCGAAGTTCAGCGAACCGCCGATGACGCGATCGCCGGGCTTGCGCGTGAC
Organism: uncultured Acidobacterium sp.; assembly: GCA_964535525.1. Classification (GTDB taxonomy): domain Bacteria; phylum Acidobacteriota; class Terriglobia; order Terriglobales; family Acidobacteriaceae; genus Palsa-343. The sequence continues at coordinate 91,218 of CAZHTJ010000005.1, read as the reverse complement.
CGGCATAGATTCGCCGGTGATGAGCGACTCGTCGATGGAAGTAACGCCAGCAAGGATGACGCCGTCGACCGGCACACGCTCCCCAGGGCGCAGGACGATCACGTCTCCGGCGACGACCTCGGCAAGCGGGACCTCGATTTCGCGTCCGTCGCGCAGCAGGCGAGCGGACTGCGGCTGAAGCTTCATGAATTCGTGCAGCGCATCGAGGGTGCGCCGCTTTGCGCGCGCATCGAGCCAGCGTCCCAGCAGGAGAAAGCCGAGGATCAGCAGAACCGCGTCGTAATAGACGTCAGCCTGAAGGCCGTTGCGGCGGAAGACGCCAGGCATGGTGGTGGCTGCCAGCGAATAGACAAGCGCTGCGCCGGTGCCGAGCGCCACCAACGTGTTCATATTCGTGCCGCGATGGATGGCGGCGGTCCACGCCTGGCGATAGATGATTCCGCCGCCCCAGACCATACCGGCGAGGGTGATGGCCAGCATTACGTACTGCAGAGAGCGCGGCGAAATCCCGAACAAAACCGGCGCGATCGGAGCCAGCCAGCTGTGAGCATTCATCAACAGCATCACCAGAATGCCGCCGGCGAGCGTGAGAATCGCTTTCGCGCGCAGCCGTCCTTCGTCCGATGCGGTTTCGACGGGGGTTGCTGTGGGATCTGCGGGAAGGGCGGCGTCGTAGCCCGACTCGCGCACCGAAGCGATCAGGTCTTCCGGTTTCGCGATGTCCGGATCGAATCGAACGCGCGCGGAGTTGGTGAGCAGATTGACGGTCGCCTCGCGAACGCCGGCTGTCGACTGCAGCGCGCGCTCGACGTGAGACTGGCAGGCGGCGCAGGTCATGCCGATGACGGGAAGAGTGAGGGTGCTGATCTTCTCCGCTGCCGCCGGGGTAGCCGCCTTATCCTTCTTCTCTACATCGATCGCGGGCATTGAATGCTCCACCTTGTTGCTCGACCTCACTGCTCCGCCTTATTGCTCGACTTTATTGCTCGACCAGGGCCGGATATCCGGCCTTCTCGACCGCGCCCACCAGAGCGCTTTCACGTACATCGTCGGGGGCCAGTACGCGGGCTGCGCCGATGCGAACCTCGCCAACCTGCACGCCTTCAACCTTCTCCAGAGCTTGAGCTACACGGCGCACACAGGCTCCGCAGTGCATATTCTCGATTCGAAGCGTCAGTTCTCGCATGATTTGACCCTGATTCCCAGATGCGACAGCAGCGTCGCGGATGCACAACCAGCGCAGTCAACCGTAGACTCACTCCGGATTCGGCATAAAGCGGTAGCCGATGCCGCGCACCGTCTGCAGATATTTTGGCGACGCGGGATCGTCCTCAATGTAGCGCCGTAGCCGCACAATGAAATTGTCGATCGCGCGCGTATCCGTGTCCTCGCGCACGTGCCACACCTGCTCCAGCAGTTCCTTGCGGGAGACGATGCGCTCGCGGTTGCGAGTGAGGTAGCGCAGCAGATCGGTTTCCATGAGCGTAAGCCGAACCGTGCGGCCAAGGGCATGGAGTTCGAGGGCGTCGAAGTCGATTTGCCGGCCCGCGAAAGTGAATTCCATCGGCTCTCCGGCCGCGGCCGCGCTTTTCTCCGGGCCGCTGCGCCAGGCCATGCGCCGCAACAGGGCGTTCAACCGCGCGAGCAAAACAGAAAGGTCGAAGGGCTTGGGAAGATAGTCGTCGGCGCCCGCGGCAAAACCCATCACGACATCTTCTGTGCGGGCGCGCGCGGTGAGCATGAGCAGGGGGACGTAGTTGCCGTCGGCCCGAAGGGCGGAGGCGACCTCAAATCCGTTTTTTCCAGGCAGCATCACGTCCAGAACCACTGCGTCAAACGGCTCGCGCCGCAGGCTCTCGAGCGCCGCATCGCCATCGCTGTCGACGCTGACGTCGTGGCCCTCGGCTTTGAGGTTAAAGAGCAGCCCCTGTGCGAGGTTGCTCTCATCTTCGACGACCAAAATGCGCGCCATGTTTCACTCCTGCCTGAAAAGCGGCGTCAAAATACGTGGGAGCTGAAGACTGACGGTGGCGCCGCGGCCCTCGCCCTCGCTTTGAGCGGTCGCGTCGCCGCCATGCTGGCGAGCGATGGTGCGGACAAGATACAAGCCGAGGCCCGTGCCCTTGGTGCTGAGAACGCTGCGGCTGGGAACCCGATAGAAGCGGCGAAAGATGCGCTTAAGCTGGGCGGCGGGTATCCCGATGCCGGTGTCGGTAACACTGACCCGTACCCAGGCATCTTGCTCCACGCTGAGGGCGACACGAATGTCCGCTCCGTTGGGGGAATACTTGATGGCATTGCCGAGGACATTGAGCACAGCCGTCTGGAGTTCATCGGGGTCGCCGCGCACCAGCATCGGCAGTCGCGTTTCTTCTACGCGCAGGGTGATCGTCTTTTCCTCCAGACCATGACCAGCCAGCGTGGTGCGGATGCAATCGGCAACCAGCTCGCACATGTCAAGGGAGACACGGACGTGGGACCGCGCTCGCTGACCAACTTCACCGGCCTTGAGCACCTGTTCGACGGTGGCGAGGAGGCGGTTGCTGTCCGCGAGCATGCGCGCGTAGAACTCGGCGCGCTGTGCGTCGTCGAGCTGCCGAAACTGCAAGGTTTCAAGGTAGAGGTGGATGGAAGCGATGGGCGTCTTTAACTCGTGGGTGACCGCGCTGAGGAAGGCGTCGTGGCGCTCGTTGCGACGGACCTCACGCACGAGAAAGATCGTATTGAGAGCCACACCCGCGATCAGCAGCGCAAAGAAGGGGATGCCGATGGCCATCGGAACAATGCGGCGCCAGTTGAGGACGATCCAGCTGACGTTGAGGAAGACGGCCACGCCGACCAGGCACACGCCGAGCAGGGTGAAGAGGACCATGTTCCGTCTTCGTCCGCTCAGGCGCATGACTGAATGCCCAGCGCCCGCCACAAAAGGACCGCGCTGACATCTCTATTTTCGCAGGTTGACGCACGATCCGCTCGGGAGTCCGAGCTACGCGGCTCCAGCGGGCCGGGGGTTGCGGGGATCGTACTGGGCGACCTTGATCTCCCGCGCGAGCCCGACTTTTTTCAGCAGCCAGATGCCCCAGTAATTGACATCGACTTCGTACCACTTGAGGCCGTGACGCGCGGAAACCGGGTGCGCGTGGTGGTTGTTGTGCCAGCCTTCGCCGCCGGTGATGAGCGCAACCCACCAGTTGTTGCGTGAGTCGTCGCGCGTCTGGAAGCGGCGCGATCCCCACATGTGTGTTGCGGAGTTGACGAGCCAGGTCGCGTGCAGGCCGAGAGTAGTGCGGAGGAAGATGCCCCACATCACACAGGGCCAGCCGCCGATGAAGTACAGCGCGATGGCGGCAAGGGCCAGCGGGACCCAGTGATACTTGCTCAGCCAGCGGTAGAAGCGGTCGCGCGTAAGATCGGGCACGTAGCGGGCCAGTGCGTCGGTCTCCGAGTTCAGCGAATCGCCGATGATAATCCAGCCCACGTGGGCCCACCATCCGCCCTCGTGGGGAGTATGCGGATCGCCGTCATGGTCGGAGAGCTGGTGATGGACGCGATGCAGGGACACCCAGAAGATCGGTCCGCCCTCCAGCGCCATGGTTCCGCAGACCGCCATGATGTATTCCAGCCATTTGGGAACGCGATAGCCTCGATGTGTGAGCAGGCGGTGATAGCACATGCCGATGCCGACATTTGTCGCCAGGACCCAAAGCACGAGGGCGCAGATGAGAGCCTTCCATGTGAACATGAAGAGCGCGGCAATGGCGCATACATGGAACAGGATCATGAAACTGGTGGTGAACCAGTTGGGTCCCTTCTGGAACTGAGCCTTGTAGCCGAGCTTCGGCATCCCGGGATGGTCTTCGCGCAGCGCAGACTTGACGGCGGTGCGGACATCCACGACCGGCGTATCCTGGACTTCCTGATCCTGAGTCAGCATTTCGGGGGACATGAGAGCAGCCGTTTCTGAGAAAAAGAGATTTGCAAGCGTCGAAATACGCCGCTTCTCCAACCGTAGCAGCCGTCACATGGCAGTGGGTGTAACACTTTTGTAAGGCGGTTATGGCGGTTGGAGGCGGTGACGCCAGTACCCGAGACGCGGCGCTGGCGGACTTTGGTCCGGTCGCAAGCCCCGCACCCTGTTTGGCCTTCATGCCGTGTTAATCCGCTCCGGAGACGATAAAGCTCGATGAATTCTCGAACTCTGCACAACCTTTGGGTTCCCCTCCTCCTGCTCGTCGCGGGCACCTGCGCCGGGCAAACCATCCACCTTCCCACCAGCAAAGAGATCGACGGCCCCGTGCCTGGTTCGCCGCAATTGCTGAACAGCCTGCCCATGGCAGCGGCATGGTCGCCGGACCATCGTTATCTGGCGCTCGTGAATGCCGGCTTCGGAACGGTGGAGTCGAACTACGAGCAGTCGATTGCCATTCTCGACACAGGAACGGGGAAGCTGACGGATTATCCCGAACCGCGGACCGACGTCCTGTCGCCGCAGACGTATTACTCCGGGATTGCGTTCTCATCGGACGGGTCGCATCTGTACGTGAGCTTCGACTCGATCAGCGCTCCGGAAGGCGGCAAGGAAGATCAGACCGGGAATGCTGTTGGCGTCTACAAATTCACCCCGGGCGGCTCGGGGGCAGATGCCCTCACGCCGGCGAGGCTGATTCCCGTTCCGCTGCGGACGCTTCCAGTCGCCAAGACGCAGCATCACGGCGCCATGGAGCTCGCGGAGGACAAGGCCATTCCCGCACCGGCGGGTCTGGCCGTGGTGAAGGGCGCCGACGGGGCGGAGAAGCTGCTGGTCGCGAACGAATACTCCGACGAGGTGCTGCTGCTTGACGTCGCGAGCGGTAGGGTCGAATCGACATTCGACTTTTCAGCGGGACCGACGATTCCTGCGACGTACCCGATCACGGTGATCGCCAGCCGCGACGGACGCCGCGCGTGGGTTGCGCTGTGGAATGGATCGGCCGTCGCGCAGATCGACTTGCAAAGCGGCAAGATCCTCCAGCAACTGCCGTTGCTGCCTCCGCTGCGCGACACCTCGCCCAGCTCGCACCCCATTGCCATGGCGCTCGGCCCCGACGAGAAGATGCTGTACGTCGCCTTGGCGAACCGTGACGGCGTTGCCGCGGTGCGCGTGTCAGGTCCGACGATGCGGACAGCGGCGTTCTACGACACGCGGCTGCCGGGCCAGGCTTTTTTCGGATCGATGCCCAACGCGGTTGCGGTTTCTGACGACGGCGGCACACTCTACGTCGCGAATTCCGGATCGAATGCTGTCGCTGTTTTCGATCTGCATGCGCCGCCGGCCGCGAAAACGCCAATGATTCCCGCAGGCTTCATCCCGACGGAGTGGTATCCGACGGCGCTCGCGATCGAGGGCAATCATCTATACGTCGCTACCGGAAAAGGCAAAGGAACGGCGGCTAACGCGGCGCCGCAGCCGAAGGCGCCGAATCCGCCGCCGAATGAGTCGAAGCGGCTCGATCGTCCGCACACGTACATCGCCACGATGCTGCATGGATCGCTGGCGACGGTTGACATGGCGGATGCCGCCAGCCATTTGCGCGACCTGACCAGGCAGACGCTCGACAACAACCAGATGTATGCGGCCCAGAAGCGAATCCAGTTTCAGGGCGGCGGCGACAGGATTCATCATGTGATCTACATCATTAAAGAGAATCGCACCTACGATCAGATCTTCGGCGACCTGGGCGTGGGCGACGGCGATCCGTCGCTGACCATGTATGGCAAGGACGTCACGCCGAACCTGCATGCCCTGGCGTTGCAGTTCGGGATCCTCGACAACTTCTACGATTCGGGCGAAGTATCGGGCGACGGGCATGTGTGGTCGACGGCCGGAATCGACAGCGACTACAACGAGCGCACGTGGCAAATCGGCTATCGTGGTCACGAACGGCCGTACGACTTTGAGGGCGTCGTGGAGGAAGGGTATCCGCTCCTCGAGCACATTCCAGACATCGATGAGCCGGGCAGCGGCTATGTGTGGACCGATCTCGCGCGCAGCCACAAGACGCTGTACCACTTTGGCGAGTTCATCTCGACCAAATTCTGCGACGACTCCGGTGAGGCGCCGCATTCGCGGCCGATGCCGCAGCAAGGTGGGACGCCCGAGGTGACACACTTGTGCGAGCACGGGTCCATTCGCAAAGGCGATCCGATTCCGGAAAACTACGGCGGCGGGATGAGCCCCTATCCGTGGCCGATTCCGCTCATCTACGAAAATGTCGCAACCAAGCCCGAGTTGGTGGGACATTTCGATCCGGCGTATCCGGATTTCAACTTGAGCTTCCCGGATCAACTGCGTGTCAATGAGTTCCTGACCCACTTCGATAAGTGGACCGCAGACCTCAAACAGGGACGCGACACGATGCCCGCGTTCCTAATGCTGCGCTTGCCGAACGACCACACCGCGGGAACAAGACCGGGCTCACCGACGCCGAAAGCATCCGTGGCCGACAACGACCTGGCGGTGGGCAGGGCAGTGGACGCGGTCTCCCACAGTGCGTACTGGGATTCGACGGCGTTCTTCATCCTGGAGGACGACGCACAGGATGGAGCAGATCATGTCGATGCGCATCGGTCGATTTCGCTCGTGGTGAGCAAATACTCACCGCGCAGGGACGCGCCGTTGGTGGACCACACCTTCTACACGACAGTGAGTACGCTGCACACGATGCTGACCCTGCTGGGCGTGCCGCCAATGAACAACAACGACGCCTTTGCTCCGCTGATGGCGCCGCTGTTCAGTGGGGCCGGAGATCAGCCGGCGTTCAGCGCCGATTACCGGAATCGCGACAACGGGCTGATCTACACGGCGAACCCGCCAAAGGCGGAGGGCGCAAAAGAGTCGGCAAAGATGGATTTCAGCCACGAAGACCGGGCTGACCCGGTGAAGCTCAACGTGATTCTCTGGAAGGACGCGATGGGGAACAAGCCCGTGCCGTGGATGCTCCTTCATCCACACGGAGTGCGCAAAGACGACGACGATTTGCGCTAAAGGTGCGCTACTATGGCTCATCGGAGCCCTGCCCGCATGAATCGCCCACTTGCCGCTGCATCTCTGTTGCTGGTTGGTATGCTTGCGCCTGCATTGTTTTTGCGCCCCTCTGCAGTTGCAGGTGCTTCCAGTTCCGCCGGTACATGGAACAAGCAGGCGGCGGCGAAGTTTCTCGACGACCGGGAGACGTGGTGGCAGACGTGGCCGCGTGCACAGAAGGATCACGGGACGCTGTGCATCTCGTGCCATACGGTGGTGCCGTATGCGATGGTGCGGCCCGAACTGCGGCGCGACCTCGGCGATGCGGCGATGGCGGTGCCGGAAAAAGTCATGCTGGCCAGCGTGGAAAAGCGCGTCGGCGACTGGGCCGAGATGGCGCCTTTCTACTCCGATGAAAAATATGGCAAAGGTAAGGCGGCGGAGTCGCGCGCAACCGAGGCGGTTCTGAACGCGGTGATCCTCGCGAGCTACGATCGCGCGCAGGGGCACCTGCGGCCCATCACGCGGACAGCGTTTGAGGAGCTGTGGGCGCTGCAGGAGACAGCCGGTCCGCTGGCCGGCGCGTGGAAGTGGCAGGACTTTCATCTCGGGCCTTGGGAGTCGGCCGAGTCGGGGTACCAGGGCGCGGCGCTGCTGATGCTTTCGGCCGTGAACCTACCCGGCGGATTTGCGCGGGAGGTGGGGACGCGCGCGCATCTGGATCGGCTGCGGGATTATCTACGCCGGAATTACGCATCGCAGCCGATGGTGAATCAGCTGTACGTGCTGGGGGCTTCGGCAAAGGAACCGGGTTTGCTGACCAGGGTGGAGCGCGGAGCGTTGTTGACCGCCCTGCGGGCACAGCAACAGGAGGATGGAGGGTTCCGGATTTCAGCTCTCGACGCGCGAGAGCGTGTGGATCACACAGCGCAATCGACGGCGAGCGATGGATACGCAACCGGGCTTACGGTCCTGGCGCTGGAGGCAGTGGGGACTTCGCGGCGCGATGCGACGTTGCAGCGGAGTCTGAACTGGCTCGCGGAGCATCAGCAGAACGACGGAACCTGGGTGGCGGCATCGCTGAACAAAGAGCGGGATCCCAAGAGCGATCCGGCACTGTTCATGACCGACGCTGCGACGGCCTACGCGGCGCTCGCGCTGGAAAGCCATTAGTCGCTGTAAAAATGCGGGCAGTACCGGCGTGATCATTGACCCTTAGGTTCGTTCACCGTAACCTTAAAGTATCCCCACGGTGAAGGATTCCCCGATGCTCATTACCCTGCTCGACCTCGAGCGTGAGCCGGTAGGTTTCGACCTGACGTTTCCCCCCGGCGCCATCGATTACGGAGAAGAAGCGACCCAGACCTCAGAACTCGCGGTGAAGGGCGAGGCGGAGATGCTGCGCGAGCATCGTGGCCCAAAGGAAGTGGTCGCGGATATTCGCACGCGCGCGAAGTGGCAGGGGACGTTTGAGGCTCCGTGCGCCCGGTGCCTCGACCCCGTGAACCACACGCTGGCTGGCGACTTCGATCTGCTGTTTCGACCGTTGGGTATCGATGCGGGTCCATCGGAGCGGGAGCTGGGCACACCTGACACTGAAATCGGTTATTATCAGGAAGGCGGTCTGATGCTGGAAGATGTCCTGCGGGAACAGGTTCTGCTAACCCTCCCGGTAAGAACACTTTGCAGTGCAGACTGCAAGGGACTTTGCCCCCGCTGCGGACGCAATCTGAATGCAGGCGCCTGCACCTGCGACGCCACATCGGGCGATCCGCGGTGGACGGCGCTTTCAGATTTGCGCACGAGGCTGAGCCTGGAAACGAAAGAGACGCACTGAAAGAGTACCAGTCGAACACTGAAGTTTTTGGCCCGGAGTTTCTGCGCTGCCTGCGCCGCTTCCGGGAGCGAAAGGAATCTTGAATGCCGAATCCAAAGCGGCGCCACTCGAAGGCCCGCACCTCCAAACGTCGCGCGCATGACGCGCTGACCTCGCAATCGCTGTCGGAATGTCCGAACTGTCATGAGCGCAAGCTCCCGCATCGCGCCTGTCCCAGGTGCGGCTACTATAAGGGCCGCGAAGTTCTGGAAGTGAAGGAAGCCAAGTAGCCCCAGCGTCGATGCTCACCGACATCGCTCTCGACGCCATGGGCTCGGACAAAGCTCCGGAGCCCGAAATACGAGGCGCGATCCTGGCCTGCCGTAACTTGCCGGTGCGCGTGCACCTGGTCGGCCCCGAGCCTTTGATCCGCGAGCACCTGCACGGGATCATGGGCGTCTCGCGTCTCGCCATTTCGATCGTGCATACCGATGAATACATCGGGATGGATGAGAAGGCGGCGCAGGCGGTGCGCTCGAAGCGCAACAGCTCCATGCGACTTGGGCTGAAGATGGTGAAGGAAAAGCGCGCGGCGGGATTCTTTACAGCGGGCAACACCGGCGCGGGGATGGCGACGGCGAAGATGGTGCTGGGCGCGCTGCCGGGCGTGGACCGGCCGGCGCTGGCGATCGTGGTTCCGACGCTGTCGGGGTCGCCCTGCATCTTGCTGGACGCGGGCGCCAACGTCGACTGCAAGCCGCAAAATCTGGAGCAATTCGCCTTGATGGGCGAACTGTATGCACGCAGTGTGCTGCGCATTCCGCGGCCGCGCGTGGGGATTCTCTCTGTCGGCGAGGAAGAAGGCAAGGGCAACGATCTGACGCGCGAGGCGTCGCTGCTGGTGCGCAAGCTGCCCATCAACTTTATCGGCAACGTCGAGGGCAGGGACATTTATAACGGCAACTGTGACGTAATCGTTTGCGACGGATTCGTCGGCAACGTCGCCCTGAAGACTTCCGAAGGTTTGAGCCGGCTGGTGCGCGAGATGCTGAAGGTTTCCCTCACGCAAACCGTGACGGCGCAGGTGGGCGCGCTGCTGTCGCGTCGGGCGTTTAATGCGTTCCGGCGCAGGCTCGATCCATCGGAGTACGGTGGAGCGCCGCTGCTGGGCGTGCGCGGCGTCTGCATCATCGGCCACGGATCGTCGAACGACCGCGCCATCATGAACGGGATTCGCGTCGCGGCGGAATTCGCGCAGGCCGGTGTCAACGACCGGCTGGAGCGCGAATTTGCCAGCCGTCCGGCCGCATCCGCTGACGGTCAGGACCTCCAGCTTCCGATTCAGTAACAAGACCGGATGATGTTCGCACTAAAGATGATCTTGAACACATTGTGGCCCCACGATTCCATGCCTTGAGTATTCACGGAGGTCTTTCGATGCACAACAAGCTACAGGGCCCTACACGGAGGCAATTTGCCGGCGGACTTGCGCTCGTCCTGGGCGGCGGCGCCGCGGGTCTGCATGCGGACGCGATCGGGCAGAACATGCAGCAGCTGCCGCCGACATCGCCGAATGATCCGCGTACCTCGCTTCATCAGGACATCGAACTCGCGGCAACTACGCCGCGCATCGAAGCCGCTCTTCTCGATGCGAAACAGTTCGCCGCATTTACGGGGCTTGCTGCCAGGATCGACGCGCATGAGGGTGGAGCATTTTCGTTGTTCGGCGGGATGATTGTCGGGCGGAATATTGAACTGGTGTCCGGCCAGCGCATCGTGCAGGCGTGGCGGCCCACACACTGGGATCCGGGCGTCTATTCCCTCGTGAAGTTCGAATTTCGGCCGAGCAGCGCTGGTACGCTGGTGGTCCTCGATCACACGGGGTTCCCCGCCGGCGACTATGAAAGCCTGAGCTCGGGCTGGTACTCGCATTATTGGGAGCCGCTGAAGAAGTTTTTCGCTTGAGCGCAGCTTCGGCGGAGAACGATTCAGTGGGTGAATACGGTTGTGCCGCGCAGTCCGTCCGCGGTCAGAGCCGTGATGCGCGCGGAGACAAGACGATTGGCCGGCACGGCTTCGTCCAGCGTGAGCTTGAGGAAGTTGTCGGTGACGGACCGCGTGGTTGAACCGAGACCGGACTCAACCGTAACAGCAGAGAGCGAGCGCCCGATGAATCCCGCACGAAAAGCTCGGGATTTCTCAGCCATCAGATCGCGCAGCGCGGCCATCCTCTCCTGCACAGCGCGCGCAGGAACCGGATCCTGGCGATGCAGTTCCCACGCCGGCGTGCTCGGGCGCGCGGAGAACGGAAACAGATGCAGATAGGTGAAGGGCTGCGCCGCGATGAAGTCGTAGCTCTCGCGGAAGAGGGCGTCGGTTTCGCCAGGAAAGCCGATCATCACATCGGCGCCGATCGCAGCGTCGGGCAGCAGCCCGCGGATCGCCGCGAGCCGCTCGGCATAGTGCCACGGCCGATAGCGGCGATACATGCGGCGCAGGATCGCGTCGGAACCGGACTGCAGAGGCAGGTGCGCGTGGCGCGCAAGACGAGGGTACAGGGTACAGGGTGCAGCCCCTCGCGAACTCCGACGAAGTGATTCGCCGGAGTTGCTGGCGCTCGGGAGGTCCTTCGACTGTGCTCGGCTCGCGTCGCGAGCCGAGCCTCGCTCAGGATGACCGGCGAATTCGCGGTACAGCGCAAGGAGGTCGGTGGACCAGTCCATGGGCTCGATGGAGCTGAGGCGGAGACGAGGGAGCGCGGTCTGGGTCAGAATCGCGGCTACGAGATCCTCGAATCGCTGCGCTGGTTCGAGGTCTCGGCCCCAGCGGCCGAGGTTGATGCCCGACAGCACCAGTTCTTTTCCATTGTTGTCGACAAACCTGCGCACATTGTCGAGGCAGGTGGCCAGCGCGATCGAACGCGAGGGTCCGCGCGTGGTCGGGATAATACAGAACGAACAGCGATTGCCACAGCCGTCCTGCACTTTCAGGTTGGGGCGGGTTTGCTGCGCGTCGGCAGCGAAGGGGAGCGTCGCGAGCTCAGTATGCGCAAAAGCGTCGTCGTGGAGAATCCTGGTCGCGAGCGAGCTGATCGGAACAAAGCTCTCGGTCGTAACCGCGGCCGGAGGCGCACCCGCAAACTGCAAAGCCATCTCCGCGACCCTGGCCTTGTGGCTGTTGCCGATCACGGCGTCGACTTCAGCCATCTCCGCGAGTTCCTGCGGGGCGCGCTGGGCGTAGCAACCAGTGACGATCACGCGTACACCCGGGTTCTGGCGGCGGACGCGCCGCACGTACGCGCGCGCCTGCCGGTCGGCCTCCGCGGTGACGCTGCAGGTATTCACAATGACAACCCTGGCCGTGGCAGGTTGATCGGCGGGCGCGAGCCCGTTGTGGCGCAGGTTGGCGGCTATGGCCTCACCGTCGGCGCGGCTGGCGCGGCACCCGAAGTTTTCTACGTGATATTCTGCCACGTTGCTCAGTGTATCAATGGGGAGCAGAAGGGCTCGAGAGGCCCCCGCACTCAAAGCATCCCTGAAGCGATTTTCATTTTTTTCGTGTACGATCCAGCGATGGGACCCAGGAGTTCGATATGAAACGACGCATTCTCTTGGTCGATGACGACGTTGCGATTTTGCTGACTTTGAAGGCGGTACTCGAAATCAGTGGGTTTGAGGTTACGACGGCAGCCTCGGGGCGCGAAGCCAGGCAGAAGCTGAAGTCGAACGAATATCACATGGTCATCACCGACCTGCGGATGGAGAGCGAGACCGCCGGTGAAGAGGTCGCGGCGGCGGCTAAGAAAGCGGCCAATCGGCCAGCGGTGGCCATGCTCACCGCCTATCCACCCAAGGATGCGGAATGGGTGACTACGTCGGACACGGACAAGGTTCTGGTGAAGCCGATGAACACCCAGGATCTCTTGCGGCAGATTGAGGCCATGCTGGTGGCCCACGAAGACAAGAAGCGCAAGGAAGGCGCCAAGAAACTGCAGGCTCTGACCGCGGCAGAGGCAACCGCCAAGAAGCCGCGCAAGCTGGCCGACGCGCGGTAGGACAGGCAACAGAGAGCAGCAAGTGGGCGCGGCACACGATCCACCACTGAACAACCTGAACGATGCGGTGAACCGAACTGCGCAGAGCGGTTCGGAAGCTAGCTGGCCTGACTGATAACCCGCTTCTGCTGGAAACAACTACGGCAGAGTACCGGGCGCCCCTGGGTAGGCTTGAAGGGGACCGTGGTCTCCGTGCCGCACTCCGAGCAGACGGTGCGCGTCTCCGGACGGGCCGACCCTGAGCCGGAAGCGCGTTTGGCCTTGCACTGCTTGCAGCGTTTCGGATCGTTCTTGAACTGCTTGTCGAAGAAGAAGAGCTGTTCGCCGGCCGTGAAAACGAAGTCCGTCCCGCAGTCGGCACATTTGAGAACCTTGTCGACGAAATCCATGTCCCGCTTCCCTCGCCTTTTGCCCGAAGTACCCGTGCTTGCGACGCCTGACTGGTAGCGCGCCCGGATCGCCCGGCATCTCCTGATGCCGGCTTGCTGCGACACGCCGGTCTGTCGCCGGCATGGTACTTCTGATTTGGATAAGGGGCCCTTATGGCAGCAGCGAGTCCGGCGGTCCGTTCAGGATTCGACGTTCCTGGCGAATCATCTCTCTGAAACTGCCGAGCCACGCACGAACTGCGGCTCAAAACAGCACCGGCCAAACGCCGGAAAACTCTGCCCCGGGGGACGGAGCAGAAGAGGTTCAGCCGGCCTGTGGTCTCAGAGCCTCGATGAGCACCTCTGAGAGTCAGCCCTCCACCCTGGCCTGAATACACCAGAGCTCAGATCTGGTCGGAGTCTGGGGACCTGAACAGACCGGCTTGGTTGAGTTAGTCCTGCTCTTTACGAGCCTTTTTGCGATTCCGCTTCCGTGCCAGCGCTTCCTTGACACGACGCTTTTCACCGGGCTTCAGGTAGAAGGAATGTCGTTTCACTTCCTTAATAATGTCTTCCTGCTGGACCTTGCGCTTAAACCGGCGTAATGCATTTTCAAGCGGCTCGCCTTCCTGAATGCGAACCTCCGCCAAAGAACTACACCTCCAGACGACCCACGCTGGGTATGGACCAGATTACAGGAAACCAGGGTAAACAAGCCATAAAGAAGACTTGGGGATTTGCGCACCCGTAACGTCAAAGGACGCCACCAGCGCACACTCCCCCGTTAGCAAGTTTAGCGGGGACAGACGGACTTCGCCCCGTAGAGTTCCACATCTTTCGGTCAAAAGATCTGGCTACCTGTTGACATTCTAATGGAGCATGGGTTATCTGTGGAAATCCAACAGGAGAACCCATGGGCGAAGGCAAACCGGACCTGCTGCAGGGAACGCTGGACCTGATGGTCCTGAAGACTCTGGAGACCATGGGCCCGCAGCACGGCTACGGCATCGCGCGGCGCATCGAGCAGATCAGCGAGCAGGCGCTACGGCTCAATCAGGGAACCATCTATCCGGCGCTCCTCCGGCTCCGGCAGCGGGGATGGATTCGGGCGGAGTGGGGCACCTCAGAGAATGGCCGGAAGGCGCGCTACTACACCCTGACGAAGACCGGCAAAGCGCAGATCGACACAGAAACCGAGAGCTGGGAGCGCGTCGCGGCGACCATGGCGCGGTTCCTGGCAGTCTCGGAGGGGCGATAGCGATGTCCTGGCTGCGGACGGCGATCAGCCGGATGACGGCGATGTTTCGGCGGCGGAGGCTCGACTGCGAGTTGGACGAGGAACTGCGGGCGCACCTGGAAATGGCTGCGGAGGAGAATCGGCGCCGCGGGATGACCGAGGAGGAGGCTGGACAGAAGGCGTTGCGGGATTTCGGCGGAGTGACGCAGGTGCGGGAGCGGGTGCGCCTGCGCGAGGGCATGCCGCTGCTCGAAAATCTGCAGCGCGACGGGTCGTATGCGCTGCGCATGCTCAGGAAGAGTCCAGGATTCGCGGCAGTGGCGATTGGTTCTCTGGCGCTCGGAATCGGTGCGAACACCGCGATCTTCTCGATTGCCAAAGCGGCGCTCCTCGACCGGCTGCAGGTGCCGCATGCCGGAGAGCTGCGGCTGCTCGCGTGGCGATCGAAGCGGCAGAGCGTGGTGCACAGCTCGTGGGGGGACTGGGACAAGACCGCGGATGGAGTGTCAAGCACTTCGTTTTCGTATCCGGTGTATTTGCAAATGCGGAAGCAGAACCATGCGCTCGCGGATTTGTTTGCGTTCAAAAATCTGGGGCGGGTCAACGTGACCGTCGATGGCGAGGCGGAGGTGGTGCAGGGGGATCTGGTCTCGGGGAATTTCTACGAGCAGATGGAGGTGCGGCCCCAGCTGGGGCGTCCGATTGGGCCGGCAGACGATGAGAAACCAGGTGGGTCGCCGGTGGCAACGATCAGCGATGGCTACTGGACGCGGCGATTCAACCGGTCGCCGTCGGTGATCGGTAAGACGATTCTGGTGAACCTTGTCAATGTAACCGTCGTTGGTGTGAATCCCAGGGGGTTCACCGGAGCGAAGGGGACGCAGAGCTCGCCGGAGATTTTCATGCCTTTCAGCATGCAGCCACTCGTGTTTCCATACAGCCGGGAAACTTCGCTGCTGACCAGCGACCGGGTTTGGTGGATGCAGATGATGGCGCGGGCCAGGCCGGGCGTGGATGAGGCGAAGGCACGGGCGGCACTGGATGTGGCGCTGAAGAGCGCGGTGCGGGCGACGATGACAGTGAAGCCCGAGGAATCGATGCCGGATCTGGTGCTGGGCGATGGAAGCCGGGGGATGAACGAAGCGAGCCGGCAGCTGGCGCACCCCTTGTTGGTGCTGATGTCGCTGGTGGGACTGGTGGTGCTGCTGGCGTGCGCCAACATGGCGAATCTGCTCCTGGCGCGGTCGGCCGCGCGGCAGCGGGAGATGGGCGTGCGGCTGGCGCTGGGCGCGGGAAGGGCGCGGATCCTGCGGCAGATGCTGACGGAGAGCGTATTGCTGTCGGTGCTGGGTGGGTTGATGGGCCTGGCGGTGGGGTACTTTGGGCGGAACGCGATTCTCGCCATGTTCTCGAGCCCGGCCGATCCAACGACGATCCAGGGATCGTTTGACTGGGGCGTGTTTGGATTTAACGCAGCGCTGTCGGTGGTGACGGGAATTCTGTTCGGCGTGGGACCGGCGCTCGATGCAACTCGGACGCAGGTGACGAGCACCCTGAAAGACGCGGCGCAAACGACTACACGGCGGCGGAAGGGGTTTGCGGGGCGTGCGATCGTGGGATTCCAGGTGGCGCTTTCGACGCTGCTGGTGGTGGTGGCGGGCGTATTCCTGCGGACCATCATTAATTTGAGCCGGGTCGATCCGGGATTCGATCCGCGGAATATTGTGCTGTTTGAATTGCGGCCGCCCCAGACAGAGTATCCGGGGGCGAAAGAGGCTGCGCTGTTTCAGCTGATTGTGGAGCGGCTGCGTGCGGTACCGGGAGTCGAGTCCGTAACCCCGACGAGTGTGGCGCCGCTCTCGCACAGTTATGAAAACGACGACTTCCTGCCGGAGGGGCGGAAGCAGGGGCACGACGACATTGCTGACAACAGCACGGTGGGCGATGAGTATTTTGCGACGTTCCGGATTCCGATTGTGGCGGGGCGCGGGTTTGCAGAGACCGATACGGAGACCTCGCCCAAAGTTGCGGTGGTGAATCAGGCTTTGGCGAAGCAGTTCTTCCCGGGGCAGAATCCGGTGGGGAAGAGCTTTACGACGTCCGATGAGAAAGACAACAAGCTGATGTATCAGATCGTGGGAGTGTGCGCGGACACGCGGTATGGGAGTCTGCGCGAGAATCCGCCGCCAGTTTTTTATGTGGATTACCGGCAGGCGCCGGCGATTAATTGGGGGATGACGTTTGCGGTGAAGACGCGGACCTCGCGCGCGGCGATTGCGCCGTCATTGCGGCGGGCGATGCAGTCGGTGGACCGGAATTTGCCATTGACCGATGTGCGCACGCAGGAGGAGCAGATCGGCGAATTGCTGCAGAATGAGCATGTCTTCGCGGATTTGACGGCGGGGTTCGGGATCGTGGCGCTGATGCTGGCATGCATCGGGATTTATGGGCTGATGGCCTACGCCGTTTCGCGGCGCACGAATGAGATCGGGATCAGGATGGCGCTGGGTGCGCGGGCGGAACAGGTCCTGGGCATGATCCTGCGCGAAGCCGTGTGGATGACCGCCATCGGCGTGGCTGTGGGGCTGGGCTGTGCGCTGGCGGTGGGACGGCTGATCGCGAGCCAGTTGTATGGACTGCAGGCGTGGGATCCGGTGACGTTGTCAGGCGCGGCGTTGTTGTTAGTGGCCGTTGCTCTGGGGGCGAGCTGGATTCCGGCGCGGCGAGCCGCTGCGGTGGATCCCAGCAGAGCCTTGCGGGAGAGCTAGCGTTCAGTGCACGAGATGGCAGGCGGAAGGGCGGGCGGGGTGCAGGCTTGGTTTACCCGCGTTGCAGCTTTGTTTCGGCGGAGAGTGTTGGATCGCGATATGGACGAGGAGTTGCGGGCGCATCTGGAAATGGCCGCAGAGGAGAACCATCCGCGCGGGATGAGTGAAGACGAGGCGCGGCGGGCGTCGTTGCGCGATTTTGGCGGCCTGACGCAGGTCCGGGAGACGATGCGGCTGCGGGAGGGATTGCCGTTCATTGAAAACCTGCGCCGCGATGTTCTTTACGCACTGCGGCAGATGCGGAAGTCGCCAGGATTTACGACGGTTGTGGTGCTGACGCTGGCTCTGGGGATTGGTGCGACGACGGCGATTTTCACGCTGGTGTACTCCACGCTGGTGCGGCCTCTGCCGTATCCGGAGGGCGAGCGGATCATCGCGATCCACGACGCGCGAGTGCAGGGACAATCGACGGGCGGGTTGACGAGCTTGCCGAGGTTCTGGGATGTGCGGGCGCGGAACCGGTCGTTTGAGAGTATGGGGTTCTTTTATTTCGATGAGGGTACGGTAATTACGGGAACAAAGCTGCCGGTGTCGGTGCACAAGGCACGGACGAATGCGGGCTTCTTCGAGGTGCTCGGCGTGCGGGCGTTGCTGGGGCGGACATACGATGCGCACGATGACCAGCCGCATATGCCGGAGACAGTGGTACTGAGTTATGGGGCCTGGCAGAGGCTCTTTGACGGCGATCCCGGGGTGATCAACCGGCAGGTTACGCTGGATCAAAACGCGGTGACGATTGTTGGGGTGATGCCGCCGAGCTTCGACTCGCCGAGTGGAGTGGAACTGTGGCATTCTGCGGAATTCGACGAGTCATACGGGGGTGGAGATCGCGGT
Source organism: uncultured Acidobacterium sp. (assembly GCA_964535525.1). GTDB lineage: Bacteria > Acidobacteriota > Terriglobia > Terriglobales > Acidobacteriaceae > Palsa-343. The sequence goes on along the minus strand of CAZHTJ010000005.1, from coordinate 73,078 downwards.
GAGGAATCGCGGTTCTTCAATGTGTTTGCGCGGCTGAAGCCGGGCGTGACGCTGGCGATGGCGCAGGGCGACCTGCAGCGCATCGGTGAACAGTTGCGCCGCGAGCATCCGGACAGCGATGGGATGTGGCAGTTCAGGAGCGAGACGCTGCGTGAGGATCGGTACGGCGCGATGCGGCCGGCGCTGCTGGTGCTGATGATTGCGTCGGTGCTGCTGCTGACAATCGCGTGCATCAACGTGGCGAACCTGTTGCTGTCGCGATCGACCGCCCGGCGCCGGGAAGTGGCGCTGCGGCGAGCATTGGGCGCTTCGGCGGGCCGGATGACGATGCAGTTCCTGACAGAGAGCCTGGTGCTCGGATTGGCCGGCGGCGGGGTGGGCGTCGCGGCCGCATGGGCGCTGGTGCGCGGAGCAGCCGCGAAGCTGCCGGGACGGCTGGGCTTGCCGGGTGTTGTTGAGATGCAATGGCCGGTGGTGGGTGTGGCGCTGCTGATTGCAGTCGGGACCGGAATTGTTTTTGGCATCGCGCCGGCTCTGCAGAATCGACGGGTTGAGTTGAACACGGCGATGAAGCGCGGAGAGGCTCGGCTGGGCGGAACGGGACATCGGCTCCGCAGCGCGCTGATCGCCGTGCAGGTGGGGCTGTCGCTGATTCTCCTGGTGGGGGCCACGCTGATGGCGGAGTCGCTGTGGCACCTGGTGAACACCCCCCTGGGATTTGAGCCGGAGCATCTGCTGACGTTTTCCGTGAAGCTGCCGTGGGACACGAAGGATGCGGGGATCAGGAATTTCTTTGCGAATGTGCAGGAGCGGATGGAGGCGCTGCCGGGAGTCACGGCGGTGGGGCAGCTGGATGCGCTGCCGGCGACGGACTTTCATCTGCGCAGCAATTTCGATGCGGACTGGCTGCCCCGAATCACGAGTCCGCCCGCGAGTCAGCCCGCGATCAATGCGGAGGATCGCAGTGTCGGAGGCAATTTTCTCGACGCGATGGGGACGCCGCTGCTGGCCGGAAGAACGCTGACCGCCCAGGATTCGCTGTCGAAGAACATTCCGGTGCTGGTGAATCAGGAATTGGTGAGGCAGTATTTGCCGGGCGGGAATCCGCTGGGACGGCACCTGCTGGTGGAAGGCACGCCGCATGAGATTGTCGGGGAGATTGCGAATCTGCGCGGGACGGCGGGGTCGATTGCCAGTCCGCCGGGGCCTGAAGTGTATTGGCCGGCAGATGGCAATGGCGGCGTGACGCAGAGGTTTTTTGTAGTGCGGTCGCGGACCGATGCGGAGCAGTTGGTGCGGGCAGTGCGGGAACAGGTGCACGCAGTTGATCCGCAGCAGGCGATTGCGAATGTGGGGACGATGGATGAGCTGCTGGACAAGGTTGTGGCTCAGCCGCGGCTGAACATGGCGGTGGTGGCCGCATTCGCTGGAATTGCTCTGTTGCTGGCCTGCGTGGGGATCTACGGCGTGGTGGCGTTTTTTGTGGCGCAGCGGACGCTGGAGATCGGCGTGCGGATGGCGCTGGGGGCAACGCGCGGCGAGATTGCCGCTCTGTTTGTGAAGAAAGCGGTGCTGCCTGCGGCGGTGGGTCTGGCATCAGGGACCTGCGTGGCGCTGGGGCTGACGCAGTTGCTCCGGACCCAGCTCTATGGCGTGCGGCCGAGCGATCCGCTGGTGTACGCCGCATCGATTGCTGCTCTGCTGGTTCCGGTCATCATCGCAACCCTGCGCCCGGCCCTCGTGGCTGCGTCGGTGAATCCGGTGGAGGCCCTGCGGGCGGACTAAGCAACCCTCAGCGTTCAACGTGGGTCTGAGCGGTCGGCGCGGCACCCCGCCATACTGGGCTTTCCAGGTGGTAGGCTCATGAAGGACCCCCCGAGGTCCCAAAGCCCAGGGCCTGTAGCTCAACGGTTAGAGCAGGGGACTCATAATCCCTTGGTTGGGGGTTCAAATCCCTCCGGGCCCACCATATAAGCCACGTAAAATAAGACACTTATGTGCCATCTGAGCGAGATACGCGGATGGCATTGGTTTTGGCAGTGGCCGTTTTGGTGGCTGTTATTCGCCTCTGATGTGTGCTACCATCTGCGGCATGAAAGTGAAGGCAGTTGCAGTCAGAGGCGTCTATGAGCACCCGGTTGGCTCGGGCGTGTGGTGGGTTAACTACTACGCGGAGGGAAAGCGACATCGGGAGAAGGCCGGGCGCAAGAGTGATGCTGTAGCCCTCTACCAAAAGCGCAAGGCCGATGCGCGGAGAAAGCTCAAGCTGCCGGAGTTGGTGCCGGGCAAAGTCGTCACGTTTGGTGATTTGTCTGAGATGGCAGTGGAGCACGCTAAAACTCACCTCCGGTCAATAGCGCACTACGTCACCAAGGACTCAATATTGCGGGAGCCTTTCGGGGAGCGGGCTGCTGCTGCCATCACGCCACAGGACATCAACGATTGGCTCACCAAGCACTGCAAAACACCAGCGACCGCAAACCGCTATCGCGCATTCATGTCACTCGCGTATCGGCTTGGGTTGGAAAACGGGAAGGTAGAGCGTAATCCTGCGCGGCTTGTGCGACTGCGGACGGAGAACAATGCGCGGCTGCGCTTCCTCAGCCGGGCTGAATACACCAAGCTGTTGGGCATCATCCGACGTGACAACCCCGCGCATGTGCCCGCGTTCATCGTGAGCATTTATACGGGCATGAGATGGGGTGAGCAATTTTCGCTGGAGTGGGGACAGGTGGACCTCAAGCGGAAAGTGATCCGGCTGACGAAAACCAAGAATGGTTCCGCTCGGAACGTGCCGCTAAACAGCATTGCGCTGGATGCTCTCACGGGACAGCAAGCCGCTGTGACGCACGGTGCCGGTGATCCGGTGTTTCCCCGTCCGGGTCCGCGCTCTGACTGCCGTTGGTGGTTTGAACCAGCTCTGACAGAAGCCAAGATCACGGATTACACGTGGCACAACAACCGTCACACATTCTGCTCATGGCTAGCAATGGCCGGTGTGAGCACGAAAGAGATTCAGGTCCTGGCCGGTCACAAGACCATCACCATGGCCGCCCGCTACGCTCACCTATCACCTGAAGCCACGGCGTCCGCCTCGGAGCGGCTTGTCACGGTGAAGTGATTCCCGGACGCATACCGCACCAGGGAGGCGTGCGTCACCAGGACCTTGCGGCCAATGCGCCGTGTGTCCAGACCGCCCTTGCCCGCAATGATGTAGTCAAGGGACCGGACGGAAATGGAGAGCATCCGGGCAGCGGTTTTTCTGTCGTACAAGAGCCGGGCTTCCATGGCGCTAAACCTTGTGCTTTCTGCGTCCTACAGGTGATATGAAAAGCAGTAGAAATGCCTATTAAAAACCATATTTCCTGAATTGTTTGTGTGTATTTCAAAATGGATTGCGGCGCTCTTTACGGTGTTGTTCCTTGAGATTTACCCCACCCCCTAGGTACTTATGCCACAATGACTTAGAAGTTTGCTTCACTCAAACTTAGAGTGCAATTACAGTTGCGGCGGACGACCACCTGGGCCAAGCTCCTACGGTTCAATCCCGTGCTCAAGCCTCCACGGGGTAGGGGATAAAAAATAAATCAAATATATATATATATAAATATAAAGGACTTAACGGAATTCTCCACCTCCGGGAAACGGTCCAAGTTGACATCGCAACAGCTAGTCTGCTCTTAAGTTGCACATTGCAAATGAGTTGTTTGGATGTCAGGGTGACATCGAAGTGACTTCGCAAGGACACACTTGAGACCATAACGGTAACAAACTAAACGCTTTATTCCAGAAACGGCTGACATCGCAGCGGACTATTTAGCCATTCTGGGCGTCTCATCAGTCTTCTGGGCCAAGCTGACAATCTTCCTCCGACGCCCACCGGTCCATCCGCTCATATTGACTGTGAGCGATCCGTCAGCCAAGAGTGCTTGAAATTCCTGCTCCCACTGCGAGACGCCGAATCGCGTGTAATTTGTGTTCGACTTCAAATCACTCAGAGTCGAGCTGCCAGAGCGCGAGCGCCGCATCACCCGCATGATACGTTCTGTTGCGGTAGCCCGTGGCCGGGCACTGATGTGTGAATCCGGTGCCTTGGCATCTTGCAGGGATTCGGCAACAAGGCCGCGCAGCAAGGCGTACAACATCTCCGCCCGCGTGGTGTGGAGCGTGGCGCAAATCACATCAACCTGTTGCAGGATGCGTTTGTCCTTAATGCTCATTCCTTGCACTTGCCAACCTCGATTCTCTTCACCCACAATGCCCCGCGAACGCAGTACAAGGCGCGTGGGAGCGTTGCTGAAGTTTGCCGGTGGGATACCAGCATGGGTTTTAGCGGTCATTCTTTTTTTGCAAGAGAAGACGCGCACTCATGTCTGAAAAGTGTGCCCGGCTCCGAAGGACTCCCCTCTTCATTGCCGGGCAAGTACGGTTTGGATCTAAATTTCCGCGTGTGGCTTGAACAGGCTAGCGAGGCCCTCGGGGACCACACGCGGGTGAAACCTTCCCCGCAAAGTTTGATTACGAGTGTGAGATTTTGACAGCCTGGATTGCCTCACTCAGACGCACGCGGCCATCAATGCGCCGGTACGCCAGAATGCCAAGCTGACCCTGTGCGGCCCACGGTTGGTCCAGAATCTTGACGTTGATTCCGGCTCCGCCACGGACACCAACCACATAGCCAGTCTTGAAGTCCCCGTAGAGAATGGGAACCACACCGGCAGAGGTGGCCGTGGGAAGCGACGGGGCGTTGCTGTCAAAAAAGACGGGCTTGCCCAGGATGCGCTCCGTACCGTCCGCGTCCACGGTAGCAACCGGGACAAAGAGGTTGGCTTGCATCTGAGCACGCCGGATTGCGAGGCTGGTTGCCCGGCTCATAATCCAGCAAGCGTTCGCCTGATACGACGCGCGGAGGGTTGAAGTCACGTCAAACAGGGAGTTCAAAAGCAACTGCCCATCTGTGGCCGCGCCCGTCAACTGATAGGGAGCACCAGTTCCGTTTCCAGTGTTGCCAAACACGCCCTGAGCCTGATTGGTGCCCGTGCCTGTGGCAAGCAGTTGGTCTTCAAGGATGCGCTGACCCCTCAGCAAATCATCCACAAGGAACTGCTGAAACATGGACACATCCTGCAACAGCTCATAGCTCGCCATCCTGAGAGCACCGGCCATGAACGCCTGAAGGGTAATCTGCCCAAGCGTGGGGTCTGTGCCTCCGAAGGTGGCAACGGTGCCCGTGCTCTCTGACTTGAGCGCGGAGGTTCCAAAGCTGGCTTGCTGTGGAATCTTCACGTCCGTGGCTGTAGGAATCACCAAGGCAGAATCGAAAATGCCCAGGTCGGGGAGTGCCAGCGGGACAATCTGCTGAATGGTTGGAACGCTGACCGCAAATCCACCAGCCGCGTTTGAGCTGCCCTCAGACCCCTCATAGGTGGCTGCTGACATGCCGCCCCTTGGATAGGACCCGTTGGCAGCGCGCTGCCGCGTGTATAGCTCAGACATGGGAATGTGAAAACCACCCATTCCGTCTGCGCCCACCATCAGCTCCGCACCAATAGCTTTGCCACAGGAGCTAAGGAAAGAGTGGAGCGCGGTTGAGTACTCAGGCGTGCGAGTCTCAGACAAACGGGCGGGCAATGTAAATGCCGCTCCGAAGCCAGCCGCACCCGGAGTATCAACGGACATATCAACGGAACCGCCAATACCGGGCATCCCGTTAGGAAAAGCGGTGCGAATGGAGCACACACGCTCACGTGCCTTGATGAGCTGCTGCTTGTGCTCAAATTCGGCCATCTTCGCCTGGTACCCGCTCTCTTCAGCCTGAGTCATGACGTGGTCTTTCCCACCCATGAGAGCCTCTGCCGCCATAAGAGCGGCCTTTGCGTCCTGCTTAAGTTCAAAAATGCTTTCCATTGTGAAACCTCTTTGGATGAAATTCAGGCCGTAGCCTGTCCTGCATCCGAAGTCACACGCACCCAATTGGTGCGGCTCTCACGGCCCGCATGGTTGTTCGCCATGCGAGGTTAAAGGTGTAGGCAGTCCTCCGCACTTCGCACCACCCGGCTACTTCCCTGGCCATTGGTGCATTGACCCGCGCCTGATACCGGAGTACACCGGCAGCTATCGCGGATGACCCAGCGCTACTTCACCGGGCAGCTCAAAATGGTGTCGAATTGTCGAATGCGCGAAATGCGCGGCGCTAATTCAGGCGGGTATCCGGGAGCGCATACAGGCGCTCACACCATTCCACACTGTCACCATCGCATTGCGGCTGCGGCTCTGGGCTGCCAGCCGCTGTGATGTCTTCCACGTACCGCGCATAAGCAGCCGTCAAACGCACCACCAACAGGAAATCAGAAGGCTCTTCTTTCAGCATCACGGTTGGGATACCGTGAATGAGTCCAGCAACGCCAGAGCCACTGAGATTCCGTCCGGCCCAACGTGCCGCAAGTCCCCGGCGGTCTGATTCGGATGCCAAGGGCTTGAGGCTGAGAAATTCGGCGTTGCACCCGTCCGGGCTGAATAATACGTAAACTGCGTGCTCTGCTACCGCCAACTGCTGAAGGTTGTACATTGCTGCCTTGCCTTTCTCTGGCCGAACGCCCAACGCATCTACTTGAGAGTACCGTTAGCATGTCCCGTTGCGGCAGGTACGCGCCGGATTTATTTTGGGTGGACTCTGCCTCAAATCAGTTACTCAGCCCCAACTTTTTCTCCAGTTGCTTCTGGACCTTTAGCAACTCGTTCTCCTGGGCGTAGCGCAAGCGGGCGATGGCCTCAGGGCCGCTCATGAACTGAGTCACGAAGCAGGTTGTCTTGTACTGCCGTTGGTCCGTATATGGGTCCACCTGAAGAAACACGATGCCGAGAAAGAGGGGCCGGTCAAGAGACGTGACCTTCTCACAGAATTTGCCAATCCGTGAAGGCTCTGGCACGGTGATGGTGTACGCCAATGTCGCCGGGTCCGTTTCCGGCAGACAGTACGTAAGGGCCGCGTATATCGTGTTGGCTGTTTCCACGAGCTGTGTTTCTTCAGCAACCATGCTGCAAAAGCGGTCAAGCAGCTTGAAAGTCTCGCCAATCGCCTCCATTGCGGACAAGCGCCGGTTTTCAACCTTGCGCGGAAGAGATGATTTGAATTTGCGCCGTGCAACTTGTGCCGGAGTCATCATGCTGTCCAGCCGGTTCACGGCCTTTTTGTTTTCGTTGAGTCTCGCTGCAACCGTCATATGGGTCCTATTCTGTCCAGCAGCACCACTTGGTCATAAGTGGTAACCTGAGAAGACTGTACCACGTGAAATCCCCGGTTCTCTAGGTGGACCTCAACCCTTTTGTCTTTTACCGGACGAGGACAACCCGCAAATCAAAGCAAGAGCGCGGCTTGGGAAGGGCGTCTTTGTGTCAGACTTTTTTTCGTGCGGCTTGCCGATTATGCGCGGCGAGTCTTGCGCTTGCATGGGCGGCCCAAAACGGCTCCGCACCAGAACCGCTGCCGCCGGGGGTTGAGTACCTTGAGTCCGGCTTCTCTTCACACGGAGGCCCCCGGAGCGAGCACATTCTTTTACAATCCCGGCAGTGACAAACGAAAATTCTGGACCGATCAAACCAGCGGGCAAGCCGTCCGCACTCGTGGACACTCGCGTTATCTATTGCGGGGACAATCTGGAACAGCTCTCGAAGCTGCCGGATGGTTGCGTTGACCTGATTTACATTGACCCGCCGTTTAATTCCAACCGCAACTATGAGGTGTTTTGGGGAGAGACTCGGGAGAAGCGCGCTTTTGAGGATCGCCATTCATCGACTCAGGCGTATATCGAGTTCATGCGGCCCAGATGTGTGGAACTCGCACGCGTGCTGAAAGAGACCGGCAGCTTTTATTACCACTGCGATTCACACGCGAGCCATTACGTGAAGGTGATGTTGGATCAGATTTTCGGGGAGAATAGCTTTCAGAACGAGATCATCTGGAAGCGTACCAGCGCTAGGAGCGATTCGCGTCGCTACAACACAATCCACGACACGATCTTCTTCTACGCTGTGGCCGATTCGTACACGTGGAATAAGCAATATGAACCCTACGATCCGCATTACATAGCGGAGTTCTACACCCATGTTGATGCAGACGGGCGGCGGTGGAAGCGAGGCGATCTAACCAGCCCAAATCCGCGCCCAAACATGATGTACGAGTTCAAGGGGTATCCGTCGCCCCCGAAGGGTTGGAGGTTTACCAAAGACCGTCTGGAGCAGTTAGACCGAGACGGTAAAATACATTACCCGAAGGACCCCAACGGCATCCCGCGATTGAAGTCTTATTTGGACGAAATGCCGGGGGTTCCACTTCAGACCGTTTGGACTGATATCCGGCCCTTGCACAATCTCTCCGGGGAACGGCTTGGCTACCCGACACAGAAACCTTTGCCACTTCTCGAAAGGATCATCAAGGCTTCATCGAACGAGAATGACATTGTCCTTGATGCCTTCTGCGGATGCGGAACTGCGCTGGTGGCTGCTCAGAATCTTGGCCGCCAGTGGATTGGGATTGACATCTCGCCCACCGCTTGCCGGGTCATGGCGAAACGTCTGAGAGACATCTGCCGCCTCTCGGAAAATGAAAAGCTCTGGCGCATCGGGCGTGGTTTTGTCGTGCGTGACCTCCCATGGACGGAGCAACAGCTCCGCAAAATCCCGCCGTTTGAATTTGAGAATTGGGCCGTCATCGCTCTTGGGGGGATGCCTAATAAGACGCAGGTGGGAGATATGGGGATTGACGGGAGGATATATCCAATCGGAGCGACTCCGGTAAGTACAGACACACACACGGCGGAGCTAGACTTCATGGATGAGTGGTATCCCATCCAGGTAAAACAGATGGACCGGGTGGGCCGTCCCGACATAGACAAGTTTGAAGCGGCTATGATGAGGACCCGCCGCAGAAAGGGATTTTTCGTAGGCTTCGATTTTTCGCGGGATGCGTTGACGGAGATAGATGCGTTTTTCAGGAGAGAGCACACGGTCATTATCCCGCTCACTGTGCGAGAGATTTTGGATGAACATATCGCGCAGAAGTTAGCGTGAAGGCGAGAGGCACGATGGCTGATGACGGCTACGAAGACGCAAAGCAGAAACACGAACAACACATGGCAGAGCGGGATAAGCTGACCGATGCCGCCCGCGAAAGTTCACGCACGTTTGATCAAGCTGTGTTGGCTTTCGGCGCTGCCGTGTTTGGGGCCTCTGTCGCCTTCCTCAAGGACGTGGCACCCAAGCCTCAGTCCTATTCACTACCTTGGTTGTGTGTGTCGTGGTCCTGCTTCACGATTGGGCTATTGGCCGTGATTCTGTCATTCCTATTCAGTCACAAGGCGTGCCTTGCCAGCATTGATGACGGTGCCGCGCGGTTGATAAATCCAAATGCGAAAGCCACAGCGGGCCGATGGGGAACAATAACAAGTTGGTGCAATTACCTATGCGTTGGCTTCCTCTTCTTTGGGGTAGTTGCATGGGTCATTTTCGCTCTTGAAAACCTAGCAAAGTCGGGAGGAAAGTAATGCCAGACAGACCGCAGCAAGACACCGAAAAGAGAGGCTACACGCCACCCCGAAACCCACCTCCGCCACCGTCTCAATCTATCCCGCAAACACAGCCGCAAGCTCCGCCACCGCCGAAAAAGTGAGGGGACATGTCAAAGTCAACGAACCCGCCGCCGTCACCGCCTGGGAACCCCCTGGAAAAGGGATACGTGCCACCCAAAGCGCCACCACCACCCCCTCCGCCGCCACCACCAACACGAAAGAAGTGAGGTTAGCCCATGCCGAAAGCACCATCTAAACCGGGTCCCAATAGGAGCCGAACCACAGACGGATATGTGCCCCCGAAATCACCACCGCCCCCGCCGCCCCGAAAGAAGAAATGAGGCGAAACGGAGGAGCGTTGTCCGATGAAAGAAGACATCACAGCCAAACTGAGCCGGGCGCTCGCGGCGGACATTAAGACTGAGAACCAGGTTGTTTACATCCTGGTTGAAGCGCGAAAACTGTTGGAGCAACAGGACGCGCTCAAGAACTTTCGGACTCTCAAACTCTGCTGCGATTGGGCTGTGCATCCCAAGCTGGATCAGGGAGGCGCACGGGACGTGCTCAAGGTCTTCGATGACTACGAAATTGAGTTTCTCAAGACTGGCATCTCCACCGCCGACTATGCGCCTCTCCGAGACTTCGCAATGCTTACGTCTTTCCGCGCTGAATTGGCCGGGGCCCTTGCCCCGTTTGGCGTGGACGTTCAATGTCTCAGTTCCAGAGCCTATTGGCAATCCTTTATTCGCCAGTACGTGTCTGTCATTCAAGACTGCCCTTTGCAAGCGCGAGAGGGCGCGACAAAGCACGTCACCCACGTCACTGGCGTGGCGTGGCCGGATGATCAGGCCGGGGCCGTCTTTCCAGGGAAATTCGTCCTCCAGTGGAATTGGAAACTGAAGAGCGGACGAGAGCGAGAGACAAGGGAGACATGCGCTCTGTTCTAGGCCGTAAGATGGGGCAACCTTGCTTTGGAGTGAGCGACCCATGCCACTGGTAGAAGAGCTTCAGCGCGACGCCTTGAACGCCAATGTCAAGGTGAGTGATTTGCTGCGAAAGGCAAAGGCTATCGCGGTCAAGTTGGAGCTGCCCGAATTGGAGGAATGGGTAGAACATGAATTGAATGGCTACCCGGAGGGCAATGTACCGGAATATCGGGTCATTGTCGGACAGGTCAAGGGCCGGAACCCATTCCACGGCTGGCAGCCCGTCATATTCGGCAGTCGAGAGATAGAGCAAGTCTACTCAAAGCGACGTGTGTATCAGAGAGTCGCTGAGCTAGAAAATGCGGTTGCCTTGTCCAATGGCGGTGAACTGACAATTCCCTTCACGTCCCAAGCAATTCAGATACTGAGAGACGCCACCGGATTCGATTTTGACTTTACTCTGATAGTCAATGGCAGCAATGTTGTCGGGCTGCTTGACGCGGTTCGCAACGCATTGCTTGAATGGTCCCTTCGATTGGAGAAGTCCGGCGTGAAAGGTGAGGGCATGTCATTTTCGGAAGACGAGCGCAAAAAAGCACACGATGCCCAAGCGGTGTACAACATCGGAACGATTCAGACATTCACCGGGAACATGGGGTCTGGCAGTGGCAACTTCAGTGTCGAAGGGAACACAGTCAACGTAATGTCCAAGGCCGCTATCGAATCGCTGGTTCGCAGGATTCGGGATAACGAGGCCCAATTGGGATTGGAACCCGAGGCTGCCCAGGAGTTGCACCAAGCTTTAGACGGCCTCCAGACAGAGATTAAGGCAGCGCAACCGAGTGCAAAGCGAATCAACGGGCTTTTGACATCCGTGCGTGGCATCGCTGAGAAGGCAGCGGGGAGTCTTGTGGCTCAGGGCATCCTCTATGAGCTGGGCAAGCTGATGCACCTAGCCGCTCACCAATAGTAGCCAATGCTGAGCACGTGGAGCGGCCCGTGCTGCCCCTACAAGGCCGATCCTGGGCGTTGTCGTGGGCGGGCTCATGGTTGGGGTGGGGGTTTCTTGGTGGCTGTTCTGGTGGCTGTTGGGGCTGGAATTCGGGGCTACCTGGTGCGACACAATGCAAAGGTCATATGGGCTTCAACTGCTGAATATGCTTTAGTTAAGCGGCATTGTGCGACATGATGCAACACCGTGCAAAGTAGCCAAAATCTGACTCATAATCCCTTGGTTGGGGGTTCAAATCCCTCCGGGCCCACCAAACCTCACCCACAAAAACACTCCGCCCCTCTGGAACCGCCGCGCGCCCGCCCGACGGCCAGCCACTGTCGCGCTTCCGATGCAGTTTTCTGTGGAAATCCAGAAACTGAGGTAACCCCTTCTGCCTCTGTCGTTTCCCGATCTGACCCTCGTGGGCTGTGGTAACGCAAAAGTACCACGATTTGCTTACCAAAGTCATTTTTCATGGTGACTTAGCGTGCTATGTTGGCACCAGATTGGTAACGGGGTCCGACTGGACGGCGTTCGCTGACCCGCCGATGTATCAGGAGCTCTCCCTGTTACCCACCCTGCCCCTTCCGCCCGCCCGCCTGTGGGAACCGGCAGAGAGATTACAACGAGGATTCTATGACGGCTCTGTTTCGCTTCTGCCTTGCTTCGAGAATCGCCCCGCGGCCCCCGTTTACCAAGTCGTTATTTCCAGTTCTGATGACCGCTGCGGCGCTGGGACTCGCGAGCGCGCCCACGCAGGCCCAGACGATGTTCCCGTCGACGGCCGTGGGAACGGCAACGCCGGCAATCCAGACCATTACAGTCAGCCTCCAGGCCGCCGGCACCGTTGCCAAAGTCGAAGTGCTGACCATAGGCGCATCAAATCTGGACTTCACCGAGTCCGGTTCGGACAACTGCAAAGGGGTCAGCTCCGGCAGCTGCCAGGTGACCGTAGCCTTTGCGCCCAGATATTCGGGGATGCGTCAGGGCGCCGCGGTGCTGTTGGACGCTGCCAACAACACCCTGGGCACGGCTTTCCTGTCTGGCCTTGGCCAGGGCTCGTTGGCAGTCATGGTTCCGGGCGCAGTCAGCACCGTAGCTGGGCAAGTCGGCGAGTGGACCATGGTGAATGACGGAGGTCCGGCATCGCAGGCGGATCTGTACCTCCCCTCGGGCGTCTTCGTGGACGGCGCCGGTAATCTCTTCATCGCGGATTCGCACCACAACCGGATACGTGAGGTGTTTGCCGCAGGCGCAAATGCCGGCACGATTGCCACAGTCGCCGGCGACGGTGCTGCAGGCTATGACGGCACCGCTACGGTGGCGACCTCGACGTCGCTGAATCAGCCGGGTGGCGTAGCCATGGATGGCGCGGGCAACCTCTACATCGCGGATACCAACAATAACGTGATCCGCAAAGTGAATTTGAATACCGGTGCGATCAGCACGGCGGCAGGCACCGGCGCGCCCGGTTACACGGGCGACGGCGGCCTCGCGACCTCAGCGACGCTGAACTCGCCCGAGGGCATCGCCGTTGATGGCGCGGGCGATCTCTTCATTGCCGACACCAATAATGATGCGGTCCGGGAAGTGATCGCAGCCACGGGCAAAATCTCCACCGTCGCAGGCGACGGCACGGGCGTTCCTGGCTACGCGGGCGATGGCGAGGCGGCGATTCAGGCCAGGCTCAATGCTCCCTACGGTGTTGCGCTCGATTCCGCAGGGAATCTCTATATCGCGGATTCGGGCAATAACCGCGTGCGGGTTGTCAACGCTGCCGGGAACATCGGCACCTCGGCGGGCGACGGCGCCGCTGGCTACATAGGGGATGGCGGCCTGGCGATCTCCGCCGAATTGTATTCGCCGCTCGGTGTAGCATGCGATCCCGCGGGCAACCTCTATATTGCCGATGCACGCAATTACGTCGTACGCAAGGTGAATGCCCTCTCCGGGAACATCACGACCATCGCCGGCGCGACCCAGTACGACAACTACGTCGATGGCAAATCGGACTTCAACTACGGCAACGGCGAGAACGGCGATGCGTTCAGCGGCGGCGGCATTGCGACCGGTGCGGGAATCTACGCGCCATATGGTGTTGCAGTCGATCAAGCCGGAAATCTTCTGATCGCGGAGTATTTCGACCACATCGTGCGCGAGGTTGCCGCGAACTCGGCAACGTTATTCTTCACGCCGGAACTCTGGCAGAACCAGGTCAGCTCGCCGCAGAACCAGGTCATTGAAAACGACGGCAACGCAGCGCTGACGTTTTCCGCTGTTACGCCGGATGCGAACGCCGCCGTTGCCTCGACCGGCACCACCTGCACTACGACCAGCAGCGTCACGGTCGATGAGTCCTGCGCGGTGGCCGCGGAGTTTGCGCCCACCAGCACCGCCAATCCGCTGCCAGACCCGCTCGTGGGCAACGTCAATCTCACCGCCAATTCCGCGAACTCGCCGCTCGATATTTCTATCGTCGGCGAGGCGCTTGGCCTGAACGGCGCCATCGTCACCCTCAGCTCGAGTCAGAATCCTTCGGCCTATGGGCAGTCAGTCACACTGAACGTCACGGTGACGCAGGATCCGAGCTCGACCCAGGGTACGCCCACCGGGACGGTGACCTTCTCAGATACCTTCGGGGGAACGAAGAACACTCTGGGAACTGCCCAGACGCTGAACTCGAGCGGCAACGCGAGCCTTCAGCTGACTACCCTCGCGGTAGGAACCCATGTCATCACCGCGAACTACAGCGGCGACACGTATTACAGTGCGTCGGCTTCCAACCCGCTCTCCCAGGTCGTGCAGGAACAGGTAACCGTGACGGTTGCAAATACCGGCGGAGGCAATCCGTCGGCATATGGCACCACGGTGACCTTCACCGCGACCGTCAATGTTTCAGGCGGAATTCCGGTTTCCGGTTCGGTCTCCTTCTACAACGGGACGACTTACCTGGGCAGCGGAACCCTGAACGGCAGCACGGCTACCTACTCAACGGCGAACCTGCCGGTGGGCAGTAACCCGATTACCGCAACCTTCACCGATTCCAACAACATGAGTTCCACTTCGTCCCCGCTCAACCAGGTTGTGCAACAGACGACCACGACGGCGATCACCTCCAGCGCCAACCCCACCATCCACGGGACGCCGGTGACGTTCACCGCCATCGTCACGGCTGTAGGCACCGCTGTCCCCACCGGGGCAGTGACCTTCTACGACGGCACCCTGCAGATCGGCACAGGCACGCTGGCTGCCGCCGGAACCACCAGCGCCGTAGCGGCCTTCCAGACCTCAACCCTGGCGGCGGGAACGCATTCGATCACTGCTTCCTACGGTGGCGACGCGAATGACTTCACCAGCACTTCCGCCGGGCTGTCGCAGACGGTCAACATCGCCTCTTCGGCCACCGCCCTGGCAGCCAGCGCGAACCCGTCCGTCGCCGGCAAGCCTCTCACACTGACCGCGACCGTAACCACCAACGGCGGGAACGCCGCGGGCGACGTCAATTTCTACAACGGAACAACGCTTCTCGGTTCGGGCACGCTGAACGGCGCGGGCGCGGCCACCTTCACCTCCTCGACCCTACCCGTCGGCAGCTACTCCGTCACCGCCAACTACGTGGGTGACGCCAACGACACAGGTAGCACCTCGGCGGCCCTCCCACTGACTGTCATCGAAGCCACCACCTCCATCGGTCTCGTCACCAGCAACCCGACAGTGCAGGTCACCGGCGCGGTCACGTTCACCGCTACCGTGACCGGCAATGGTGGAATTCCGACCGGCAACGTCACATTCATGGATGGCGCCAACACTCTCGGCTCCGTCGCTGTCAACGTCAGCGGAGTGGCCAGCTACACCACTTCCTCCCTGGCGGTTGGGACGCACAACATCACAGCGGTGTATGGCGGCGACGCGAATGACGGCGGCTGCACATCGGCAGGCCTCACTGAAACAGTCACCGCCTACGCGACGCAGACATCGCTGGTGGCCTCAGCAACCAGCCTGAACACCGACCAGGAACTTACCCTCCTGACCACCACCACGTCGTCGACCGGCAACGCGGTGACCGGCACCGTCACCTACATGAACGGTTCGACGACCCTGGGCTCGGCCACGATCGGCGTCAACGGCACAGCGACCCTCAATCTCAACCCCGCCGCTGGATCGTACAGCATCACCGCACACTACAGCGGCGATGCTCTCAACGCGCCTTCGGTTTCCAACGTCGTGACGGTGACCGTCTCGCTGGCCACGGAGTTCACCATCGCCCTGAACCCAACCTCCCTCAGCATTCAGACCTCGCAGTCGGCGCAGCTGACCATCAACCTCGGATCCGAGGACGGATTCGCCGACAAGATTGCGCTCGGCTGCGGCTCGCTGCCCTACTCCGTCAGCTGCAACTTCGCCACCAACGATGTCACGCTGAACAAGGACGGCACAACCTCCGTCACGCTGACCGTCGACACCAATTCGCCGCTGGCCTCTGGCTCGCAGGCGCGGAATGAAGACCCATTCAGCAGCAACGGCATGCTGGCGGCATGTGTCTTCCCAGGCGCGGCTCTCTTCGGGTTCGCATTCTGGCGCTTCCGCAAAAACGCAATGGTCCTGCGCGCACTCGCGGTCGTCGCGATGCTCGCCGGCACCACACTCCTGATGACCGGCTGCGGCGGCTTCTCGCTGAACAGCGCCAAGCCCGGTAATTATGTGATCCAGGTAACGGCTACCGGAGAGCAAACCGGCGTGACGCACGTGGCCAACCTGACCTTAACGGTGACCCAGTGAGCGGGGTTGGCATCATGATGAATCGCAAACGGGTAACCCGGGCTCTGATGCTGGCGGGCATGCTGGCTGGCTTCATCAGCGCGCAAGCGCAGTCGCCCGAGGCTGCGGTCGGCGACTGGTCGTCACTGGCCGTAGGCGGCAGCGTGAATGCAACGCGCCTCCAATATGGACAGCATTGGATGATCGGCGGAACAGCTTTCGTGGACGCCAATTTCACCTGGCGATATGGAATCGAAGGCGAAACCAACTGGGAAGTTCTCCGCCAGCTCGAGCAAACTCACGCGACCACTTATCTGGTGGGCCCGCGCTATCAGTTGGCTGGCCAGGGGCCAAACGCCCAATGGCGGCCCTACGTCAAGTTCCTGGCCGGTGACGGCTATTTCAATTTTCCTTATCACTACGCATGGGGAAACTACTTTGTTATGGCGCCCGGAGCCGGCATCGACTACCGCGTCAACTCGCGGATCCGGTTGCGCCTCCTCGATGCGGAATATCAGTACTGGCCGACGTTCACGTATGGGTCGATGACGAACCTCAGCGTGAGCGCCGGTGTGCGCTATCGCATTCGTTAAGACATTGGAATTGTATTTCTTGAGCACGAGAGGTTGTATGCCAGGGTTCTTCGCACGTCTGCAGTTTCTTGTTGTACTTGGTGGGGTAGGTTGCACCCTTGGCGCGGCATCCGCGCGCGCCCAGGACACGGCACAAACCGGAAATCTCAATCGAAGCGAGGCGGTCCTGTCCACCACCGTGGGCGCATTTGCTCACAGACCGAGCCACATCGAAGCATTCGCCGCCTTCGTCCGGGAAATCGGCGCCGACGACCTCTCTGCCCGCAAAGAAGCCATCACAGGCGAGAAACAGCCCCGCGTGGACTGGAAAACGACGAATCAGGCACTCATCGGTCTCTCGGACGAAAAGTGGAGCACCGCCTACTCGATCCTGCTCGACGGCAGCCAGCGTGTCGCCGACTGGGGCGACCAGATGCAGGACACCCTGGGATGGAAAGATGGCCGCTTCCAGACGGACTCTTCGAAACCCGTCGCGAAGCAAATGGCGCGATTCGACCAACTGAACGATCAGGGCGATGCCATCGTTGAAGAGATCATGGCGCGCCTCCGCCAGCGGCTCGGGGACGACGCGTTCAACGAACTCGACACCTTCGTCTACCAGCGTGAGGGTGGCGAGCACATCATCAATCAGGGGCCGATCAAACGGGGCCCGATTGAGACGGCGCAAACCACTCCACAAGCTGGGATTCCGGCCCAAAGGTAGCCGCAGTCACTCCTCGCCCGGCGTTTCTGGCGGAAACTGGGGCGGCGGTGCTTCCGCCGGAACAGCAGGAGCAGCGACGGACTCAGCCGGCAAAATCTGAACCAGCATGGGGGCTTGTGGCTCGACGGAGCCCATAGCAGCCTCGTGCTGTGCGCGTGCAGCAGCGTCAATATCCACGGGAATACCGCCCGGAACGATCTCCGCATAGCCATACTTGTGCTTCAGATCGCCAGTGAACCGCACCATCGCGAACAACAGCAGAAACGAAACTAACACCGCAAACGCCGAACCCTCCGGACCCTGTCCGCCGCCACTGAGCCACGCCGGGCCATTCGCATTCGCCGCGATCACCGGCGAGTAACTCATCGCGCCGGAAACCGGGAGGCCAAAGAGCATGCTCATCGTGGCGATCCACGCAAAGTGAAATCCCCACGCCACCCAAAGCGCGCGCGTGCGCAGAACGGAGACCGCCAGCACCAGTCCCAGGAAGAATGAAACCAGCACCGAAGCCGTCGTCGTCGGCCCGGTATGCGTGCGCCATATGGCAAAAACCACCGCCATGAAAAACGCCGCCAGACCGGAGCCCATGGCCTCGACGAGCCGCAAAAACGGATAGCCCCGGAAAGCAATCTCAATAGCGAGCGTGCCCGCAGCAAGCGCGATCAGATCGAGAACAAGAATGATGTATTGATGCGTGTTCGTAAATTTCGTCAGCACCAGGCCGCCGATAAGCGCAACCGGCAGCACACACGCAAGCACGCCGGTCCATCCGAGCGCCGCTCCCAGCGCGAATTCTCGGCCCCATCCTGGACGAGGCACCAGCGCCGTCGCCTTGCCCGCATCCATGCGCCGCTGGCCCAGCCGGCTCATGATCCAGTAGCCAACAATCAGCAGAAACAGAAGCAGTATACGGTCGAGCGGCTCCTGAAAATCGCCGGCATTCACGGCGGCGGCGGTACCCGAGGCGACCAGATCCGAGAACAGAAACCAGGCGCTGGCCACCAGAAACCACACCAGCGCCGACAGACGCGCGAGAAAACTCACGCCGATGCTCCGAAAAGAAATGAGGCGCGCTGGAGGGAATTCATCAGGTCTGTTTCGATGCCTGCCTGCGATCAGACGGTGTAGAACTGGGCGATGTTGCGGAACTTATCGTAGCGGCGGCGCAATAGCTCTTCGAGCGGCAGCAGTTTCAGTTCACTTAGATGCCAGCGAAGCTTATCGGCGAGCCGTTCGGCGGCTCCCGCAGGGTCGGCATGCGCGGCGCCTTCGGGCTCAGGAACAATGTCGTCGACGCAGCCCAGGCCGTGCACATCCGTTGCCGAAATGCGCATCGCCTCCGCGGCCTTGTCCTTAAACGTGGCGTCGCGCCACAGAATCGCCGCGCATCCTTCGGGCGGAATCACCGAGTAGATCGCGCTCTCAAGGATCAGCACGCGATCGGCGACAGCCAGCCCCAGCGCCCCTCCCGAGCCGCCCTCGCCTGTGATGATGGCGATCAGGGGAACGCGCAGCCTCGACATCTCGCGCATGTTGCGCGCAATCGCCTCAGCCTGCCCGCGCTCCTCGGCGCCCACACCGGGATACGCCGCCGGCACATCGATTATCGAGATCACCGGCCGCGCAAACTTCTCGGCAATTTTCATGCAGCGCAGCGCCTTGCGATAACCTTCAGGGTTCGGCATGCCGAAGCGCCGGTTCACCTTCTCTTTCGTGGAGCGCCCCTTGAGGCTCGCGATCATCATCACTTCCTGGCCGTCGAAGCGGGCCATCCCGCACGCCATCGCGGGATCGTCGCCGTAGGAGCGGTCGCCGTGAATCTCGCTGTAATCGGTGCAAATCTGCTCAATATAGTCCATGGGATGGGGCCGTTGGGGGTGGCGCGCCAGTTCGGTTTTCGCCCATTCCGGCGATACCGGCCCCGGATTGGTCTCTGGCTGTTCGGTCATAGAGGGAGGAGGTCCGAGTTTGATTGTATGGGTGCAAGGTGGGCGCGGCAAATGGCCCGAAAGCACATCGCCGCAGTCTAATTGTCGCGGCGTTTGCGCATATAGACTTCGAACTTCTTCGCGGCGCGGCGCCTTTTCCAGCGGTAGTAGCGGTTACGCAAGCCGTATACAGTTTCGCTGCCGGCGATAGCAAAGCCGCGGCGCGGCGAGAACTTGATATACAGAAATCCGAACAGCGCCCCGCCCAGCTGCGCGAAGGCGAAGGCCCGTTGCGCGGAAAACAGCATCGCCAGTGCGATCAGCATGTACACAGCAACAAGATATTTCGCCTTGATCGTGATTGGAAAGGGAAACATCATGAAGGGCGTGTCCGCGTAGAGCACGCCGATGGCGATGAGCAGGCCGAAGATTCCTCCAAAGCAGCCGTAGAGGACCAAGCCTGAACCCGGCATCGCGAGCGAGAGCGCTACCGCCGCCAGCCCCGCGCCCAGAACCGAGATGAAGAACAGCTCCGCCAGCCAGCGCGATCCGTTCATTCCCTCGAGCATGCTGCCCAGGAACCACAGCGAGAGCAGCTCAAAAGCGGTCCCGATAATCGCCGCGCCAGGATGGATGATGCAGTAGGTCAGGAGCTGCCAGATCCATCCGGAATGAACGACAAGATCGGGATCGAGCGCGAGCCATCGGACAAGATCTTCGGCAACAGGTTTTGCAGCGACGCCCAGGATCAGGAGCCCGAAGTACGAGGCCAGATTCCAGAGTATGAGCGTGCGCGTAAAACCACGAAAATCGGGAAAGCCGAGGACGCCGCTGGAGAGAGGAGGCACGAAATTATTGTCTCATTCAGGCCGCGTGCCGCGAGGGGCCGGCGACGCAGGCCAGGGCACGACGGCAGGGCTGCGATGACCGTGAGCATCGACCGCTCGAACACCAAAGATGACGTTGTCTTTCGAGACCGGGATGGTGATGGCGAAGTGGGTGCCAGTGTTGGCGAATCTGCCTCCGACGGAGGGGACTTTGTCGGCCAAGATGGAACGGGTCCATTCCGGAGCAGCCAGAGGACGCCACACAATCTCGTAGCGCGCGGTGGCGGTGGTGCCAGGGGGTGGAGTGTCCAGGGCGTCCCACTCGATCTCCGTGTTGTTGAGGGCGTTCGTAAAGACGCGCGGCGGTGCCGGATATTCCACGTTCACCGGTGCCGGAGGCGCGCTCGCCAACTCCGCCATCGTGGCCGCGTTCAGCCGCGCAGCGCGGGCGACATAATCGAAATCGACATACTTCAGCAGGTCCCCATACTGCACCCCGTCCTCGACGCGGACATTCTGATGCTGATGGTTGAAGTCCTCGCGCCACTCCGTGAACCGCACCGCCGCGAATCCATCCTGGTTGAACGATGTATGATCGCCGCCGCGCAAAAAGCGGTCGCGCCGGAATTCCAGAACCGCGTTGAGACTCGCGGCAGGCGGAGCGACCGTGTACGTGCGCGCGACGTCGGCAATCGCTCGCGAAACTTCGCGTGAGGGCGAATCGCTCTCGTAACCGAGTGCGAGAATCCGGCGAATCTCTTCCGGAGGAGCGCTGGCGGGTACGTTCTCCGAAAAGACGCGGATGGCATGCAGGTCCTGATACTTGTCGCCCGGCGTCCGGTTACCGCCTACGATGTCGTTGTCCAGAACCGCCTCCAGATGCCAGCCCTCCTGCTTTGCCACGTCAGCAAGATGCTTACTGCCGTTGAGCCCCTGCTCTTCCCCGGCGACCGCTGCAAAAACCAGCGTCGCGGGCAGCTTCAGCTTCGAAAGCACCCGCGCGCATTCCAGACTCACCGCGACGCCGCTGGCATCGTCGTTGGCGCCAGGTGCCTCCGCATGCGTATCCGCGTTCGTGCTGTTGCGCGAATCGTAGTGGCCGGTGACAAGAATCATCCGCGCGGCCTGCGCCGGCTCGCTGCCGCGCAGCACAGCATAGACATTCGTCAGGGGTGTCGGCTGCGTAATCCGGGCCTCGGGGCCGGTCCCGGGCTGCTGGATAAAGGAATCGCGGCGCACTTCGAGGCATCCATTACATGCGGCCGCAATTTCCTTGAACTGCGACTCGATCCAGTCCGCAGCCGCCGTCACTCCCGTGCCCGGCGGCAGATCCTTGTCCAGGCTGGACAGTGTGCTGCGGTTGTGGAACGAGACCAGCGTCGCAATCGTATGCTGAATCTGGGTCGGTGAAACCTGCGAAATCGCGCGAGCGATGGCAGAATCTGCGGGCATGGGGCGAATCGGCGCGCCGATGGCATCCAGATCGTGCCGCACAGCATCGCCTGAAGGTACGTGCGACTGAGCAAAAGCGGCGAGGGGGGCGAAGAGAAGCAGGGCCCGGGCGGAAAGGCGATCCAATCTCATGACAATCGAGTATGCCCTGGACCAGGATACCAACGCACTCTTGACGCGCGGGCGATTCTCCTCAAAACTAGCGAAGGTTAGAAGGATTAAGCTGGGTGGCGCCGGTGCGGTGCGCATCTGCGCATTTGCCCATAACATTTTTCCTGCGATCAGCGTCATTCGTATGGACTCAGGATTCATTTCTCCTGGTGGAGGGATTCATGATATGCCCTGAATGCGAAACCGCTCTCGACTTCGACGAAGAAGAAGTCGAGGAAGGCGATGTCGTTGTCTGCGATGAGTGCGGGACCGAATATGAGGTGGTCGCGACCGATCCGCTGGAACTCAGCAAGATGGAAGAGGACTACGAGGACGAGGAAGAACTCGGAGAAGAGGAAGAGGAATGAGGCGAGCCATGCGATCTTCCTTTCCTCTTCGTGGAGTTTTTGCTTCCGCCTCGCGCTGGCGTTCGGCGATCGTCTGCATTGCCCTGGTCTCCCTCGTCGTCGCACTGCCGTTCGCGGTGCGCGCCGAGCAGGACTTCGGCCAGAAGAACCTGCAGGGCAAAGTCTTTGACGGGAAGGACGCGCCGATCAAGGGCGCTATCGTCTACCTGCAGAATTCGCGTACCAGCGATGTCAAGACGTTCATCTCCGGAGACGACGGCAGCTATCGCTTCGCGGCCCTCAGCGCCGATACGGATTACACCGTGTGGGCGGCCTTCCAGGGCAAAAAGAGCCCCTCAAAAACAATCAGTTCCTTCGACACGCGCAAGCTGGTCTTCGTCGATTTGAAAATCAAATAGCCGCAGACGTCCGGCAACAAAAACGCCACCCGATTCGGGTGGCGTTTTGTATTTGCCGCGAAGCGGGCTCTGACTACTTCTCGCGCTTCCAGTGAACCAGATCGCCCAGTGTCGTGGTCGAGCTGGAGACCGGGGCTTTGTACGCTTCGACGTCGGCCCGGCTGGCTTCGTCTCCGCTGACCGCGCGGACGCTGAGCGCCACCTTCTTCTCTTCCGGATTCAGCCGGATGATCTTGAAGTCCATCTCCTTGCCCTGTTCCAGCTTCACCGGTACGCCATGCCCGTCCGTCGCTTCGGAGACGTGGCACAGGCCCTCGACTCCTTCCGCAATTTCGACGAAGGCTCCGAACTGCGCGGTCCTGAGTACCTTGCCCTTCACCACATCGCCCACGCGATGCTGCGCGAAGAACGTCTCCCAAACATCCGGCTGAAGCTGCTTGATGCCGAGCGAGAGACGCCGGTTCTCCGGTTCCACGCCCAGCACCACCGCGCGCACCTTCTCGCCCTTCTTCAGCACTTCGGAAGGATGCTTCACGCGCTTCGTCCAGCTCAGGTTGCTGACGTGCACCAGCCCATCGATGCCGTCTTCGATCTCGATGAACGCCCCGAAGTCGGTAAGATTGCGCACCCGGCCTTCCACGGTGGCTCCGGTCGGATACTTCTCCCCCAGGTGCTCCCACGGATTCTCGAGGAGCTGCTTCATGCCGAGCGAAATGCGCCGGTCCGCGGGATTGACGGCCAAAATCACCGTCTCGACATCGTCGCCGGGTTTCACCAGCTTCGACGGATGCTTCATCCGCTTCGACCACGTCATTTCCGAAACGTGCACCAGGCCTTCGATACCCTGCTCCAGTTCAACAAACGCGCCGTAGTCGGTCACGCTCAGAACCCGCCCATGCACGCGCGCGCCGATTGGATAGCGCTCCGCGGCGTCCAGCCACGGATCAGGCGTCAGCTGCTTAAAGCCCAGCGAGACCCGCTGCTTGTCTTTGTCGAACTTCAGCACCTTCACCTGAATCTCATCGCCAACGTTCACCAGGTCGCGTGGATGCGTCAGCCGTCCCCACGACATGTCGGTGATGTGCAGCAGGCCGTCAATGCCGCCGAGATCAACAAACGCGCCATAATCGGTGAGGTTCTTCACCGTGCCGGTCAGCACCGCGCCTTCTTCCAGATGCTCCAGCGTGAGCGAGCGCCGCTCGGTCTGCTCTTCTTCCAGAATTTCCTTGCGCGAAACGACTACGTTGCCGCGCTTCTTGTTCAGCTTGATCACGCGGACCTGAATCGGCTGGCCGATGTAGGAGTCCAGGTTCCGCACCGGCCGCAACTCCAGCTGCGAGCCGGGCAGGAACGCCTTGATCCCGATATCCACCGTGAGTCCGCCCTTCACGCGGCCTACCACCGTCCCCGTCAGCGCCGTCTTCTCGTTGTGCGCCTTCTCCACCGTGTCCCAAACGCGCAGCCGCTTGGCTTTTTCGTAGCCAAGCAGATAGCCGCCCTCCGGCTCCTCTCGCTCGATCACCACATCGACAGAGTCGCCGGGCTTCAGCGTCGGCTGCCCCGTGTGATCGGTGACCTGTTCGATAGGAATCAGCCCTTCGGACTTCATGCCGACATCGACAACCACGTGCTTGTCGGTCAGCTTGATCACCGTGCCGGTGACGATCGCCGAGTCGTCGAAGGCCTGTGCCGCGGCTTCGGCGGCCTGCTCGCGGTCGAATGACTCGAGCGCCGCTGCGAAGTCTTCCATGCTCAGATCGGGCTCGTCGTGATGCTCGGGCGCCTGCTCCTCCGCAGCCGCTGCAACCGGTGCGGCTTCCGTGGTCGCGAGCGCTGTGTCTTGAGCCGTTGTCTCGAACGAGGCTTCGGGGTTAGGGGTGGTTTCAACCGCCGGTTCAGACTGCTCCGGCGGCGCTTCCAGCGTTGGGGTTTCCAGTTCGGTGTTCAGAGGATTGCTCTCGGTTTGTTCAGGATTGAGGACGTGTGCCATAGACAGCTCCGGGACTCATGCGGCGGTTCCCGGATTCCGCCCCGCAGCATTTGAACCCTGACGCGAACCGCAACGCAGGATTCTCGGGCCGCAGCTTTCTTCGCCGTCAGCGGGAGGGGGTGGGGCCCTGGCGCGGTTCTCGACGAAGTTCGGGGATCGTCTCAACCGATCATTTCCCGACCCAGGCGGAGTATGCCATCGGAGACCATGCGCGAAGGATCGCAACATCGATCTCCAGGCTGAATCATCCACAGGACTGGAAGGAACAGGAGTGGCGACCGAAGGTCCGCGCAATGAATCCCGAGCGCGCAAACCCCCTGTAAAAACTATAGTGCCGCACCATAGGCATGTCAATTGAACGCGCGTGAACAGAATGATAATGGGACAGCACTTTGGTTACGTTAGTAGCTGGGCCCGCCATTGACTTTTGGCGCAAAAGAAAGGAGCGGCCTGCGCCGCTCCTCAGTCTTCCAGGATGAAACTACCAGGAAGCTACTCTTCCGACGGCGGCTGAGCCGTGGGCGCCTGACCCGATGGAGCGGGTGGAGGCGCGGGCGCGGAGCCATCCGGCGGAGGGCCCTGGCGATGTTTCCGCCATGTCTGAACATCGGGACCGCCCGGGCCGCCCGGACCGCCTGCACCAGGGCTACCAGGGCCGCGACGCCCATCGCGCATCATCTTTCCTTGCTGATGCTCCTCACGCATGGTCTTTAGCTTTTGCCACTGATCGGGAGTCAGAGCCTTGCGAATATCGAACAGCATCCGCGCATTCGCCTTCTCCAGATCGGCCCGCGCCTGCGCCACCGCATCGATCTGCGACAGAATCTTCGCCTCATCCGGCTGATCGGCTTCGATCATCGGATGAAGCAGTGTCTCCTGTTTCTCCAGAGTCGCGTTCAGGTCGATCAGCTTCAGCCGATGCTGCAGAAAGATGTCATCCATCTGCTTCCTTTGCTGATCGGTGAGGTTGAGCTGCTGCGCGATCTCCGGATTGTTCCACCACTTGCCAAACTGGCCGTCGTGGAACTTCCGTTCCATGGGAGGCTGTCCGAAATGGCCCTGTCCCTGCCCTGGTCCTTCCGCCGGGTCGGGTCCACCCGGTCCTGCCAGTGGCCCGTCGAAGCCCTGCGCGAACGCGAATCCGGGCGCGAGCAAACAAAGTACTGCAGCCAATAAAAAACTACTCTTGCGTGACATCGTCTTTCTCCGAAACAGCGGTTGTGGTTGTGGCCTGGTCGTTCAGGTCGGCGAGCGGGCGCAGAGCATCCGGCACATCTTCTGACACCTCGCTGTCGATCTGGTTCATCAGCGCGGTGTCGTCGACAGCGGAGCCCGTATCGGCCGTGTTCGACGACGCTAAGGTATGGGGAGCAGGAACAGCATGGTGGTGAAAATGTCCGTACAACGGAACAAACACGCCGGCGGCGAACGCCGCGGTCAGAACTGGTGCAAGTAGCAGGCGGAACCCGATGGCCCGCGCAGGGCGCTGCTCAACGGCGAAAGGGCGCGCAGCTTCCCGTTCCGCGATGTGATGCATCGCAGACCTATACAGGCTAAGGGCCTCTGCCATTTCGCGAACCTCTTCGCGCGTGGCGTCAGGTTCCGGATTGGCAACAGCGTCTTTGCGAAATTTCATTTCGTTTCTCCCATGCGCTCGCGGATGATCGCCAGCGCCCGATACAAGTGCGACTTCACCGTGCTCAGGTTCATCCCGATTGTTGTTGCGATTTCGTCCAGCTCCATCTCCTCGACGAACCGCAGCACAAAAACCGTGCGCTGATGCGTCGACAGCTCCTTCACCGCCTTCCACACGGTCGCCACGCGTTCCCGCGCCAGCGTCAGGCTCTCCGGCGAACTGCGCCCGTCCGGCACCCAGTCGCTGATGTCCATCACATCCAGCGCCACCCCGCGCGTCTTCTGCCAGAAGCGCAGGCTGCGGCTGCGGAGGTGATCGCGCATCAGGTTCACCGCAATGCGCGTCAGCCAGGTGCTCAGGCTCGAATCGCCCCGGAACTGGTGCCGCGCGCTCCACGCCTTCAGAAAGCACTCCTGCGTGAGCGACTCGGCCGCATCGCGGTCCGTGAGAGACGAAAGCAGAAAACGGAGAATGCGCGGCCGGTAGACGCGCACGACTTCGTCGAAGTCGGCGAGCTCCAGCATGGCCTGCTCCCGTTTCTCAATGGCGAGTTCGTTGCCGGCGCCCGGGCCCCCGGCGAGCATGCTCGCCCTGGTGGTGGCAATTTCTTCCATGCGACCAGATAGACGGGATTTCACCGGGCAAGTTTACAGCGCGAGCGCGAAATGGGCGGGTTTCGTCATGATCGGCACAAGCGCCGCTGCCAACGGGGTCGGCTCATCACAGGCACAATACAGGGTCGCTGGCGATCCGTCAGGTCAGCGGAGCTGCATCCCAACGCGACCGCGTTACTCCGGGAAGGCTCGCCTCAATCAATCGCCCCCAACAGCGAGCGCCTTTTCCCGCAGCCAGGCTTCCGGAGGGTCGCCACGCACGCAATCCTTGCCTGAAAGCTTCGCCTCGGCCAATCCTCGTTCCGCTTCTCGCAATACCACCAAAGGCGAGCGGCCACAGCTCACGGCCACACCCATGCTCGCGGTCAGCGTTGTCGATTCGTTATCCACCGGGAAGGGCTGTCCAAGGATGCTCTCGCGCATGCGCCCGGCCAGCTGCATCGCGTTCTCCAGCGTGCAGCCGGGCAGCGCCAGCAGAAACTCGTCTTCCCCGCAGCGACCCACCAGGTCGTAGCTTCGCAGCTGTCGCTTGAAGCGGTTCGCCAGCTCAATCAGGACCCGGTCCCCCATCTCGTATCCATAGTCATGGTTAACCTGCGAAAAGTTGTCGAGGTCCAGCAGCATCAGGCACAGCGGTGTCTTCATCCTCTGCACACGATCCGTCTCCTGAAAGATCAGGCTCAGCAGCGCTTCGCGGTTCCACAGCCCGGTCAGCCCGTCGTGCGTTACGTGATAGCGCAGTTCGGCCGACTGCTTCTGCACCCGGCCGGTCAGCGCGACCACCCGCTCTGCCACCCGAATCCGTACCTTGAGATCGGCCAGGTCCGCGCCGCCTGTCTCGCCCGGAAAAACCAGGAAGTCGTCGCACCCGCACTGCAGAGCGGCGCGGATTCGATCCGGATCGCGCCGGTCGCTGATCAGGATATTCCACGTGCGGCGCTGCTCCTGGCGGCGGCGAATTTCCCATACGATTTCCACAGACGTCGGAGCAGCCAGGTCCATATCGAGAAATGCAATCGACGGCGGATTGGTGCTGTCCAGACGAGCCAGCGCGTCGTTTCCGTTCTGCACCACCTCGACCTGATAGTGCCAGGACTCCAGGGTAGTAGCCAGGGATTCGACCATGCGGGCCCGGGAGCAACCCAGCAGCACAACCGGGCTGGTGCTCACGGTGATCATGTTGGCAGGCATGTAGTTCTCCGGAGAAACCTCTCCTGCCGCCCTTATCGGAACAGTGGTTAGAAACGTTTAAAATGAAGTCGGAATGGAGGGTTTTGGAGCAGCCGACAATCCCATAAAACCCCTGCGCAACTCCGGGACCGAATCCTGCGGAAAACTCCCAGCGAGCTGTTCCCGTTTCGGGCAGTCACGACCCCTTAGTAACTGGTAGTCATGTGAAAATTTGCGCACCATGGCGCCCTCCATGTGACGATTGCGTGCAATAATGAGAGACGAAAGAGCCATTCCAGGCATTCAGGGCCCGCACGTCGCGACTCTGTCGAGGAGATAGCGATGAACCCTTCAGTCAAGACGACCCATGTCATCCCCAGACAGCTCCCCCCGGTGCGTTTGGCGAGTGTTTCAACTCTTCTCGTCTGCAAGTTTTGCATGACTACCATCGGAGCCTACAAGAATCCGGCGGATCGCATGCGACTGGAAGCGAAGCACTTCTGCACCGACAAGCTTGCTGTGGGATCGCCTGCGGTCGCCATTCCGTTTAATTAGAAAAGGCCCGCTACTTCGCAGGCCGCGACCCGCACCGGAGTTCTGTGCGCAGGCTTCTAAAATAGACGGTCACAACCCCCTGAAGCCCACTTCCACATTTCCAGCGGGGATCGTCCTCGGTTCCTGCCGTAATCCCCCCAAAGTGGAACCTGGCATACTCCCAACCCCGGGGAGTAGCATGCGCATCAAATCGCCCAGACGCCCAGGCCAGACCTGCGCTTCGGGCATTCAGAACGATTTTAGTTGAGGAGCATGATGAAAACACAGTTTGCATGGATCACCCTGGCGGCGTTGGCGCTGGCATCGGGCGCGCTCGCTCAGACTTCTGCGGGAGCCGGCGAGGCCTCCAGCGCTGCTGCTCAGACCGGACAGGCATCCGCGTCCGCAGCCCAGGCCACCAGCGTCTCGGCCGAGCTGCAGAAGAAGATTGACAGCAAAGACGCGAAGGTCGGCGACCAGGTGGTTGCAAAAACCACCAGTGATGCCCGGCTGGCCGACGGCACGAAACTGCCGAAGGGTTCGCATCTGATGGGGCATGTGACCGACGTTGAAGCTAAGTCCCACGATAACCGCGACTCGCATCTTGCGTTCTGCTTCGATCATGCCGTGCTGAAGGATGGTCGTGACGTCCCGATTCAGGCGATGATGCGCTCCGTCTCGGCCCCGGCACCGATGGCCGCGCCCAGCGGCTCGGACGGCATGATGGGTGGCGGCGGCATGCAGGGCGGCGGTGGCGGCATGTCTCGCGGCGGAGGCGGTGGTGGTGGCCTCGGCGTCGCAAACGCCGCGGCAGGCGGCACGGCACGCGGCGTAGACGGAATCGCCGGAGGAACCTCAGCCGCGGCGGCCGGCGGCCTGAACAACGCGACCTCTGGTGTGGATAGCACGGTCAACGGTGGTGTGGGAACCGCCGCCAACGGCGCGTCGCTGAATAACGCGGCGGGCCTGAATGGCGGCCTCGGCGCCGGCGTCGCGATGCCGGTGGCCAACCTCTCCGGCGTGACCTTTGCCACTGTCAATGCGGGAGCCGCCGCGTCAAATGGCGGCGTTAGCAGTGCCGCAGGAGCATCGACTGCGACCATGCTGACCGGCCACGGCAAAAACGTCACACTCGACAGCGGATCCCAGATGTCAATGGCTGTCGCCCCTCGCTGACTACAGTGGCACCCCCAGACCGCGGAGTCGAACAGCAACCCGGGCCCTGTTACGCTTGCCGCGTAGCAGGGCTTCTTTCTGCCCACACGCCCGCATGACTTCAGAGCCATCGGCGAGCACGAGCAAGCGCTTCCCGCCCCTCTATCCCATCCTCGACGCCGACCTCGTCCTGCGAGGCGTAAGACCGGAAGACCGTCATCCATGTTTGCGCCGCCTCACGTGCGCCCTCGCCGACGCCGGCGTCGAGATTCTTCAGTACCGCAATAAGCATGACACCGACTCCCTCGTCCTCGACGACGCCCGGGCGATCCGCGAAGCCATCAACCCCGCAGGCCAAATGCGCCTCATCCTGAACGACCGCGTGACTCTGGTCTCCGCTGCCAAGTGGGACGGCGCGCACGTCGGCCAGCAAGACCTGCCCCCGCGGCAGGTCCGTTCGACGCTGGGCGCAAACGCTATCGTGGGACTTTCCACCCACAACGATCGGCAGATCATCCTCGCCGACAAGGAGCCCATCGACTACATCGCAATAGGGCCGGTCTTCTCTACCAACAGCAAGGAAGATCTCTCCCCACCGATAGGACTGGAAGGCATCCGCCGCGCCCGCGCCCTCACCAGCAAACCCCTGGTCGCCATCGGCGGCATCACCCTCGAGACCGCACCTTCGGTCTATGAGGCCGGAGCGGATTCCCTGGCCGTAATCTCCGCGATTTTCGCCCCCGGCCGCGACCCCGCCCGTTCCGCCAAAGACATTCTCCGGATTTTCAAGTAGAACTGTAGGACACGTGAGTTCCGCGTCCACCACCACCGCGACTTCCTCAGCAAAACCGGCCACCCAAAAGCCGGGCCTCGTCGCCAGCCTCGGCCTCTTCAGCGCCACCGCCATCGTCGTCGGTTCGATGATCGGCTCCGGCATCTTCCTCGTCCCCGCCGACATCAGCCGCGGCGTCGGCTCGCCCGCGCTCCTCATCGGCGCCTGGCTCGTCACCGCCGTCATGACCATCATCGGCGCGCTCAGCTATGGCGAACTTGCCGCCATGATGCCCGGCGCCGGCGGCCAGTACATCTACCTCCGCGAAGCCCTCGGCCGCCTCTGGGGATTCCTCTTCGGCTGGACCCTCTTCCTCGTCATCCAAACCGGCACCATCGCCGCCGTCGCCGTCGCCTTCGGCAAATTCCTCGGTGTCTTCTTCCCCTCCGTCTCCACTACCAACTGGGTCTGGCACATCGGCCGCGTTCCCGCCTGGAAAATCGGCCCCATGGTTCTCGGCAACATGGACATCGGCATCTCCACCGCGAACCTTGCCGGCATCGTCATCATTTTGCTTCTTGCCGTGGTCAACATCTTCGGCGTCAAACTCGGCGCGCTCGTCCAGAACATCTTCACCACCGCCAAGACCGCCGCTCTCCTCGGCCTCGTCATCCTCGGCGTTCTCTTTGGCCGCAACGCTCTCGCCATGCACGCCAATTTTGGCGCGAATTTCTGGGCAGGCTGGCACAGCCTGCATGCCGTCCAGGTCGGCGTTGGCGGACCCACCGCCATGGTCGGCCTCCTCACCATCCTCGCCGTGGTCCAAACCGGCTCGCTCTTCTCCGCAGATGCGTGGAACAACGTCACCTACACAGCCGGCGAAGTCCGCAATCCCAAACGCAACCTCCCGCTCTCGCTGGCCATGGGAACCACCCTGGTCCTCGGCCTCTACATCCTCGCCAACTTCGTCTACCTCATGGCGCTGCCGCTCCACGGCGATCCCCACGGCTCCACCATCGCCGCCCGCGGTATTCAGTACGCCTCGGAAGACCGCGTCGCCACCGCGGCCCTGCAGCAGATCTTCTCCCACGCCGGTGCTTATCTGATGGCAGGTGCGATCCTCATCTCCACCTTCGGCTGCGCCAACGGACTCACCCTCGCCGGAGCTCGCGTCTACTACGCTATGAGCCGCGACGGCCTCTTCTTCAAATCCGCGGGCAAGCTCCACCCCCGCTGGCACACACCCGTGGCCGCACTCATCGTGCAGGCCCTCTGGACCTGTGTCCTCTGCATCTCCGGCTCCTACGGCCAGCTCCTCGACTACATCATCTGCACCGAGCTGATCTTCTACATCCTCACCATCGTCTGCCTCTTCGTCCTGCGCGCGAAACGCCCCAACGCTGAGCGCCCCTACAGGGCGATCGGGTACCCGGTCCTGCCGGCGATCTATATTTTGATGGCCGCCTGGATTTGTATCGTATTATTGCGCTACAAACCGCAATACACATGGCCGGGACTCGTGATCGTGCTGCTGGGCGTCCCGGTATTCATCCTGTGGTCCCGCAGTGCGGCAGCATCGTCCGCCCGGTCCGCGTCGCCCGGCGAAGTTCCTGGAGGATCAACCCGGAATGGCTAACCTTTTCGCAACCAAATCCCTTGCCGCGATACGCAAGGAGGCCAGTGAAGAAGGCGCGCACTGCCTTAGGCGCACGCTGGGCCCCCTCAATCTCATTACGCTCGGCATTGGAGCCATCATCGGCGCCGGCATCTTCGTGCTCACCGGCACCGCCGCTGCGCAGTTTGCCGGCCCCGCCGTCGTCCTCTCCTTCGTCGTCGCCGGTGTCGGCTGCGTCTTCGCCGGTCTCTGCTATGCCGAGTTCTCCTCCATGATCCCCATCGCCGGCTCGGCCTACACCTACGGCTACACCACACTCGGCGAACTCATGGCCTGGATCATCGGCTGGGCCCTCTGCCTCGAATATGCCTTCGGCGCGGCCACTGTCGCCGTAGGCTGGAGCGGCTACGTCACCAGCCTCTTCGGCTACTTCGGCGTCAAAGTCCCCTTCAATCCGACGCCCTCGCTGGCCATCACCCTCTTCGGCCATCCGTTTTCCGCCCGCGTCGATATCTTCGCCCTGTGCGCCATCGTCGTCGTCACCACCATCCTCGTCATCGGCGTCAAGGAGTCAGCCAACTTCAACAGCGCCGCGGTCATCATCAAGGTCTCGGTGGTGATCTTCTTCATCGGCATCGCAACCATCTACGCCTTCGGACACTGGCCGCACATGGTCGCCAACTGGCACCCCTTCATTCCCAAAAACCTCGGCCACTTCGGTGAGTACGGCTGGTCCGGCATCATGCGCGGCGGCAGCGTGGTCTTCTTCGCCTATATCGGATTCGACGCCGTCTCCACCGCCGCCCAGGAAGCGCGCAATCCGCAGAAGGATCTTCCCTTCGGCATCCTCGGCTCGCTGGTCATCTGTACCGTCCTCTACATCATCGTCGCCGGCCTGCTCACTGGCATCAAGCCCTACACCACTCTGAACACGCCCTCCCCTGTCGCCGACGGTGCAGCGGCCATCGGTGCCACGTGGGGTGTGGTCCTCATCGACCTTGGCGCCATCGCCGGTCTCGCCTCCGTCATGCTCGTCATGATCCTCGGCCAGACCCGCGTCCTCTTCACCATGTCCCGCGACGGCCTGCTGCCCAAATGGGTCGGCAACCTTCATCCGCGCTTCCGCACCCCCTGGCTCGTCACCATCGCCGTCGGATTCCTGGTCGCCTTCCTTGCCGCCTTCTTCAACATCACCTTCCTCGGACAACTCGTCAGCCTCGGCACGCTGCTGGCCTTCACCATCGTCTGCCTCGGCGTCTGGGTCATGCGTAAGAAACAGCCCGATGTCCCCCGCCCCTTCCGCACTCCGTGGGTGCCATTCGTGCCGATCGCCGGCATGGTCATTTCCCTTGCCCTGATGGTTTCCTCCAACACTCCCGCCAAGATCGGCTTTTTCGGTTGGCTCATCGTCGGCCTCGTCATCTACTTCGCCTACTCCATCCGCCACAGCAAGGTGCAAAGAATGGGCGAGGAAACCCCTCAGCCGCGCTAACCAGCCCGCCATCGCATCGGGATATACTTCGCCCGTGGACTACCTCTGGACTCCGTGGCGCTACACCTATGTCACCGAAGGGGACAAGAAAAAGCGCGCCGGAATTCCTGACGAACTCGCTGCCTGGCCCGGTGACCTGGGCTGCGTCTTCTGCAACATGATCGCCGCCGTCGACTACGCCGTGGCTCACGGGATGAACCGCATCGCAGCCGAGCGAGCCGCCGGCATCGTCCTCCGCGCCGAACACAATTTCATCTGCGTGAACCGCTTTCCCTACACCTCGGGCCACATCATGGTCGTGCCTTATGAGCATCAGGCCTCGCTCGCCGCGCTTTCCTCAGAAACCGCTCGCGAAATGATGGACCTGGCCCAGCGTGTCGAGCGCGCCCAGACAGATCTCTACCACCCCGATGGCTTCAACTTCGGTCTCAACCTCGGCAAGTCCGCCGGAGCCGGAGTCGCGGGCCACGTCCATCTCCACGCCCTGCC
Organism: uncultured Acidobacterium sp.; assembly: GCA_964535525.1. Taxonomy (GTDB): domain Bacteria; phylum Acidobacteriota; class Terriglobia; order Terriglobales; family Acidobacteriaceae; genus Palsa-343. The sequence goes on along the minus strand of CAZHTJ010000005.1, from coordinate 38,948 downwards.
CCGCTGGACCGGCGATACCAACTTCCTCACCACCGTCGGCGAAACCCGCATCCTCCCCGAAGACTTCTACGTCACCTGGCAGCGCATGCGCAAAGCCCTCGGCGTCGAAACATAAACCCAAATCAACGTCCACAGATAATCACAAGGACCCGCGGTTGCCTTGCTCGGCTCTGCGTGTTGCGCATCCAACCTGTAGAGGTCCCTATGCCCCGTTCCTCATCCGCAGCAAAACCCAACCAGCCGTCCGATCAATCCGCACGACGCCCCGAAACCAGCGTTCATCCCGTCGACCCCCGGGTTGAACGCGAAGACCCGAAAGCATCCGCCGTCGACCACCAACAGCAGCGCCACGTCCTTCGCCACAACGTCGAAGGAGGTCAGGCAGAGGAGCATCCGGAAACCCCCGCAGGCCAGCACGCCACCGGCTCCTTTACCGACAAGCAACGTCCTGAGGCGAACGGCAAACGCTGATTTCGCCCGGTGCCGGTGGTCTCGGGGGTATTCTTTTTCTGGAGACCCCCCATGCTCCCCATCATCGCTCTCCAAGTCGCAATTCTGATCGGCGTCGTTCTCCTCATCCTGCGCAGGAATCCCCTCCCGGCGCTCTCCGCCTCGCTGCAGAAGCTCGCGGAGAGCATGATCGGTCTGACCAGCCGGTCAGAGCATCTGGAAGCCGGCATGCGATCCGGCATCCAGGACCTCCGGAACGATCTGTCCACCGGGATGGGCCAGTCGCGCGATGACGCGTCGCGTTTCTTCGAACAGGTTCGCAGGGATTCAAGCGAGCTGCGTGAATTGCTCACCCAACGCTACGTCGCGCTGGTAGAGAACATCAACACCGGGCTGACGGCGGTCGGACAAACCCTGTTGACCGGCCAGGCGACGCAGTCTGCCGAGACTCTGACCATGAAAGAGACCGTCGAGGCGACGCTGAGCCAGCTGGGCCGCGACCTTCGCGAAAATACAAACCAGCTCAACGAGCAAGTGAAGAATCGCCTCAAGGACGTAGCCGAGCAGGTGAACGCGCTGTCGGAGAAGAACGAGCGCCGGCAGGAAAGCCTGCGCCAAACCGTCGAAGGGCGCCTCGAAAAACTCCAGGACAGCAACTCGTCCAAGCTCGAAGAAATGCGGGCGACCGTCGATGAGAAGCTCCACTCCACGCTGGAGAGGCGCCTGACCGAAAGCTTTGGCATGGTGGCCGAGCGGCTGGAAAACGTCCAGACCGGCTTGGGCGAGATGAAAGATCTTGCCGTCGGCGTGGGCGACCTCAAGCGCGTCCTCACCAACGTCCGCGCGCGTGGAAGCATGGGCGAAACCCAATGCGGCGCGCAGCTCGATCAGATTCTTTCTCCCGATCAGTACATCCGCAACGCCACCATCAAAGAGGGCAGCCGCGAGTGCGTCGAATTCGCCATCAGAATTCCCAACGGCGACCAGGGCGAGATGCTCCTCCCCATCGATGTGAAATTTCCGAAAGAGGATTGGGAGCGCCTCGAAGAGGCGATGGATCAGGGGGCGGATGAAATTGCAGCGGCGCGCAGAGCTCTCGCGGCGACGGTGAGGGCGGAGGCAAAGAAAATCTGCGAGAAGTACATCGACCCTCCGCGCACCACCCCCTTCGCGCTGATGTACCTTCCCACCGAAGGCTTGTTTGCCGAAGTCATCCGCGTCCCCGGCCTCATCGACGATTTGCAGACGCATTACCAGGTTTCCGTGGCGGGCCCCACGAACTTCATCGCGATTCTCAACAGCCTGCAGATGGGCTTCCGCACGGTTGCGATCCAGAGAAAGGGCGCCGAAGTATGGCGCGTGCTGGGAGCGACGAGAATGGAGTTCCAGAAATTCGGGAAGCTGATGACGAAGGTCGAGAGCCAGGTGACGACGGTCCAGAACACGCTGAAGGAAATCAGCGGCAAGACGAAGACCATCAACCGGACTCTGAAAGACGTCAGCACGCTCGAGACGCAGCCGCCGGAAGTCTCAATCCTGCTGGGCATCCACGAGCAGCAAACGCTGCCCCTGGCGCCGGATCAGCAGGGATCCGGTAAAGTCGTGGAAATGGCGGCGAGCACCGAGGTGGAAGAGGAAATAAGTTAGCTCTTAGCTTTTGGCTCCCAGGCTCCAGGCTTTTGGCAGCTTTTAGCTCCCAGCTCCGGGCTCCAGGCTCAGTACTGGGTCCCCGGAAACTTCGGCAACTCCGGCACCGCCGCCCCGTCCGCCCGCGGGTCCGAAGCCCCGTAGTTGATCCCCGTCGCGCTGTTGTGCAGCACGACCTGCCCCCGCCCCATCGCCGTGGTGAACTCCTTCCGCACCTCGAGCTGATGCCCCATCTTCGTCAGCGCGTCAATCGCAGCCTGCCCCACCCGCGACTCGATCACGATGTTGCAGCCGAGCTTCGCATTCACCGTGAACCGCGGCTCCTCCATCGCAGCCTGAATATTCATGTGGTAGTCCGCTACGTTCGATACAAACTGGGCGTGCGCCAGCGGCTGATTCCACCCGCCCATGATCCCGAAGCCGATATGCTCGTCGCCGCGCTGCATAAAGCCAGGAATGATGGTGTGCATCGGCCGCTTCCGTCCCGCCAGCGCATCCGGCGACTGCGGGTCAAGCTTGAACAACCCGCCGCGATTCTGCAGCACGAACCCCATGCCATCCACCGTGATCCCCGAACCGAACGCCGAGTAATTGCTCTGGATAAACGAGACAATATTTCCATCGCTGTCCACCACCGACAAATAGGTCGTGTCGCTCCCGCTCAGCGCGCCCGGCGCAACCTGGCAGTTCGCCTTCGCCGGATCGATCAGCTTCGCCCGCTCGGCCGCGTAACTCTTCGCCAGCAGTTCCTCCACCGGAATCTTCGCAAACCGCGGATCCCCGTCATACCTCTTAATGTCCGCGTACGCCAGCTTCATCGCCTCCATGCGCGTGTGCAGCTCGCCCGCGCTGTGCGGCCCCGCCGGATCCGCCGGAAACTGCTCCATGATGTTCAGCATCTCCAGCGCCGCCATGCCGTCGCCGTTCGGCGGCAACTCGTACACCGTCCAGTCGCGATACGTCGTCGAGATGGGCTCCACCCACTCCGCCGAGTAATCCGCCAGATCCTCGGCTGTCATCGTCCCGCCGTGCTCGGCCGATGTCTTCAGAATCGCCTGCCCAATCGGCCCCTTGTAGAAAGCCTCCTCGCCGCGTTCCGCGACCATCCGCAGCGCATTTGCCAGTTCCGGATTCAGAAATATCTGCCCCGCAGCCGGCACTTTATCCCCCGGCAGAAACACCCGCCGGCTCTCCGCGTTGGCCTTCAGCGCCTCCCCGGACTGCAGCCAGTAGTCGTGCACCATCTCCGGCACCGTCACGCCGTGGTCCGCGTAAAAAATCGCCGGCTGGAACAGCGCGCGCCACGGCAGCTTCCCCCAACGCTCATGCAGCTTCGTCCATCCATCCACCATCCCCGGCACCGTTACCGAATCAATACCCTGCTGCGGCATCGACGTGATGCCCTTCTCTTTCAGGTGCTCGATCGTCAGCGCCTTCGGAGCCCACCCGCTCCCGTTCAGCCCGTACAGCTTGCCTGTCTTCGCGTCCCAGTAGATCGCGAACAGGTCGCCGCCCATCCCGTTCATCATCGGCTCGGAGGCATTCAGCACCGCGTTCGCCGCGATCGCCGCATCGACCGCCGATCCGCCCTGCTCCAGAATGCGCGCGCCCGCCTGCGAAGCCTGCACCCAGCTGGTGGCCACGATTCCATACGGCGTCGAGACCACCGACCGCCCATAAGAACGGTCCTGCGCCCCAGGCGATACAGCGGAGACCATAGATAGAGCGAGCACGAACCCGGAGCGGAACCTCATCAGCGGATCCTCCACGGAAAAAATTCACAGGGCCGGATACTGCGGAGAGTCTCCACGGTACCAGACTCCTTTCCTTTGCAGCCTGCGACCCGTCACCCGTGCAGCGCACCCTGAGTCCTGAGCCCTGTGCCCTGTGCCCTGTCGCTGGCAATCCCTGATCCCTAATCCCTCGGCCTCCCACTGCTTTACACTACCAGGGGGCCTCAGTAGACTTGGGATTTCGGAGTTGAGGGGCGGTGCAGTCGCTGCGAAGCGTGGCGCCTGCCTGCGGAGGCTTCACATCCCCCCTCCCGATTTTCAGCATCAACAGCAACGAGGACCACAGGAGAAACGCATGGCATCAGGTGTGGAAGAGAAAGTGAAGCAGATCATCGTCGAGCAGCTTCAGGTGGATGAGGCTGAAGTCACACCCACCGCGTCGTTCCAGGAAGACCTGGGCGCGGATTCCCTTGACGTGGTCGAGCTCGTCATGCAGTTTGAGGAAGCATTCGACCTCGAAATTCCAGACGAGGACGCAGAAAAAATCAAGACCGTCAAAGACGCCATCGACTACATCGATAAGAACGCGAAAGGTGGCAAGTAACTTTGCAGCGACGTGTCGTCGTCACTGGGCTCGGGCTCGTCTCCGCAGTCGGCAACACCGCTCCCGAGATCTGGAACAATCTGCTGGCCGCGAAAAGCGGGATGGCCACGATCACCGGCTTTGACACGACCGGCTTTCCGGTTACCTTCGCCGCGGAAGTCAAGAACTTCGACCCCCTTAATTTTGTCGACAAGAAGGAAGCGCGCAAGATGGGGCGCTTCATTCATCTTGCCCTCGCCGCGACCCACGAGGCGATGGAGAGCTCCGGCCTGAAGATCACGCCGGAGATGGGCGAGCGGGTGGGCGTCTTCATCGGCTCCGGCATCGGCGGATTCGACGTCATCGAGCGGGAGCACAACAATATGCTGCAGGGCGGCCCGCGCAAGATCTCCCCGTTCTTCATTCCGGCGGCGATCATCAATCTCGCCGCCGGCCAGGTCAGCATCCGTTACGGCGCCAAGGGCCCGAACGAAGCCACCGCGACCGCCTGCACCACCAGCGCTCACGCCATCGGAGACGCCTACCGGATCATCGAGCGCGGCGATGCAGACGTGATGATCGCCGGCGGCTCCGAAGCAGCCATTACCGCCATGGGCGTCGGCGGATTCGCCGCCATGCGCGCGCTTTCCACCCGCAATGACGATCCCCAGCATGCATGCCGTCCCTTCGACAAGGACCGCGACGGATTTGTCGTCGGCGAAGGGTCCGGCATCCTCATCCTCGAAGAGCTGGAGCACGCGAAGGCCCGTGGCGGAAAGATTCTCGCCGAGATCATCGGCTACGGCATGAGCGCTGATGCCTATCACATCACGGGCATGCCCGAGGACGGCGACGGCTGCTTCCGCGCCATGGCCAACGCGCTCAAATCCGCAGGAATCGAGCCCCACCAGATCGACTACGTCAATGCCCACGCCACCTCCACCACCCTCGGCGACGTTGTCGAGTCGAAAGCCATGCAGAGGCTCTTCGGCGAGCACGCTACGAGTCACAAATTGAAGATCAGTTCGACGAAATCGATGACCGGCCATCTTCTCGGCGGCGCCGGCGGGCTCGAAGCCGGCATCACCATCCTCGCGCTCATCAACCAAATCGCGCCGCCCACCGCAAACCTCGACCATCCCGACCCCGAGTGCGTGCTGAACTATGTTCCCAACAAACCGCAGCACGGGACTCTGAACATCGCCCTCTCGAATTCCTTCGGCTTCGGCGGCACCAACGGCTCCCTCATCTTCAGGCGCTGGGAATAATCAGCGCTTCCTCAAGGAAGAATACTGGCTAGTGGCCTGTCGCAGAGAGCTTCGTTACCGGCCGCGGATTGCTCGATCGCCATTGACGGTCGCCGCTTTGAAAGGGCACGACTTCAGTCGTGCCGAAAATTGCCGCCGACGGGCCCGGCTTTAGCCGCCGAGGGTAGTTTCAGCACCTTGGCTTTTTACCCTTGCAGTAATCTTCACTCTGCGACAGGTCGCTAATCGGCCGGAAGGGCGATTAGCGGCTAGAATGGTCACCTTACCGAACACGGGCTGCTCCCATGGATAAAGCAACTCTGGTAGATCTCGACCTGAAGAAGGGCGAAAAGATCGTCCTGGCACTGGAGGACAACGGCCTGCCGCTTGCGCTCGCTCTCCGGGTCCACTTCCCCGAGTACGAAGACTGGCGCTTTGTGGTTGCTTCGCGAAAACTGGATCCTCTGAGTCCCGGCGATGCCTACCTCCGAGTCATCCGATCCCTCAATCAGGCAGGTTTCACGGTGCGCGAGAGCCCCGCACTGCTCGTCATGAAGACGACCGATCCTTTCGTTCGTGAGCTGCGTAAGGTATTCGGCAAAACAGCCAGCGTTGTCGGGATGCGTCTCGGCGGACAAAGATGGGGCGATCGCGTCATCGACGATGCCTACGCGTACAAAATCGTGTGATATGAGCCTTACTCCCCCTTGTTGCTCGTGGACCGTCTATTGCGACACCGGCTGGGCCAATCCACCCGCGCAAACAGCGCTGCCCACGGTCGAGGCTTGAAGCAGAAATTCTCAGTCCGGCTCATCGGCCGCGGCCCAAAGGGCGCGTGGGCGCACATGCCCATCCCTTTCAGCGTCGAAAAAATCTTCGGCGCCAAGGGTCGCGTCGCGGTATGCGGTACCATCAACGGAGTCCCCTGGCGCAGCTCCATCATGCCCCGCGGCGACGGCACCCACTACATGGCCGTGAACCAGACCCTCCGCGCAGCCGCCGGTGCCGGAATCGGCGACGCCGTCAACGTCGTCATGGAGCCGGACACCGCCGCCCGCACCGTCGCCGTCCCTCAGTATCTGAACAAAGCCCTCAAAGCGGCCGCACAGGACAACGTCTTCAGGGCACTGTCGTACTCTCATCGCAAAGAGCTGGTGGACTGGATCAAGCAGGCAAAAATGCCCGAAACCCGCGACCGCCGCATCGAAAAGTGCGTGGCTATGCTCAAGACGAGGAAGGCCTCTAAGGCATGAGCGGCGCATTCTAACCCCATCTGCCAGCAAAATTGCGAAATTGTTACCGTTCCGCCTATCCAATGTCGCAACTTGGCGACTATCATCGGCTAGGCTGGCGGGGAGCCAGCAATCCACCCGATCCCCAGACCGGACCCGGCAAAGTTTCTTACAACCTGCGAGACGCTCTCTGAGGCCGCCCCTGCAGTCGTACAACGAAAGGTTGGACTCGATGAGCGTGTTTCTGGTCAATCCCAGCGACAATTCTTTTGGTACGGCTGTCATCACGCCCCGTTGGCTGTTTGTTCTGGCGGCAGCGACGCCATCGTCGGTGGGAGACCCCATTCTCGTCGACGAGTCGCTGGAGCAGATTGCCCCCGACCGCATCCGTGCCGGCGACGTCGTCGGCATCAGCGTCCATACCGGCAACGCTCTGCGCGGATACCAGGTAGGAAAGATGGCGCGCGAACGCGGAGCCTGGGTCGTCTACGGCGGCATTCACGCTACCCTTTTCCCGGAAGAAGCCCTCGAGCGTGGCCAGGCGCACGCCGTCGTCAAAGGTGATGGCGACCTCGTCTGGGCCAAAGTTGTCAGGGACTGCCTTGCCGGTCATCCCGAGCCGGTTTATGAAGGCGGCCGCATCGCCGGCACCGACTTTCTCCCCGCGCGCTGGGACCTGATGCAGCCCGAGAAATATATGTGGGCCTCTGTACAAACCATCCGCGGTTGCCCGAAGCACTGCTCGTTCTGCAGTGTGTGGCGGACCGACGGCCAGAAACCCCGCCAGCGCCGCCACGAGAGCGTCATCGACGAAATCGTGAACCTGCGGCGCCTCGGATTCAAATTCATCGCACTCGCCGACGACAACTTTTACCCCGTCACCCTCACCGATCTGCGTCTCGCGCGCGAACAGCACAACCAGGCCAAAGTCGACGAGCTCACCGAGATTCGGGAGGAGCGCTTCGCGCTGATGGAGGAGCTGGCCAAGCTGCCCGACGACATGGTCTTCTTCACCCAGATCACCATGGAAGCCGGTGAGGACGGCGAATATCTCGACGCGATGCGCAAGGCCAACATCAAGGGCGCGCTGGTCGGCGTCGAAGCTGTAACCCCCGAAGGATTGAAGGCCGTCTATAAAGACTGGAACTACTCCGGTGAAGCGCTTGCCCGCCAGCTCCAGACCTTCAAAGCGCACGGCGTGCATGTGCTCGGCTCCTTCATCTTCGGCCTGCCCACCGACAAGCCTGCAACCTTCGACGCCACGGTCGATATGGCGATGAAGGCGGGCGTCACCTTCGCCCAGTTCGTCATGATGACCCCGTTTCCGGGTACCGTGGATTTTATCCACTGGGAAAAGCAGCAGGCCGTCAATCCCGCCATGGTCGGCGGCGTTCCCATCACGCGCTACTGGCTGATCCCGTGGGAGAATCGCCCGAAGATGTTCACTCCGCATCCCTCAATGAGTTCGGATGAGATTCGCGACCGGACCCAGAAAGTGTGGGACCGCTTCTACAACTGGCCGGCGATCTGGGAGCGATCCGCCTGCTGCCCGAACATCACGTCGCGCATCGCCTTCATCTTCCTCTCGAAACTCTACCGCCAGATGTACGCGGGCACCGGCATCTCGAGCGACAGCGCGCGGCGGAAGAAGTCCAGGCGTTGGGCGCGCTGGACGGCACGGCAGTGCAAGCGCCTGTTCCAGGCCAAGCCGATGCCGGAGCTGGCGTCTCGAGATTGGGGACCAGGCTTTGCACGTCCGGCATTTCTGAGGGATGAGGGGCAGGAGTCTGGGCGGCTTACTGTTCTTGGGGGAGACTGAAGGTCCTGGCCTGCGGCCGTCGCAGTCGCCCGCAGCCGCTTAGTAGTACAGATACTTCCTCCACTTCGAATCCGAGTGCCCGATCATCCGCATGATGTGCCGGCTCGTATGCAGCGTGAACGGACGCGGCTCCCTCTGGAGCTTCATGTGCTCCAGTTCGACCAGCAGATGATTCCCCTTGCGCCGATTGCAGGAGTGGCACGCCGCCACCAGATTCTCCCAGGTCGACAAACCTCCGCGCGAACGCGGAACCACATGATCCAGCGTCAGTTCCGCTGAGGGCAGCACCACGCCGCAGTACTGGCACGTATTCCGGTCGCGCAGCAGTATGTTCTTCCGCGAGAGCGCCCGCGTCTGGTGCGGAATCCGCCGATATTCGAGCAGCCGAATCACCGAAGGCATCGCCATGCGCACCCTCGCCGAATGCAGCTCCGTCGCCTGCTCCTCCTCCGTGCGCGCCACGCCCTTCAGCACCAGCACCAGCGCACGCCGCGCCCCGCAAATGTTGATCGGCTCATAGGAGGCATTCAACACCAGCACCGGCGTCTGCAGCGCCTGCGTCGTCGTGACCACGTGCAGCCAGTCGTGGCTGTGGCTCTCGATCTTCGTGTGCGCGAGCCCCTGCGGTTTACCGAGCGTTTGTCTGCGAGCGTGAACACCAGCTTTTCCCAACGACATAATTCCTCCGTGTTGGTGCCCCGGTTTGCCAGGCCGGGTTTAAAAGTTCCAGCTATCGTGCGTCGCCGCCGGTCTGAACTGGGCGACCTTCCTCCCACAAAACAAAATCCTGTTCCATCGGAAGCTCGCGTCCTTCCGGCTCCCGCAACTCAATATCCTCCCGCTGCTCGATCCGCTGCTTCTGCGCGCGCGCTACGGTCGCCACCCACACGCGCCCGGCGCCCGCCCGCAGCAGCGCCGTCGAACACGCGCGAGCCGTCGCGCCCGTCGTATAAATGTCGTCGACCAGCAGCACGTCCCGCCCCGCAATCGTCTCGGGCTTCGGAACAAAAAACGCGCCGCGAACATTCCTGCGGCGCTGGTGCGGATTCAAGCCCGCCTGGCTCTCCGTGGCGCGCTGCCTCACCAGCAGCGCAGCCGCAAGCCTGATTCGCATCTCGGGCCGCCGCTGCCGCATTGCCTTCATCAACCCGCGCGCCAGCAGCTCCGACTGGTTGAACCCGCGGGTGCGCCGCTTCCCACCATGAAGCGGCACCGGAACCGCGAGCAGTTCGCGCGGCAAATCCGGAATCGCCAGCACCTCATCGGCCAGCAGCGACCCCAGCGGTTTCGCCAGCGGCTCCATCCCGTCATATTTAAGGAGGTGCAGCAGCGCCCGCAGCTTGCTCTCGTATACTCCGTGCGCCACCGCCTTCACGAAGTCGGGCGCGACCGCGTTGCATGGACGGCACAGCGCATCGCCGCCCGGGCCAGGATCAGCATCCAGCGCCTCGCCGCAGCGAACGCAAAGCGAACCAATTTGTGCGGGGAGATCGTTCCAGCAGGCGTTGCAAACAGGCAGGAGGCTGAAACCAACGAGCGGGAGGCCGCAAACGCGGCAGTGAGCGGGGAAAATCACCGTGGAAAGACTATCGAGGGCGCCGACCGCGGTACTTCGAAGCACACGAACCACTGCCCGCCAAGCCAACTCACCCGGGGTTCCCGGCGCGCTCGCACGCTGGGGTGATCCGTCCGCAAGCGGAACTTCAGGCTCACGGCTTCCCCGGTGAACCGGGTTCACGGGGGTGCTCGTCAGGGAAAGGCTCTCACTGAAGACGACACCTCGTTTCGGAGGAACGGGGGACCACCCCTCGTTGGGTGCAGTATACGGGGGAAGTCGGCAGCCAGCAACCGCTTTGGAAGCGCCCGGCCGTCCCGCAGGTACTCTGTGTAGAGGCGGCCGGAACCCGAGCGACCACGCAATCCGCGGGCGCTCAGCCGCTTAACATCAATTCCAATGCGGCTTTCCACCCTCATCGACGATCTGGCACAGCAGGCGGGTTTCGCCGCCGCCGGCATCGCCGCCGTCCCCGAACCAGGCTCTCCCGAAGACCGCGAAGAGCACAGCCGCTTCGCTGACTGGGTCGACGACGGCCGCGCCGGCGAAATGGAATACCTCAAGCGCCGCGATGAAGCCGGTCAGCTCGTCCGCTCCTCGGTCCGCGTCGCCCTTCCATGGGCCCGCTCCGTCATCGTCTGCGCCGCCAACTACAACTCCAGCGTACAGGATTCAGTACCCCGCTCCATCGACCCCGCCCCGCCTGGCACCGGCTGGATCGCCCGCTATGCCATCACAGGCCAGATGCCCGCGCACGGCCAGTCAGAAACCCCCCGCCCCACGGACTACCACAAAGTTCTGCTCCGCCGCCTCGAGAAGCTCCGAGACGACCTCGCAGCCAACCTGGGCCCCTTTGAATCCCGCTGCTTCGTCGACACCGGCCCCGTTGTCGAGCGTGTCTACGCCCGTTACGCCGGCCTCGGCTGGATCGGCAAAAACACCTGCCTCCTGAATCAGCAACTCGGCTCCTGGCTCTTCCTCGGGGTCATCGTTACCTCGCTCGAAGCCGCCCCCGAAAACCCCGAAGAGAACAAAGCCCAGCTACCCCCCGACCGCTGCGGCTCCTGCACCCGCTGCATCGACGCCTGCCCCACCGGCGCGCTCACCGGCCCGCATCAAATGGACGCCACCCGGTGCATCGCCTATCTCACCATTGAAAAACGTGGCGCAATCCCCGCAGAACTCCGCCACGACATCGGCCGTCAGGTCTTCGGCTGCGACATTTGCCAGGACGTTTGCCCCTGGAATCGCCGCGCCCCGATCGCCGCCGACCCCGACCTCGCCCCGCGCGCCGCGATCGTCAACCCCGCTCTCGACTGGCTCGCCGCCATGAACGAGGCCGAGTTCGGCCGCTGGTTCAACGGTTCCCCTGTACGGCGCACAAAGTTCCTCGGCTTTCGGCGCAATCTCGCCATCGCTATGGGCAACAGCGGCCAGCGCCGCTATCTGCCCAGGCTCGAGCAGTGGTCAAAACACACCGATCCCGTTCTGGCCGAATCGGCACAGTGGGCGTTGGAGAATCTGCGGCGGGATGAGAGTTAGGGGATGGACTCCATCGTCGATCTGGTTGCCAAGGCAGATTGGCCCCTGCTGCATTCCTTGCTGGCAGGCCGCGCGGCTCTCTGAGGATGAAAGTCGCGCTCCTTCTAAACCGAATTAAGCGCCGGCGCGTACCACGTTCGCCGCGCTCAGCCCCTTCGGACCCTGCTGGCACTCGAACTCGACCGCTTCGCCTTCATTCAGCGTTCTGTAACCCGAATCCTGAATGGCTGAGAAGTGTACAAATACATCTTCACCGCTCGACCGCTGGATAAACCCGTAACCCTTGGCTCCGTTAAACCACTTTACAACTCCGTTTTCTTTCACCTGGGAACTCCTTCATCGTTTGCGTCTAATGTTGTTGTCTCCGCTTCGGCTCGTCCTTCCCGATTCCATTCCTGATGGTTTGGGACCAGAGACACCAAAAGCTGCCTTCGCCCGCCTGCTTCGGCGGTTCGGGCAGCTCAGGGGATTGCCGGGCAGTTACGGTGACAGCTATGCAGGTACATCAGGGACTGGCCTTCTGAATCCGATTTCCTTCCTGGGGGATGGAATCGTGTACCTGTTATGGCAGGAAACCCAATTGAAATCAAGAAAAAATTCGCGTGGAAAACAGGCTTTTTTGAGCACGTTACGGAAGCAGCCCCGGTTCCTCGCCTGCCACGCGCCCCGCCTCAGCCCTCTGTTACGATTTTTTTGAGACCTCCATGGCAGAAGACGTAGACATTCAGCCTGCGGTTCCCGCCGCAGTTCCGGACGCATTGCCGCCATCGGCTCCCAGGCCGCCCGCCCGTCCGGGTGGCCGCGGATGGTGGCCCCTGATCGTCGCCCTCGCCCGCTATCTCTCCCAAACTGAAGTACATACCTATGCCTTCAGCGTCGCTGCCAATACCATCCTCTCCATCTTTCCCTTCATCGTCATGATTTTCACCGTCGCCGAGAAACTCTTCCACTCCCCCGGCATGGTGAGGGAAATCGGCGGCATCCTCCGCGACATCCTCCCCTCCAACCAGGACTTCGTCGTCCGTAACATGAGCGTCCTCGTCCACCCGCGCGGTAGCGTCCAGGTGGCCTCTGTCATCATGTTGCTCATCTCTTCCACCGGCGTCTTTCTGCCCCTTGAAGTCGCCCTCAACCAGGTCTGGGGCGTCGCCAGGAACCGCAATTACCTCATGAACCAGCTTGTCTCCCTTGGCCTTGCCTGCCTTATCGGCCTCCTCGCCCTGCTCGTTGTCGCCGCCGCCACCGCTCAGTCCGGAATCCTCAGCTTCCTCTTCTTCGGCCACACCGCCAACGCCTTTTACGAATTCATCCACCAGGTCTTCCTGCAGATCGCCGTCGCCTTCCTCAGCGTCGGCATGTTCTTCGTCGTCTACTGGATCCTCCCCAACCGCCGTCTCCCCATTCGCGCCGTTTTGCCCACTGCTGTCATCACCGGTCTCCTCTGGGACGTCGGCCGTATGCTCTACATCCTGATCCTCCCGCACATGGACCTGAATTCTGTCTACGGTCCATTCCAGGTCTCCGTCAGCCTCATGATCTGGGCCTTCCTCACCGGACTCCTGCTCCTCGCTGGCGCGCAATACTCGGCCACCCGCCACGCCCTCCGCCTCGCCCACAAAGCCGACATCGAAACTGCGAAGAAATCCGAATCAGCCCAGGCCTGAGCATCCCCCTCTCTGCCTCATTTTGTTCTTTTTTAGGTCTTCGGCCTGTTGCAACAATTGCAAATCCCACTCGCTACTTTCTTAAATACCTCGCGACTTATTACTTAGGAATAGGCAATTGAATGAAGAATGTGGTGCCAACGCCGATTTTGCTGTCGAACCAGATCTGTCCATGATGTTGCTGGGCTACAACCGAATGAGCCAAAGCTAGTCCCTGGCCCGTCCCCTTTCCCGGCGGCTTGGTAGTGAAAAACGGTTCAAAGACTCGCGATCGGATGCTCTCAGGGATTCCGGCACCCGTGTCCTGAATAGATATCAGCACCGCGCCCGGCAATTGTTTTGTGGAGATAGTAATTGTCCCCTTTTCCGTGGGCCCTCGCGATGGATTGTCTGCAATAGCCTGACTGGCATTCACGATTAGATTTAACAACACTTGATTGAGCTCTCCGGTATGACACAGCACAGGAGTCAGGTTGGGCTCGAACTGCGTAATCATCTCGGCGACATATTTCCACTCATTGCGGGCTACCGTGGCTGTGATACTGATCGCGTGGTTAATGTCGACCAGGTCCATCTCCTTGCACCCGGGGTGGGAGAATTCTTTCATGGCCCGAACGATGTTGGAGATTCGCTCCAACCCTCCCAACGTCTGATCGATGGCGCCGGACGTCTCTGCCATCAGGTAATCCGTATCGGAATTTTGCCATGCCGCATGCAGATCGCCCGCCGCGGGAGTCGCCATGCCGCCCGCTTTCGACGCGTGCGCCGATTCATCCAGAAAAATGCCGACCAGATCGAGCAAGTGCGTGACATTGGACCAGGAGTCTTTGAAGAATCTCACGTTATCGCCGACGTATTGCAGAGGCGTGTTGATTTCGTGCGCGATACCGGCGGCCAACTGGCCCACCGCTTCCAGCTTTTGAGCCTGGTGGAGCTGGTCTTCCAGAAATCTGCAATGCGTGACATCGTTTCCCGTAAGAATCACGCCGCAGGCGACCTCCGGTCCCCCGTCCGGTCCCCCCTGTGGTCCCAGGATGGGCTGGATCCTGATGTCAAGAAACCGTGTTTCCGCTTCCGATTTTCTGAATTTGAACTCCTGGGAAACAGAACCGTTTGCCGCCAGCCAGTGGCCCAGCTCGCGATGCATTTCCGGTTGCACCCATTCGATTCCGCAATCTTCCAGCTTCCGGCCCACCGCATCTCTGGATTCAATCGCGAACGTGGTTGCCGCGGCTGTATTCCATCGTGTGATGCGGCCCTCGGCATCCAGGCCGATCAGAATCGAAGGAATACACATTAAGAAAAGCTCGGTTTCCGTATGGACCAGCTGCAGAGCCCTTTCCGCCTCCTTGCGTTCTCTGTCCCGGAGTTCGAGCAACTCCATTGCCTCATCGAACGACTGTGCCAATTGTCCCAGTTCATCGGGGGCGTGGGGCAACCCGGTTCGGACGATACTGGCTCCTGCCGCGAATAACCGGGTCGCGTCCACCAGTCGATTCACAGGCTGGATGAGAATGGAGTCGGCAAAAAACCAGATCGCCCCCGCCGCCAGTAACAACGCAATCCCGAGGATTGCGAGGTTCTTCACCATCAGAAAATCTGCGCTGCGCGCAATCGGCTCCTCGGCCACTCCGGTGAGCATAAACATATAAGGTGCGGACTGATCTTTTAACCGCAATTGAGTGTACGCATAGGTCCGGGCCACGCCATCCTGAGCCACTCGCCGAAACGTCCCCTCGCGCGAAGATCCGGCAATGATCCGGAAGACGTCGGAAGGCAGCGGAACCCCGGCCGTGACCGTCGAAGTCTCCGGGGATCGAAACAATCGCGTGCCCCGCCAATCCGTTATCGCCACCGCGGTGCCCGGGTCGATCTGAACTTTGGATAAGAACCGCGAGAACTCATCCAGGTTGAAGCCCGCAATCACCACCGCGGCCAGATTCCCATGATCGTCGTATGCCGGATAGGTGTAGTTGATCGATCGGGCGTTGCTGATCCTGCCCACGATATATTCCCCCACCGAAAAATCGCGGGTGCGGATCGCATCCTGAACATGCTTGCGATCGCCCAGGTAGATCGTCCCCGGCTTTATCGGCATCGACGACGCAAACGCGTACCCGTCGGGCGTGACAGCAAGCAGAACCGTGTAGTAGGGAAAGCGACGATGGATATCGGCAAACAGCTGGTCGCATTTGGCCGCGTTGGTATACCGAACTTCGGGCAGCTGCGCCAGCAGTGTCAGCATCGTCCTGGTCGAATTGGCTATTTGTTCCTGTTGCGCCGTCAGGCTGCTCACCAGGAGAAGCGCGTTCTTCCTCGCTTCCTCCATCTTGCTCTGGCGCTGGTTGATGCCGGAATATACGACGACTCCAAACGCAGGAAGAAACAGAACCAGCAACAGCACGTGCAGTTTCTTGCGAATCGACCAGTGGGGCATAACGGTTATCCCTGCCGCAGACTATTTCGAGCTGAATGAGTTCCCCGTGTAACCGCTTCTGTCAACCCTTCAGATCGTCGTGGACCTTTCGAATCCGTTCTCCAGGACCCGCCATTGCCGGAGCATCGGGGGATAACTCCCGCGAAGGACGGGCGAGCGTAATCCTCCCTCCATCGTGTTCTTTCGGCTAACTTCGCATTTCACATTAGGAGAGTCGGGATTAGAGAGGGTCCTCAAATGCGACGCCCAAACCTACTTTCCCAGCCTGACAACGCAGTGGATCGCATGCCTTGCAGACAATCCTCCGGCGTCTCACGGGGTCCCGGGATTCTCGCAATCAGCCTCATTCCATACCTCGCGCCACCCGCGCGGCGCGCCAGGATGCAGAGTCTTTGCCGGCCTTGAAGCTGATACACTCAGGGCTTCTCCGAAACCGTCCGGGAGGCAGATTCTTTGGCAACGACTCAGGGTTTTCAGCCGTATGTTCCGCCGGGCGAAACCCGTCCGGAGCTGACGTTCCGCGCCATTTTGCTGGGTTGCATCTTTGGGCTGATCTTTGGCGGAGTCACAGTTTATGTTGGCATCGAAGCCGGTCTCACCGTCGCCGCTTCGATCCCCATCGCCGTGCTTTCGATCAGCGTTCTGCGAGCCCTGGGCCGCGCCTCCATCCTCGAAAACAACATCGTCCAGACCACCGGAAACGCGGGCCAGTCCATCGCCGCGGGCGTGATCTTTACGCTGCCGGCGCTGATTTTTCTGGGTTTCGATCTCGAATACTTCCGCATTTTCGTGCTGGCGATGCTCGGCGGCTGGCTCGGCGTTCTCTTCATGATCCCGCTTCGCCGCCAGCTCATCGTCGAAGAGCACGGAAACCTGACTTATCCCGAAGGCACGGCCTGCGCCGACGTGCTGCTCGCCGGCGAGCGCGGCGGCTCGTTCGCCAGCCGCGTCTTTCTCGGCCTCGGCCTGGGCGCGCTTTACACACTCTTTCAGAACAGCGACATCTTCGGCGCCTGGCCGGACACGCCGGACTACGCGCCGGATCTGGGCAAGCAGCACATCCTCAAAGGCGGCGCGGTGCGTCTCGACGCGGTGCCGGAGTACCTCGGCGTCGGCTACATCATCGGCACCAAAGTGGCCGGAACGATGTTCGCCGGCGGCGTGTTCTCGTGGCTCGTGCTCATGCCCGCGATCTATTTCTTCGGATCGCACTTGTCCGGGCCGCTCTATCCGGCCGTCAAGCCCGTGGCGCAGATGTCACCGGGGGAAATGTGGTCCGCATATGTCCGCCCGATGGGCGCCGGCGCCGTGGCCGCGTCGGGCCTGATCACGCTGATGAAGACCATCCCCACAATCGTGAGCGCGCTGAAAGCCGGGCTGGGGAATCTGCGGAAGGGCGCGGCGGCAGCGGCAGCCGGCAACGAAAGAACGGATCGCGATCTGCCCATGACCGTCGTTCTCGGCGGAAGCGTTGCGCTGGTGGCGCTGATATGGATCTTCCTTACGCTGAAACCGGTGCCGGGTGCGCAGACCGGAATGCTGGCCAATCTCGCCGCCTCGCTGCTCATCGTGATCTTCGGATTTCTATTTGTAACCGTGTCATCGCGCATTGTGGGCCTCATCGGAAGCTCCGCCAACCCGATCAGCGGGATGACCATTGCGACCCTGATGGCTACCGCCGCGATCTTTCTGGTGAAGGGCTGGACCGCACCCGCGTTCGGCGCGCTGGCCATCACGGTGGGCGGAGTGGTTTGCATCGCCTCCTCAAACGCGGGCGATACCTCGCAGGACCTGAAAACCGGATACCTCGTCGGCGCGACGCCGTGGAAGCAGCAAGTCGCTCTGATGATCGGCGTCTGTGTTTCGACCTTTGCCGTCGGCATCACGCTGAACATGGTGAATCGCGGCTACGAAGAGTTCCACCCCATGACGAAAGCGTGGGACATCTCCGCGCCGCACGATGGCGTGCAGAACCAGGGCACCTTCTCGCGGAAGGAATTTCGCGTAACGTCGACCGACAAAACGGTTCAGACGCTGCCGGGAAACCAGTTTGTTTTGCTCAACGCGCTTGGATCGCACGAGCTGGCGGACGGAAAGTACCTCTTCAACCCGCAGACCGGCACGATCGAGGTCCAGTGGACGCCGGGCATCGGGAGTGAAAAGGCTGCGGCCCCGCAGGCGCGCCTGATGGCGACGGTGATCAACGGAATCCTGAGTCAGAAGCTTCCGTGGGGGCTGGTTTTGCTGGGCGTCTTCCTGGTGATCGCGGTTGAGTTGATGGGCGTGAGGTCGCTGACCTTCGCGGTCGGCTCGTATTTGTCGATCGCGACCACGTTCGCGATTTTTGTCGGTGGCATGGTTCGCTGGATGGTCGATCGCGCCGCCGCGCGGGCTGGGGAAACCACCGGCGAAAGCGAAATCAGTCCGGGCTCTCTGTACGCGAGCGGCCTCATCGCGGCCGGCGGCATCGTCGGACTGTTGGGCGTTGGCATGAAACTCTGGGAATCGATGCTCAACCGCGGGAATCCCGTCCAGTTGCCGCACACTTTCCTGTCCAACGACGGAGTTTCGGTCCTGATGTTCGCGCTTCTGGCGGGTTCCCTGTATTTCTTTGCGCGGAAGCCGCTCGGAAAGTCCTAAGCTGAAGGGGCCGCGGGCTTTTCTATTTGGAAAGCCCGCGTTGAGTTGAGGGGAGATTTATTGCTGCAGGCTGGCGGTGGCTTTGGCGGTTAGGTTTTTCAGCGAGTCGGGGGCGGAGAAAGACCAGGAGTCGGTGATGTTGGGGCCGGCGGATTCCTGGACAGAGCCCGCGGCGATTTTTGTTTTCTTTCCGATGATGACCTCGAAGCTGCTTTCGGCACCGGGCGCGAGGGCGGGCGAGAACTGCAGCGTGATGCTGTGCGTGCCTTTGACGCCGGAGGGGGCGAAGCTGACGCGACTGATGGACCCGGAGGAGACAGAGTAGGCGGCGGAGACGGCGAGGGCTTTATCCGTCATCGTGGCGCCTTCGGCGGTGTTGGCGAGGGCGAGCGTGCGGCCGCGCGAGTCGGTGAGGGACTGAGAATCGGATTTCCAGGTGGAGTCGACGGGAGCGAAGGTGAGGATGTGCACGCCGGTGGACAGCGCGCCGCGATAGGGGACGAAGTAGGGCGGCTGGGCGATTTCTTTCCAGACGTCGGCGGTTGAGGTGACGCCGCCGATCTGGAGAGCGGTGCCGGCGCCGGCGAGTCCGCCCTGCTCGCGATACATGAGGATGGGGATGGGCGCGGGGACGGGCGACAGGCCGCTGCCCTGCTCGCTGACATCGGTGCCGAGAACGAATTGCCAGACCACGGGCGTGCCTTTTTCTGTGTTGAAGCGGAGCATATACTGCGCGCCGTTGGCGGGGTCGGGGGGTCCGTCGAATTGCATCGCGACCTGGTGGGCTTCCATACCGGAGGCCTGGTCGATGGCGAGTTCCTCGGCGGAGTTGGTGTAGCGGACGGGCCTGCCGCCCTCGCCGCGCGGGATCAGTTGCACGTCGTAGATGGGCTGTTTGGCGCGGTCGTCGATGCTGAGGACGATCATCGAGTACGGCAACTCGGGGCCGACCCACTGGACGATTTGCTCAGGCCAGTAGCGGTAGTAGACGCCCGCGAGGGGCAGCGCTGCGGCGGTGACTCCGGTTGCGGGGGCTGAGGGCGCGGTTTGGGCGGTGAGGGCGAGCGGGGCGAGCGTGAGCGCGGCGGCTGCGGCGGTGCGGATCATGTTGCCGATCATGAGGGATTCCCTTTCGGTTGAAGTCTAGAAGGCGAAGCGGGCGCCGATTTCGAGGCGGCGGGCACTCTCTGCGGCGACGGCGTCAGAGAAGTTAGGCGAGGAGACGATGGTCGACACCGCGGTGGTGTTGGTGTGGTTGAGCAGGTTGGCGGCGCGGAAGTTGAGGGTGAGGGTGCGGGCGTTGTCGGTTTTGGCGCGGCCGATTTTGAAGGCGCGGCTCAGGTTGGTGTCGAGGTGGATGAGCGCGGGCATGGTGCCAAGGTTGCGAGGCACGTCACCGTTGACGGTGTTGGGCGTAAGAAGTCCGAAGCGGGTCGAATAGACGCCGGGCCCCGCATTGGTTGCATACGACGGACGGTCGTTGAAGACGCCGTCGCCATTGTTGTCCGTGCCGGTGGTGACGTTGAACGGCGCGCCGGACTGCGCATCCATTTGCGCGGAGAGCGTGATTTTTTCCGGCAGGTTGTAGTTGCCGAAAAAGAAGAGCCGTTGGCGGGCTTGCCAGTCGGGCGCGGCGGCCTCGCCTTTGTTGCTGTAGGCGGACTGCGCGAACCCGGCGTTGTTGGGCGCGTCGGTGGTGAAGTTGAAATTCAGATAGCCGAGGAAAAACGCGAAGCGCTTGTAGCTGTGCTGGTCGAGGCCGAGGAAGACGACTTTGCCGCTGAGATGGCCGGTGGATTCGAAGTCGAAGATGTTCTCGTTGGGCGAGAGGGGACGCGGCGCGGCGAGGGCTCCGGCGAGAGTGGGCGGCGTTGTGTCGGAGAGGAGCGGCGCGTTGATGTTGCGGGAGCGGAGCTGGCCCCAGGATACGCCGGAATAGAAGTTGGCCTGTGCGTGCCAGTGGTGCGGGAAGTCGTGTTCGATGCCGATACCGCTCTGGAAGGACGGAACCTCGGAGAGATCGCGAAGAGGCGCGCGGAGGGTGGCGATGTCGATGGACTGGCCGGTCGGCGTGAGCGGCGCGCTGAAGGACGGGGAGTAGATGATCTGCTCGGTTTGGCGCGTGCCGTTCAGGCGGTAGGCTTCGGTGGCGACGGCCTCGGGCACGACGGTAGAGAACAGGCCGGCGTGGAGATGAAAGACAGTCTTCGAATGCTTGTCGATGGCCCAGGCGAGTCCGGTGCGGGGCGCGTAGTTGGCGTAGCTGGTGGGCGTGGTCTGAAGCGCATAGCGCAAACCGCCAGAAACGGAAAGGCGTGGGCGGAGCTTCACAGTGTCTTCGGCGTAGAGCGCGAGCTGCCACTGCGTGAAGGGCACGAGCGCGGTGCCGGTGGTGATCGCGTACGTGGTGGGCGTGCCGCCGGGAAGGTTGAGCAGCGCGCGGCGGTATTGCTCGAGGCCGCTGATGGTGGTTGTGGCGCCGGTGGGGTTGTTGTTCGCGTCGAGGACGGGCGCCGTGCCGCCGGCGAAGGTGAAGGCTCCGTTGAAGGTGTTGGGATCGGTTTCGTGCACGAAGATGCCGAGGGACTGCGCACCGATTTTCCAGGTTTGCTTCTTGTGGGTGTAGATCAGGTCCTCGTCGACTTCGAGGTTGCGCTCGCGGTCGTTGAGGGACTGCGCGGCGCTGCCGCCGCCGAGGAAGAATCCGGCAACGTTGAGGCTGGGCGCGGTCGAGAGCGGCGACTGCGCGGTGTCCTTCCAGGTGAAAGCGGCGTGGGTTTCGTGGAGGAGAATCGTGCTGATGGTTTGGGTGTTGGTGGTGCGCAGGTTGTATTCGCTGACGGTTGCGTTGTAACCCGCGTCCTCCAGCACGAGGCCGCCGATGCCCTGGTTGGTGCGGTTGTTGGTGTTGGCCGCAAAGGACGCAGTGAAGACGTCGGACCTGGTCGCCTGCCAGTCCGCGCGAGCGGAGGCGATCCAGAGCCGCTGCGGCGCGGAGATGGTTTGGTGGAGATCGGCCTGGTCCGCGTTCGAGTCGAGGGTGATGGCGTTGACGACATTGAACTCGTTAATGTCGCGTTTCTCGAGGGCGAGGAAGAAGTCGCTGCGCGTTTTGGTGATGGGTCCGCTCAACTCGAAGCCATAGCGGCGGCGGCTGGCTGGCGTCGCGATGGTGGAGAAGGGATCGGTAGCGTTGAAGGCGCCTTCGCTGTCGGTCAGGAAAAGCGCGCCGTGATAGGCCGAAGCGCCAGGCTTGGTATAGATCTCAACACGTCCGCCGGCATAAGGAGGCGTATCGTATTCGGCGGAAAAAAGATCAGGCGCGGTTACAATTCGCGCAATCGATGCTTTGGGAGGCAGGGCGCTGGAGTTCTGGAAGCCGTCGACGGTGATGCGGGCCGCGCCAGGCGCGCCGCCATTCGCCGCGGCAAGGATCTGAAGCTCCCGCTGGAAGTCATCGGGATCGTCGGAGAGCTGGTCGATATCTTTCTGCGTCAGGGTGTGCGTGCCGATGCCGTGATCGGAGTCGAGGCTGGTGGCGTCGTCCTTGTCGCCGACTTCGACGTTGGTTCTCACCGTAGCAATGGCGAGATGGAAATCGAGATGAAGAGTTTCTCCGGCGCGGCCGTGGATGGGGAGGCCGTTCGGTGAAAATCCTGGAGCGGTAGCGGTGAGGTGCGCAACGTTGGGTGCGAGGCAGGGGAAGACGTAGTGGCCGGTGCCGTCAGTGGTGGCGCTGAGTCCGGATTTGGCGGCGATGGTGGCGTTGGGGAGGGCTGCGCCGGTGGGATCGAGGACGGCGCCTTCGACGCGGAGGCCTTCGGTGCAGCGCTGGGCGTGGGCGAGGCCGAGCGAAGAGGTGAGAATGGCGGCTGCGACTGTCCAGCTCCGCAATGTGACTTGGTTCTTCATGCTGCACTCATCCTGATCGATGGGGGTGGGTGGATGGCAGTGCCGATTGTCAGGAATCGCTTATGACAATCGTCATGCGGCATTTTGCCAGGGAACCTGGTGACGTTCGATACGGGGAATGCGGGGTTTTTGTTCCGAAATGTGCGGGCGGTCACGGAGGGCGCGACGGCCGGACCGCACACTAAGGGCGGAGGATTGTTACAACCATGTTTCGCCTGGACACGCTGTCGTGCGCGCTGACCGTTCTTTCAACCGTGCTGGTGGGGCGGAAATTGTGGACAGGCCTGGTCGTGGCCGGGGTGAACAGCCTGGTCATTTGCCTGATCGGCTTGCGCACGCAACAGTTCGGGTTTATTCCTGCAAACCTGTTCTGCATCGCGGTGTACGCGGTGAGCGTCCGCTCGTGGATGAAGAAGCAGGCTGCTGGGTCCAGGGAACAGGGAACAGGATGCCGAGCGTAGGATCCGCGGCTCAGGGCGACGCGATCGGAGATCGGTGATCGGCAATCGGTGAAAGGACAAGGGGATCGGGACGCTTTGCGACTAGGGAGCCGAGGCGCGCTGCTGGGTGTCGGCGGGGACGTACCAGCTGTGCCAGTCCCGCAGTTGGATTTCTGCTTTGCCCTTATAGAGCACGATGGTGCCGCTCGCGCAGACTTTGCCCTTCTCGGGAAACCGGCCGATGTCGTTCTTGTTGTCCCCCCAGATCACGAGGTCGAAGATCGAATGCGGGTAGGGCTGATCGATGTCGACGAAGGTGGGGGTGCCGTGGCTGCTGGAGGCGGTGTAGGTGTTGACGATCTCGCCGCAGACCGTGCGGTTCTCCCCGACGTGCTGGGGGGCATCCGCAGCCGTCAGGATGGGTGACGGCGAAGCTGTCGAAGCGGACGATTGGCCGGACGGCTGAGCGGCGGTTTGAGCGGAAGCGACCGGCAGAACAACGCCGATGAAAAGCGAACCTAGCAGGAGACACATACTGATTTCTCCCCTCACCAAAGTGTTCAAGGAGGTTGTAACCGTGAATTCTTGTGTCGCAATTCGACCTGGAGCAGGGAAGTGACGTCGAATCGCCCGGGGGCCGAGGTTTGCTCAGTATAGTGCGACGGCGCGAAGTGGAAAGGCAAGTTAATTTCCAGGGTCGGGTCCGGCGCGCATGTTTTCTTGCAGACGATACGCGGCCTCATCGCGTGATTTACTTCCGCTCTCCTCTTTCCTCGTTCCGCGCTCGTTCTTCCCCACGTCGTGCTCGTTCTCCGCTCGCATTTCCCTTCCCGCTTCCTGCTTCCCGCTCGTCCGTCCGAACAACAGCTCCAGATACCGCCGCAGATGATCGATCGATTCCGCGGCCACCTCCGGCCCGCCGTGCGCCTTGGCCAGAATGAACGAGCCCTGGATCACCGCCTGCGCGTGGAGCGCCAGACTCCGCGCCGTCCACTCACCCTTCATCCCGTTCATCCGCATGGCCTCCGCGATGTCCGGCTCCAGCGTCGACGCGTGTCCCCAAATGCTCCCTTCACACGCCTCCCGCAGCTGCGGATGCGTCTCGTACACCTCCTGCACCATCGTCCCCACCAGGCACGTGAACTCGGGCAGCTCGCCCTTCAACAGCGCCCTCCGAAAATCGACATACGCCAGCAGCCGGTCCACCGGATCCGCCGGCGCATGATACGCAGCCCCCCGAAACCGCTGCCCTGTGGTCAGGTTCCAGTACTCCACCGCCGCCAGCGCCAGCTCTTCCTTACTCTTGAAATGGTGGAAGAAGCTCCCCTTGGTCAGCCCGGCCTGCTCGCAAATGTCCTCCACCCGCGTGGCCGTATACCCTTTGGCTCGAATCACATGCAGAGCGGCGTCCAGCAGCTTCCGCTTCGATTCGTGTTGAGTTCGAGTTGCCATCATTAACGTACCAACCAGTAGGTATGTAGACTACCCACTCTCTTTGACCATGTCAACCCGGCGCCTTTCCCGATTGCCCACCATGCTATCCGAACCGCCATCCGTCAGCGCCCAGGAACCCCGATCAGCGCTCACAGCAAAGAGCCACCAGCTAAGCCGGTCTCGCTTCGACGATCCCCACGTTCCGAACCATCCCACTGTCATCTCCAATCGCGTGGACACCGCTCACGATGAACCCCGCTGCCTCAACGAGCGTTCTCCATTCGCGCTCGCTCCGCTCTCGGCCGCCAGTCACAGCAAGCATGTTGAGGTCGCTCATCAGGTGGCCTTCCAGTTGCGGGTCTGCGCGCGAGACCAGCGGCGGCAGGATGAATTCAATAATCAGCAAACCGCCGTCCTGCGGAATGACCGCGCGACAGTTCCTGAGAATCGCAATTGCACCGCCATCCTGCCATCCGTGCAGCACGTGTTTGAGCATGTATACATCGGCCCCGGGCGGGACCGCCTGCTCCAAATCTGCGACCACCAGTTCGCATCTCGGCGGTGAGGCATTTTCCTGCGACGCCCTCGATGCGAAAGGACGATGAAGACAAAAGCGGTCCGGTTTTGCGCGATACCCACACCCCGACACCAGGGTTGTAGGGCACCCGGATTTCGGTTCTCATTCGATCTCTCCCGTTTGCAGCAATAGAAAAGGCCGCTCGGATGAGCGGCCTTTTTTCTTACCCTCTATTATCAGAGGGGCTTAGGACGTAAGGGAGCTTGTGAACAGCGGTAAGCTCCTGCAATGGCAAGGAATAATCGGTACTTTCGTTTTGCGAAGTTTTCCGAGGCCCGATTTCGTCTCTTTTGCGGTGTTTTGCGCTCGATCTGACGGCCACGCAGACAGCGGTCCTGACCGGCCTTTCAGTACTCAGGACGAACGATCTGTTCCAGCGTCTGCGGCATCGGCTGACCGTCGAGTGCGCAAAAGGTCTCCCCTTTTAAACGCGAACTGGAAGCCGACGAATCGTACTTCGGTCCACGGCGTGTGCGTGGCCGACGAGGCCGTGGAGCGGCGGGCAAAACCATCGTCTTCGGACTGCTGAAACGCGGCGATCAGGTCTATACAGAGATCGTGCCCAATGCCACCAAAGCCGCTCTGCAGGCGGTCATCCGCCACAAGGTCAGTCTGGAGTCGATTATTCATACCGACAAATGGCGCGGCTACGACGGGCTCGTCGATCTGGGTTTCGAGAAACATCGCAGGGTCAACCATGGCGACAACGAATTCGCCCTCGGCCCCACCCACATCAATGGGATCGAGAGTTTCTGGAGCTATGCCAAAGCTCGCCTGGCCAAGTTCCACGGCCTGCGCAGAGAGAGTTTTCCTCTGCACCTGAAGGAAACTGAATTCCGTTTCAACCACAGACACAGCGATCTCTGCAAAGTGCTACTATCCATCCTCAGAAAGGAGCCGCTCTAGCTCCTTTACGTCCTAAGCCCCTAATACCAAGTCCAGCCTGGAAAACTGCCAAATTTGTTTAGTGATTTTGGCGGGGAAGCTGTTTGGAATCAGGGTTCATTACCTTGGTGTTTTCCACAAAAGCTTGACTGTTTTTGGGGTGAACCCCTGGAGTGAGACAGTTTGGATTTTGACAGTTCGCGGTTGACTGGATTCTGGCTGTCATTTGGACTGAGAGGTAGCAGACTCAGCTCCGGTTGGTGAAGCGGAAGCGGGCTCTGGTGGAGAGCCACCGTAGATCCGTCGTCGCTCTGCTCCTCCGGATGACTAGCCCGGGGTGGTTGCGCAGGGGTGGAATGACCGGCGTTGCAGGACTTTCAGGCGGCTGGTGCTCACGGCCGGAAGCCGGCATCCCTTTGACTTAAGTTGTTTATTCTAAAGGATTGGTGCCGAAGAAGGGACTCGAACCCCCACACCCTTGCGGGTACATGGACCTGAACCATGCGCGTCTGCCAATTCCGCCACTTCGGCACGGGAGTCCCTGCGCAGAACGCGCTGGACGGCAGCAGTTGCTAGTGTTACAAAGGCATTCACTCGTGTCAAACCTGGGAGTTGAATTGCGCCGCAGCTGCGGTATTTTCGTTGGAGGAAGCTCTTTTTCATGACCCTTCCAGTTCAACCCAAATCGATTCCGGAGCAGCAGGCGAAGGAAATTCGGCGCCTTTCGCACGACCTGAGCAATGCGCTGGAAATCGTGCTGCAGACGAGCTTTTTGCTGGGTACGATTCCGCTGGACGAGGACGCAAAAAAATGGCGGACGATGCTGGACGGCGGGGTGCAGCAGGCGGCGGAGATCAACCGGCAGTTGCGGGAGTATGTTCGCGGGAACAGTTGAGCCGACTGGTCCGGGAGTACCGCGCTTTGTTCCTGCCGGGGTGGTTTGAGCTGTCTGTTCGACGGCTTCACAAGGTTGCGGATAGGAAACCGTCCCTCAGCGGCCAGGGCCGGACTGATTGTGCAGACCCTAGGGCGCGGCTGAACAGCTTGCGGAAAAACTGACTGACTCCGGGCTGCTGTGCAGCGGGGCGCAGTATTGAGCTACATCGGACTGGAAGCGCGAGTGCCGAAGGATCATCCGCTGCGTGGGATTCGCGCGATGTTGTGCGGGATCCGTATGAGGTTCGTGAGTTGGGCGATGTGGTGGTCGAGTCGGCGGACCTGTGCGAGGGCTGCAGCGGGCCTGGGTGGATCGTACACCGCCTGGCGCGCGGCTTCGAGGTCGGCGACGAGGGCGGTGGTGTCGCAGCCGAAGCGCGCGCGGACGGCGGCGGCGATGGCGGCAGGGCCGGAGCGCAGAGTTTCCGGGGGAAGGCCGCCTTCGAGCGCGAGAAACTCGTTGAGGCGACGATTGGCGGCGGCGATGGCAACCTGGCTGGCTCCGGCTTTGGCGTAGAGAGCGCCCATGGACTCGACGAATTCGAGAGGCGAAGCGCGGGGCGGCTGGACGAGTCCGCGATGGGGGCCGGCGCCGCGGGCAAAGCTGAAGAGCAGGAGCGCGGCTACGCAGGCGGTTTGGATGGCGATGGCGGTGAGCGGGGTTCCGTGCGTGGTGGACCAGGGGCTGCTGTTCATCCCGTGCATGAACTCATCGAAATAGACGGTGCGGCCGGGAGCGCCGACGCTGGCGAGGAGCAGGCGAAGGTTGGCGTCGTTGTGGAGGCCCTGGTTGGTGAGCGGCGTGGCGGAGGCCCACCATATGACTTCGCCGCTGCCTTCGGGATAAGAGACGACGACGGCGCCGTTGTCGCAGGTTTGCGAGACGCGAACCGCGGGGTCGTCGCTGTTCCAGCGAACCGGGGCGGCCATTTCGATTTCGCCGGCGCGGGCGAGGGGGCTGGCGCCTTCCGGGGTGGTGATGCAGAGGTCGGTGAGGATGCGGTCGGCCTGGGCGATTTTCGCGTGAGGCAGGAAGATGGCGGCGGCGCCGCCGGTGGCGATGATGCGGCCGCCGCGGTGGAGGAAATCGATGAAGGGCTGCTGGCGGTTTTTGTCGGTGTAGGCGGCGAAAGAGGGATAAGGCTCGGCGAGGATCAGCGTGGAGTGGGGAGCGTCGAGGGTGGAGAGTTCAGACTCGGGGCGTTCCCAGCGGTCTTCGTTGTAGCCGAGCTGGCCGAGGAGGAGGTAGGCGGCTTTGGCGCCGGCGGCGCCGCTGTTCCAGGTGGTGGGGGTAGGGTCGCGGTCCTGCTGACTGGGCGCGAGGACGCCGGTGATGACGATGAGGGCGACGACGATGCCGGAGAAGATCAGCAGGAATTTCCAGTCGCCGCTAAGTTTCTTCATGCCGCCCTCAGCTGGCGATGCAGTTCGAGGGCCCGGTCGTAGTCGGGGCGGGCGGCGGGGCGCAGGCCGT
Organism: uncultured Acidobacterium sp.; assembly: GCA_964535525.1. Taxonomy (GTDB): domain Bacteria; phylum Acidobacteriota; class Terriglobia; order Terriglobales; family Acidobacteriaceae; genus Palsa-343. Next base: position 10,741 of record CAZHTJ010000005.1, on the reverse strand, counting down.
ACCAGATGGTCTCAAAGGAAGAGGTTTGGCGGCGGAGCAGTGGGGCGAGGGCGGAGGCGGGATCGAGGAGATGGAGGTATTCGCGCGGAGTACGGGCGCGGTCGGGCTGCCAGAGACGGCGGCCTTCGAGGGCGACGATGCTGGCCCAGTAGAGGCAGTGGACGGCGTCGCGGAAGCGCTCGCGCGCGGCGTGGTCTTCGGCTTCGCGCATCCAGTTGAGGACGCGCTCGTCGGATTGCTGAATCTGGCGTTCGGCTTCGAACTGCATGCGGACGCGCTGGCGGCTGACGATGCGAAAAGCCCAGGCGAGAAGCATGGCGCAGGCGGCGGTGCCGAGAACCCATTCAATGAGGGGGGCGATCCAGGGCGAACTGGAACCGAGGGCGGCGACGCGATTGAGCAGGCGGAAGAGCCAGCGGTTGATCCTCGCCATGATGCGATCGCGGAGGGAGGGTTCGGAGGAGGTGTTGAATTCGCGGCTGGAGAGGATCGCGCTGGCGGCTTTGCGTGCGGTGGTGAAATCGGGCGGTGGGGAGACGAGCTGCACGTCGGCGAGATCGGCGTCGAGGTGAGACTCGACGGAATTCATGAGAGCGGCGCGTTTTGGATCGGGAAGAGATTTGGCGGAGGCCAGGGCGTTGCGGAGCCAGGCATAGTGGGCGTCGAAGCCGGACTGATTGGGGAGGGTCACGTGCTCGTCGACGCTGACGTGGGCGGGATCGCAGGCGGAGGAGATTTGCGCGCAGGACGCGGCGAGGGAGCGAAGGGAATGGAGATGGGTGGTGTAGTCGGCGAGGGTGCTTTGCTGCAGGATTTGGTCGGAGACGGTTACCTGCGCGTTGTCCGCGCGAAGCAGGGAGGCCGGGAACAGAAGGCAACCAAGAGCGGCGGCGGTGAGGCTGACGCGGCGGGCTCGAATTATGCCGGCTCCGGAGATGTTGTTGCCTCCGCAACGGGGTTGGCGGGCGGTGGGCCGGCGGCGCGCAGCATGAGGAACTCGATGTCGAAGCCCTCGTGGCGGACGCGCTCGTCGAAATAGAAGAGGCAGAGGGCGATGGCGGCGACGGGGCCGACGATGAGGCGGCTGACAAAGCCGCCGAGAAGCTGGATCATCTGCAGGATGTAGCGCTCCGATCCATGTGCGGCGACGGCGAGGAAGGTGAGCGGAGCCAGGACGACGCCGACGACCATGCTGATGGCGAGGACGAGCAGGCCGAGGAGGAAGATGCGGCCTTTACGCTCGACCAGCAGCGCCCTGCTGCGGCGGATTGCGGGGTTAGGGCCGAGGGACTCGATGACGGAGGCGGGGATGGCGAGGGAGACGCGGATGGCGGCGTAGATGGAGTAGATACCGCTGGCCAGCATCTGCAAGCCGAAGAGGAAGGCGAGGATGCCGGTCGCGATGACCGCGCCGCCACCGAGGCGGGGGACAAGAGCGACGACCGCGAAGAACATGGCGATGGAGAGGAAAAGCCACCAGCAGATGCTCCAGTACTGGCGGAGGGTGACGAGGACGTAGCGCAGCCAGTGCGCGGTGGCGGCTTTCCATGAGGTGCGAACGGAGGCGGGTCTGCCGAGGTAGATCTCGGCGACGGCCCAGGTGGTGGCGGCCTGGGTGATTCCGTAGCAGACGAAGTAGAGAACCAGACCGACCATGACGATGATGCCGGCCAGGATTGGCTTGCTGATGATTTGCAGGTGCAAGCCATTGCGCAGGGCGCGCTCGCCGGTGGTGAGGAGCAACTGGAGGACGCCGCTGAGAAAGCTGACGGCGGCGGGGAGAGCGGCGAGGCTGGCGAAGAGGGCGAAGCGGGAGCGATAAAGCTGGAAGGTGCGGTCCAGAATTTCGCCGGTGGAAAGAGGCCTGAGGTCGTAACCGGAAGTGGTTTGCGCGAGGCTCTCAGGTGCCGACCAGCTTTGTCCGCCTGACATAGAGCTGTCTCCGAGTGTGGGCATGGTAGCACAGGGCAGGCGGGAAGACACGACACTTCGGTGGGGGCACTTCGGTGAGATTCTGGCGCCTGATTCGGCCACTGATTGTGATGGCTGTCACGGCTCGCCGTTTGGAGCGGACGTAGCTTCGAAGGGGTCAGAGCCCGAGCAAGCCGGTGCCGCTGGAACCACCGCACCTTTGCCTGATTATTGTGCTTCCGCTGTGGTGAAGACTGGAGACGACTGTGCAGTTAGTGTGTGTGTCGGAGATTCTCGCAGGAACGATTATTGGGCAGGGGCGGAAAAGCACCTGCATGGTGTCGGCGGTCAAATCGCAGCGCCGGCGGTCGAAGGATGTGACCTACACGGATTACCGCATTCGCGACGTTGCGGAGAATTTCGAGGATGGAAGCTATCAGCTGGCGGTGAACGGCGAGACGCTGCCGCTGCAGTTGGTGGACGGCGAGTGGTCGATCGGCCAATCGTAAGTCATCCCCCAACCCAGAATCGGCGACGACTGATTCGGTGAGGACGCCCCCCATCGGCGCTACTGTGGCGGGACGCTGTCCTCCGCTGGCAGCATTTGGTAGCTGACGAAGGCCAGGTGCTTGCTGTCGGGAGCCCACGACGAGACGTTCATCGTGCCCGAGCCGCCGATGAGACGGAAAAGCGCGTGATAGGTCACAACGCGCGAAGTGTAGGCCGGGACGGAAGGCTGGATCAGGTCGGCGAGCGACAGGATTCGCAGCGCAATGGGCTTATTCGCCGGATGGCCAGTGGTTCCCTTCTCATAGCTGATGAAAACGATGGATTTTCCGTTGGGGGAGACGTGCGGCGTCCAGTTGACGGAATCGTCGTTGGTGATCTGTTCGGGGGATGAGCCGTCGGGATGCATGCGCCAGATCTGCATTGTGCCGCCACGGTCGGAGTTGAAGTAGATGTACCGGCCGTCGGGGGAGCAGTCGGGATCATCGCTGATGCCGGCGCCGGTAGTGAGGGCGTGCTCTTCGCCGCCGTCGACGGAGATGGCGAAGATGTTGCCGGAGCCGTGGTCAGGACGGGTGAAGATGATGGACTTGCCGTCCGCGGACCAACTATGGAAGTAGGAGTTGGGGTGCTCGGTGACGAGGCGCGGCTGGCCGCCCGTTAGGGGGACGACGTAGACGCGGGATTCCGGTTTGCCGGGCGTGGCGCAGCTGATGGCGAGAAGTTTGCCGTCGGGGGAAAGGCCGTGGCTGCCATTGCAGCGGGTGGCGTCGCCGATGTTGAGGGGTTGTGGTGTGCCGCCATCGGCGGGGACGGTCATGATTTTGCCGTCCTGATTGAAGAGGAGGGTCTTGCCGTCGCGGGTCCAGTTGGGGGCTTCGAAGCGGGCCTGTGCTGACCAGACGATAACGTCGCGGCGGAAGTCGGGATCGTCGCCGATGGTGTTGAGGGTGCTGTAGAGGGCGAGGTTTGCCGGCAGCGGCGCGGGCTGCTCGATAGTGACGTGGGAGAAGACGGCTTTCTCCGTTTTGTTGAAATCGTGGGAGCAGAGGCCGATGCCGATGTAGAAGGGGTCGGCGAGGTGAAGCTGGGTGCTGGCGCCGACCTGATGCAGCGGCGCGCTGGGCGACGCAGCGAGATACATCGTGAAGGTGTCGCCGCGCTTCTCGATGCGGAGGCGCGCGGGGGCGGAGGCGGGGCTGAGTTCGATGTCCTCGGTGATGCCCCCTTCGTCACGGCGGTACTGGAGAGCAGTGAGGCCCGCGCCGTGGAGCGCTGCGTCGGCGTAGGGGGAACCGGCGTCGAGGGATTGGCGAAGAATGAGGATCGCCTTGCGGTGAGGATTGTGCTGGCCCGCGGTGTTGGGGAACGCGATGTCGGCGGTGAGGACGGCGTCGCCGGAGATCTTCTTCCAGAGGAAGTGGAAGGCGTCGGTTGTGCCCCAGAGGTTGGCGCCGGCGGAGGTGAGGGAGTAGGTCGCGGTTGCGGAGTCGTAGGTTGCGGAACCGGGAGGGGTGACGGAGCCGACGTCCGACTGGCCCTCGAAAAGGCCGAGGTTTTGGGAGTGGCCGGCGTTCGGGAGGAGTACGGAGGAAAGCGCCAGGAGGGAGAAGGACAGGAATGGACGGAACAGAAAAGGATGATGGCTCATGGTGACTTGCTTTCGGGCTTGTGCTCAACCTTCCGCTCAGTCAGAGTGATCCGCCTGACCTGCGCGCGATCGAGGGTGCGAGTTGTGCCGTCGACCTGGACGACGACTTCGGTGGCGGAGATCGAGAGCAGATCGCCATTGAGGATAGCGCCGTCGCGCATTTCGATGGTGTCATGGGCGGAGGCGCCCAGCTCATAACTGACGCTGCCGCCGGAGACATCGTCGGGGCCAACGGAGAACAGATACTTGCCTCGACTGAAGCCTTCTTTATCGAATTCGAGAATGTGTGTGCCGACGGCGACCTCGATGGCCCTGGGCGTCGTGCCGGCGTCCTGGCCATCCAGGGTGAAGTGGGCTTCCTGGGGGACGGAGTTGACCGTGAGCGAGATGGTTTTTGGGGGCAGCAACGAATGCAGCTCGTCGGGGAGCGACTGCGCCGCGAGCTTCATGGAAGCGGCCTGGCCGGAAGCCATGACGGTGGTTTCAAACTTAATGATTTCGCCGGGCGCCACGTTGCTGATGGCGATGAGGCCTTCTCCGACCCTGATGTTCTTCTCGTCGAAGAGATAGAGGGCGAAACGCGCTTCAGGAATGCTTTTGTCCCAGAGGTTCTGGACCTGGGTATCGACCTCGTAGGTCTGCTGGCGCTCCACCGATTCGAGGGATCGAAGCTTGCCAAAGGTGAAGCGGACCACGGGGCTGCCCGAGTCAGGCCAGACGATAACGGTAGGCGCATCTTTGGCCAGAGCGTCAGAGACGAGGAGCAGAAAGAGAGCGCAGGGAGCGAGGAGGAGTCTCTTTGCGGAGACGCTGTTCATAGTGGGCCCGTCCGGGAGCCAGTATAGGGTACGCAGGGCACGGCAGGCACAGGAGGGTTGAGGGCCGCGCTTCAGCGAGCGAGAGATGCATGGCCGAATGGGACGACACCGCAAAGCATTTCGACAAAAGGGCGCGCTCGATGCTGCTAACGCAAAAATCGATTGCGCGAATCTGCTTCAGCCTCTATGCTGCATTTCTCTATGCCGCCGATGGTCATTTCCCTGCCCTACGCGCTATGGAAGCTGCATTCGTGGACCGGCATTGCTGTGGCAGTGGGCGCTTTGGTCATTTATGCGGCGGGCAGCATGTTGCTGGAGAAGTGGCGCAAACATCGCACGCGCAGCTGGCCCACGGCGCAGGGGGCGGTGGTGGATCTGAAGAATACGTATGAGGATGGTGGGGCGAATGGAGTCCGGTACTGGCGCATTTCGTTTGGATACAACTACACCGCGAACGGCTCCGACCATTCGGGTCACTATAAATTCAATTGCGTATCGGAGGGTGCCGGAAAGAAGGCCGCCGAGCGGCTCAACGGCGCCACCGTCAACGTACACTACAATCCCCGCGATGCCGCTAAGAGCATGCTCTGGGAAGACGAGGTTTGGGACCTCTGGTTTTAACGGCCAGCGATACTCAGGTGGTGCTGGGCCCTCAGTTACCAGAAGTGGGCGCGATCCGGAAAGCCTTTGCAACTGAGCGGGGAAATGGATGATCACTCTGGTGGGCGATTTCGGCAAGACGCCGATTCAGCGCGCTTGAATGATCTCCACAATTCCATCTCCGCTCCACGCCGTGGCTCCCGATTGGGTTAGCTTTTGCGCCGCATCGTTCCAGGTGAGATTTGTAGTTCGGCAATCGCCTTTCTCATAGGCGTAGGTCTGGCCGTCGTCGTTGTAGAGAGTGAAGCTGCCGTTCGCGCCTGGATAGATCCGCACATGGGCGATGGTCTGCTTGTCATGCGTGCTCTCGACCGGGCTGCCCAGCGGGACAATGGAGCCGGCCCGCACAAAGAGCGGAATGGTATCGATGGGTGCACTTACCTGAATTGTCTGCCCGCCCTGATATCGCTCATTCGTCCAGTAGTTATACCAGACGCAACCGGAAGGAAGATAGACGCTCTTTGTGGTTTGACCCTGGGATGTCACCGGCGCCACGAGAAATGCCGGCCCGAACATATACTCGTCGCCTATCTGCGCCACCTTCGGGTCGCCGGGAAAGTCCATGAACAATGCCCGCATAAAGGGCGCGCCGGTCTGGTGGGTGTAGAACCCGAGAGAGTAGATGTACGGCATGAGTTGGTAGCGAAGGCGAAGATACTTCTCGAGAATGGGCTCAGCCTGCTGGCCGTAAGACCAAACTTCGTTCTGGGGCCGAGTGCCGTGGGTTCTGAGGTTCGGCTGAAAGACGCCATATTCATACCAGCGAACATAGAGCTCGGGATAATCGTCGTAGCCCCCGACGTTGTCGCGCGCATCGGATGGATCGATGAGCGGGGCATGGAGCGGTACATGGACTTTCGGCAGGCCCTGCCATCCGCCGATATCATTCCCCCAGTAGGCGATGCCAGAAGCTGTAACATCGAGGCCGGTGGGAATCTGACGCTGCAGCGCATCCCAGTCGGGGAAGATATCGGAGGACCAGAAAATAGTCCCATTGTGCTGCGCGCCGAGATAGGCATCGCGAGACAGGATCAACACGCGCTTATCCGGCATGTCCCTGCGGATTCCATCGTAGAAAGCCGCGGTATGGAACAGCGGATATACATTGAAGTACTGGGTCCCGGGTCCGATGCTGAAGTAACTGCCGTTCGGAGGCAAATCCGGTTCGGTCTCGTCCGCCCAGAAGGAATCGAAACCTTTGCTTGCAATGTCGTCGCGGACGACTCCCCAGTACCACTTCGCCGCATCCGGATTGGTTGTATCGATATCCGACCCCTGACTGTCGTAGGGCAGTCCATCCTCGGGAGTTCCGTCGGCGTGATGCAGAAACCAGCCATTTTGTTTGATGGTGTTGTAGTAGCGTGTCCCGGGTTTGAAACGCGGCCAGATACTGATCATGGTTTCGATGTTCATAGCATGGAGCTGGCGATTCATCTCCGCGGGATCCGGCCAAGCCTCGGGGATAAAGTCCATCTGGCCCATTCCGGTGTAATAGAACCAGTCCAGCACCAGCATGTCGATGGGCAAATGCCGATCGCGATAGCCTTTCGCCACGGCGAGCATTTCCGCCTGCGTGGAATACCGCTGCTTGCACTGGATCAACCCGTATGCCCCCTTGGGGAGCATGGGCGTATCTCCGGTCAGCAAGCGGTATCCTGAATAAATTTCGTCGGTCGTCGCCCCGGTGATTACAAAGAACGACACGCGCTGGCCGACCTGGGAGACCCACTTGGTCTGCTCGTTGAAGCCCGGGAAGACGGTGGTTTTCGATGGATTATCCCAAAGCAGGCCATAGCCCTTGTTGGTCACCAGGAACGGAACGCAGAAATTCGGGCCTCCCGCTAACTGATAATCCGCCCAGCATTCGACTTTATGTTGCCGGTGGTCAAGATATCCGTCCTGATTTTCTCCCAGCCCGTAATAGTGTTCATCGTCGGGCGAACTGAAAGTGGCGCCGACGCGATAAAAGGGCGGATCCTGTGGACGACGATCGGAATTGAGTTGGCTGTCTCCGTCCTTATCATTCAACTCCGCCATTTCCCAGCTCTGCATGGTCAACAGCGGCTTGCCATCGGTTCCCGTGACGCGGAGAAACGGCTCGCCGCCGGACCCGCCGAAGCCCTTTCTTGGGCCATTCCAGATCGAACCATCGGGTCTTCGGCGCGGAGGAGCAGGGGGTGGAAAAATCAGTGTCATTCGAGCGGATCGAAAGGTGTCTCCGGCAGCGGCGGCATCGTGCGTCCATCCGTTGGTGACGGGCGCGGCCACGATCCCATACCCCGGCCCGGCTGTCGACTGATCCTTGAGCACGCTCATGGTCACGCGGATAATGTTGGGAGCATAGGGCTCAAGGGCGATGGTATAGCCATCGCGTTGAAGGACGGTTGCGGCGTTCTGGGCCGCAAGGGTCGCGGACCCGATTAAGGCCGCTCCCACCCATACCAGGATGTTGCGTTGACTCGCGGTGAACGCCATCTCTCATTCTCCTTTCTCGGTTCAGCGCGCACGCGGGAGTTCCTCTGCGGCACGGTTACTGGAGCGGCAGAGAATAAACGCGCGGCTTTCAATTCGTAATCGGGCTGCGGATGGGAGGTGGAGTGAAACGGCCGAGGGTCGCTCGGCCGTTTCACAACCTCAATCGATATACAACCGGCTTAGAAACTGGCGCGCAGATGGATCTGGAGGCTTCGGGCCGGCAACTGGCTGGTCGCCTTTCCAAAGTTTCCATCGCCGAGACCTGTATCCAGCCCGGTGAGATTGGTGCGGTTAAACAAGTTGAACACTTCGCCTCTTGCCTCGATCTTCAACTTTTCATCGAAGAACCATGGAGTCGAGAAGAATTTCCCAAAGTTGAAGTTCATAGCGTTATAACCCTGGTTGTCGTAAGTGTTTCGACCCAGGTTGCCCTCCATCCCCAGTGGAGGCGCATGAAAAGACGCCGCTCCTCCTGGGAAGACTCCATGGAGGAAGGCATTCTTTTTCAAGCCGCCCAAATGACTCCCAAACGAAGGAACCATCGGGGAGTCCACGTTGCTTCCGTCCGCGTTGTAGTCGCCGGCCGTGCTGGTGATGATGCTTCCCGGGATCCAGGCGCCGGAGGAGTTATAGCAATCGCCGCTTGGATTGGCAGCGCAAGTGGGCGAGAAGCCGAGGTTCTGGGTGACCCAGGCGGGTAAGCCGGTTTGGAGGATCCAGTAGCCACCAAACTGCCAACCGCCCAGAACTCCTCTTTCGAGGGCGTTGTTGTAATTGTTGGGGACGACCCAGGTGCCCACCGCCGAGAATTGCTGGCGGATGTCATAGTCGGAGCGGCCGCGCTGCGCGGGTAAGTCGAAGTTCCGGACGATGGGACCGTTCTGGTTCCCCGAGGTGATATTGCCACTGTCCAGGGAGGCGGAAGTGCTGAGAGCGTCCAGCGCCTTACCCCAGGTGTAGATGCCGCGCATCGCCAGACCGTGGGCATAGCTTTGCGTCAGCATGGCGGTGCCGTAGTTGCCGACGGAATTGCCGTTGGAAGTCGCGTAGTTGATACCGGAAAAATTGGGATTGAGGCGCGACAAAGAGGGAGGGGCGGAGCCGGTTGCGTTGTACTTGAGCAAGTCGCCGGCAAAGCGGTTGATGTCCTGATTGTAGATGGGCAGGTGATGGGAGACCGAAGCTGAGTAGTTTAGTTCGGCCATGAGGTTACTTCGCAGCTGCTGCTGCACGCTCAGGGTCCATTCGATGACCTGAGTGAACTTATAGTTGGTAGCGTATCCTCCCAGGCCGACGCCATTATCGAGAACTCCGTTGAGGTACAAGGCTCCTGTCGTCGGATTGATGGTCACATTGTTGGTGGGCAGAACCAGCAGCGGGCAGGCAATCGTGAAGCCCTGCGGAGGATTGCAGAGCTGATACGAGAGTGAGTTTGCCTGGCCCGGGGTATGCACGTTCAGGCTTGGCGTGTAAGTGTTGGGCAAGTTCCCTGAAGTGATGTCGGTAATGTGCAGATAGGGCGGTTGATCGGAGAACATGCCGATGCCACCGCGCAGTGCGGTTTTACCTTTCCCGAAGACATCCCAGGCGAATCCAAGGCGCGGGGTGAGCCCCCATACGTTGTGATCCAGAACATGATCGTTCTTGTTCAGCCCGACGATACCGCTGGCTACTTCGGCCGACGGGGTTGCACCCGATCCGAAGGTGAAGTTAGCCAATTGGGGGGAGAGAATGGAAAAGAGATTGACCATTTCATCGTAGCGGACGCCGGCGTTCACCGTGAGCGTCGGTTTGAGCTTCCAGGCATCCTGCACAAAGAATCCGGTGTACAGTTCGCGATAGCGCCGCTCATAGGGCGCTTGCTTGTGTTGACCGGGTCCGGGGATAAGGCTGACCGGGACACCGGTTTCCGAGGCAGGGCCATCCTGAATAAAATCGAGCAGATTGTTGAAGGTGTAGGAGGGGCGATCCTGAGCGCCTTCCTGCTCGTCATTCTCGCGGATGTTGAACTGGTCAAAGCCAAACTTGAGGGTATGGGTTTTGATGGTCGCGGTCATCACGTCGCGCCAGGCAACGGTGGTCTGGGCGAAGTTACCCGGTCCCCAGTTTCCGAATCCGGTAACTCCTGAACCGACGGTTACATTGGGAATAGCAAACGCGGGGTTGGCCCCATTCTGGCCGTAGGGGCGAATCATGTTTCCGCCGCCTTCGTTGAGGAGGTTCGAGGAGAATGTGTGGGTCCAGTCGGCATTCACAAAGTCGGAATGGTTTGTACTCGGGGCGGCAAAGGCGGGACGAGCATTGGTGCTTGCCGACGTGTCGTACGTTCGCATCGCATCGACGTAGATGCGATCCTTTTTGCCGAGATAGTCGTCGATCCGGAAACTCCACTGATACCCATTTTTGGGAGATACGTTTGTGTAATTAACCGATCCGACTGCGTCCAAACCTGGAGGGATGCCCGCTGGTGGCGCGTAGAGTTCCGAGCAACTGGCGCAGGTACCCCCGAAGGCCGTGCTTTCGATGCCGGCGACCGTCGTCGCGCCGGTTGCACTGGCGTAGGCCAGGGGCGGCGCTTCGGTCAGGGACTGAAGCGCAATGTTAGGTCCTGCGGCCGTTCCGGAAGGTGAGCCCGCGGGCACGAGGGTGGACAGATTGTTCTTAACCCAGTTATAGAAATCCTGGGTCTCGGCCGTAGTGGAGCTGGCACTGGTAACGC